>JAVBVX010000025.1:0-2698 GCA_036677665.1 Clostridium sp. | reverse complement strand
TCAATAGATTTATATAGCAATAGGTAAGATTTTGATTTTATCTCCATCTTTTCCCCTGCTCCACACCGTACGTGAGAGTTTCCCCTCATACGGCGCTCCATCTTATTCTTGTTTAACTCAATACTTTAAGGTTACATTTCTTACGGTATATATTAATTTTCTTAATGGTTTCATTATCTAATTTTAGAAAACTTTTGTACTTATTAATTATTTCAGTTTCTGTAGCATGAATCAGTTTATGAACATCTTTATGCAATATCCTTAGATTATGGTACTTATCTGTTCCACCAAGTTTTATGGGTAAGAAGTGATGGCAGTGAATCATTTCTGTGGAGAGAAACGTTCCTGTTATTTCACATTTACCTTTAACCATAGAGTATCTAGACATTTTGTTATCTATATATTCCGTGGAACGTTGAATGAGGTTAGATGAATACATCAATTTAGTTAATTCTAAGGTAATTTGTTTATGTAAATTTCTGTGAATTTTCTTTCTGCCTTCCTCAGTAAATACATTTAATGTCTGACTAAAGTTTAAATTTGTTTGCATGCTAATATCTGCTATTGGGAAAACATAAATTCTTGCTATCTTCCAAGTGCGATATGTTGTGCTATAGTATTTCTTAAAAGTATTCGGCACGCTTTTGGGATGTTCATATCGTCCGATGTGTTTGAAACCATTATACATAGCTTTCGACAAAGAGAAGGATATATCTTGAAATTCCTTAGAAACATGGGTCATATACTTAAAGTATTGATGTAGTCCCATAATCATAGAATTTAGTTTCATAACATTTTGTGCTATCGGTGAATCTTTTATTTGTTTGATAGCTTTCTTCAATCCTTGCTTTATAGAAATTTTCTTTTTAGATTTCATGTATGTATGTGCTACATATTTATTCCCTTTAAGATCCGCTTTCAATCTATACCCTAAAAAATCAGATTTCTTTTTCTTTAGGTTAGTTACTTTAGACTTTTCAATTGAAATGTCTAGTTTAAGACGTTCTTTAAGGTATTTCTTTATGGCATAAAACCATTTATAGGCTGATTGACTATTCCTTGCAAACAACTTAAAATCATCAGCGTAACGTACTAAATATCCTTCCTTTAGTTTGGTGTTCTTAAGTCTTTTAATTTTATCACCTTGATTTTTGTAAGGATAGTAGGTTTTCATTCCTTCCCACTGACTATATACCCATTTATCTAAATCATGTAGTACAATGTTTGCTAGTAGTGGCGAAAGAATACCTCCTTGAGGCACACCCTTATTTGGAATACCTTCGCCTTTAATTGGTGATTTAAGTATTTTTGAGATAATAGATATTATTCTTTTGTCTCTTATACCAAGATTCCAAATTTGTTTTATCAACCGATTATGATTTACGTTATCAAAAAATCCTTTAATATCTACATCTACTACATAGTGCAAGTTACCCTTATTAATTAATGTTTGTGCTCTAGCTATTGCATGATGGGTATTTCTTAAAGGCCTGAATCCATAACTATGTTTATAAAATTTTGCTTCTGCAATAGGTTCAATAATTTGTTTTATCATTTGTTGTATTAATCGGTCTATAATACTTGGAATTCCTAATGGTCTTTTATCCCCATTTTCTTTTGGTATAAAAGTTCTTTTTACAGCCTTAGGTTTATAATCTCTTAATGTCTCTCGAATTAAACAGATTAGTTGGTATGATGTTAACTTTTTTAAGTTATCTATAATTAAGTTATCTATGCCCGCTGTTTTCGAACCAGAGTTGCTCTTAATGGAACGATAAGCGAGTAAGATATTATTTTCAGAAATAATTAGGTCATAGAGATTGCGAAATATGTTATTTGACCTACTTTCTTTATAGAGATTATCAAAAGTTGCTTGCATACCATAATATTCTGCATGTCGTAAGAATGCGTTCAGCGGGGTTACTCCTTCCTAGAGCTAGATTCTCCCCTTCTTACTCGAAAGCTAAACTTAACCTTGTTGTATTGAGTTGTCAAAGAACAAGACTTGGGGCTATCCCTCCACTAATTATTATCTTAGTTTCTCCGGTACTGTGCCCCTACTCTCACAGAAGTTAAGCATGTTACCATGCACCTTCCCGCTAGTAGTCGTTTTTAATTGGAAGTCTTCTGCTTTCCACGTTCCAATTCATCTAGCTATACATTATATCCGTAGGTGGTGACTATGAGCCTGTAAACACTATAGCGTCATCGTTCGCTATCCCGAATTTCATAACTTCGAATCTTACTTTTCGGTGTTTTACCTCGCTGATAACGAGCAGGACCTTTCGTATCCTGTAGACCTCTAGACCCGTACATTCGCCACTTCGTCAGACCTTAATGGTCATTCTCACCATAGATATTTTTTCAGCCTCCCGGCCTATCTTATACCATGTTCAAAAAGAACTTAGGTATAATTCAGCCGACTTCACCTGGCTTCATACACAAACAAGCTACTACTTATTTATGCATGCAGGAGTATCAGAGGAGTAGTTTTAGCACAACATGAAGGCCTCATTCCTACTCTCGATGAATCAGTTGTAATTTACAATTTGTAAATTCCTCCTTTTCGTGCTTATGCACTTATAAGAGAACGTGTCGCACCAAAATGGTCTTCTATAGCCCTTTTATTTCTACCTGTTATAATAAGTATTTCCTCAATTCCTGAAGCTACTGCTTCTTCTATAATGTATTGAATAGT
>JAVBVX010000024.1:0-3322 GCA_036677665.1 Clostridium sp. | reverse complement strand
AAAAAGAAAAGAAATTTCAGTAGAAGTAATATATCCTCCTAGAGAAGAAGAATTGAAAGAATTAGAGGATAAAAAAGCTAGAATTATAGTTAGTATTTTAAGAGAGAAATATGGTAATGAAATATTAAAAGAATATATTATTAATACAAAAAAATAGAAGGTTATTTACAAAAGTTTTTAAATTATACTTGCATATATGGAATTTCAAGAAATAAGTGGAATAAAATTAAAAAAGTTGTTATAATAAAAGGGTATTTTAGTTTATAAAAGAATTGTAGGATTAATAGTATGATAGAAACTATATTGATAGCAATGATAATTGCAAAAATAAAAGGGTATAATTTAAAACCACTATTCAAGGAAGGGGCGATATATCCTATATTAGTGTATGAGATAGTATATCTAGCCTTGCAAATTACGATTTATTTTGAAAATTATAGCTTTACAAAGTACTCAATTATATTAAAACCAATGTGTTTATATTTATTTTTATTTCCAATTATTAAATATAGAAAATATTACAGTGCTATTATTGGATCAATATTTATTTTTATTGGAAGTGCTTTAAATAATATTGCAATAAAAGCAAATAGTGGGAATATGCCTGTATTTCCTAAGTTATCATATTGGACAGGTTTTGTAAAAGAAGATTCTTTTATAAGAATTAATGGTATACACGTTCTAGGAAATGAACAAACAAAGTTGAAGTTTTTAACTGATATAATAGATATAGGATATAGCATTCTAAGTATTGGAGATGTGTTTATAAGATGCTTTGTTTTTATTATTATTTTTAATGTAATTAAACATCTCAGTGTAATGAAAAAAGTTTCTAGTTAGTAAGAAGAACTACTAATAGTAAAAAGTAAATTTTATAATAGGTTTTAAAAGGAGAAAAAATATGCTACGAGTAACCCTATTCGAAGTTTTCATACGAGGATTACCAGAGGGATTTTTATCTATTTTGGCTGCATACGCATTTTCAAAAAGGTATATTGATATTAAGAGATACATAGTATCAAGTATAATATATGTTATTATGATATACGCAATTAGATTCCTTCCAATTAATTTTGGAGTACATACTATACTCAATTTTTTTGTATTCATTACACTAATAGTTAATATAAATAAGATTAACTTAATTGACTCTATACGAGCAGTAATAACTACTTTAATTATACAATTTATGTGTGAAGCAATAAATATGCTGATGATACAATATATTTTTAAAGCAGATGTAGATTATATACTTAGTAAACCAGTTTTAAAAGTAATTTATGGCATACCAGGAATCTTGCTTTTTGCGGGTATTTTAATATCATATTATGTTAAACTGTTAAAAAGAAAAGAGTTGAAATTTAGTTAGTATGGAGAATTTATCAAGTAATATTGCAAATAAAATAGCACTAGAATTAAATATGGATAATGACAAAAGAGAAGTTATAGCTTATGGAACTTTTGCTTTATTACAGACTGTCCTTTCTATATTTCTTACTATTACAATAGGGTATTTATTTCATGTTGCCATTGAATCAATAATAATACTATTTACTGTAAGTATACTTAGAAAATATTCAGGAGGAGCTCATGCTAGTTCGCCAGCCAATTGCACTTTTATTGGAATAATTATATGTATTGGACAAGCTATTTCGATGTCTGTTATAGCAAATATGTGGGAAAAGCTTAATGTAATTACAATTTTAGTAATGATAATTTTTGCATGGTCATATTATATAATTTATAAGTTAGCCCCTGTCGATAGTTTATCAAAGCCGATCAAAAGAAAAGAAAAAAAGAAACAAATGAAAAAAAAGTCTTTTATAGTTTTAACTATGTATTTTACAATAACTATATTTATGTTGATAGTATATCTTAAACTTAAAAAAACTGAATTTTTTATATATGTATTATGTATAAATAGTGGTATAGCTTGGCAAACTTTTACGCTCAGTAAAAGGGGTCATTTATTTGTGAAAAAAATAGATAATATTTTTGATTATATAATTAAATAAAGGAAGTGAAAATATTATGAAAAAACTAAAACATAAATTACTAGCTTTAATTGCAACTATAATTACTTTAATTGCAGCTTCAGTGGCTACGTCCGCATGTTACTGGTTCGCTTATCAGCCAGAAGAACCAAAATGTCTTAGAGAAGAATAGAACATGAGAAGGAACTACTCAATCACGCATTCTTTTGAAAATTAACTATGGAGTAGTGGTGTTATGAAAAGATTAGACGAGTCTAAATATAAAAAAGTACATGAAATATTATCAATAGTAAAAATATCTTCATTATTATTTTCAGGAACATCTTTTTTGAAATATTTCTTTAATTATAAAAAACCTATATATGACCTAAAAGATACTTATTATAGTGTAATAATCGTATTAAGTATATTATTATTGTCGATGTTAATTTATGGTTTATGGATATTTTCTACTCATAAAAAGTCAAATTCAAAATATATAAAGATAATACATACCATAGAGATAGTTTTATTTATATTAGTATCGTTATCAGCGATACTTGTTTCAGGTGCAAATGAAAGTAGCTACAAGTTCTTGTTTCTATTTATCATAATAACTACATCTATACAATCAGGTATGAAACAGGGAATAATTGTAGCATGTATTTCTTCTATTATTATATTATCTATGGACGTTATATTTGTTCATGGTGTGGAAGTAAATCCATACTTTGAAAATGATCTAGTATTATCAGCATTATTTATCCTTACAGCATGGCCTTTAGGATTTTATGTGAAGATAGAAGGGGAACACATTGAAGATCTTCAAAGATTAGTAAATGAAGATGGGTTAACTGGAGTATATAATCATAGATTCTTTCAGGATGCTGTAAGGCAACAAATATTACAACATGAAAAGTTAAATAAGCCTGTATCTATGATATTTATAGATATAGATTATTTCAAGCATTATAACGACTTATATGGACACCAAAAGGGCGATGAAGTATTAAGAAGTATAGGTTCTATATTAAAAAATAGTGTAAGAAAAACGGATATTGTAGCTAGATACGGTGGTGAGGAGTTTTCAATAATACTACCTAATACTATGGAAAAAGATGCAATTAGCATTGCAGAAAGTATAAGGGTGAAAATAGAAGAAACTTATTTTGAGGGAGAAGAAAATCAGCCTAAAGGTAAATTAACTGTATCAATGGGAGTGTCTATATATCCCGATAAAGCTAAGAATGATGTTGAGCTTATTAAAAGTGCGGATGATGCTTTATATCGAGCTAAGTTTTTCAATAAAAATAGAGTTGAAATCTATACTTCTATACTGGATGAGTTGA
>JAVBVX010000023.1:0-4181 GCA_036677665.1 Clostridium sp. | reverse complement strand
CTACTTTTATCTCTTCACGTTCCTACTTTCCTTCCAATCCCCGTGGCTATTCCATTTTGCCACTCCTTTCAGGATAGAATCCTTTCGACTAAAGTCGGGTGGTACCTGGTACCCTTGCGAGGGTGCAATGTGACTGAGCTTGATTCTTTGTGAGGGAGAAACAACCGAGCTTCTATTATATATTGCTAATTTAATTAGTATGTGATTTTTCAATTTTTCTAACTTCCTCTTCATTTAATCCTGTTAATTCACTTACTAATTCTATTGCCATACCTTTTCTTAACATTTTTTCTGCTACCTCTATTATTCCTTCTTCTCTACCTTCTTCTTTTGCACTACTTATCATATTTGCTCTTTCATGTAGTGATTTTTCTCTTGCTTTATATAGCTCAATAGTTTTTTTATCACTACTTAAATATTCTAACCTTTCTTCTACTTTTTTAATATCTTTATCCATATCCATCAACTCCTTTAAAGTTTCTTCTGATATGTCTTTATTAAAAAATGTCAGCCATCTTTGAAGTTTATCTTCTTTTAAATTCTTTTCTTTTAATTCATTAAACTTTGCGACCTCTATAAAATGTATCTCAACTAAATCTGTTAACATATATTCCTTCTCTTCATCTTCCCATAAATGAAATTTTGAGTGAAACTTTTCTAATGGTAGATATTCAAAATCTAGTATATTTATAGTGATTACTTTACATAATTTTTGATAATCTTCACCTTTACTTATACCTTCATTAAATAATCTTCCCCAATAAAACAAAGTTCTTTTATCCATATTCCTTTGATCTGTAAGCTGAACTTCTATGTTTATTTGTGTTCCGTCTTCTGTTTTTGCTCTTACATCTAATATTCCTGTTTTATCTTCCATCATTTCTCTAGTTAGCTCTTTATTATCTATTATTTCTACTGTTACTAATCTATCTCTATCTTTTCTATCTAATACTGCATTTAAAAATGCAATTAAATTATCTTTTACTTCATTTTCTCCAAAAAGCTTTTTGTCGGCTGGGTAGGGAGAATCTCTTCTCCTTTCCCGCCTAAGAACCGTACGTGAGAGTTTCCCCTCATACGGCTCAAGCCTTTAGAAGCAAGTTTCTATTTGTAACTTGCCGACATTATCATTGGTAAATTGATTTACGCACATTTTATGTATGAATCTAATTTCTCTTGTTTGTTTCATTTCTGCACTTTGGATTGTTATGGCTATTCTTTCTTTGTAATCTTCCATAAATCTTTTACATTGTGGACATATTCCTTTTTGTTTTAGCCATATGCTTTTAAATTTTCCAGACATCTTGTTGGCTTGTAAACTCATTTGCCGTTTTTCAAAGTATTCTGTATCTATATATGGGTTTTTCTCCAGCTTTAGTGGTAAATGTCTGACTATTTTTTTATCGCTCATCCTTTTTAACGTTTTGGTATCGCTGAATCTCCAATGGTCATTCCCTATAGTTTTCCAGTATCGTTCCTTTATCCAATGCCTGCTTTTATTCGGGTGTCTTCTTCTTGCCCATTTCCATAGCATTAAATAAGTGATGTGATCAATTCTTTCGAATACTTTTCTAGCCACAACATTTTGATGGTAATTGCTCCATCCTATAATTATAAAGTTTAATTGTGTGATTAGATAATCCTGTTTAGAACTTGTGTTATCCCTTATCGTGTCTCTTATCTTATTTATAACTTTTTGTATTGACTTCTTTGAAGGTTTTATTATTAACTTTTCCCCATATTTTCTAAAATTCCAGCCTAAGAAGTCAAAGCCTGTTGAAATATTTGTTATCAGTGTTTTATCCTCTGATAATATTAGTCCTTTTTTTTCAATGTATATTCTTACTAATTCCCTTGCTTGTATAGCTACTTCCTCACTCTTGGCAGTTATTATGAAGTCATCTGCATACCTGACAAGATGGACTTTCTGCCTTCCGCTTTCGCTACAGTTCTTTTTTCTTATTGTTTTCCTCTTAAAGTTCTTTTTAAGCAGTTCTTCTATTCCATTTAATGTGTGATTTGCCAAGATTGCACTGATCAAGCCGCCTTGAGGTGTTCCTTGCTCTGTTGGGAATAATTCATTTTTATATACATATCCCGATTTGAGAAATTCATTTAGTACATGTTTTTCAATTGGGGTGTTCTCTGATAACCATTCATGAGATATTTCATCAAAACATGATTTGATATCACCTTCCAGTATCCATTGAGGTGCGTCCTTGCGTGCTAAATCAATGAATAATTGATGCATTGCATCTTGACAGCTTCTTGCTTTTCTGAATCCAAATGATGTTTTATCACTAATACTCTCTACAATTGGATCCAGAGCCATTGCTTCTAATGCTTGCATGGCTCGGTCTATCATTGTTGGTATTCCTAAAGGACGTTTCTTGCCGTTTCCTTTTGCTATATACGTTCTTTTTAGGGCTTGCGATTTATATCCTTTTTTATTTAATTGCATTACTGCATTATATTTTTCTGCTGGTGTTTCCCATTTTACTTTATCTATTCCTGATGTCCTTTTGCCTCTGTTTGTTGTTACTTTCTTTACTGCCCAAAGTTTTGCATAGTATGAGTGTGTTAACATTCTTTGTAATTCACGTGCTAATCTTTTATTTCCTTTGACAGTAGCCTTTGCAATCCGTGTTTGTATCTTATTAATGAAATTCTTTACTTCTTCCCAGTTGATTTGTTTCCACTGATTAGCAGAGTGTTTTTCATTCAAGTTTGCAGTCCGTTTATTCAACAGTATTCACTTTCTCCCTTGTTCATAAGTAGCATACATTTTTACAACTAAAGACCTCATGTATAAGTCTGCTTCCTTTCGGAATGCCTCAAATTTTGAAAGGCTATGCAATTCATTATAAATTGCCGTTCGCTTTTTATACTATCCTTTACCCTCTGATTCCCTATTGTGGTTCATAGGGCTTACCGTGTTCTGCATTATTACCAGTTCAGTGTGATTTAGGGTCTGTCTATAGCCCGGGGTTGCTTGTCCATTTTACCTAAGTCATATTCAAAAATTAGGTACGAACCCTTACTTTTTAGTTCAAGCGTATCAATCCCTTTTCGCTTGCTTCGACTTAACGAGCCTTATAACAGTTCGATTAATCTGCCCATGTCACACCGTTTATGCTTGCGTTACAGGGATAGGGTTACCCTTTTACCACTTTGTCCCTACAGCTTAGCACATATCCGTTGCCAGTTATGCACCTGTAAGTAGCATTACCCCAAATGGAGGGGGTAGACCAAAAGAAAAAAAAACCATTTGAGGATTCTTTTCTTAGTCAGCTAATATTGCAACTTCACGTCGCACAAATATAAAGTCGTTTAGCGGCTTTAATCTCTTCATATTATCACCTTGTATAATGAACTCATAGTAAATTCATTATACTTTTCCTTTCTTAAAAATAATTTACTATAATAACATAAGACGCTGTGGATTAGTTTTTTCACCTATAGCTAGACTATTTTAATTGAGGATATAACCACAGCTTTATGCTTATTTGTTAATTAGTTAGATAACGCATGACGTTTTATATAGAGCAAGGATACATTTAGCATAAAGTAGGTGGAACATAGCGGACTAAACTATAAGGAGTGTTCTTATGATTTATATTGGAATCGATGTAGCTAAGGAGAAGCATGATTGCTGTATCGTTGATTCAGGTGGTGTTATTATTAATGATTCTTTACGTATATCCAATTCTCGTGAAGGCTTTGAATTACTCTATTCAACAATTCTTTCTACTCTGCCTGACAAGGATATTTCTAACGTAAAAATAGGACTTGAATCAACAGGTCATTATAGCACTAATCTCCAAAACTTTTTGTATTCTAAAGGTCTCAAGCTCTCTATTCTTAATCCTTTAGCTACAAATCTTTTCCGTAAAGCTCAGACTCTTAGGAAAACTAAGACTGATAAAACGGATGCATTAGTTATTGCTAAAATGCTCTTTTCTGATGATACAAAATCCTATTCACCAGTATCATACCAGATTCAAGAGCTAAAGTCACTAACTAGGCATAGATATCGTTTAATCGGTTATCGATCCAAACTAAAGTTATCGATAACAAGACTAATGGATATTATTTTCCCTGAATTACCTAAACACGTTTGGTCAATTCATCAAACTTCCTCTTATTGCCTCCTATCGGAGTTACCTAGTCCGAAGGACGTG
>JAVBVX010000022.1:0-17590 GCA_036677665.1 Clostridium sp. | reverse complement strand
GTGTTAGGCACGCCGCCAGCGTTCGTCCTGAGCCAGGATCAAACTCTCAATTTAAAAGTTTAATCTGTTACTCATTACTTAAAGTTTTTGACTGGCATTTTATTTACCTTAATTTCTGCTTAATTTTCAAAGACCAAGTTTTTTTCACCATCTCTCGACAACTTATTCATTATATCAACTTTAAATTGTTTTGTCAACACTTTTTTTTAGTTGATATTATCTTTTTTTAAGAACTTTTTAACATCTATTATCTAATCTCTAATCATTGTATCTATGTTAAAATACTTCTAGAGATTAAAAATTATCTGTTATCAATCATTTCTCTTTGTTCTCTCGAATCGACAAGGAATATCTTATCATAAATGCTATGCATAAAAAACCTATAATCCACCATTAAACCAAATATGACTCCATTTATTCTATTTATCTCTTATTTCCTATCTAATTCTCATATTGATACACCAGGCAAAGTATTAATAGTAACTGTAGTTAAAGTATTACTTTTTAAAGACAAATGGCTTCATAAAGAGTAAAAACTCTCTACGAAGCCATGTACTTTTTTATATTACTCCTGATATTCCTCTTTAAACTGCTCTTCCATATAGTCCTCTATTACTACCTCAAATCTTAATTTAGCTTTCTCTTTAGAATCCTTCTTTATTTTTACATTATAATTTAACCTTTGTATATTAGTATCTTCTTCATGAATTTCTTTATCTTCATTAACTTCTATTGGAATATCTATTACATTATCACTTACAACAACCTTACCTTCTTTATAAACTTCAGTAGTACTATATGACCCCTTATCATTATATGCATTTACTTTAATATTTTTAATCTTAAGTTTGTCTTGTCCTTTAAAATTATTATCTATACTGATATCTAGTGTTGTATTATCCTTTGAATTTTCATTAGCAAATACATGAGTGTATATTCTGCTCTCTAATTCCTCTTTAAAAAAAGCATGTAACAAATCCTCACTTCTTAGCTTACTTGGTCCTTCAGCTAAAAGTTTAAATTTATAGTCTTCTTTATAGGGTAGAAGTAAGGTTTTAGTAAACTTTAATCCGTAAGAAATACTTAAAGGCGTTTTAATCCATTCTATATCTTCTTTTTCATCTTTTTTCACCTTTCCATATAAAAGGTATAGCTTTGCATTATTCTCTAATTCTTTTAAATTTCCATATATAAGTATTTTTACATTCTTATAATCTTTATCTATTTCTAATATCTTATATTCTTTGCTACTAATCCAATCTTGTTTAGATGCAAGCTTTGTCAAATCACTAGACATATTGTTTACACTTCTTTCTAGATAATTTAACTTCTCATAATTTCTACCAACATCTTCACTTACATTATTGAATTTAAGAATAATAACTCCATTTAATACTAGGGAAACTATTAAAGCTACTACTAGTACTCTATTTAGAAATTTAGTCATATAATCTCCCTCCTTCGTACCTTTCTGTTTTAAATTATATATTATATAAATAACTTAAACTATACCTAATTTATTATATTTAACAAATTTTAATATATTAGAACCCATTATTAACTATGAGAATATATCTAAATATGTATTAACACTATTACTATATATTTTTAACTCCTATGTCTGAAAATACTATAGAAACAATTTAAATATAATTAGAAATACTGCACCTGGCAGTCCAAAGAATCCTGCTATAAGTGCTGTCCAAGGGTTTATCCCTATGTTAATCCCAAAATATCCTCCAACTATATTTACAATTAATAAAATAGCAGCTCCCAATACCGCATTAACAACTAATTTCCATAAAATTTTTATAGGCCAAGCCAAGAGCTTTACTAATACAAATAATAAAATAATCCCACCTAAAAAATATATCATATATTCCATACTAACCCTCCATAATCCTACTTATTAATATATTTTATTAATATAACTACTATAAATATTACTATTCCATATCTATAATGAACATTTTTCTATAAGCGCTAAAACTCTAGCCTTATTTTCATTAAGCATAAAGCTAGAGTTATATTAAAACTATTCTTCTTATAGTTCATATCCTGTATCTATTTTTAACAGTCTAATAATATTACTTATTGTTCATTGTAATATTTTTAAAAAACCACTCATTATACTTCTTTGACATATAGAATGTAATAAAAAATGTAATCCAGGTTACATACCAAGTCCAATGTCTATATTCTAAAACATCTGTATATCTTTCTTGAATCACTTCAATAATAGTTAAGATAGTACAATAATAAAAGTAATACATAAACTGAGAAAATAAACTTTTTTTCTCAGGATAATTAGCTATAAATATAACACAAATAGATGGATAGAAAAAGAACTCAAACAAAAAACTTGCTTTATTAGCATAGGGAAAAAGTCTAAAGGGATATTCAATGAGTCTATATTCTGCAACTATTAATCCTACTGACCATGTTATTGCTTGTTTAAACAAATAAGCTACATGTGCTTCACGAATTTTGTCCCTTGGAACATATTTATATAGTACAAATATTATTAAAATAATCTCAACAATACTAATTATATATTCTTTGCTCAAGATCATACCTCCATTTCAACATCAATTTAATAAAATACAATCAAGTATTGTGTATATCTAATTTTCTCACTCCAAGCGCCTGGTTCGCCCAAAGCATATCTTTTACCATATCCACCTGACCTTCAGTGCACTCTATTATAAGAACAACTTCTGTTCCTCTCTTATTACTCTGCCTATTAGTATTATACTTTTTTGTTATAATCATTTTAATAATAAACCCTAATGTAGCACCTATTAATATAGCTATCAACCCCTATATTAAAGGCCCCCACTTCCAAATCATCCCGTATACACTCCCAAATATTCCTAAAATGACTGCAAGAATAGCAGATAAATCAAATAAACTTAAGCCATCAGAACTATGAATGGAGTCAAATAACATTCTATCCTCTCCTCTTTTATCCATAGGAACAGCCATAATATTCTCTTTTTTGATTCCTTTCATCTCAATTGCTGTAATAGCTAATTCTAGATATATTGAATGTTTAAAGGTAGAAACAATATACATCCTGTCACCTCTTATATTCCTTTTAAATGGCATTACAAAATTCGAATTTTGATATTCTCTTTTAAAAAACTTTGATTGTTCCCATTCATATAATTTGTTATTTTCTACTGTATTTGTATAAGCATCATACATAGAAAAGAAATATACAGAATGTATATTTAAAAACCACTGCATATCTACTACTGCTTTCGCCTTCTCAAAGTCTCCTAGAAAACTATAATGAAATACTGGCAACAGTTTAGAATAGTAACATATAGCAATCCACCACATAATAACAAAACCTGCTGTAATAAGTCTATGAATATATAATTGCCCTGAACCTGGAATTAATAACGACCATATAGTTGAAACCCAAGGTTTTCTTTTATCTAAATAATTTATCTCCAGCGCCCCTATTTTAAAGGGTTTTATTTCCGCATCCTCTCTTGCTGCTAATTTATATATATTATTTAAATCAACCGTTGTCCTATAACTATCCCATATTGCAAAAATATATGTAGGTATATAAAGAGACATCCACCGTATATCTGTAACTGCCTTTGCCTTTTCAAAATCACCTATAAAAGAATAGAATATCAATAAATTAATTTTTGCTTTATAATTTATAACTACTTCCCATATAAATAAGAAAAACCCTCTTGAATACTTTGATAGTAAAAGATGTCCCATGCCTGGAAAAGTTAATGACCAAGCAGCAATCACAAATGGATTTCTTATATGTAGTTGCGTTGTCCCTGATAAACTAAGATAGGCTATTTCTCTTCTTGAAGATGGTTTACCGGATTTTAACCTTGGCATATTTAGCTCCTTTAATAATGTCTTTTTTTATATTCTTTCCATATATTCCATAACTATATTCAAAATATAAATAAAAAAAGAGTAAGGCTATATCTTACGATATCCTTACTCTAAATTTCATTTATAATATATCTAAAGTTCTACTCTTCCTTCTAAAGCCTTCGATAGAGTTACTTCATCTGCATATTCTAGATCTCCACCTACTGGAATTCCATGAGCAATTCTTGTAACCTTCACTCCCAGTGGTTTTACAATCTTTGATATATACATTGCTGTAGCTTCTCCCTCAACATTTGGATTAGTAGCTACAATGATTTCTTTTACATTATCATTAACTCTTCTAATAAGTTCTTTTAGTTTTATGTCTTCTGGTCCTTTACCCATCATAGGAGAAATTACTCCATGCAGTACATGGTATACCCCATTGAATTCTCTTATTTTTTCTATAGACATAATATCTTTCGGCTGTTCTATTACACATATAATACTATCATCTCTATTAGGATTAGAGCATATTGCACAAGGATCCTTCTCTGTGTAGTTTCCACAAACTGAACAGTATTTTATAGTCCCTCTAGCCTTTACTAAGGCTTGAGCAAATTCATTTACCTCTTCACCCGGAAGATTCAATACATGAAGCGTAAGTCTTTGTGCCGTTTTATATCCTACTCCTGGTAGTTTTGCAAACTCTTCTATTAACTTCTCTATTGCTACAGGATAAAAATCCAAATTACTCATACTGTCACCTAGAACATTCCAGGCATATTAAGTCCACCTGTAAGCTTTTTCATTTGATCTGATGTAACTTCTTCTACAGCTTGCAATGCTTGATTGCATGCAAGTAATACTAAGTCTTGTAACATTTCAACGTCATCTGGATCTACTACATCAGGATTTATTTCTATATTTAAAAATTGTTTTTTACCATTAACTGTAACCTTAACTGCTCCCCCACCTGATGCTGCTGTAAAGTGTTTATTTTCAAGTTCAGCTTGTGCCTTTTCCATGTCTTGTTGCATTTTTTGAGCCTGTTTCATTAAATTGTTTATATTCATTCCGCCCATTCCTGGGAATCCACCTTTTGCCATAATATTACCTCCTAAATTATACTATTAACTTTATAAGCTTTACTTCATCATTTTAATATTTTACCATTTACATTCTTATTCATCAATTATTTCTACTAAATCTTCTCCAAAAGTTTCTTTTAAAATTTGTTCTGGAGTTTTTTCATTTTCTTCATTTTTATCTACAGTATATTTTATTCTTACTCTCTCTTTTAGTGCCTCTGAGAAAACATCCTCGATTATTTTTCTATTATCATCTTTTTGAAGTCTACTAATATTAAAAGCATATTGTTGCTCATATTTTATCTCTATAATGCCATTAATACAGTATTCAATCCTACCTGTTATTAAGGATGCATATATAACCATAAGCCTTCTAGCCTTAAAAACCTCTAGAATATCCTTCCAAGACTTTTTAATATCTTCTACTGTAAGTTTAGAATCCGTATTCATTTCTGCAACAGGTTCATATTCCTTACTTACTTTGCTCTTTAATATAGGAGCCTTTGTACTTTTAACATCCGGTTTATTATTTGTACTTTCTACATTATTTAGTTTTACTTGTATATTTCCTTCTTTAATCATATTTTCTAATTTATTTATTCTAGCTAGCAGTACTTCTTTAGATGTATCATACTCTACTTTGCACATTTTTATTACAGCTAGCTCCAAGTATATTCTGCTTTGACTGCTCCACTTAGCTTGCTCTTCGCTTTCTTGGAATATCCTAATACATCTCATTATCTCTTCAATTCTTATTTTTGCCGATTGTTTTTTTATTAGCTCTATATTTTCTTCCGACATATCTAGTACTTCTTCTGGTTTTTGACTAATCTTAACCATCATAAGATTTCTCATATGATGTATCATATCTTTTATAAAAAGATTGATGTCTTTTCCACCATATACTATATCATCAATAATTCTCATTGAAGTTTCTACATTCTTATCTATTATATTATCTGCTAATTTTAGTAAGTTTTCATTAGTTACAAGTCCCAGCATATTAATTACTTGTTCGTAATCAACCGTGCCGTTTCCCATAGATATTGCTTGATCTAATATACTTAAAGCATCTCTCATTGCCCCATCAGACATTCTTGCAATAAGCTGTAGGCTCTTATTATCTGCAAAACTTTCTTGCTCATTAGTTATCTTAACAAGCCTTTCAAATACATCATCACTTTTTATCCTTTTAAAATCAAACCTTTGACATCTTGATAAAATAGTTATAGGTAGCTTTTGAGGATCAGTTGTAGCAAGTATAAAGATTACCTTTTCTGGGGGTTCCTCTAAGGTTTTTAGAAATGCGTTTACAGCTCCTTGTGTTAACATATGAGCTTCATCCATTATATAAACTTTATGCTTCCCTTCTCTTGGAGGGTACTTAACTTCCTCTATAAGATCTCTTATATCATCAACCTTATTATGAGATGCAGCGTCAATTTCCGAAACATCTATAGCAAGACCATTACTTATCTTTTTGCACATTTCACACTCATTGCAAGGCTCTCCATCTTGAGAATCAAGACAATTTACTGCTTTAGCAAATATCTTTGCAGTCGAGGTTTTTCCCGTTCCTCTCGTACCACACAGAAGATAAGCATGAGCTATTCTATTATTTTTTATTTGATTCTTTAAAGTAGTAGTTACATGTGATTGACCAACTACTTCATCAAAGGTTTTAGGTCTCCATTCTCTATATAAAGCGGTATATGCCAATTGAAACACCTCTTACTCTTTTTTCTATGTATTACTACTATTATATCATACCATATTTAAATAAACAGAGTTCTAAGATTCAGGTGGAGTTTTTCACTCAACCTGAATCTTAGAAATCGTTATCCAGGGACGTAGCTGCCGTTATATCCCACTTAAGCAAATATCCAAAATCTGCGATTTGGTGTGAATCGCTTTCGCAGAGTGCGATGTGAGTATTACGGCAGATAGTCATCGGATAAATTTTAATAAATCAAATAAAAAAAGACGCAACATTATGCGTCTTATAATCATATGTAAAGTCGTGCACCTCGTGTCGACAGTGAAGTAAGAGCGTTACTTATACAGTTAACTCAAACCAGGTTTGCCCACGGCACACGAAAGGTCTTACTTACCGCTGCTTCCTTCCGGATCTGACGGGGTTCATAAGTTTCCGTTGCGTGGGGCCCAGTTATCAACGCCACTTGTATAAGCCAGACCTCCCACTTCAAAGCCTCGACGAGGAGTTCAACCCTGCTATAGCGGATTGCAGGTGCAGGACACCGCTAACTTCCCGTCTAGCACGACTATGGCGGAGAAAGAGGGATTCGAACCCTCGGTAGAGTTGCCCCTACACACGCGTTCCAGGCGTGCTCCTTAAACCACTCGAACATCTCTCCATAAATTTAAATATTTAACTTGGCATCACCAAGTAAAAACTATTATACTATCTATTCATATTTATTTCAAGGCAAATATAAATATTTGTAACTAGTATTTATTAGTTATTAATATACTATATTCTATTATATGAACAATAATTTAGTTTTAGCAAAAACATATATTTTTAAAATTTAGTAACTTTGTTACGATTTCATATACATGCTTTCTAAATATCTAGTTCCACTCTTAGTTTTAAAATATGCCTCTCTTATTCTCTGTAGTTTTTCTCTTTTTATTCCATCCTCAAATATATTCACTAGAAAATCTGCTTCTATAAGTATTTGAAAATCTATATCATCTATAGAACTATATGTGTGATGACTTCCTATAAGAAAACATATTCTATCCAAAAGTGTGTGATCTAAGTTGAATTCTTCTAATAATTTACGGGCCACTGGAGGCCCTTCAATCTCTTGATAATTACCTGCATGAGAATTATATTTCCTCTCACTTTCCTTTATTCCTATATCATGAAGTATAGCTGCTAATTCTAGTATAAAAAGTTTATCTTTTGATATATTTTCAAGTTCTCCCATACTTTTAGCAAGATTATGTACTTTGAGGGCGTGATTTATTCTTCTCACGTCACCTTCAAAGTAACTTATCATTTTAGACATAGTATTATATATAATATTATTCAAGATAGGCACCTCTTTTAATTATTATAACTCTAACTATTTAGCATTTCTTCTAAAATTTCATTTATAACCTTAGGATTCGCTTTCTTCTGAGTTGCTTTTACTACCATACCCACTAAAAATCCTTTAGCTTGTGTCTTACCGTTCTTATATTCTTCAACTGCTTTAGAATTTTGCTTTAAGATATCTTCAACAATAGGCTTAATATCGTCTACAGAACTTGTTTGCATCAGTCCCTTTTCTTTAATTAAATCCTCTGGCATCTTATCGCTATTTAACATTTCTTCAAAAACTTCTTTTGCTGCAGTGTTGTTTATCTTTCCACTCTCAACAAATTTTAAAAGTCCATGCATTCTATCAGGTTTTATAGAAAACTCATCAACAGTAATTTTATTTTCATTTATTACTCTTAGTATTTCTGAAAGCACCCAGTTGCAAGCTACCTTTACATCTGATCCCTTTAGAATTAACTCTTCATAATACATAGAAAGACTCTTATCTCCAACTAAAATTTCTACTTCCTTTTCTCCTAGCTTATATGTTTCTATAAATCTTTGTCTTTTGGCTTTTGGAAGCTCTGGAATATCTTTTATAACTTCTTCAATAATTTCATCCTTTATAACAATAGGTATAACGTCTGGTTCTGGGAAGTATCTATAATCATGTGCTTCTTCCTTACTTCTCATTGGTACAGTCTTTCCTTTAGCACTATCCCATCTTCTTGTTTCTTGAACTATCTTATACTCCTGTCCAAATGTATATAGTTCCCTTTGTCTTTTTTCTTCTTTTTCTAATGCCTTTTGAAGCTCTTTAAAAGAGTTTAAATTTTTAATTTCTACTCTAGTATTTAATTTGTTACTTCCTACTTCTCTAAGTGAAATATTAGCATCACATCTTAGAGAACCTTGTTCCATACGGCAATCAGATATATCAGCATACTCTAAAATTTCTTTAAGTGTTTTTAAGAAATTTACTGCATCATCAACAGATCTTAGATCTGGCTCAGTAACTATTTCAACAAGAGGTACTCCAACTCTATTATAATCTATCAATGTGTATGGCTCATATTCTACGTGAACTAGTTTACCTGCATCTTCTTCTACATGTATTCTATTTAAATTTATTCTTTTAACTTCCCCGTTACTATTAATATCTATATATCCACCACTACATATAGGTAGATCAAATTGTGATATTTGATACGCTTTAGGTAAATCGGGATAAAAGTAATTTTTTCTATCCATCTTGTTTAACTTATTTATTGTACAATTTACAGCAGTACCTGCTTTTGATGCAAGCCTTATAACCTCTTCATTCATTACTGGAAGAGTTCCAGGCATTCCTAAACATACAGGACAAGTGTTCTCATTAGGCTCTGAGCCAAACTTTGTAGAACAGTTGCAAAATATCTTTGTTTTTGTTTTTAATTCGGCATGTATTTCAAGTCCAAT
The DNA here is from genome assembly GCA_036677665.1 of Clostridium sp. Lineage (GTDB taxonomy): Bacteria > Bacillota > Clostridia > Clostridiales > Clostridiaceae > Clostridium_H. Next base: position 8,140 of record JAVBVX010000022.1, on the reverse strand, counting down.
TATAGTTTCGAAACTCATAAACTAGCACCTCCTGAAAAAGCTTGTGCAGCTCTTAACATTTTCTTTTCACTAAAATAATCTCCTATAAGCTGAAGTCCTATAGGTAATCCTTCTTGACTTTGCCCACATGGTACTGAAATAGCAGGTAGTCCTGATAGATTAACATTTACAGTATATATGTCTGCAAGATACATCTCTAATGGATCTGCTTTCTTCTCTCCTACCTTAAAAGGAAGAACTGGAGATACTGGTGTTAAAATTAGGTCATATTTTTCAAAAACCTTTTTAAAATCCTTACTTATCTTCTTTTTTAATTTTAATGCTCTCTTATAATACGCATCATAATAACCTGAAGATAATGCGTAAGTTCCAAGCATTATTCTTCTCTTAACTTCTTCACCAAAGGCTTCACTTCTGCTTTTCTCCATGATCTCATATACATCATCATATTCCTTAGTTCTATATCCATATCTTATACCATCATATCTTGCTAAATTTGAACTTGCTTCAGCTGAGGAAATAATATAGTAGGCAGAAAGTCCGTATTCAGAAATAGGGAAAGATATATCCTCAACTATTGCACCTAAAGCTTTAAACTTTTCAACACTGTCTAATATTGATTTCTTTATTTCTGGATTAAGACCTTCACCTAGAAATTCTGTTGGAACACCAATTCTCATGCCCTTTATTCCATCATCTATTCCTTCTAAATAACTTAAATCCTCATCTTGCTTAAGACTAGTATTGTCCATAGGGTCTTCTCCCTTAATTACATCTAGACAAAGAGCACAATCTTTTACACTTCTCGCCATTGGACCTATCTGATCTAAAGAAGAACCAAAAGCTATAAGTCCATATCTTGATATTAATCCATAGGTTGGTTTTAATCCTACAACACCACAAAAGGCTGCTGGCTGCCTAATAGAACCACCTGTATCAGATCCAAGAGATAAAGGAGCAATCCCTGCACCTACTGCTGCGGCGGATCCTCCTGAAGAACCACCTGGAACTCTATCTAAATCAAAAGGATTCTTTGTAATTTTAAAAGCTGAGTTTTCTGTAGAAGAACCCATCGCAAATTCATCCATATTAGTTTTTCCTATAATTATTGCATCCTCTTCTTTAAGCTTTTTAATTACAGTAGCATCATAAGGAGGAATAAAATCCTCTAACATTTTTGATGCACAAGTTGTTCTAATTCCATCAGTACAGATATTATCTTTTATCGCAATAGGTATTCCAGCTAGTTTACCTAATTTCTCTCCATTTTTTACTTTACTATCAATTTTTCTTGCTTGAATTAAAGCATCTTCTTCACATAAAGTTAAGTAAGCATTAACATCTTTATCTACTTCATCTATTTTTACGTATAATTTTCTAACTACTTCTTCACAAGAAAATTCTCCACTTTGAATACCTTCTTTTATTTCAAAAGCCGTTAATTTTTCTATGTTCATAAATTTCACCATCCTTTATTCTATAACCTTTGGTACCTCTATACTTGTTCCTCTCATGGACTTTACATTGCTAAATAATTTTTTCTTATCCTCAAAAACTACAACCTCATCTTTTCTAAATTCCGTATTTACCTTATTAAATTCATTTAAGTTTATATCATCTAAATTTACATTATCTATTGCCTCAAAATGATTTAATATATTTTCAAATTCCTTAGTCATCTTCTCAAGTTCATCATCGCTAAATTTTAGCTTTGCAAGCTTCGCAATATACTGAACATCATTAACACTAACCTTCATTTCTTATCACTCCTTTTATGGTGTCATTCTTTTTAAATCTCTTGGTAAAAGTGTTGCCTCTCTTATGTTCTGTAAATCTAATATCTTCATTGTAAGTCTTTCAAGCCCTATAGCAAAGCCTCCATGTGGTGGCATTCCGTACTTGAAGAAATCAGTGTAGAACTTAAAGTCCTCAGGATTTAATCCGAATTTCTTTATATTTTCTATTAACATATCGTATTCGTGTATTCTTTGTCCTCCAGTTGTAATTTCAACACCTTTATAGATTAAATCAAAGCTTCTTGTAGCCCCTACATTTTCTTCACAAGGCATTGTATACATTGGTCTTTTTGAGATAGGATACTTGGTTAAGAATACAAAGTCACTATTATACACTTCTTTTACATATTTAGAGAATAACTTTTCTCCTTCTGCATCTAAGTTTCCTACAGGAGATCTTTTATCATACTTATCTAATATAATATCTTGTGCTTCACTTAAAGCTATTCTAGGTATACTTGGCATACCACTTAAATCTATTCCATACATATCTAACTCTCTTTTACAAGTTTCTGCAAGATGTTTAAATAAATACTGTAAAAACCCCTCTTCTAAATCCATAATATCATTTTCATCTTTAATAAAGCCCATTTCTACATCTAGACTAACATATTCACTTAGATGTCTCCAAGTATTGTGCGGTTCTGCTCTATATGCATGCCCCACTTCATATACTCTTTCAAATCCAGCTCCTACCATCATTTGTTTATAAAACTGTGGACTTTGTGCAAGGAAAGCTCTGTTTCCGTAGTAGTCTACAGTAAACATTTCACTTCCACCTTCTGTACCAGAATCTATAATTTTAGGTGTGTGTATTTGTGAAAAGCCTCTATCTCTTAAATACTTTCTAAAAGCTTCTTCTATCTCCTCTTGTATTTTAAATACTGCTCTAACTTTAGGTTTTCTAAGACTCATTACTCTATTATCTAACTGCACTTCTAGAGCTGCATTAATATCTCTTTTATTGATTTCAAAAGGCAGAATGTCATAACTAGCTTTACCTACTATTCTAATTTCTTCTGCTTGAATTTCTATTCCTTGTGGTGCTTTTTCATTGAGAACTTTTTCTCCAATAACTTCTACAGATGCCTCTGCTCTAAGATCATTTATCTTCTCTTTATCTACTATAATTTGAGCTATTCCCGTTCTATCTCTAAGTTGCACAAAACTAATTGATCCTAAACTGTGGATTTTATGAATCCATCCCTTAACTAATACTCTATCTTGTTTTTCACTTATCAAATCTTTTATAAATACTCTTTCCATATTAATTCCTCCATTATTCTTAGTCATAATTTAAAAAACAAAAATCCCTATACAACTTAAGTTGTATAGGGACGATTATATTCGCGGTGCCACCCTTGTTAGCATTTCTGCTCACTTAAATAAGTACGAATTAAATAAATATATCTAATTGATACCTAGTTCCTTTAACGGTGAACTTCCGTCTAAATCTACTTTCTTTAAAAATTTCGATTAGATCCTCAAGGGTGTTCTTCCTTTATAAACTTCATGCTAAGATTCCACCGTCCTCAGCTCTCTAGAAATCCATTTATAAGTACTCTCCCTCTCATCGTTTTTAACAATACTAATTTTATTTATTCTTATTATACATAAACCTTTTTATTAAATCAATAACTTTTTTATTTATTTTTTATATATTTATTACCTATTTCCTTGTTACGATAATCATTTTATTAATTATTATACTCTTTTTTTACATTATTATATTCTTTAGCTTTAAAATTATAATAAATAGACTAGATAAGTTTTATCATATATTATTGTATCTTTTAACACATCCTATGATTAAATGTTATAGATAATTATTTATTAATCATTGAATACCTTGAATTAGTATTGTAAAATATGATTAAATCGTACTAGGAGTGTTATATATGACTAATATGGATAAAATAGAATATGCACTTAAGGAAAAAGGATATAAACTTACAAAGCAAAGAAAATCTATACTAGAAGTTCTTGTTGAAAATAGCGGTAAATTTCTTTCCGTAGAAGAGATATATTTAAGATCTAAAAATAAATATGAGAAAACTAACTTATCTACAGTATATAGAAATATGGAAGTTTTAGAAGCTATTGATATTGTTCATAAAACAAGTATAAATGGCTCTTCTTCAAGTTATGAATTTACTTGTAGTGACCATCATCATCATCATGTTATATGTAAAAATTGTGGAAAGACAGAGACTATAGATTTCTGTCCACTAAAAGAATTTGCCTCTAAAGTTAATAACAGCGGTTTTACAGTAACCGATCATAAACTTGAATTATATGGCTATTGTAATAATTGTAGTAAAAAAACGGAAGAGGATTAGCTCTTCCATTTTTTTATCCATACACTTCACTTATGGATAAATATATTCATTTTTAGGTTTATCTATCTTTTCTATACTGTTAACTCGTATAGCAGGTATTATTCTATCATTTTCCTTATCTTTATAGTTTGTAACATCAATTGTACCTTGGATTTTAACCCACTTGTTATCTTCTAATTCCTTTGAGCCGTCCCACTTACACATTAAACCTATGAATTCAGAATCTGCAGCACAACAGGATACTAACATTCTAGCTACAACAAACTCATCCTCATTAAAACTATCTTCCTTAAAAATAAATCCACTAATTACAATCTTCTTTCCCTTATATTTATCTATATTGTTCTCCATATCTTGTATTACATTTAAATAATTTTTCTCATTAACTTCAATTACATCATCTTCACTAGACTTATTATCATCACTCTCATTGTTTTTAAATATACTTATATTTTCACCACTTGGACCTACTAACTTTAAGCCTTTTTTATTAGCTATACTTGGATCTAATCCTTTAGGATTAACTATAAATCCTAGTAAAATTGGAATTAAAAATATAAGATAACCTTTTCTAATAGTTTGATTATTTTCATTATAACTAAAAAGCTTATTTATTTGAAAATAGGCTAAAATACAAAATACTAAAAAAGCAAAAATAGCATACTTTTTCATTCTTGGATGAATAAAAATTTCAATATTTCCTGACATAAATAGATAGAAAAAGTAACTTGCAAAACCTAGGAGTATAATAAACCATAAAGCCTCATTTATATTAAACTTTTTTAACAATACGTCTTCTCCCTTCTATAAACCTATTATGTTTACAATCTCACTCATAAGGAAAGATACAGCAAAAATTAGAAGTGTAAGCTGTAATATGAATCTCTTTTTAAAACCTGAAGCTAACATTAATGTGTTCTTTATATCTATCATAGGTCCTAATACTAAAAAGGCTGCTATAGATCCTGTAGTAAACTGATTCAAAAAAGTTCTTGCTATAAAAGCATCTGCCTCTGAACATAAGGATATAATATATGCAAATATTATCATGGCAAATACTGAATATACTTTGTTAGTTCCTAGTTGTAATATATAACTTCTTGAAACAAATACTTGAAACACTGTAGCTATAAAAGCTCCAAGTATTAAAAATTTACCTATGTCATATAGTTCTGAGCTTGTATGCTCAATTATTTCCTTGATTTTAGACTTGTGATTATGATTATGTTCATGATGATGACCACTATGATCATGTCCACAACTGCAGCCTACATGTAAGCTTGCTACCTTATTTGACTCTTTTAATGGATTGCGCCCTTCTTCTAGCCACCCTATAAGATACCCTATAACTAATGCACCAATTAAACCCATCACTCCTCTTAAAACTACCATAATAGGCATACTATAAAATGCATAATAAGTAGAGGCTAATACTATAGGATTTACTATAGGTACTGCAAGCATAAATGTTATAGCAATATTTAAAGGAACTCCCTTTTTTATAAGCCTTCTCACTATAGGTACAATTGCACATTCGCAAACTGGAAATACTATTCCCATTATTGATGCTATAAATAAACCTATTATTTTATTTTTAGGAACTATTTTAGCTATTGTTTCTTCTGATATAAATACCTGTATTAATGAGGATATTATTGATCCAATTATTATAAATGGTAATGCTTCAAGAATTATACTTAAAAATATAGTTGCAAAATTTTCAACTACTGCATTTCTGCTTACAGAACTATTTCTATATGTAATAACAGTACTGATTAGAATAAAAAAAATTAAATTTAATAATATTATTTTTAATATGAATAATAAATTAGCATTTGGTTTATTACTTTTTACCAAAGAACTTCTCCCCCCTTTTCAATAAATGAATACTATAAACATAATTACTAATATATATTTATCTGCATCAGATTTAATGCACAGCATATAAATTTAATAGTTAAAGGCAGATTAGATATACCTAACCTGCCTTTAACTTTAAATATGTTCTATTTTAAACTAATATATATCTTTTCTAGATTTTCTCTCATACTCTCTATATAGTTTTTATTATCTTGTTTGCTTTCTAAAGAGTATATTTTCTCTATTTTTGCTCCTATTTCCTTTGCCAAAGTTTCTGACACTCTTGGACTTGCATTTTCCTCTGAGAATATAGTTTTAATATTATTTTTCTTTCCGTATTCAACTAATTCTTTAAGCCTCTTTGCACTTGGCTCTCCTTCTGCAAATACATCTTCAACACTGTTTTGTTCTAGATTAAAATCTCTACACAGATATGAAAAAGCCGCATGTCCTGTAACAAATTTTCTATTAGTTAATTTACTTATTTTTTCATTATACTCATTGTAAAGACTATCAAGCTTTTGAGTAAATTCATTATAGTTTTTATCATAATAATCTTTACCTGCTGGGTCTACTTTAATCAAAGCTTCCTTTATGTTATTTGCTTGAACCTTTGCCTCTTTTAGGCTTAGCCATATGTGTGGATCATATTCTCCATGCTCATGGTCTTCTTCCTCTTCATCTTGTTCTTCCTCTTTTTTATCATGCTCTGTCTTAATTGCATTAGTTCCCTTTGAGGAATCCACTAATACTAAACTTTTATTACTTACAGTTTCTATAACATTATCTATCCAAGGCTCCATTTCTAATCCATTATAAACAAATACTTTCCCTTTGCTTATATTTTCTAAATCTTTAGGCTTTGGTTCAAAGTCGTGAGGTTCCATTGCTCCCTCTATTAGAGTCTTTACATTTACCTTATCTTTACCTACTGCTTCGGCAAATTCTCGTAAAGGATTAAATGTTACTACTACATCTATTTTATCATTTGTGGAATTGCTTACATCCTTAGTATTTGCTCCTACTTCATTTAATTTCTTGTTTCCACAAGCGGACACAGAAATTATGATTAGAAAGGTTGCAATTAGGGCAATAATCTTTTTATACATATAATCTCTCCTTTTTTACTTGCAAACTATTTGCATTTAGGTATATAATAAACATAGATTTTACACTTGTCAATATGTTTTACATATTTTTGAGTATTTAACAATTTTACGGAGGCAATTTATGATTCAAATTAACAATCTCTATTTCTCTTATAATAAACTTCCCCTATATATACTTAGTAATCTAAACTTAATTATTAATAAAGGGGATTATGTATCAATACTCGGAGAAAACGGAAGTGGTAAAAGTACACTTATAAGACTTATTCTTAAAATACTAAAACCTTCTAGTGGCGATATAACAATTAATACTAATAAAATTGGATATGTGCCACAAAAGATAGATAGTTTTAATTCTGAGTTCCCTATAACTGTATCCGAAGTACTTAACTCTCATAGAAAAGCAATTAAAATTACAAATACTAGCTGTATACAAAAAAGTTTAGAAAAAGTAGGAATGGAAAACTATAAAAATTCCCTTATTGGAAACCTATCTGGAGGACAGCAACAAAAGGTATTTATATCTAGAGCTCTTATGGGGAGTCCTGAGCTTATCGTCCTAGATGAACCTTCTACTGGAATTGATGTCCAAAGTCAAAAAGAAATATACTCAATCATAAAGAAATTAAATTTAGATATGGGGATTACCATAATATCTATTGAACATAACCTAAAAGCAGCTTTAATAAATTCTGACTATATACTAGAACTTGACTCCGGAAATGGTCTACTACAGTCTATAGGTGAATATAAACAAAGATATCAGGAGGTTAATTCTAATGTTACAGTATAGTTTTATGCAAAATGCCCTAATGATATCTGTCCTTATTTCTATACTTTGTCCTTTTATTGGTGTATTCTTAGTACTAAAAAGACACTCAATGATGGGTGATACTTTAGCTCATAGCTCTCTTGCTGGTGTTGCTATAGGAATTATGTTTAATTTAAATCCTATAATAAGTTCATTTGTATTTACATCTATTTGTAGTTTTTTTATAGAACTTTTAAGGTCTTACTATAAGAAATTTTCAGAATT
>JAVBVX010000021.1:0-4804 GCA_036677665.1 Clostridium sp. | reverse complement strand
CCCATTGCTTTTATTTCAAGTAGTTTTAAATATAAGGCCGGATTATTAAATACCAAAATTTTTAACTCATCGATAACACGTGTTACAATTTGATATAACATTCCTTGCGCACTATAGTATCCATTTCTTGCCATAAGTTTATTTGTATTATATTTAAAATTGCCATCCATAACAAATACTACTTTTGAAAATTCCTGGCCTATTACATTATGTGCATTTTTCTCGCACACTCCTGAAAGTGAATCATATGGATCTGGATTATATTGCGAAGTGGTATATGTTAGTGACATCCAATTATTATTTTGCAAAAATCTAATATACTCTTTTAGATCATCCATATTATTCATATATTCGATTGTAACACACTCATAGTGCAAATGATCTTTGCTGCTCCCGATATTTTGAAGATTAGTTATAAAAGATGCCATCTCTTTATTAGTTCTGATTTTTGTTGTGAGTTTCTTTGTAGACAAAATGATATTTGGATATTTGGATTTTAAGTATACCTCGATATCTCGGTTCTCGTTTTCACGCAAATACTGTTTCGTATCATAAGAAAAAAAGATAGGTATTTTCATCTCTATTGATTTTTGAATAATCATATTCAGTTGAAATTCTCTAATACGCTGTGCCTCATCAATAAATAGCATAGAACATTCTTCAAAAATGTTATCAATCGTAGATTGATTGATAAAGCTGATTGCATAGATTTTCCAATTATAATGATTAATTAAATTGAGATGTCCATTATTCAAAATTCCGCAATGGATTATAGCTATTTTTTTGTCAGACTCCAGCATATCCTTAGCAATATCATACATCAGTAAAGTCTTTCCTGTACCGGCATTTGCAAAAATTGAAAAATACATAAATGGAATTTCAAGAAGTTCAAAAGATACTTCCTCTTTAATTCTTTGCTGTGCTGTCGTCAAGAAATATTCTCCTTTGAGAAATTCGCCAGTTGAATTAAATGGAGAAATCAAGTAATTCGAAGGAACAAATTCTTTATCTGGATCAATAGCATAATTAACAGCATGACTTTGAAGACATGTTGCAACTATTTGCTTGTCAACCTTAATTACTATATCCGACTGAATAATATATTCATAAAACCCATCATTTTCAACATAAGTAAAAATCCTTAAACCACGACCCAAGAATTTAAGATAATAGTAATTAATTCGCATCTGTTTTAGAATTTTTTCTTCTTTCTTGGCAACTTTTAATTCACTTTTAACTTCTATGTTAATTGTGAGGTTATCCCCGAATCTTAGCAAATCAAATTCTTTTCCAATTTGTCCAATTGAATACCCGATATAAAATCCATCAAAATCGGAAATACTACATCCTTTGCTACTCATAATGTCGCAAAAAGAATGTAAGCTTCTGATTTCATGGCTCTTTAATACCTTGAATCTCTTTTCAACTTTTAATTCAGATGCTTCAATCGCTGCAGCACCTTGATAAGCAGAAATCAAATTTTTTGTTTTCATTTTCACTCACTCCAATCTTCTATTTGCTTATAACTTCTCCTAATTGCTATTATACAAAATTTAAGCTTCTCATAATTAAATATTCAATTATTGGTAACAATTTCAATAAAAGGAATTTCATTAAAATGCAATCTAATAAAACTTGTCCTATTTTAGAACAATATCTAAATTATTTAACTATTATTAAAGGTCGAAGTAATAATACTATTCTTGAATACAGAATTGATGACATGTATTCTTTTATTTCTTATTGCCAGACCGAATTAAATTCTTCCGCAGGAACCAGAGCTAGAAAAATAGTATCCATAAGACAATTTTGGAAATATCTAAATTCAAAAGCTCATTTACTAGATAGCAATATAGCAGAAGAACTTGAAACCCTTAAACTTCCTAAACGAATTCCAAAATATTTAACACTCGAAGAACCTGTTCATTTACTTATAGAATGCTAATCTAAATATTAACCAAGTTAATACAAATATTCTTTCAGTAATTGGTAAAGGCAATAAAGAACGTAAAATATTTTTGACACCTGCATCACAAAAATCTTTAGCTACTTGGCTTCAAATTCGAAACAACATGAATGTGCCGACTAATGCGCTTTTTATATCCAGAAATAAACAACGCCTAACTACACGTTCTATTCAAAATGTCATAAAAAAATATGTTATCAAAGCTGGATTAAATTCAGAAAATATTTCTACCCATAAATTACGACATACATCTGCAACTTTAATGTACAAATATGGACACGTTGATATCCGTTCTCTACAACAAATTCTTGGTCATGAAAGTATTGCCACAACAGAAATATATACTCATGTTGATGATTCATTATTGCAATCTGCTGTGAATTCCAATCCACTTGCTTAATGTTTAATTAGTTTTTTGGCAAGCGCAATGCTTGCCATATTCTAAACATAATGGAAAACTCAATCTTTTAAAACGTATCCATTTTTGTATCCATCAATAAATGAGCAAAAATAATTGATGCTAGTTAAGCCAATGGAGCTATTTTTACAAATAAGATTATAGTGGAGCCATCATTTCGTCAACTTTGCTTGCTATATATGTTGGTACAATGTTAAATTTTCGAACATCTAGGTAATGCAAGTAATCATTTTCAATATGGTAGGTTTCGTCAATGAATTTATACCAAGCATTGTCTTGTGGACACATTTTAATCTTATTGCAAATCTCACACATGGCTCGAAACAATTGAAGTTTAAAATAAGAATTTTGCTCTTGCTGATAAAGCTCCTTAAGACCTTGTTGGGTATATGTATGCTCTTTTAAAGTCTCATAAACAAAATCAGAAATGTATTCTTTTATTAGCTGAATTCCTGATTCGACTTCCTGTGGCGGCATATCCTCGAACTGTTCATTTGCAATTTTTCTTTTTATTTCATTACCATGAATAAGGCATGACAGTATTTCATAAGCATACCCCCACACTCCAACGCAACCATTTAATTCACAACATTTTCTAAGAGCGGCAATTCGGCTTACAATATTAATATCAGAGGTTGAAGCAATTTCTTTATTCTCTGTAAGAACCAGCTTTACATCAGAAATAGAATCAACTTCTTCTTCATCGACTTTTCCGCCAGCATTCCAAATAAAAGAAGATGTAACAGAATCACCAGATAGTTTTCCAATAATCACAAAGTCAATAATTGGTTCAAAATCATGGGTTAACAAAAGAACTGTCTTTCCAGCAAAAGAAACATCCTTTTTACCAACATCCTTTTTAAACAATCTGTGCAATATTGCAAATTTTTTATTACTATCAAAAGATGAGATAGGGTCGTCTAAAATTATTAAATCTGGATTTAGCGATTTTGCATAGTACATAAATAATATTAATGAGAATGCATTTTTTTCTCCCCAACTTAAATGACTTCTGATATTTGAAACATCTGTTTTCTCGTCGCTAAAGCATTGCTTTAGTATTGTTTTACTGTTGGTTTCGTCCTCTGCTTGTATTTCAAGCTCATAGTTAATGCCTGCTGTTTTCAAGAACCTGTTGATATCATCTTGTGATTCCTTTATTGTGGCCTGCATAACACCCTTTAGAGAACCCATTTCTTCTTTAATTTTTCCGACTTCTGACTTTAGGCTTTCAACATTTTCATTTATTCGACCAACTATGTCAGTAATTAAATCCCCACCAAAATACATTAAAAGGTCGGCGGGTATCTCCATATTATTTATTTGGGTATCAAGAGTAGATATATCAGCAATTGCAATTTGCTTCTTACCGAAATTAATCATAGCATTAAATTTTTTCAAAAGAAGATCAAATTCAGTGTACAACTTGTTAATAACAAGTTGTATCGTATCTTCTGGAGTATCTTGTTTTATGTAGGAAATAAGCGTACTAAACTGAATAGGGTCAAGATAAACCTCTAAACTTTCCAATAAATCCATAACTTCTTTCAAATTTTGGCTATCGCTTTTTTTGTAAGTTTGAGAAAAAACCTTCTTTTGCACCTCGTGAGTTTGAGGTAATGATTCTGCACAAAAGGGACACTTATCAATTGTATCAAATTTGTCTCCCTGCGTTTTCCATGCAATCCAATTTATATTGTTATCTGAATCCGAAATAAATGACCGATAATTTTCTAATTGAATTGGTATATTATAAAGATTGTTTTTAGATAACAGACTACCTAATGCCCCTTTTTTGCTAAGTCTTCCACTAGTAGTTGTTGTGAACTTTCCGAGTAATTTTGATAACTTGTCCCTTAGTTCAACAACTTCATTATCTTCTTCCATTAATTTTCTCAATATTGCCAGATGTTCATCCAATTTTGCTTTTCTCGAATCATAGGTTGGTGTTTTGATGAACACTTCAAAAGGCTTTCCTATAACTTCATTTTCTTTAAAAACCACTTGATTTACAAAAGTTTCATCAAAAATCAAGACATTATTGAAAGCTGGTTCTATTGTAATAGAGGCTGAATCCTCACTATAAAAGGATTTTAGCGTTTGCAGTTTATCATTATCACTAAAATAATCAATTGCTTTTGAAATTGTTGTTTTTCCAGTTCCATTAATTCCATATTTGATGTTTAGCTTCTCTGGATATATTTTAAAATGTCCCATAGTAATATTGTTGCAATTTTTAATTTCCACATTATACATATTTCCATCCCCTTCACTTAATGAACATTTAATAAATTGCTGTACTTCCCATTATTGCTATAATCAATTAATACATAGATTAAACATTAGATGAAATTCAAAGATTAAATTATTCTCCCATTGCTTTTATTTCAAGTAGTTTTAAATATAAGGCCGGATTATTA
>JAVBVX010000020.1:0-12282 GCA_036677665.1 Clostridium sp. | reverse complement strand
TTTGTTGGTGATTTTGCTTGCACTTAATATATTCAACAATTTGGGGTGAATCTCCTTTTTGATTTATAAAAAAATTAGTTATATCAACTATTTAAAAATATGAAATTTGCTCAACTATGAATGGCATTTTGAAAGGTGATAAAATCACCACCCGTAGGAGTTGTGGTAAGTGCTTATAAAATATGATTAGAAACAACTGTGTCATATATGAAAACTTTCAGAGCAATATATAAGTTTCATATAAACTTTTTATAGTAGAAAAAACAGCCGTAGGCGAATCGGTTAATTTCACAACAAAATACAGCTTTGAAGCTGGAGCTGCTGCAAACACTACAACAACAAGGGTAAAAGAAATAAATAATAGCGGAAAGAAGATAGTCTACATTTATGACCCTATTGGAAAGATAAGCTTACGGAGTACAATGGAAAACCTATAACTTATGATGCAATAGGAAATCCAAAAACTTATGATAACTACACATATACTTGGGAAGAAGGAAGACATAAGCAGAGAACCCAAATCTTAAGTATATTGCTCAAATCTTTGATTTGATACAAGTCACTTACACAGAGTGCTGATTTGGTGTGAATCGCTTAGCTCTGAAATGAAAATTTCAGAGCTTACTTAAATTTACTGGCAACGGCAAGAATATAAGATTCAAGTATAATGTAGATGGCATAAGAACTGAGAAAAAGGTTACAATAGGCAACGAAACAGTAACAACAAAGTATCGTCTTGTAGGAGATAAGGTAACATTTGAAGATAATGGTACTGATAAGATATATTATACCTATGATGCTTCAAGTGACCTTGTATCTATGAATATTAATGGTGTAGAATATTGGTATATAAGGAATGCTCAAAATGACATTATTGGATTACTTGATAAGAATGGAGCTATAATTTCATATTATACCTATGATTCTTGGGGGAAGCTTATATCCATAAAAGATGGTAGTGGTACAGACATAACAAATAATACGGCAAGTGTAGGATATAAGAATCCGTATAGATATCGAGGCTATAGGTATGATACAGAGACTAAGTTGTACTATCTGAATTCAAGATATTATAACCCTGAATTTTGTCGCATGTTGAATGCGGATTCATTAGGTGGAGAAGTAGGAAAACTTTTAACTCATAATGTATTCTCATACTGTCTTAATAATCCTGTAAACATGGAAGATCCAACAGGAAATATTGCTTGGTGGATTATAGGAGCAGGAGTTGGAGCTGTAGCAGGAGCAGTAATTACAGGAGTAAATACAGGATGGAATTGGAAATATATGCTGGCTGGTGCAGCAGCAGGGGCATTGGTAGGTGCAGGGCTAGGATATGCATCTGAAGCTATAGTAGGAAATATGGCTACAGCTGGAACGGCTGCAACAACAGCTACTCAAAAGATGGAAAATGCAAGAAAATTAGGGCAACAAGGAGAAAAGGCTGCTAAAATAATAAAAAACACTGAACGAATAAAGTCTTTAACTAATACTGCAAAGTACAGGATACCAGACGCTTTAGATAAATCAAAGAAAGTATTAACAGAAATTAAAAATGTAAAATCTCAAGGGTTAACTAGCCAACTCAAAGATTTCAGTCTTTGGGCAGATGAAAAAGGTTACGATTTTATTTTGAAAACACGTCCAGATACAAAAATATCAGGGCCTCTTCAACAATATATTGATAGTGGCAAGATAATTCATATGTTTATAGGAGATTAGTTCAATGAGGATAGAAATGGATAAAGATGAAATGCTAATGAAACAATTAATTGAAGAAGCTAATAATATGGGCTTTTATGTAGAAGATTTTAATGAATTGAATGCAATGAAAAGAAAAATTAAGAACTTTATTCCAATATTGATAAAATATTTATATGTGTTTGAAAAAGAGAATTTCAAAGAGGCTATCGTAGGAATGCTTGGTGTCAAAGGATTCTATGAAGCTACAGAAACTTTGATATTATTATATTATAGTAATAATATAACAATAGATAAATGGGCTGTAGGAGATGCTTTATATTCAATTCAAGACAAAAGATTCGAAGAAAAATATATTAAAATGGTAAAGGATAAGGCTAATGGAACATCTAGACAAATGATTGTTATATTATTAGGCAAACTAAGATGTGAAAAAGCTATACCAACGCTTATTAATTTACTACAGGATGATGATGTAGTAGGTCATGCTATTATGGCTTTAGGGTATTTTAAGAAGGATGAATTAATAAAGTATATTGAGCCATTTTTACATCATGATAAAAGATGGATTAGAAAAGAAGCAGAAAAGGCAATTAAAAAAATAAAGAGTTAGTAAGTGAATTTGGGTATTGATATTAAGAGAAAAATAAAAAGCAAAACAGTTACCTATTACCGCCTTTGCAAAAACAAGGGCGGTTTTCATATAATAAAAGGGTTTGGGATTCCCAAATTTCATGTATTTGGCTATACATATAGGAATCTTGCCGTAGAATAAAATTTAAGTTCTCATCAAATGCTTTTGAACTTGGCAAGACAAATATTTTTGATTTGTTCTAAGCTATATTTAAAGTTTTTTAGAAGTGTTTTTAAGAATTTTGTAAAATTTGTAACTTTTTACGACTTCCACCTTACTGGAGTGTTCAGATTGTAAGCTATGTTTATGATAGTTGGGGTAAGTTAGTATCTATAACTGGTACTATGAAAGATAGTTTAGGAGTTAAGAATCCTTATAGATATAGAGGATATAGATATGATACCGAGACTGGGTTGTATTATTTACAAAGTAGATATTATAATCCGGAGTGGGGAAGGTTTATAAATGGAGATTCAGTATTAGGAGCTACTGGACAATTACTGACACATAATATGTTTACCTACTCTTTGAATAATCCAGTAAATATGTATGATTCTGATGGGAGATTTGCTATAACGCTTGCATTTGTAGCTGTAAAAGCAATTTTTGTTATTGCGGCAGCTTTAACAACTGTATATGCTTACCATACAGTTGTTAAGCCGTTAGTTTCGAAATCAACCACTACATTGCCAATGCCAACTTTTAAAACGAAGTCAAAAACACAAGTAAAAACAAAAACCAAAACCAAAATAGTTGCTATACCTATCACTAAGACGGAAAAAAAGAAGAGTGATTATTTTGTAGCCGTAAGAAAAAAAGGGGGAGGAATAGACATTAGAGAGCCCTTAAACCTTAATCAGGCTCAAGAGAGGGTGTTATCCGGTGGAGATGTTTATGCTGTGTCACAGTTACATGCTGTTTTTTTAGCAGGCACGTTAGGTGGTATGGATGGAAGTCCTGATAAGCCTGATATACACGATTGGCATCCCGAAAATAAGTACCACTATCATTTGAAAGGTCGCGTAGGTGGACATATTTTCTTTGATAAATAAACAAATACACTTTATTTATTAAAATTTAAAAGGAGATGAGAAATATGTGGATTTTTTCAACTGAGCCAAAAGATCAGGCATATGAAGAATTAGTTGATTTAGCTACAAAGATATGTAATGAATTTATTCTAGTAAGACGGAAAGAAGGTAATTTAAGTAAAAGTTCAGAGAGCTTGTTAAAAGAGTTAAGTAATTTTTTAGTAGAAGAAAGAAAGCAACAAAGTTGGCCGGGAACTAGGACTGATGGATATGCTATAGTGTATTACTTTAAACTAAATGGCATAACAAAGGAAATAATAAAAAAGTATGCAAAAGGGCTATACTCATGGATAGAACCCATGCTCTTAGAAGATTTATGCTTTTTAAAAGACGATAGGAATCCCTGGATTATAAATATTGCTCATGAACAATTTAGTTATATTGAAAATAATACTGATGATGAGATTAACAAGTTAAGGTATATAAAAGGAATACAGTTGGAAGAAATATAGAGATGTATTTTAGAGGATTTTTGCGTTAGGAAGGAGTAGATTATAAAGTTTAACTTTATATTATGATGCCCCTCGGAGATTGTGAACAAAAAGTCAAAGGAAATATAATGAAATTAAGTATTGATGCCAAGGTATCACAGTTTACTCTAGAAACGTACAAATTAGATTGTGTATATAAGTAAAATTTAAGGTTCATATCAATATGTGTTTATATGTTGCTATGAACCTTTTTTCTATCAACCATGTATGACCTTTTGAAGGCTGATAAAATCACCATCCGTAGGAGTTTGGGTTAGGGCTTATAAAATTTTATTAGAAATAATCATGTCATTATGAAAACTTTCAGAGCAATATATAAATTGAATATAACTTTTCTATAGTAGAAAAAACAGCCGTAGGCGAATCAGTTAATTTCACAACAAAATACAGCTTTGAAGCTAGAACTGATGCAAACACTACAACAGCAAAGGTAAAAGAAATAGATAATAACTCAAAGAAAATAGCCTACACTTGTGATCCTAATGGAAAGCAAATAATATACTACTACGATGCATTGAATCAGCTAATACAAGAAGACAATGAAGTTCTTAATAAAACAGTAATCTATAGTTATGCTGCTGGTGGAAATCTAACACAAAAGCTAGACATCATATATGGAACTCAAGACAGAATATACACTAATTATAAATATGAAGACTCTAATTGGAAAGATAAACTTACAGAGTATAATGGAAAACCTATAACTTATGATTCAATAGGAAATCCAAAAACTTATGATAACTACACATACACTTGGGAAGAAGGAAGACATAAGCAGAGAACCCAAATATATGATTTGGCGTGAATCGCTTAGCTCTGGAATGAAAATTTCAGAGCTTCCTTAAATTTGCTGGTAATGGCAAAAATATAAGCTTCAAGTATAATGTAGATGGAATAAGAACTGAAAAGAAAGTAGATGGAGTAACAACAAAATATCGTCTTGTAGGTGACAAGGTAACCTTTGAAGATAATGGTACTGATAAGATATATTACACTTATGATGCTTCAAGTGACCTTGTATCTATGAACCTTAATGGGGTAGAATATTGGTATATAAGGAATGCTCAAGGAGATATAATAGGACTACATGATAAAGATGGTGTGCAGGTTGTAAGCTATGTTTATGATAGTTGGGGTAAATTAGTATCTATAAATGGTACGATGAAAGACAGTGTAGGAGTTAAAAATCCTTATAGATATAGAGGATATAGGTATGATACCGAGACTGAGTTGTATTATTTGCAGAGTAGATATTATAATTCGGAGTGGGGAAGATTTATTAATGCGGATGGAATAGTTGGTGTGCCTGGCGAAGTACTAACTACAAATATGTTTACCTACTCTTTGAATAATCCAGTAAATATGTATGATTCTGATGGGAGATTTGCTATAACTCTTGCATTTATAGCTGTAAAAGCAATTTTTGTTATTGCGGCAGCTTTAACAACTGTATATGCTTACCATACAGTTGTTAAGCCATTAGTTTCAAGTGTTAGTAACAAAATAAACTATGTTGAGAGTACAGCTGATGGAAAAAAGCAAACAGCTAGTCCTCAACAAAAACAAACAAAACCATCTACACGCGGTAGGTCAAAAAATAAACTTGTGCCAGATACAAATGCACAAGGGGATCATACTACATTTAAACAAGATTCTAAAACGGGAGAAATAACGAATTATGAGACTTGGACTGTAAATGAAAAGAATCCAACTGGGGTTGATAGTCAGAAAAGATATGATGGAATAGGAGAACCACATTTTAACAAGGTAACAAAAGAAAGACTACTTCCACATGTACATGATAAAACAGTACCTGGTGACGTTAGAGCACCAATACCTTGGGAAATACCACTAAAGAGGTGATAATATTTGAATATACTAAAATGGATACAAAACTGGTATTTACAAAATTGTGATGAAGATTGGGAACATTGCTATGGAGTTAATATATCAACATTAGATAATCCTGGGTGGATGGTAGATATAGATTTAACTAATACTAGTTTGGAAAACAAAGAATTTAGAATAGTAGATATTGAACGAAGTGAGCTTGATTGGATGTATTGTAATGTTAGTAATAATACATTTCATGGGAATGGTGGTCCGAGCAACCTGGAAGAGATACTTACTATTTTTCAAAGATGGGTGGAAGAAATATAAAAAGCTATAATTGTACTAGCACCTCGGAGAAAGAGTTTTTAGAACAGTGTTAAAGTACCAGATCTTAATTGAGAAAAGTAAAGAGTAGTATAATATACCTATAAGTAAAATCTAAAGTTTATAGCAATATGTATATCATATGTTGCTATGAACTTTCTTTTTATTGATTATGAATAACTACTTGAAAGGTGATAAAATCCCACCCATAGGATGTTGAGGTAAAACTAAAAGTCATTTATTAAGCATAAAAATATGTTCTTTCTATAAATTAGATATAAAAAATTGAAGAAAAGTGAAACTTTTTTTGAACTTTTTTATCTAATATCTGAAAACAATATTTTTAAAAGAGGGATTAATAATGAATGAAAAGGCTTTAAAAATCTTAGCTATTATATCAACTTGTTTGATAGCTATATTATTTACTAACTTGGTTTATGAAAATGAAGCAAATGAAAATATTAACTCTAAAGTATGTACATTATCGGAATTAGAGCAATCTGATAATGTAGTAGTGGAAGGATATTCTGTTAAGGATTATTACAACTTAATGATTAAAGAAAATAATATAAAATCTGTTAACTATTTAAAAAATAAGTATTTTAACAATTTTACCACGTCAGAAATATCTGCGTTAGCATCAACATATATCAAAGTGATAAAATGGAGAGATACTAAAGGACCTCTCTTTGATCTAGTTTCAGGTATGGCATTAGAAGTTCAACTTTATCCTAATCTTAACGAAGAAATAGCAGGATATGTACAGGGTACTGCATTTTGTAAGGTGGATAATATTTCAAGGGTGAAGTTTGTTAAGGATTTCGACCCAATAGTTACTATACCAAATAGAAATAATGCTTATTTTATTATAAATGGTTCATTAGTAGGAGAATTAGATATACAACTTCAAGAAGCATATGAATCACAAGGATTTAAAATTGGTAGTGAATCTACTTCAAGGATTTATGTTTCAAAAGATAAAACAATTAACCATTCATATTATCGTTATTAAGAAAATATTAAAAAGAATATATTAAATAAAAAACATCTTCATTTTGAGCTTATTTGAATGATAAGTTGTTGTATGTTTAATATATCAGATTAGGAGAATAAGTTATGAAAAAAAATGTTATGTTATCCTTAACGGGATATAGTATTACTATGTTAGGTGTAATATCTACATATAATGAGATGCTGTTTGTTAGTATTATAAATCTAGTATTAATATTATTATTAGTGGTACTCAATATAATAAAAAAATACAAATTAACTCAAGAAGATATATATCTAAGTAATATGTTTGTTAGTGTTATAATGCTTATTTCTATTATTCAATTAAAACCATATTATTCTATACTTTGGAGTAAATTTGGATATCACTTTAATTGGTATGAGTTAGTATTAATATTAATTGGAGGTATTTTAAGTTTTATTTCTAATGTATTACTATTAAAAGATAAATAATATATGGATTGTATAATAATCTATTATAGGTATAATAAAAAGTAATTTTAATGGGGAGGTCTATTATGTTATTTAATAGAAATAGATCTTATGAGGATATACTTCCGGCATTAGATATTAAAAGGTTAGTAATGTTGGTTAAAAAATTATTGCCAGATGTTGTGTTTAATATGGCTAGTTTAGAAGGAAATCCATTTACTTATCCTGAAGTACAAACTTTACTTGATGGAATTACTATAGGTGGGCATAAAGTAAGTGATGAACAACAAATTTTTAGTGTTAGAAATGCTTGGAATTATTTATTTGATAAGGTTATACAAAATAATGTATCAATCGATATTAGTATTTTCAATAAATTTAATGATATAGTTGCTAAAGATGAAGCCTTAATTAGTGGTACATTTAGGACTGGTCAAGTTAGAGTAGCTGGTACTGAATTTATTCCTCCAAGAGCTGAAGAATTAGAAATGATTTTTATAAGTGAATTGCCTAAATTAATAGAAAGATGTAAAAGTAAAACAGAGTTGGCTTTTGAGATATTTTTATGGGGAGCTTTAAATAAATTTTATTATGATGGAAATAAAAGAACTTCTAGACTGGTATCCAATATGATTTTAATATCAAATGGTCAAGGAATATTCAATATAAAAGTAAAGGATAGATTGCAGTTCAACACTTTAATGGTTGAATTCTACAATACAAGAGAAGCTGATAGTATATTTGAGTTTTTATATAATAGTTGCTTAGAAAGATATTAATCATTAGGAAAGAGAGTATAACTAGTTTTGTGTAAATTAAAACCTAGTTATACTCTCCTTAATTATAAAGATTTCATCTATTCCTCAAAAAGATTCCCTTTATTTAGTCTATTTTCAGGATCGAAAATATTTTTTAAAGTCTTCATCTCTTCTATGCCGTTTTCTCCTAGCATTTTACTTAGTAAATGAGTTTTCATTTTACCAATACCATGTTCAGCAGAAACTGATCCACCCATGGAGATAACTTTTTCTGCCCAAAAGTTATAGAGTTCCTTGCCTTTAGCGTAATCTTCCATATCCCTTGGAAGTATATTTACATGAACATGGTTATTTCCTATATGTCCAAAGATTACAGATTCTAGATTAGATTTCTCTAAGCTTTCATTATATATATTCATTATCTCCTCAAGATTTTGGTCTGGAACTGCCATATCAGTTCCTAGCTTTGTAAGTTCAGGATAAGTTCTTCTACGATCATCTATAAGAAGATTTACAGCCTCGGGAACTGCATGTCTAAAAAAGTGAAGCTGTTCTTTAGCTTGATGGTTTGTAGCAAGCCAGATATCATCTTCATTTCCTCCACATTCTTCTATTAATTCACCAGCTTTCATAATCATATCTAAAACCTCGTCCTCATCTTTACCCTGATATTCAATATAAACAGCAGTATGAAAGTGAGAAGGTAGATCTAAAAGTTTACTAAAAGCAGGAATAGTCTCTTTTCCTTTTCTAAGTAAGTTTAAAGCATTACTATTGAAAAACTCTACAGCTGTTGGAGTAGATTCTTCTCTAACTTTTCTAACAAATTTTAAAGCCTTTTCTTCATTGCTAAAGAAAACAGTTAAAGCATAAGTTACAGCAGGAGATTTTATTAATTTTAATTCCACTTCAGTAATAATACCTAAGGTTCCCTCGGAGCCAATAAATAAATCTATTAGATCCATATCAGGTGAAGTGTAATATCCAGAGGCATTTTTAACACTAGGCATAATATAATTAGGAATATTTCCTTCAATTATATTGCCTGATTCTGTAGTCATAGAAAAATGCCCATCAGTAGCTTTATGTTCCCCTCTTTTAAGAGAGAGGATGTCCCCATTAATCAAAGCAACACGCAAGGATTCAATATGATCTCTTGTAGGGCCATATTTAAAGGAACAAGCACCAGAAGCATTACAGGCTATCATTCCTCCAATAGCTGCAGTGGTTTCAGTAGGGTCTGGAGAGAAAGAGTAGGACTCACTAGCTTTAAAGTCTTTAAGAGCTTCCAAAGAGTCATTATCCCAGCTTTCTTCAGCATCAAACTTTTTATTCTTTAAGGCTTCTTTTATTTGTGTTAGCATAGTACCAGCTTGTACTTTAAGAAAGAAGGTATTAGCATTATTATCATATCGAAGACCTGTTATTTTATCCATTCGGCTTAGGTTTAAAATATGGCCCCCTTGTGGAACAGCACCAGCAGTTATACCAGTACGAGCTCCTTGAGTAGTTACTAGACTTTTATGTGATTTTAGCGTTGTTAATATATCAATAACTTCTTTTTCATTTTTAGGAAAAGATATAGATTCAGCTTCACCAACTTTACGAGATTCATCTCTAAGATAATCTTGGTGTTCTTTTTCAAATATCTTTATAAGAACATTGTCCATTTCCATTCTGCCCCCTTTTTAATATGGTAAATAAAAGTTAAAAATAGTTATAAATAATACTGTATTTTGAAATTAAGTATAACTTAAATTACAGTTTTTTAAAAGCGAAATTCCGAGATAAGTATAAATTTTTCATTATTATATTAAGGGAAAAACATAAGGATTAACTACATGTAAAAATCTCGAATAATTTAGTTCTTTGAGGAACTATAAATATGATTTAATATATATATAGCAGTAATTTTAATAGTAATTTTAATAGCAATTGAAATTTTCTTTATTTGTGGTATGATAAACTAAGGTATTTTGTGGTATTATGTTCTAATAAGTTAAAATTAAAAGTAAATATTATAAAGTTAACTTTAGGTTAAACGATAATAATATTTAAACAAAGTATAAATAAAGTATAAACAAAGTATAAACAAAATATAAATAAATAGAAATAAAAATAGGGGGAAGCAAAAGTGTTGAAACAATTGAAAAAACTAAAGATTACTTACGGTATTATTACTATTTGGATATTATCTATTGTAAGTACCGGATTAATTGGATTTGTAGGCTTAAGACAGATGAGTCAGCTTAGTGAAAACGTTGATACTGTTTATGAGAAGCAGCTTTTAAAAATTCAAAGATTAGGTCAAATTAATGGAGAAATGGGTGTTTTAAGAAACTCTTTTACAAAGGTAATAGATAGAGCATATAACGAAGAAAATGTCCAAGCTATAGCAAAAAATGATGCGACAATTAAAGAACACTTACAACGATTTAACGAAGCTTCAGCTCAGGGGAGTAAGGATTTAGAGATAATAAATGCTATATCTGAAAAATACAATATTTATATGAACTTATATAATAACATAAGAGAAAAAAAACAGCGTGGAGAAGTGATAGAGACGTCTTTAGTACTAGAAGCTGGTGAGGTTGGAACGGAAATATCTAGATTAATAGGAGAACTTGTAGACTATCATGGAAAGAATGCAGAAGATGTTAATAATAAGTCTAAAGCAAGCTATCAAAGTAGTAAAACGACATTTACTATTATTATAATAGTGTTAATAGGTGTTGTTTCTGCATTATCTTTAGCGATTCTTGGTGGAATAAAATTATCTATACAAGAATTCTCAGGTATACTAAAGGTAATCTCTTCAGGAGACTTTACAGCAGAAGTAGAAAAAAATGAAACTACTGAATTTGGAATTATGAAAAAAGACTTAGCTGTGACTATTCAAGAAATAGGAAGTATATTAACGTCAGTTAAGAAAAGTACAGTTTTTGTAAACGATCAAGCCTTATCATTGTCGGCGGTGTCTGAAGAAATGACATCATCATCACAAGAAGTGGCTAGTGCTATAAACGGGATAGCTCAGGGATCAGCTTCTCAAGCTGCTGAATTAGTGGATATTACAAATATTTTAGATGCATTTGGAAATGCTATAGATAATATTGTTTCATCTGTAGAAGGTGTAAATGTAAATGCTAAGAGTGTAAATACAATGGCGAAAACAAGTAATGATAAAATGACACAATTAGTAACATCTATTAACAATGTAAGTTCATCTTTTAAAGATGTAAGCACTAAAATATCTGATCTTGGAATGAGTGTTAATAAAATTAATGAAATTACAGCTCTTATAAATAGTATAGCAGATCAAACAAATCTCTTAGCACTTAATGCGGCTATTGAGGCAGCAAGAGCAGGAGAAGCAGGAAGAGGATTTGCTGTTGTTGCAGATGAAATAAGAAAATTAGCTGAACAAAGTAAGAGCTCCTCAGCAGAAATTGATAGTTTGATAACTTTAATTTCATCAGAAACTAAAGCAGTTATGGAAACTACAACTGAAGTGAATGGGGAACTTTCAAATCAAGCTACTACAGTGGACAACTCCATAGATTCTTTTGAAGAAATAATTAAAGGAATAGAAAGTATTCTTCCGTTAATAGAAAGTGTAAACTTAGAAATAAATAAGGCTAATAAAGATAAAAATGAGATTATAAGTAAAATTGAAACAGCATCAATGGTAGCAGAAGAGAGTTCATCAACTTCAGAAGAAATAGCAGCTTCATCTGAAGAACTAAATTCTTCTTCAGAAGAAGTAGCGAGAACAGCAGAAATGCTTTCTACTATGGCTTCTAAAACTCTAGAAGATGTTAATAATTTTAAGTTACAATAAAATAGTTTTAATTTAACTAGTATAAGGTTAAATAGATAAAGACCAGAAATTTTGAACTGCACCCTGTCAAGTAGACAGTGGAAATAATAAAAATCAATTTAAGCGGCTAAAGCCCTAAACTCCATTGGGCTAAGGCCGTTTAATTTTTCTTGTAATCTTTTGGTAT
>JAVBVX010000019.1:0-122769 GCA_036677665.1 Clostridium sp. | reverse complement strand
TAATAGAGCAAAAAATAGAAGAGTTAATATACTAATTACAGCAAGTGCAGGTGTAAAGGAGAAGAATTAATATGGCTGACAAGCAGAAAAAAGCAGTTAAAGATAAAGAAGGATTAAAAGGAAATTTATTTAAAATGCTTATTATTATTTTATTAGTTGCAGTACTACTTGGTGGTGGTGTCTTTGGGGGATATTTTGTTGCTACTAAAATGAAGCCAACAACCACTACTGTAATTAAAACTGACAAAGTGCTAAATCCTAAAAGTTTTTCTTTAGGGGAGGATTTTTTAGTAAATTTAAAATCAGATAAGTCTAGTGGGTTTTTGAAAACTAAAATATATATTGGTTATGATGGCGAATCAAAAGACCATAAAGAATTACCAGCTGAACTAGAAGAAAAAAAACCAATGATGAGAGATGCTGTTAATGCTATTCTTAGAAGTAAAAAAACAGAAGATTTTGATGGAACAAAGGATGCTCAATTAAAAAAAGAAATTAAGGATAAAATAAATACATTGCTAACTAAGGGAAAAATAGAAGATGTTTATTTCTATGAAATAATAGTTCAAGAACAGTAAGGAAGATGAAAATTGGGAGCAAAAGAAACAATTGAAATGTTCATAAAAATTGTAGTTTTTTTACCTTTTATTATATTTCTCATATATTCATTCTTAAAGTATGGAGGAACAAAGCTTCAAACTATACAAAATGGTAGATATATGAAGGTAGTTGATAGATTATCCTTATCTAAGGAAAATAGTTTACTTGTAATTAAAATTGGAGAAAAAGGATATTTAGTTTCCACAGTTCAAGGAAGAGTAGAAATACACATGGAGATTCCACAAGAAGAACTAGCTAATATTGAAACTACAAAAACTATACCCCAATACGAAAGTATAAAGGATTTAATAATAAAACTAAAAAAAGTTAAGGAAGATAAACTATGAGAAAAAAGAAAATTACT
Source organism: Clostridium sp. (assembly GCA_036677665.1). Taxonomy (GTDB): domain Bacteria; phylum Bacillota; class Clostridia; order Clostridiales; family Clostridiaceae; genus Clostridium_H. The sequence continues at coordinate 121,805 of JAVBVX010000019.1, read as the reverse complement.
TTAGTGTTTTTAGTGCTGTTTAGCATTTTGCTACTACATGGTATTAGAGCTTATGCAGCACCTGAGACTATACCTATTCCGAATATTAATATATCTGTAGACCAATCCCAAACACCTAAAGATTATGTGGACAATATTAAATTGTTAATTATGTTAACGATACTTTCATTATTGCCTTCATTTTTAGTTATGATGACTAGTTTTACAAGACTTATTGTAGTTTTTGGATTTGTGAGAACTGCTATTGGAACGCAGCAGGCTCCTCCTAATCAAGTTTTAGTTGGACTAGTTCTATTTTTAACTATATTTATAATGGCACCAACCTATACTACAATAAATAAAGAAGCTATACAACCATTTTTAAAAAATACTATTAATCAAGAACAGGCTATAGAAAAAGCAGCAGCTCCCATAAGACAGTTTATGTTAAGGCAAACAAGAGAAAAGGATCTAGGTTTGTTTTTAGATATAGCAAAAGTAGATAAGACAACAATAACTAAAGATAATGTTCCTATGCATATCGTTATACCTTCATTTATTATTAGTGAGATGAACACAGCTTTTAAGATAGGATTTCTAGTTTATATACCATTTTTGATAGTTGATATTGTAGTAGCAAGTGTGCTGATGTCCATGGGGATGTTTATGTTACCACCTGTTATGATATCCCTTCCTTTCAAGCTTTTATTATTTGTTATGGTAGATGGATGGTACTTACTTGTAAAATCATTAGTAATGGGATTTTAGTGAGGTGATATAGATGAGTGAAGATATGGTAATTGGAATATTAAAAGATGCTATTTATACTGGAATTCTTACATCAGCTCCTATTTTAATTGTTTCTATAGTTGTAGGTTTAGTAATAAGTATATTTCAAGCTACAACTCAAATTCAAGAACAAACGTTGACTTTTGTACCTAAACTTATAGCAGTTGGATTAGTGGGACTAGTAGCAGCTAAATTTATGACTCATACCGTTGTAGGATTTACAGAAAGAATTTTTCAAATTATTGCAAATATAACGCATTAGGTGGGATTAAATTGATTGAATTGGGATTTTTTACTGCAATTATTCTAATATCTTTAAGATTATTTGCATTTATTCTTGTTGTACCCGTATTTTTTCCGAAGGGAACTCCACCAATTTTAAAAGTTATGTTTACTGTAATTTTAGCTTATATTATTGCGCCCGGTTTAGGTTACGGAAATTTAAATAATATAAATAACAATTTTCAATTAATTATATATGCTGTAAGTGAATTTACTACAGGTCTTACCTTAGGTTTTATAACAAGTATATGCTTTGATTGCATAAGAATTGCAGGGTCTCTAATAGATATGAATATCGGTTTATCTATGCTTTCTATGTTTGATCCAAATGCTAATAGTAATGTTACCTTTATGGAAAGACTTCTATATTGGTTTAGTTTAGTTATATTTTTTATTGTTGATGCACATCATGTTTTGATTAAAGCCTTGGTTGAAAGTTTTAATACAGTAAGTCTAGGTAGATTTATAATATCTCAAAATAGTGCAATGCACATAGTTGAAGTTTTTATTAATTATTTTGAATTAGGTTTGAGAATTGCAATACCAATTGTATTGATTATTATATTAACAGATTTAACATTAGGACTAGTAGCTAAAACTGTACCACAGTTAAATGTGATGATTCTGGGTCTTCCAATAAAGATATTGTTAGGTTTAAGTGTAATATCACTATCTTTACCATTTTTTTACGAGATTATAGGTGTAGCTTTTAATAATATACCAGCTAGTATAAGGCAACTATATAAGCTATTACCTCTAGTAATTATATTTTCTTCAGATGATAAAACAGAAGATCCAACTCATCACAAACTAAGTGAAGCAAAGAAAAAGGGACAAGTTGCAAAAAGTAAAGAAATTGGTTCAGCTATAACACTATTAACTTCGACCATTATTTTAATAACTTTAGGTAAAACTGCAGCAAATTCATTTGCATCTAATATTGTTGAGTTTTTTGGAGTATATCTAAATATTCAATTAAATGATAGTACTTTACAGGGAATAATAGTTACTATACTTTGGAGAGTGGCTATTGTGGTTCTTCCGCTTGCTATTCCTATAATGATTCTGGGTATAGGAGGAAGTATTATGCAGACTGGATATATTAATTCAACAGAACCACTTAAACCTGATTTTTCTAAGTTAAATCCAATAAGTGGATTTAAAAAGATATTTTCACTAAGAAGTCTAGTTGATCTAGTAAAAAACATATCAGTAATAATTATTGTTGCTTCTGTGGGATATTCTTTTTTAAAAAATAATTTTAGACAAGTTCTAGTGGTAAGTAATTTAAGATTTTCGGTGATAGTTAGTACAATTTTTGAATTGATAACTAGTATATTTCTTAGAATAACCTTAGTAATTGGAACTATAGCATTGGTTGATTTTATTTATCAAAAGTATCAATTTAAAAAAGATATGAGGATGACAAAGCAAGAAATTAAAGAAGAATATAAACAAATGGAAGGAGATCCTCAGGTAAAAGGTAAAATGAAACAAAGACAAAGAGAGATGGCTACGGGAAGAATGATGCAAAATGTTCCAAATGCATCAGTTATTATAACCAATCCAACTCACATAGCTATAGCGCTAAAATATGAATCTGGAAAAAGTAATGCACCTACTCTTGTAGCTAAAGGAAGTGGGTATGTAGCAATAAAAATCAAAGAAATTGCAAAAGAACATGAGATACCTATTATTGAGAATAAACCATTAGCAAGACTAATGTTTGATAAGGTTGATATAGAGGATGAAATTCCATCGGAAATGTATCAAGCAGTGGCAGAGATTTTAGCTCTTGTATACAAAATGAAAAAGAGAAAGTAGAGGGTGAGTGCTTTGGAAAACGGAAGAAGACTAAATATAAGAAGCTATACGGATATGATAGTTGCTTTTGGTGTTATTGGGATAGTTCTTATGATTATTATTCCAATGCCAACAATAGTACTAGATATGTTCCTTGCACTTAATATAACAATAGCAATAGTAATTATGCTCCTTACAATGTTTACTACAGAAGTTCTTCAATTTTCTGTATTTCCAACATTGCTTTTAATAACAACACTTTTTAGATTAGGACTTAATATTTCATCTACAAGACTTATATTAACAGACCATAATGCAGGAGATATTATAGAAACCTTTGGTAACTTCGTTGTAGGTGGAAATTATGTAGTTGGAGTTATTATATTTTTAATTATAACTATTATACAATTTGTTGTTATTACTAATGGTTCAGGTAGAGTATCAGAAGTTTCAGCTAGATTTACACTAGATGCTATGCCAGGAAAGCAAATGAGTATAGATGCAGATTTAAATGCAGGACTTATAACAGAAATTGAAGCTAGAGAAAGACGTTCTAAGATTCAAGAAGAAGCTGGATTTTATGGAGCTATGGATGGTGCATCCAAGTTTGTAAAAGGAGATGCTATAGCTGGTATTATAGTAACTATTATAAATGTAATAGCGGGTATTATAATAGGTGTAGTTATGGAGGGTATGCCAGCAGGAGAGGCTGTAACCACCTACGTAAGACTTACTATTGGAGATGGACTAGTAGCTCAAATACCATCACTATTAATATCAACTGCATCTGGTATATTAGTAACAAGATCTGCAACAAAAGATAATTTTGGTAATGTACTTTTAGGACAGTTAACTGGATTTCCAAAGGTTTTAGCAATTGCATCAGCTGTACTTCTATTCTTTATGTTTATTCCAGGAATGCCAATTCCAGTTTTTCTTGTTTTGTCAGTAGCTACAGGGATAAGTTCTTATTTTATGTACAAAGAAGAAAAGGAACAGGTTATTATGCAAATAGAAACTGAGCAACAAGAAATTAGTGAAACAGAAAAAAGAGAGCCTGAAAATGTTACTAGTTTAATTGCAGTTGAACCAATGGATATAGAAATAGGATATGGAATTATACCACTTGCTGATGAAGCCTCAGGAGGAGATTTGCTTCAGAGAATTGCATCTGTAAGGAGACAATGTGCAATTGAAATGGGAATAATTGTTCAACCTATTAGAATAAGAGATAATCTTCAACTTAAGACTAATGAGTATGTAATTAAAATAAGAGGAACTATTATAGTTAAAGGAGAATTAATGCCTAATATGCTTCTATGTATGGACCCTAGTGGTGATGAAATAGGACTTCAAGGAATTAGGACTATAGAGCCAACCTTTGGGCTTCCAGCTATTTGGATAAACAATGATCAAAGAGAAGAAGCAGAGATTAAAGGTTTAACAGTTGTAGATCCTACAACTGTTATGGTAACTCATTTAACTGAAACAATAAAGGCACATTCTTATGAGCTACTTGGAAGACAGGAAACTAAGATAATTATAGACACAGTAAAAGAGAAGTACAGTACAGTTGTAGAAGAACTAATTCCAGATTTGATGACAATAGGAGAAGTTCAAAAAGTTCTACAAAATCTTTTAAAAGAAAAAATATCTATAAAAGATATGGTTACTATACTAGAATCTCTTGCAGATAACTCTAGAACTACTAAAGATATTGAACTTCTTACAGAGTATGTTAGGTTTTCTCTTGCAAGAACAATATGTAATCCATTAATTAATGAGAATAGAATGATTACAGTAGCAATACTTGACCCAGATTTAGAAGAGTTAATTGGTAATAACATTCAAAAATCAATGCAAGGATCTTTCCCAGCTGTGGATCCTGAAACTACAAGTAGAATATTCGATTCTATAAAGAATGTTTTAGACACTGTTCATTTTTATGAAAATCAGCCTGTTATATTAGTTTCTCCTAAAATCAGACCTGCATTTAGAAGACTTACTGAAATGGTATTTTCTAATTTGAACATTATTTCATTAAATGAAATACCAAATGATGTAGAAATAAGAACTGAAGGAGTTGTAACTTATAAATGATTATTAAGAAATATATAGTTAATAACATGAATGAGGCCATGAACAGAATAAGATATGAATTAGGGAAAGATGCAGTTATAATAAGTCAAAGAAAAATTAAGAAACCTGGTTTTAGAGGTATTTTTTCGCCAAAAGTAATGGAAGTTACGGCGGCTATAGATAATAATAAATCTAGTATAGAAACAGATATGCAAAGTAGTATAGATGCGATAAAAAAGGCTATGGAAACAAAGGTTCCAATAAAAGATAAAGAAGAAAATAGCTTTGAAAATCTTTTAAAATCAAGAGAATCATCTAATAATGATCTTTTTAAGGAAATGCAAGAAATGAAGGAAATGATTTTAAAAATAAATAATAGTTCAAATGAAAATATATCTCATAAAAGCGAAATAGAGTTGAATTTGGAAAAAAATGATTTAAATGAGGAATTAATAAAAACAATTATAGCTAGAGCTAATGTTATAGAGGAAAACTTAAGTGAAGATGAAAAGATTAAGAGGGCTATTGAGGACATGATTTCATTAGCGGATATTAAAATGGAAGGAGTTATAGTTTTAGCAGGACCTACAGGAGTAGGCAAAACTACAACTATTGCTAAAATGGCTGGTAGACTTGCACTCATTGAAAGAAAGAGAGTAGGACTTATTACAATAGATACCTATAGAATAGGAGCAATAGAGCAATTAAATACTTATGCTGATATAATGAACATTCCTTTTAAGAGTGTATTTTCTGTAAAAGAGATGGAGTCAGCTCTTGAAAGCATGAAGGATTGTGATGTTATATTAATTGATACAACAGGAAGAAGTAGTAAGAATGTGATGCAGATTGCTGAACTTAATTCTTTTATACAAAAGATTAGTACAAATAATATACATCTTGTTATAAGTGCTACAACGAAAGATAAAGATATTAGCTCAATTGTGCAAGGATACAATACATTAAACTTTAATAGCGTTATAATAACTAAACTAGACGAAACTACAACTTATGGCTCTATCCTAAATATATTACAATGTGCTGGTAAGCCGCTGAGCTTTGTAACCACTGGTCAAAATGTACCAGATGATTTTAGAAAAATTAATGTAGATGAAGTTATTGACCTTATTTTAGGAGAGGAAATAATATGTTAGATCAAGCTCAAAGGCTCAGACAATTAGCTAGAGAATCAGAATTAAATATAGATAATGATGGAGATAAAGCTAAAATCATTACTGTAACCTCTGGAAAGGGTGGAGTTGGTAAAAGTAATTTTGTTGTAAATTTAGGAATTACTCTTCAGCAAATGGGAAAGTCAGTACTGATTTTTGATGCTGATGTAGGTATGGGCAATGATGATGTTTTGATGGGATTTTTACCTAGATATAATGTATATGATATTATATTTCAGAATAAGGAAATGCATGAAGTAATAATAGAAGGTCCTCATGGAGTAAAGTTATTACCTGGTGGTTCAGGAATAAATAAAATTGATGAAATAGATGAGCTAAAGAGAAGCGAATTTTTGAATAAATTAGCATCATTAAAAGGATTTGATTATATACTTATGGATACTGGAGCAGGTATAAATAGAACAGTATTAGGATTTATACAATGCTGTGAAGAATTAATAGTTGTAACAACTCCGGAGCCTACATCTCTTACTGATGCATACAGTTTAATTAAAGCTGTAAATCACTTTAATATAAAATCATCAGCACAAGTTATTATAAATAGAGTTCTGAATGATAAAGAAGGAGAAGTTACATTTAACAAGTTTAAGAATGCTTCTGAAAGATTTTTAGACATGAAGTTAGAACATCTTGGGAATATTTCAGAGGATAGAAGACTTATTCAATCTGTTAGAGAGCAGAGACCTTTTGTTATTAATTATCCAAACTGTGAAGCTGCTGTAGATTTAAGAAAAGTGGCATTAAGATTATCAGGGAGTAGTAATAATAAGGGACAAGGGGTACAAGGATTATTTAAAAAGATTTTTAGCATCTTTTCATAGGGGGGATTTATTATGGCAGAAATAAAATTCAAAATTAATAATAAAATAGAAATAATTTCAGATGAAGAGATATACTTATGTGATGTTCAGGATGTTAAAGATGGGTATTTAGCTATAAGTATACCAATTAAGGATAGTGGATATTTGCCATTAAGAATAAATCAAAGAATAGAAGTGTTGTACTATGATGCTAGTAATATATATAAATTTTCGTCTATAGCCGTAAAAAGAACTAAATCAAATATACCTCTAATTTGGATAGTTATACCTGATGAAGATAAAATTAAGAAAATTCAGAGAAGAAAGTTTGTAAGAGTACCTGTTTTATTGGACGTAAGATGTGCATTAATAGATAGGCAACAAAAACTAAGTAAAGAAGCTCTAATAGGACTAAAGTTTATAAAGGGAACACTTCTAGATATAAGTGGGGGTGGGGTAAGACTAAAAGCTGAATTAGAGGTTAATAAAGACAGCACACTTGCTATGATTTTGCCAGTGGAAGAAGGAAGTATATTAGTTAAATGTGAAGTTAAAAGAGTTACTTTAAATGAATTAGGGGAAAAAATTTGTGGAGTAAGTTTTGTTGAATTAAAGGTATCTGAGGAAGATAAAATAATTAAACAAGTTTTTGCAATTATGCGTGAACAAATGAAGAAAGGACTAAAGGAGGACTAAACTATGGCTATAGCGAGTAACTCAAGTTTAAAAGAAGAAATTGTAAAAAAGTACATACCCTTAGTTAAATATATTGCCTCAAGAGTTATAATAGGGAAAAGTAAATATATTGAGTTTGAAGATTTGATTAGTTATGGTATGATTGGACTTATGGATGCTCTAAGTAAATTTGATGAAAGTAAGGGAATGCAGTTTTCTACCTATGCTTCTATAAGAATAAGAGGTTCTATGATAGATGAAATAAGAAAAAATAGTCCTATTTCTAAAGGCGCTATGGATAAGTTAAATAGGTATAATAGTGCTATTGAAACTTTGCAAAGAAAAAATTTAAAAGAACCTAGTACTAAAGAAATTGCAGAAGAACTAAAAATAGATTTATCAGAAGTTGGAGAGATAGAAAACTTTATAAATTATATTTCAATTATATCTTTAGAGGATCTAATTTTTTCGGAAGATGATGATATGTCACTCAAAGGGACCATTCGAGACGAGAAAAGTCCTAACCCAGAAAAGCAATTAGAAGAGAGGGAGCAGGTTGAATATTTAACAAAAGCCCTAGCAATGCTGAATGAAAAGGATAAAACAGTTTTGACGCTTTATTATTATGAATCTATGACTCTAAAGCAAATAGGAAATGTATTAAGTGTTTCTGAATCAAGAGTATGTCAGCTACATAGTAGAGCTATTTTAAATGTTAAAAAAATGATGAGTAAGCTTAAGTACTCCGTATAGTTATTAGGATGGGTAAAATTTATATTTACATAACATTAAGAGGTGAGTAAATGGTAACAACCATTGCATTATTAATTCTTGCAACTGTATTGATAGTATTTAACTTAAAGGCTATATCAAAGGAACAAGGATCTTTTAAGGGTGTTTTAAATAATGCTGAAAATAATATGGAAGAGTTTCAAGTAGAGATAGGGAAACTTAGACGGGAATTTGCAGAAACATTATTAGAGGTTCAAACACAGTTGGTTGATTTAGAAGAAAAAATAGAAAATAGTAATTATAATATAAATATAAAAAAAGATGATATTCTTAAAAATGAGAATGCAAAAGATACAAATGCTTATCAAGAAATAGTCAAATATAACGATAAAATAAATGACGTAGTAGATATAGATTTTAATAATACTAAAAAGAGTGAAAAAAGTGCAACAAAAATAGAAATGGATGATGCTAAGGAGTCGCTTAACAATAATATTAAGGTAAAAGAAATACAAAAAATGTTAGATGAAGGACTAAGCATAGAGGAGATATCTAATAACCTTAAGATTGGTAAGGGGGAAGTATTATTAATAAAAGAATTATATCTAAAATAAAATATATAGTTGATTTTATATGTGATAGAAAAGTGCTAGTAGGCATAGGAATTGGAATGTTAATAGCAACCATATTTATGCTAAATGTTAAAATAAATATAAATTTATCTAGATCTCAAATTGAAATGAGGGCTAGAGATTATGGTATGGAATATAAAGGTGAACATATGGTTATAGAAGGTGAAACCATAAAGAACGACGAAAGTAAGGATGTGAAAAAGTGATAAGAGGAATTTATACAGCAGTATCAGGACTTATATCGCAGGAAGCAAAACAGGGTGTTGTAAGTAGTAATTTAGCTAATGCTAATACAGTTGGGTATAAAAAAGACAATCTAATTACAAAAAAATTTGATGATGTTTTAATTCAAAACTATGATAAAGTAGTTAATGGAACTAATGTTAGAAATGTAATTGGAAGCTTATCAATGGGGAGTAAAATAGATGAAACTTATGTAGACTTTCAGCAAGGAATTATGGAATCTACAGGTAAAGATACAGACTTTGCATTACAAGGAAGAGGTTTTTTCGCAGTAGCGAGAGATAATGGCATTAATTCTGAAAACTATTACACTAGAGATGGGCATTTCCATGTTAATAGTTATGGATTCCTCACAAATAATAGTGGAGATAAAGTCTTAGGAAGAAATATAAATACGGGAAACATTGAACCTATTAATGTAGTTAGAAATGGAAAAATCTCCACAATTAAATGTAATGAAAATGGAAATATTAGTTTAAATGATGTTCCTAGTTATGAAATGTATATTGCAGATTTTGAAGATTATAGCTTACTAAGAAAAATAGATAGTAATCTATATTATGGTGAAAATCTTATAGAAACTGAAGGAGTTAAGATACAGCAAACATCTTTAGAAAAGTCTAATGTAGATATTATGAGTGAAATGGCAGATATGATGATGGTTATGAGAAGTTTTGAAAGTAATCAAAAGGTTGTCCAAGCATTAGATGAAACTTTAGGTAAAACTGTAAATGAAGTCGGAAGAGTATAAATATATTAAGGCGGTGTTTTTGTGATTAGGAGTATATGGAATTCTAGAAGTGGTATGTCAGCACAGATGGATAAGATGAATGCTATTTCTAATAATTTAGCTAATGTTAATACTGCTGGCTATAAAAGAATAGATGTAAGTTTTGATAACTTAGTACAAGAAACACTGAAGAGAAAAGGTTATCCCGTAGAAGGAAATGTTGGAGGAGAAAATAATCCTCCCTATACTGGAACTGGAGTAAAAGCTTCAGAATTTCAAAAGGATAATTCACAAGGAAATTTAATTCAAACTAATAATAATACAGATTTAGCTTTGGATGGAGAAGGATTTTTTAGGTTAATAGATGCTAATGGAAATGAAGCTTATATAAGAGAGGGTTCCTTTAGTATAGATAGTAATGGAACTGTGGTAGATAATAACGGAAATAGGCTTGTTATATTAAATAATAATGGAGAAAATATAAATGTTTCAGGAATTGGATTTACGAAAGAAACCTTTATAGTAGATCATAAAGGCAATCTTCAAGGGGAAGGCTATGCAAACTTTAGAATACCTATATATAATGTTATTGGAGATAATTCAATGAGAAGTATAGGAGAGAATCTTTATATTCCAGGAACTACTGTAAATGCAGCAGGAAATGAAGAACAAATAGCTGTATTTGAGAGTAGTAACACTAATATTCTTCATGGATTTGTTGAAAATTCAAATGTTGATTTAGGAAAAGAAATGGCAGACATGATTATAACTCAGAGAGCTTTTCAGCTAAATTCAACTGCACTTAGAACTGCAGATGAAATGTGGCAAATGGCAAACAATTTAAAAGGTAGATAAATTTATTATATTAATTTTAGAATTAATTATAATAATATGAACTAAAATCTAAACTTCTTACATAATATATTGTAATAATATATTTGTAGGAAGTTTTTTATTTGGGGGTGGATAATATTGGGATAGGTTATGGCATAGGGTGTTTGTTAAGTATTTTAGCATGGAAATTTGATAGACAAGCTTTGATTAAAAAAATTGATGACAGGTTAAGTAAATTTATTAGAAGCGTAACATTAATTCAACTATTTTATTTAATAATTGGAATAGCAATTAGTTTTGTTCTAACAAGATTTTTTCACAAAGAGATTTATAATGCAATTGTGGCTTTTATAGTAATAGACATAAGTAGCACCGAGAGAAACAATTTAAATTTAAAAGAGAAGCCAGATTTTTATAATACAATAACCACAATAACAAGATCTAATATATGTGGATTTATTGCACCTTTACTATATGTATTATTATTTGGTAATTGGTTTGCTTTAATATATACATTATTATATAACTTTAGTTACATAAGTAAGTATAAATTATTTATAAGAATTTGGACGATTCTTACTATTGTACCATCTATGATATTGCAGCTAGTTTTATATGTAATTTATATAGTGAAAAATAAAGAGTTATATGTAGATTATAAAGGGGAATACATAGAAAGCTTATTTAGTACACCACTATTAAACGCATATATATTAGCTGCATATGTAGAAGAAGTTAACTTTTATTATTATTTTAAGATTAAAAATATTGATTATATAAAAAGTTATGGAAAGTATAATAGAAAAATAAATTATTCACATATAAAAGATTATTTATCTCTTTCATATTTTATATGTATACTTTCTTTATTGATTTTCTTAAGCTCCTTTATAGCTTTTAAAACTTATTAAAAATGTAAAAATACAAAAAATGCGATGCAATTCTTGTTTATTGCGTCGCATTTTTCTATGTTATTTAATTGACTCAATAGCTGCTGTAAGGGGTGGTATAACTTGTTTCTTTCTTGATAATAAGTCAGGAACGTAAGCCGAGTTATCTGATAAGGTTACATTGAATGCTTTATTTACTAACTCAATTTCCTCACCTACTGCTATAACTTCTGATCCGTTTTGAATTATATCAGTTAATAGTAAAACAAGTAAATCATATTTACCAGCTTCACATTTATTATTCATATAATCAAGCATCTCAGCCTTTAAAGGATCAAAACCACTTAAGTCCATAGTACTTACCTGAGCAACTCCTATTTTATAATCGCCTAAAGTGAATGGCTTAAAGTCCGTATTGAATATTTCATCTACACTTCTACCAACTAGAGAAGTTCCAGCTTTAAACATCTCTTTTGCATATTCCTCAACGTCTATATCAGCTATTTTTGCAAGTTTATTTAGTATAGTTTTATCGAACTTAGTTGAAGTTGGTGATTTAAATAGTAATGTATCAGAAATAATAGCACTACAAAGTAAACCAGCAGTTTCTTTAGAAGGAACAATGTCATTTTCAAAGAACATTGAACCGATTATTGAAGAAGTACATCCCACTGGTTCATTTCTAAAATAGATAGGACTTCCAGTTTGAATATCAGCAATTCTATGGTGATCAATAACTTCTACTATTTCAGCATCTTCAAGTCCGTCAACGGATTGAGCTATCTCATTATGGTCAACAAGTATTACTTTTTTACTAATCTGAGATATTAAGTGATATCTAGAGATAGTACCTATCACGTTTTTATTACTATCAAGTATTGGATAACTTCTAAATCTAGTTTTACCCATTATTGCTTTTACATCTTCAACATAATCTGTATTTTTAAAGCTGACTATTTCATCAGCAGTCATTACATATTTTACAGGAATACTTTGTATTAGCATTCTAGCTGCAGTAAATGAATCATAAGGTGTATTTAAAATTGAGCATCCTGTTTTTGATGCTGCATCAATTACCGATGAAGAAACATCATGACTTCCTGTTACAATCATAAGGGAAGCTTTATTTCGGATTGCTGAATTTTGAGTATCTTCTCTATTACCGCAAATAACTATATCACCTGATTCCATAATCTTTGACATACTTTCAGGTTCCATAGCAGCAACTAAAATTTTCCCCATAAAGCTTGTTGCATTTTTATGTTTATATATAGATTTTCCGGAAAGGGTATCAACTATATTTTCAAAAGAAGTGTTACTTTTACCTAAAATATAATTATCCCATATATCCATATAAGTTGAAGTTAAATTTGATAAACTTACGATACCAAGAAAAACATTATCGCTATCAACTACAGGTACAGTTTTAACATTATTTTCTTTCATAATGTTCCAAGCTTTTTTTAGTGATGTTTCTGGATATACAGGGGTTACCTTATCCATATTTAAATCTTTTACCTGAAGTTTTAAGCTCTCTACATATTTTGGTTTTCTTACTTTAAAATAGTCCAATACGAATTGAGTTTCTCTACTAATTTCTCCAAGTCTTATTGGGATAGCATTTAAATCAGCAGATTTATTTTTAAATTCAGCATAGGCCAAAGCAGCACAAATGGAATCAGTATCCGGATTCTTATGTCCTGTAATATAAATTACATCTTTCATCTAGTAGTACCTCCTACAAACAAATAAAAATTTTCCTTTACTATTTTACCATAAAATCAATGAAGTTTATTAATTTTATAAAAAAATATAAATTTCTCATAAGATAGTAGGTATTACTCATATATTGTTTTATAGGTGAATTTAATAGATAAGTACAGTATTGCTTATAAGGATAGGGGGAAGAACATGGGTAGTGAAAAAAACATGATGAGAGGACTTACAAATGATGAAGTTGAAAGAAAGTTAAGAGAGTATGGAAATAATGTACTTCAGAGGAAAAAGAAAATATCACCTTTAAAAATATTTATGGAGCAGTTCAATGACTTTATTATTTGGGTATTAATCGCAGCAACCATCTTATCGGCATTTATGGGAGAAAAGGCTGATGCAATAACTATTATTATTATAGTAGTTATGAATGCAATTCTTGGGTTTATTCAAGAATATAAAACAGAGAAGTCTCTAGAAGCGCTTAAAAATCTCGCGGCACCCACAGCCAAAACAATTAGAGATGGTGAAGTAAGGGTTATAAATGCAGAGTTCCTAGTTCCGGGAGATATAATTATTATAGAAAGTGGAGATAGAATACCAGCAGATTGTATGCTCCTAGAAGGAAACAATTTATTAGTTGATGAATCACTACTTACAGGAGAATCTGTGGGTGTTGAAAAAAGTTGTGAAGGTAAAAATAATAATGTATACATGGGAACTATTTCATTAAGAGGAAAAGGTATTGCTAAGGTTCAGAATACAGGGATGAAAACAGAAATGGGAAAAATAGCAAATATGCTAGATAGCATAGAAGTAGAAAAGTCACCTCTAAAACAGAAGTTGGCATCTTTAGGTAAGGTAATGGTTGTTATATGTATTGCTATATGTATTATAGTAACACTTATGGGTATATTAAGAGGACAAGATAAGTATCAGATGTTTTTATTAGGAGTTAGTCTAGCTGTTGCTGCAATACCTGAAGGAATGGCTGCTATTGTAACTGTTGCATTAGCATTAGGAGTATCAAGGATGCTAAAAAGAAATGCTTTAGTAAGAAAACTTCCAGCAGTTGAAACTTTAGGATGTACCTCTATAATATGTAGTGACAAAACTGGAACCTTGACTCAAAATAATATGACGGTTGAAAAAATATGCTTTAATTCTACTGTGTATAACATAAATGAGATCGGGAACATAAAACATGATCTTCTAAAAAAGGCTTTTGTATACTGTAATGATTGTGGATATGATTTTAATCAAAAAAGTTTCGATAAGGTTGTATTAGGAGATCCTACTGAAACGGCTCTTATAAAAGCATTTTTTAATGAAGGGAAAGCAATAAAAGCTTTTTCAGAAAGAGCTAAAAGAATTCATGAAGTACCTTTCGACTCAACTAGGAAGATGATGTCTGTAATTATGGAAGATGAGGGCAAAAAAAGATGTTATGTAAAAGGCGCTCCAGAGAAAATTATAGATAGATGCAAATATATTTTAATTAATGATAAGGTAATGGAATTTAGTTATGAGGCTAGGAAAAGGATATTGAAACAAGTAGAACAAATGTCCTATAATGCTCTAAGATGTATTGCTGCAGCTTATAAGGATGACAATGTAGTAAAGGGAAGTAGTCTTGAAGAAAATCTTATACTTATTGGAATAGCTGGGATGAAAGATCCAGCAAGACCTGAAGCTAAAGATGCAGTATTAAAGTGCAAAATGGCAGGGATTAAACCAGTAATGATAACAGGAGATCATAAAAATACAGCTTTTGCTATTGCTAAAGAACTAGGAATATGTAAAAGTGAAGAAGAGGTTATGGTTGGAGAGGATATAGAAAATTTATCAGACAAGGAGCTTATGAATAGGATTCAAACCCTGTCTGTATTTGCAAGGGTTAGTCCTAAACATAAATTAAGAATTGTTCAAGCTTTTAAGAAAAAGAGTAATATTGTAGCAATGACTGGGGATGGAGTAAATGATGCCCCAGCAGTTAAAGAGGCCGATATAGGAGTTTCAATGGGTATATCCGGAACAGATGTTACTAAAGAAGCTTCATCAATGATACTTTTAGATGACAATTTTGCAACGATTGTATCAGCTGTTGAAGAGGGAAGAGTAATATACGATAATATAAGAAAATTTATAAGATACTTACTATCTTGTAACTTAGGTGAAGTTTTAACTATGTTTTTATCTTCTTTATTTTATATGGATACTCCATTACTTCCAATACAAATATTATTTGTAAATTTAGCTACTGATGGACTTCCGGCAATAGCTTTAGGTGTTGATCCTGCTGATAAAGATATTATGCTTAGAAAGCCAAGAGCAAAAGATGAAAGTGTATTTGCAAGAGGGCTTAAAGAGAAAATCATGCTTAGAGGAAGTTTAATTGGTGTATGTACAATACTAGCTTTCTTAGCTGGAAAATATTATGGTATGGATGTAACTACATGTAGAACATTAGCATTAGGTACTCTTGTTATGTCTCAGCTACTACATGTTTTTGAATGTCGCTCAGAAAATCATTCAATATTTGAGATTAAGCTTTTTACAAATATGTATTTAGTAGGAGCAGTACTAGTTTCTATAGCAATGTTATTGTCAATTGTGTATATTCCATTTCTTCAAGGGGTATTTCATACAGTACCTTTAAGTTTAGCACATTGGACTATAATTATATTTTTCTCAGGAACCATATCATTTATGAATAGTTTGTACTTATTTGCTAGAAGAAAATAGAAAAAACGTTGACATTGTCAACGTTTTTTTATCTATATTTAATTTTTTGAGCTTGCTGAATCTTTTTGAGTGTATCTCCTTCAAGTGGAACTAACTGTTCGCTATTACTTAAGTTAATAACATTCATGATTTGAATCATCTCTCTATCAGATGATCCTTTTTCTCCTTTTAGACCTTGGATGAGTAATGAATGTCCTTGAGAGATAGAAATAAATTCAGGTTTTTTAAACCATCTATTTTTTTTGTAAGAACATTTAACTATATTCTTACTTCTGTCAGGTTTTATAACTATTGAAACAGTTAATTTATGAAAAATCCATAGTATAACTTTTTCCTGAATTTTGATTGACATTACTTTACCTTGAGCTTGAGTAAGTCTATCACCGTATTTGCTTAAATAGTTACTTGTATATTTCTCAGTTAATTTTTGCTTTAAACCCATATGAATAACTCCTTTACATATAATTTCTATTATTAATAAAAAAATGACAATTATAACAACGTTATTATATCATATACTTATTTGTTTTAAAACAGTTAATTATAGTTTAGCCTATTGTGCACAAATCATGTAGTAACAATTAAAATTGGAAAATAATTATGTTAAGTTGTTCCTAAATTTAATAATAAAGAATATTAATATAATAAGTCTATAAAAAAGGGAGGGATTGGGTTATGGAGCTATCATCCCATGATATAATATATAACTTTGATTTTGACAATAATGATTTAAGGTTAGAAAAGCTTAGTTTGCTTGAATATGTTGAAGAAGTTTATGATAATATAAGAACAGCCATAGATATAGATGAGGAAGGATATAATGTTTATCTTATAGATGATTTTTCAAAAACAAAATTAGAAGATTTAAAAGATTATATAAATGAAATTTTAAAGTATAGAGATAATCCAAAAGATATATGTTATGTAATTAAAGAAAATGCCAATGTACCTTATGCTTTATATGTTCCGAGTGGAAAGGGAAACTATTTAAAAGGGCTTATAGAGGAATTACAAGAAAGCTATTATAAGATTATATATAACTTTTATAACGGATCTAGTTGTAAAGAAAAGGAAGATATCTTAGAAAAGATAAAAGAGAAAAGAAGTGATCTTATTACTGACTTGATGAATAATGCTCATGAGTGTGGATTTGAGATAAGATCTACAAGTAAAGGATTTACATTTATACCTGTTAAAAATGGAGAAATAATGACAGAAAAAGAATACGATTCATTGAATGCAGATGAAAAAGAAGAAATTTTAAAAAATGTTAGTGGATTAAAAGATGAGTCTGAAAAAATACTAGAAGTTTTAAAAGATGTTGAACTAAAAGAAAACGAAAATATAAAAGAAGTTTTTAGGGATTATTTACTTAATGAAGCTTCTAGTTTGAGAGAAAAATATAAAATAGATTTTTTAAGTGATTTAGACATAATAAAATTTTTAGATGAAATGTGTGAAGAAATTGAAGAAGATATTATAGATAACTATTCTATGAATTATGAAGATGATGAAGAAAAGATTAATGAAATAATTGTGAGATATGATGTAAATGTATTAGTGGATAATTCAGACAATCTTTGGCCACAAGTAATATACGAAGAAAATCCTAATGTAATAAATTTACTTGGAAGTATAGAGTATAAAAATCAAAATGGAACGTATGTAACTGATATGTCACTAATAAAAAGTGGATCAATGCTAAGAGCCAATGAAGGGTGCTTAATTCTAAGAGCTGGTAGTCTCTTAACAAACCCAACTGCATATCACAATTTGAAGAAAGCAATGATGAGTGGCAAAGTAGATTTTAATTATAACAGAGGATACGTTGAGTTAATGTCAATAAGTAGCTTAGATCCTGAGCCTATTAAAATAAAAGTGAAAATAATTATGATAGGGGATTATGAAACCTATGATGCTCTCTATAATTATGATGAGGATTTTAGGAAGTTATTTAAGATTAAAGCTCAGTACAATCCAGTAGCTTCATTAAATGACAATACAAAAACTATTTTTGTGAATAATATACTGTCTATTTGTAAAAAAAATAAATTAAAACCTCTAGAGCAGGATGCAATTAAAGAAGTAGCCAAATTTTTATCTAGAAAGGTTGAAGATAAAAATAAGATACTGATTGATAGTGAAGAAATAAGTAAAATATTAATGATTTCAAATAATAATGCAGTAAGAAATAAAAGAGATAGTATTAGTAGAAAAGACATTATAGATGTAGTGTACAAAGAAGATCAAATTGAAAAAAGTATCAGAGAATATTATGAAGAAAATAAAATACTTTTAGATGTTAGTAGTGAAAAAGCAGGTCAAATTAATGGATTATCAGTAATCGATGCTGGATACTATAGTTTTGGAAAACCTATTAGAATAACTTGCTCATGTTATAAAGGAGAAGGTCAAATAATTGATGTTCAGAAACAAAGTGACCTAAGTGGAAATATTCATAGTAAGGCAGTAAATATATTAAAAGGATTGATAAGTGAATTATTTGGAAAGTATAGTAGGTTACCTGTTAACTTTCATTTAAGCTTTGAACAAATATACGGGAAAATAGAGGGGGATAGTGCTTCGGTTGCTGAACTTGTAGCTATGTTATCTTCTGTGAGCAATATTCCTATAAAACAGAATATTGCAGTGACTGGTTCCATAAATCAATTTGGAGAAGTTCAACCTATTGGAGGAGTAAATGAGAAAATTGAAGGCTTCTTTAAAATTTGTAGAGGTATGGGTGGAGTTCAAGAAAAGGGAGTGCTAATTCCGTATTCAAATAGAAATGATTTAATTTTAAATGAAGAGGTTGAAGCTGCAATAAAAGAGGGAAAATTCCATATATATACTATGAAAACAATGAAAGATGCTGTAAACATTTTAATGAAAGATTATGATGAAGTTTTAGATAGTGCAAAACAAGAATTAATTAAGTATGAAGGAAAAGAATAATTTAAAACGGAAAACAGAAGTCACTTTCTGTTTTCTGTTTTTTACTGTTTACTATACATTAAATCTAAAATTTACTATATCACCATTTTGCATTATATAGTCCTTGCCTTCAAGTCTATATACTCCTTTTTCTTTAGCAACACTTTCAGAACCACATTCTACTAATTTATCAAAGCTTATAACTTCTGCTCTTATAAATCCTCTTTCTATATCAGTATGGATTTTACTTGCTGCTTTAGGTGCTTTTGTACCTATTGTTATAGTCCAAGCTCTAATTTCTTCTTTACCAGCAGTTAAGAAGCTCATTAATCCTAGTAAAGAGTAGCTTGAACGGATTAATTTGTTAAGTCCAGGTTCTGTGAGCCCATATTCAGATAGTAATTCATCTCTTTCTTCATCAGTTAGAGAGGACAATTCTTCTTCGATTTTTGCACATATTGTTATTACTTCAGAGTTCTCTACTTTTGCATATTCTTTAACTAATTTAACTAATTCATTATCTGTATTTCCAGATATAAGATCATCTTCAGACACGTTTGTTACATAAAGAATAGGCTTAGAAGTAATTAAAAACAAATTCTTAACAATTACCTCTTCTTCTTCAGTAAACTCAAGTGTTCTTACTGGATTATTTCCTTCAAGGTGAATTTTTATTTTTTCCATAATCTCAAGCTCAGCTTTGGCTTCTTTAGATCCACTACGAGCAGTCTTAGTTGTTTTTTCTATTCTTCTTTCTAACATTTCAAGATCGGCAAAAATTAATTCTAAATTTATAGTTTCTATGTCGCGAATAGGATCTACTGAACCTTCTACGTGAACAATATTATCATCTTGAAAGCATCTTACAACATGGACAATAGATTCAACTTCTCTTATATGAGATAAAAATTTGTTTCCAAGTCCCTCTCCCTTGCTAGCACCTTTAACAAGACCGGCTATATCATAAAACTCTACCATTGCATAAACTTTCTTTTTTGAGTTATAGATTTTTTGAAGTGTATCTAGTCTAGTGTCAGGAACACTTACAACTCCAACATTTGGCTCTATAGTACAAAATGGATAATTTGCAGATTCAGCTCCGGCTTTAGTAATAGCGTTAAAAAGTGTACTCTTTCCAACGTTTGGTAAACCAACGATTCCTAATTTCATCTATGTACATTCCTTTCTTTTGTTTCTATATTATTTTTAGTGATTTATTTAATAGTCTAATAAATTATACTCTAGATTCTATAGGATTTCAAGAAAGTATACAGGTATGTTAAAACTATGAAAAATATTAATTTCACTAAATATTATATAATTATTAAAATTTTCATTAAAAACTTAAATTCATAGAAGGAATTTCACATTATATATAGAATTATAACAATTAGTGGAGTAAAGTGGAGCGAAGTGGAATGAAAAAACTTGATAGGGGTGCAAATCGTGCTTATAGGTGAATATAACCATTCATTAGATATTAAAAATAGAATGATAATCCCTGCAAAGTTTAGAGAAGAATTAGGAGATACTTTCGTAGCTACTAAAGGATTAGATGGATGTTTGTATGTTTATCCTATGAGTGAATGGAGAATACTAGAAGAGAAATTAAAAAAGCTTCCATTGACTAGTAAAGATGCTAGAGCATTTGTTAGATTTTTTTATTCTGGAGCAAATGAAATTAATATAGATAAGCAAGGTAGAGCGTTGATACCTCAAAATCTTTTAGAATATGGACAAATAAATAAGGAAATAGTAGTTATTGGAGTCATGACTAGAATTGAAATATGGAGTAAGGAAAAGTGGAATGATTACAATGACTCAGATATAGATTTCGATGAAATAGCTGAAAAAATGAGTGAACTTGGAATATAAAAGAAGGAGAATTGGTAAAAATATGGAATTTAAACATGTACCAGTATTATTAGATGAAGTAATTAATGCATTAGATATAAAAGAAGATGGAATATATGTTGATTGTACTTTAGGTGGAGCTGGACATTCAAGTGAAATATTGAAAAGGTTATCTTCAAAAGGAAAACTAATAGGTATTGATCAGGATATAAATGCACTTAATGCAGCTAAAGAAAGATTAGCTGGACATAATAATGTCATATATGTTCATGACAATTTTTACAATATAGATAAGATTATGGAATCGATTTGTATAGATAAAGTTGATGGTATTCTT
The DNA here is from genome assembly GCA_036677665.1 of Clostridium sp. Lineage (GTDB taxonomy): Bacteria > Bacillota > Clostridia > Clostridiales > Clostridiaceae > Clostridium_H. The sequence goes on along the minus strand of JAVBVX010000019.1, from coordinate 100,561 downwards.
ATGGATTTAGGTGTCTCTTCTCATCAACTTGATACAGCTGAAAGAGGATTTAGTTACATGAAAGAGGCCCCACTAGATATGAGAATGGATAGAGATAATCATATATCTGCCAGTGAAGTTATAAATAACTATAGTGAAGAAGAAATTTATAAAATCATTAGGGACTACGGAGAAGAAAAGTTTGCTAAACGAATAGCAAATTTTATAGTAAATCAGAGAAGTATAAAACCTATAGAAACAACCCTTGAATTAGTAGATATTATCAAAAAAGCTATACCGATGAGATTTCAAAAAAATGGTCATCCAGCTAAAAAAACATTCCAAGCCATTAGAATAGAAGTTAATAGAGAACTATTTATATTGGATAAAGCAGTTGAGGATAGTATAAGAAGGCTAAATAAAGATGGGATATTGGCAATAATAACCTTTCACTCTCTTGAGGATAGAATAATAAAACAAAAGTTTAAGGAATTAGAAAATCCATGTACTTGTCCTAAGGAATTTCCGATATGCGTTTGTGGAAAAACTTCTATTATAAAGATTATTAGTAAAAAACCTATTGAAGCAACTGATATGGAAAGAGAAGAAAACTCAAGAAGTAAAAGTGCCAAACTAAGAGTAGCAAAGAAAATATAGTTCTAAAAAAGGGATGGAGGGAATAAAGTGATAATAACAAATAATAAAAATATGGTAAATGGTAGTAATGCTTTAGCACCCCAGAGCATACCTAGCAAAGATAGAGATACACAACAACACAGAGACTTAGAAAAATTAAAAAAAGAGCACCAAAGAATTAGTAGAGAAAAATCCATAAATAGAAAAGCTAAGGTTTTAAGAAATATTTTATTATTGTTTGTTATTGGAATAGCCTTAGTTCATAGATACTCCATGATCTATAATATGGAAAAAAACATAATAGATGTAAAGAAACAAATTTCTAATTTAAATGCTGAAAATGAAAGTTTAAGAATTGATTTACTAAAGTATAATAATATACACTCATTAGAAGAAGAAGCTTTAAAGAATTTAAATATGATTCCTAAGAGTAGGATAAACGCTATATACATAAACTTTGATAAAAATAACTTTAAAAATAACTTGGAAGAAGGAGAAAAAGAGAATAATGGGATATTTTTTAAAATAAAAAAGATTCTTTACTAACGGAGGTATATTAGTGTGGCTAAAAGGGAATATAGAGATAAAGTTATAGTGAAGCGAAGGATGCTAATAGTTTTCGGCATACTTTTGCTTTTGTTTTTTGGTCTATCAGGAAGGTTATCTTATCTTATGGTGGTTGAGTCACATAGATATAAAAGCATCGCGACAGATCAGTGGACAAGTGACGTAAAGATTGAAGCAAGAAGAGGAAAGATACTTGATAGAAATGGACATGAACTTGCTGTAAGTGCTAATGTATATAGAATTGACTTAGATATGAACACTTTAAGACAAATTAAAAATGATTATAAAATTTCTGATGAAGATATAGCTATAAGGTTAGCAGAAGCTGTTAAGATGGAAAAAGAAGAAGTTCTTAAAATTTTAAAGAAGACTCTTCCAGGAGGATTACCTCTTGGATCAGCTACACTAGCAAGAAGAATAGAAAAGGAATCAGCGGATAAAGTAAGAAGTATTGAAATTGGTGGAAAAAAACTAAGAGGAGTTATTGTATCACCGGATACAAAGAGATACTATCCTAATGATAATTTTTTAGCTCATGTTTTAGGACATACTAGGGCTGATGGTGCTGGACTCACAGGAGTAGAGCTTAGCTATAATGAGTATTTATCAGGTGTTCCAGGGGTTAAAATTGCAGAAACAGATAATAAAAGTCAGGAACTTCCTTATACAATATCAGAGTACACAAAACCTATACCAGGTAAGGATGTAGTTCTTACTATAGATGAAATGATACAGCATTTTACAGAAAAAGCAGCTGAACAAGCTATGAAAGATAATAAAGCTAAAGCTGTCAGTATTATAGTTATGGATCCAAAAAATGGAGAAGTGCTAGCTATGGTAAATAAACCAGATTATAATCCTAATTTACCTTGGGAAGAAGGAAAGACCTTTGAACAGCTTCAAAAGGAATGGAGAAATAGGATGGTGAGTGATACCTTTGAGCCAGGCTCTGTATTTAAAGTAGTAACTGCGGCGGCGGCTATGGAAGAGAAAGTTGTAGATGAGGAAAATTACCAAATATCTTGTGGTGGAAGTACTTCAGTAGGTAAAAGAACAATACATTGCTGGAAAAGAACAGGTCATGGACAAGAAACCTTTGTTGATATTTTAAAGGATTCGTGTAATGTTGGTTTTATGGATTTAGGCAGAAAACTTGGCGCAGAAAAGCTAACTAAACATATTGAATTATTTGGGCTAGGACAAAAAACAGGAATAGATCTTCCAGGAGAGGCAAAAGGGATAATCAAGAAGGCTAGTACCATTACCGAAACAGATCTTGCTACCATTTCGTTTGGTCAAACAAATACTTTAACTGGAATACAGTATATATCAGTTCTAAATGCTATAGCAAATGGAGGCTATCTTATAGAACCACATGTAGTAAAAGAGATAGTCCATTATGATGAAAATAATGAACCGGTTAGGGATAAAAGTTTTAATAGTATTGAAAAAAAACAAGTCCAAAATGCAGAAGTAATGAAGCGACTTAGAGGGTATCTTGAAAAGGTAGTTTCAGAAGGCGGAGGACAAAAAGCATATGTAGAAGGATATTCTATTGCAGGAAAAACAGGTACAGCACAAAAAGTTGTAGATGGGAAATATGCAACTGGAAAATACATAGCTTCTTTTGGAGGGATGGCACCTGCAGAAGATCCTAAAGTAACAGTATTTATTTCAATAGATGAACCAGATCCTTCAAATTATTATGCTGGGCAAATTGCAACTCCAATTGCAAAACAGGTATTTACAGATATATTTAATTATTTAGCTATAACTAGTAATGAAACTGATAAGCTAATATTAAAAAATGTTGTGATTCCAGAGGTGAGAGGTCTTAAGAAAGAGGATGCTATAAAAACTCTTAAGGATGCAAAACTAAATTATGAAATAGATGATAAGGGTGGAAATGTAGTAGATATAACTCCGAAACCAGGGTATTCAATAAATGAAGGGGGTAAAGTAATACTTTACACTGGAGATTCACAAAACTATAATAAAGAAGTGGTTGTGCCTAATCTTAAGGGATATAGTAGAGAACAAGCAGTTACACTTTTAAATAAATTAGGTATCGAGGCTAAGACCATAGGAACAGGACTAGTTTCAAATCAAAGTATTAGTCCGGGACAGAAAGTAAATAGGGGAACTGCTGTTATAACTCTTAATCTTGTGGAAATTGGAGATTAGTAATAAAACTTGCTTCAATAAATATAAAACATCCTATTTTGAAGTAAATGTGATTAGCAAAACTTTGCTAATCACATTAATTTATTAATTTGAGAGGTGATAATAATGATACTTTCACAATTGTTAAAAGGTTTAGATTATAGAATTATTAATGGGAGTTTAGATTTAAATATAAATAATGTTCAGTATAATTCACGAAAAGTTACTCCAGGTGATGTTTTTGTATGTATAGAAGGGTTTAGTGCTGATGGACATGATTATGTATTAAATGCTATAGAAAGCGGAGCCATAGTTGTAATATGTAAAAAGGATCTAGACATAGATGAGAATATTACTGTTATAAAGGTAAGTGATACAAGAAAAGCTTTAGCGATTACAGCATCTAACGTACTTGAAAATCCAGTAAATGATATTAAACTTATTGGAGTAACAGGAACTAATGGGAAAACTACTTCTGCTTTTATGGTTAAATCTATTTTAGAGAAGGCAGGATATAAAACAGGATTAATAGGTACAATAGCAAATTATATAGGTAATTCTAAGATTAAAGCTGAAAGAACTACTCCAGAATCTTTAGAACTACATAAACTTTTTAAGGATATGAGAGATGAAGAGGTTAAATATTGTGTAATGGAGGTATCTTCACATTCTTTAGCTCTAGATAGAGTTTATGGAATAAGATTTTCACAAGGAGTTTTTACAAATTTAACACAAGACCATTTAGATTTTCATAAAACTTTTGAAAATTACTATGAAGCAAAATTAAAATTATTTAAAAATGCTACTAGCTCTATAGTTAACATTGATGATAGTTACGGAACAAAAATAGTTAAAGATATTCCAGCAGATAGTATAATAACAACTTATTCTATAGAAGGAGAAGGTGATTTAGTAGCCAAAAATATTTTAAATCACTCAAGAGGAGTAGAATTTGATCTACAGTATAAAGAGGAAAAAATACATATAAATTTATGCATCCCAGGAAGATATAATGTATATAATGCACTATGTAGTGCAGGAGCTTGTATTAGTGAAGGGATTTCATTAAAATCTATTAAGCTAGGATTAGAAGATGTTGTAGTACCAGGAAGATGCGAAATAGCTACTAAAGAATATGATTTAGGATTTGATGTAGTTATTGATTATGCTCATACTCCAGATGGTTTAGAAAATATATTAAAAACTGCTAGAGAATTTACTAAAGGAAGACTTATAAGTGTATTTGGATGTGGAGGAGATAGAGACAAAGGAAAGAGACCTATAATGGGAAAAATAGGCTCTAATTTATCAGATATAGCTATAATAACCTCAGATAATCCAAGAACAGAAGAACCTTTGGATATAATTAAAGATGTTATTTCGGAAATGCCTAAAAAGAACTACACTGTAGTTGAGAATAGAAAGGCAGCTATAAAAGAAGCAATTAGAATAGCACAAAAGGGAGATGTTATTGTAGTTGCAGGAAAAGGACACGAAGACTATCAAATTTTAAAGGATAAAATAATACATTTTGATGAGAGAGAAGTAATATCTGATGTTATAAAGGAGTTGTTTTAGATGGAAGTACTGAGCTTTAAAGAAATATTGGAAGCAGTAAATGGGAAAGTGTACATAAATGCTAACCATCATAAATATAATAGTTTAAGTACAGATACAAGAAAAATATGTGAAAACAGTATATTTATAGCTCTGAGTGGTGAGAATTTTAATGGACATGATTTTATTAAGGAAGCTAGTAGTAATGGAGCTGTTTTATGTATTGTAGAGGAAATTAAGTTTCAAGATTCTGACTTACAAGATAGGACTTCAGTTATTTTAGTAGAAGATACTAGAGAAGCACTTTTAAATTTAGCGGAGTACTATAGACAAAAATTAAAAGTAAAGATAATAGGAATTACAGGATCTACTGGAAAGACCTCTACTAAGGATTTAACTGCTGCAGCTCTAAGTTCAAAGTTGAAAGTTTTTAAAACAAAAGGAAATTTTAATAATGATATTGGATTACCACTTATGATTTTTCAAATAGATAATACTTATGATATAGCAGTGCTTGAAATGGGAATGAGTAATTTAGGAGAAATTCATAGATTGGCAAAGGTTGCTAGGCCGGATATTGCATTAATTACTAATATAGGCATATCGCATATAGAGAACTTAAAAACAAGAGAAAATATACTTAAAGCTAAAATGGAAATTACGGATTATTTTAAAAAGGATAATGTATTAGTAGTGAATAATGAAAATGATTTGTTAGCTCAAATATCTAGTGGCGAATATAGAATTATTAAAATTGGTTTTGATGAAAAATCAGATTTAATAGGTACTAATATCATAGTGGATGAAGAACATGTAGAGTTTAGTGTAAATTATGAAAATCATAGGTTTAATATACCAGTGCCAGGAAAACATAATATTTTGAATTCGCTTTTAGCAATCGCTACGGCTAGAGTTTTGGGTATTAAGGACAAGGAACTGCAAGATGGTATAAAAAACTTGGCTGTTACATCTATGAGATTAGATATAGTTAAAGGCAAGCTATTTACTATTATTGATGATTGCTATAATGCTAGTCCAGATTCTATGAAAGCGGCTATTGATGTACTGGATACCGTGAAAGGAAGCAGAAAAATTGCTGTTTTAGGGACTATGAAGGAACTAGGAGAAAAATCTTTTGAATTTCATAAAGAAGTAGCCGAGTATGTTAAAGAGAAAAATATAGACTTACTAGTTACAGTAGGAGAATTTAGCCAGGCTTATAAAGATGGTTTTGGATCAGAGAGTTGTATTAGTTTTGATAATTTAGAAGATGTAACTAATTATATGCTAGAAAAAGTAGAGACTAATGATGCTATATTGGTTAAAGCTTCTAGAAGTATGAAATTTGAAACTATAGTAAATAAGCTAAAAGCTAAAAATTGCTAAAGGAGATAGAACTATGAGTTTAATGATTTATTCAGTATTGGTAGCATTTTTTATATCAATTCTGCAAGGGCCTGTGCTAATACCATTACTTCATAAACTAAAGTTTGGTCAAAGTATTCGAGATGAGGGGCCAGAAAGCCACAAAAAAAAGTCAGGCACTCCTACTATGGGAGGAATAATATTTATAATTTCGTCTATAATTACTGTATTTATAATACTAAAAAAACCTGGTAATGAAACTATGCTTGCTATATTTGCTTTTGTAAGTTTTGGAGTTATAGGAGCTATCGATGATTTATTAAAAATAACTAGGAAGAAAAATGAGGGGTTAAAAGCATATCAGAAAATGTTATTACTGCTTATAGTTTCAGCTATAGTTGCATTTTATGCATATAATGATCCTAAAATTGGAGGAAGTATACTAGTTCCCTTTACACATAAAACATGGGATTTAGGGATTTTTTATGTACCATTTATAATGTTTTATTTTGCAGCTACAACAAATGCTGTAAATTTAACAGATGGATTAGATGGATTGGCTACTAGTATAACACTTCTTGTAATGACATTTTTTGCTGTGGTTAGTTATGCAACAGGTTATTATACTTTATCTATATTTTGTGCAACAATAGGGGGAGGCCTTTTGGGATTTTTAAGGTATAATGCTCACCCTGCACAAATTTTTATGGGCGACACAGGGTCTCTAGCATTAGGTGGAGCTGTGGCTGTAGTAGCTATGTTGTTGAAGCTTCCTTTAATAGTAATAATTGTTGGAGGTATCTATGTGTCAGAAACTTTATCAGTAATAATTCAGGTTATATCTTTTAAAGCATTTGGCAAGAGAGTTTTTAAAATGAGTCCCCTTCATCATCATTTTGAATTAAGTGGATGGCATGAAACAAAAATAGTTTCAGTTTTTTCTATAATTACTGTAATATTATGTTTAATAGGATTTTTATCATTGATGCAATTAAATAGTTTTTCCTTATAAGTAATTTAAAAAGGAGGATAACTTATGGAACAACCCAAAAATAAAATTGGGAAAGTTGACTTTGTGTTATTTGCAACTATAATGGCGTTAGTTGCAATAGGAGTTATAATGGTTTATAGTGCTAGTTCATATGCTTCATTACATAGTAAATCATACGGATATGATGATATGTACTTTTTAAAGAAACAGGGATTGTGGGCTATAATAGGTATTACATTTATGATTATTGCAGAAAAAATAGATTATCATAAATATAAAAAGCATATTTGGCTTTTAATGATTATAACTATAATTTTACTTTGTGCAGTTTTTGCTTTCCCTGCAAATCATGGAGCTAGAAGATGGATATATCTTCCAGGAGGAGCATCAATTCAACCTTCTGAGATAGCTAAGTACATGGTTGTACTATATTTAGCTAAAAGTATAGAGCAAAAGGGAGAAAAGATTAAAAGTTTTAAGTATGGAGTTTTTCCATATCTGCTGGTTTCAGGTTTTTTTGCAGGATTAGTATTATTAGAGAAGAATCTAAGTATAGCATCTGTAATAATGATTGTTACAATGATAATATTATTTTCAGCAGGAGTAAGAATGAAGCACATAACTATAGTATTTGCTATGGTATTTTCTGCAGGCGTAATCTTTACTATTCTAGAACCCTATCGTATGAAAAGATTTGTAAGCTTTTTAAACCCGTGGGCAGATCCGAGAGGAGATGGGTATCAATTAATTCAATCTCTTTTAGCTCTTGGTTCTGGTGGAATATTAGGTATGGGTATTGGTCAATCTAGGCAAAAGTGCTATTATATACCGGAACCACACAATGATTTTATTTTTTCCATTATTGGAGAAGAACTAGGGCTGATTGGATGTATGACTATAGTTTTATTATTCCTTATATTTATTTGGAGAGGAATTAGAACAGCTATTAGGGCTAAAGATATTTTTGGTACTTTATTAGCAATAGGAATTACTGGTGTAGTTGCTATTCAAGCTGTGATAAACATTGCTGTTGTAACTGGATCTATGCCTGTTACAGGAGTTCCATTACCTTTTATAAGCTATGGAGGCTCATCTTTAGTTTTTAATCTTATAGCAATGGGAGTATTGCTTAATATATCAAGACAAACTAATTAAAATAAAGCATTGCTAAAGGCAATGCTTTATTTTAATTTATGAGCATCTTAATTTAATTAAAAAAACTATTAAACAAGTTTAATTAAAATCTACAATGTGATATTATATAATTAATTAATTAGCTAGTGGGGAGTAAAACATGGGAAAAGATTTGCATAATACTAAAATTGTAAATAATGAATTTATAGAAAAGAGAAGGAAAATAAAAAAGATAAGAAGAAGTTTTTTATTAATTTTAATTCTAATATCAACAAGTGCTACACTGTTATTAAAGCTTCCGTATTTTAATGTAAAAACTATTGAAGTTACAAATAATAGAAATATACCATCTCAGGAAATAATAAACCTTTCTAATTTAAAGGTAGAGAAGAATATTTTTTACTTAGATTTAAAAAAATCTAAGACAAATATTTTAACTAATTCGTATATATTAAATGCGCAATTAAAACGAAAATTACCAAATCAAATTAAGATATTTGTAGAAGAAAGAACTGCTGTATTTTATATAAAAAAAGAAAATAAATATTTGATTGTAGATAATGAAGGTATAATATTAGAAGAAAAAGAATTAATAAATAATATGAGGCTTATTAAATTAGAAGGATTTGAGAAAAGTGTATACGAGGTAGGGAAAAAACTAGAAATTAAAGAAGAGCAATTACGATTAATTAAGGAAATTACGAATCTTATTAAAAATTTAAATGAAGGTGTGCCTGAACCAACTATAGTTAATTTAATGGATATTATGGATATAAAGATAATATATACGAATATGATAATTAAAATAGGGACAAGTTATAATCTAGAAGATAAGTATAATAAAGCATTAAATGTTTTAATACAAAATGATCTTTTGAAAAAACAGGGATATATAGATGTTAGTTTTAAGGGAGAACCAGTATTTTTTGTAAGTGACTAGGAGGATACGTTAAATGAAAAAGTTACATTCTCAAGTTTTAGTAGGAATGGTTTGCATTCTGCTTGGCTTTATGATTACTTATCAATTAAAAGCAGTTATGAATAAAAATAAACAGTTGGATGAGAATAAGCCTGTAGCACAGATTACGCTTCAAATAGAGCAATTAAGGAATCAAAAACAAGATCTTGAAAACAAAATAAATGAACTTCAAGCACAAATTAAGAGTTATGAGAATGCAGCTGCAGAGGGCAATACAATAACTAAAGAAATAGTAAAAAAGCTTGAGGATACTAGAGTATTAACAGGGAGTGTTGACGTTCAAGGTGAAGGAGTTGTGATTTATATAACACCACAGAGTGAATTTTTTGGCAATAATTCAGATGCCCCTATAATTCTTGACACTGATTTAATTAAAATAGTAAATGAATTAAATGCTGCTGATGCTGAATCAATATCTGTAAATGATATAAGGGTTAGTGCTAGGACTGGAATAAGAAGTGCAAGTAACTATATTACTATTAATGAAGAAAGAATTTCTCCATATAAGAGAATAACTATAAAAGCAATAGGTGATAAGTTGAAACTTAAAAGTGCTTTAGATTTCCCTGGGGTACTTGGTATTGATGGATGCACCATAACTTATGAAGTTTTAGAGGATATTAAAGTATACAAATATAACAAAAGTTTAGAATTTAAATATGCTAAACCGATAAATAAAGACTAGAGGTGTTTATATGATTATTTTTATTGGACTTTTAATTGGAATAATAGTAGGATTATTTTGGAATATAAATATTCCTATGAAATTTTCTCCATATATTTCTGTTGCCATATTTGCTTGCTTAGATTCGGTTTTTGGAGCAATGAGAGCTACAATTGATAAAAAGTTTAGAGCAGATGTATTTATATCAGGTTTTTTTGGAAATGCAGTCTTAGCTGCAGCACTAACTTATTTAGGAGATAAACTTGGAATGCCAATATATTTAGCAGCAATAATTGTATTTGGAGAAAGAATATTTAATAATTTTGCATCTGTAAGAAGATTGCTACTTGAAAAAGCAAAATCCCATCAATGAGGTGATTAAATGAAAACAAATGAAGCTACTATATTTGTTTTTATTGCTTGTATAATAATAGGAATATTGATATCTTCTAGTATGGATTTTCAAAAAATAAATGATGGAATATTTTTAACTCCAGCGGAGTATCAAGAAGCTTATGAATATAACAGTAACTTAAACAAAGATATTGATGATTTAACAGAAAAATATTATCAATACTATACAAAACTTCAAAGCTATAAAGATAATCAGAATAATAAAAAAAGTGTATTAGAAGAAATAAATAAAGAAATAAACAATAATTATATGATGTTAGGTGTTACAGATGTTGTAGGTGAAGGAATTGTAATTGATTTAATAGATGATGCTAGTGGAGAGTATTTTGGAGAAGTGATTGATCCTAATGAGTGGTCGTCTAGAATTATTCATGATACTGATATAGTTAATGTTATTAATGAACTTAAAATTGCTGGAGCAGAAGTTATATCTCTAAATGGTCAAAGAATTACAGATAAATCAGATATTTTTTGCTGGGGAGTATTTATAGAATTGGATGGTGTGAAAATTCCAGGACCGTATAATATAAAGGTTATAGGCAATAAAGAAGAAATATATAGTTATATGTTGTCAGAAGGAGGATACGTATCATTCCTAAAAATCAGAGGTATAAGAGTTGATGTTTATAAGCAAAATGAAGTTAAGATTATGGCTAGTGATAGGAAGATAAATTATCAATATATGAAGGAATTTAAGAAGGAGAAATAGATTATAAAGGGAGGAGAATAGTTGGATATTAAAGAAAATATTAAAAAAGTAAAATCTGAAATTTCAAATGAAACTACATTAGTGGCAGTATCAAAAACTAGGGCTTTAAGTGAGTTAGAACAGGTTTATGAATCTGGAATAAGAGATTTTGCTGAAAATAAAGTTCAAGAGTTTATAGAAAAACATGAACTTTTCCATAATGATGTAAAATGGCATTTTATTGGACATCTTCAAAGGAATAAAGTAAAATATATAGTAGGTAAAATTTATCTAATACATACTTTAGATAATCTTCAATTATTAGAAGAAATAGAAAAGAGATATTCCACAGAAGGGCAAGTGGCTAATGTTTTAATACAAGTTAATATTGGAAGAGACGAAAATAAATCAGGAGTCTTATTAGAAAATCTAGAAGAACTTATTGATGCTTGTGAAAAATGTAGTAGTGTTAAAGTTAAAGGGCTCATGACTATTTTACCTAAAGTAGATGATGAACTTACTAGAAAATATTTTGCAGAAATGAAGAATTTATATGACTGTTTGTCAAAAAAGAGGTATAATAATGTATTGATGGAATATCTTTCAATGGGAATGAGTAGCGACTATAAAATTGCTGTTTTAGAAGGAGCAAATGTTATTAGGGTCGGTGAAGGAATATTTGGCAAAAGAAGTTATAATAATTTTTAGGAGGGACATATATGGCAGGGAGAATTGTTAACAAAGTTATGGATTTTTTAGGTTTAGAAGAAGAAGTTGATGAAATAGAAGAAGTGAGTAATGAAGAAATTAAAAAAAATGATGAAGAGATTGAGAATGTCTTTAATCACACCAATTCAAAGAAACAGAAAGGCAAGGTAGTAAGTATACATACAGCTTCAAGTTCGAAAATCTTGATTGTTAAACCTTCAGATTATGATGAAGCTATAGAAATATGTGATAATTTAAAAAGTAGAAAAATATTAGTAATTAATATGACAAGCCTTGAGTCGAAAATAGCTCAAAGATTATTAGATTTTATAGCAGGTGCTAGTTATGCATTAGGTGGTTCTCTGGAGGAAATTGAAAAGGGAGTTTACATAATATCACCATCAAATGTGGAAATGTCTAATGAACTAAAAAATGAGTTATCAACTAAAGGACTTCTTAATTGGACTAGATAAATTGGAGGAATGTTATGTTTGTTTTACAACGTGCTCTACTTATGTTAATTGGATTTTTAGAAACCCTAATAATTATTCATGTTATATTATCTTGGATTTATAGAGGTAATAATGAGCTAGTTAGAATTATAAATATATTCACGGAGCCATTATTGTTGCCAGGAAAAAAGATACAGGAAAAAATAATTCCAGATGTGCCTGTAGATTTTTCACCTATTATAGCGTTCTTTATACTGGGTATTTTAGAAAAATTTGTAGTAAATATATTATAAAAAGAATAGGGAAAAGTATAAGATGAACAAAAAACAATTTCTAGAAAGAATTGGTTTTGAAGATAAAATATTATTATCAAATATATTTGATAAAATTGAAATTTTTAATAAGATAAATAGATCTATTTATTTAGACGAATTTTATCCACCAGCTATATGGAAGTCTTTAGAAGAATTAAGCGGTGAGATAGGATGTAAAATTGGTAGCTTTGGAATATTTGAGGAATGTGATAGAAAAATTGTTTCAATTTTACCAAATGAAGAGGATGAGGACATCTATAAGTATAAAATTAGTCTCATTAAAATTATAAATAAATCTGCTTTTAACAAACTTAAACATTCGGATTATTTAGGTGCTTTAATGTCTCAAGGAATAAAGCGAGAGAAGTTTGGAGATCTTTTAGTAGATGGTGATATCTGTTATGTTCCTATATGTTCAGATATTGTTAGCTTTATAAAAGATAATTTAAAAAAAATAGGAAAAGCACCTTGTTTTGTTGAAAAAATAGATATAAAAGAAGATACTCTTCCAAAAGTTAAGTATGAAGTAAAGACCATTGTGGTTTCTTCTTTAAGACTTGATTGCGTTGTTTCAGCGTTATGTGGTATTTCAAGAAGCGTCTCTATGGATTTAATAAAACGGGGATTGGTCTTATATGATTATGAAAAAAGTTGTGAGAAAGATGAAGATGTTTATTTTGATACTACTATAACTATTCGAGGATATGGAAAATTTAAGATAGAACAATTTATAGGTAAAACACAAAAAGATAAAGATCGAATTATTGTGAAAAAATACATATGATTATGAGGTGATTAATATGGTAATTACATCAATGGATATTAATAATAAGGAGTTTAAAAAATCACTTAGAGGATACGACTGTGGTGAAGTTGATGAGTTTTTAGATAAAGTTTCGGAGGATTATGAAGTTTTATATAAGGACAACTCATCATTGAAAGAAAAGATAGAACTTTTAGAGGAACAGATAAAGCATTACTCTAAAATTGAATCTACAATACAACATACTTTAATTCTAGCTCAAAATGCCGCAGAACAAGCAAAGCAATGTGCAAAAAGTGAGTCAGAGATGATACTTAAACAATCGAATGATGCAGCTAAAAAGATAATAGATAAAGCGCATAACGATGTTGTAAAAATAAATGAGGATTATGATGGAATTAAACAAGAATTTTTAAGGTTTAGAACTAAATTTAGAAATTTTATGAATTCACAGGTGGATACTTTTAATGAACTTGAAAAAGAATTCATGAAAGAATATAATATTGGTAACGCTTTGGAAGCTAATCATATTCATAATAAAGAAGTTATACATAAAGAAGAAACAATGTTAGATTTAGATAGTACTAAATTAGACACTATAAAAGATTTTAATAATAGTGAGTTAGATTCAATAAAAAGTTTTTTTGTAAAAGAAAGCTAAAAAAAGTCTCACCAAAGTGTGAGACTTTTTTCTGATTATATACTTATATAATCAGAAAAAAGTATTTTTATATGTTATCATAATTATTAGTGTAAATATTTATTATATGGAGGTAGTAATATGACAATAGGAATTATTGGGGCCATGGATGAAGAGGTAAAGATATTATTAGATAATATTGTTTTAGATAATAAAAACGAAAAGGCAAAGATGGAGTTTAATTTAGGAATGCTTTGGGGTAGGGATGTAGTAATTGTAAGAAGTGGTATAGGAAAAGTAAATGCAGCAATTTGCACCCAAATATTAATTGATGATTATAAAGTTGACAAAATAATTAATGTAGGAGTTGCAGGTGGAATAGGAAAAGAAATTTTTCCAGGTGACGTTGTTATTGCAGATACATTAGTTCAACATGATATGGATACTTCGGTTTTTGGAGATAAACTTGGTCAAATACCTAGACTCGACACTTATGATTTTAAATGTGACCATAGTTTGATAGAAATTGCTAAAAGAATTTGTGAAAAAGCAACAGGACATAAAAGTTATATTGGAAGAATTGTATCAGGAGATCAATTTATTGCAGATGTTGAAAAAATAAGATGGTTAAATAAGGAATTTGATGCTATGGCATGTGAAATGGAAAGCGCTAGTATAGCTCAAGTTTGTTATCTTAATAATATTCCATTTATAGTAATTAGATCTATATCTGATAATGCCAATAACGGTGCACATATAGATTTTGAAAAATTTATTCCTATAGCTGTAGAAAATTCTACAGAAATAATAAGAAATATGCTAAAACATATGTAAATTAAAAATTGTAGAACTCTTTAAGTTTGTAATAAAATGCTCCTCTTTAGAGAAACTACTAGTATATATAAATTATTAGTTACTAAAAAGGAGTTGTATCCATGAATAATAATAAAATGCAATACTATAAAGATAAGTTGATAAGAGAAAAGACTAGAGTATTAAATTTAATCGATAAAATTAAAGAATTTGAAGGAATTGATTCTGACAGTATGTTATCATCAGAACTCTCACTTTATGATAATCATCCTGCAGATAATGCTCAAGAATTATATGATAAAGAAAAAGGTGCAGCACTACAAAAGAATGAAATAGAAATATTAAACTCCATAGATGATTCATTAAAAAATGTAGAGGATGGAACCTATGGAAAGTGCAAAGCCTGTGGTTCAAGTATTCCTGAACAAAGGTTGGAGGCTATTCCATATACTCAATACTGTATAAACTGTAAAAAAGAACAGAATAAATCTATGCCTACGGACGAGCATAATGATCCTCCAGAAGAAGATGTTATTAAAGCACCTTTTGGCTATGGAAACAAGGATTTTAAAGATTTTACAGGATTTGATTCTGAGGATAGTTATCAAAGTGTAGATAGATTTAATACTATGGAAAAAGTATATGATTATGGGGATTACAGTGATGATGAGAATATGGGATATGTAGAAGATGTTGAGAAAATAAGTAACGAGTATTATAAAAATCAATTACCAAATTAATCTATCGATTATGGGGGGAGAATATGATTTTTTTTATAATAGTTTGTGGGATTTTATTAGATAGAATAACTAAGCTATGGGCTTTAAGGCGGTTAGTTCAAGTCAATGACATTGTAATAATTAAAAATTTGTTTTCTTTTCAATATTTAGAAAATAGGGGAGCAGCTTTTGGTATTTTTCAAGGGAAAGTTAGTTTGCTTGCTATAGTAACATTATGTATAACCATAGGAATGTTATATTATTTAATAAAGTATACTCCGAAATCTAAAATAATGAAAATAAGCTTTGGACTAATAATAAGTGGAGCTATTGGAAACTTATATGATAGAATTGCTTATGGATATGTAGTAGATTTTATACTGATACATTATAAGGATATATATTATTTTCCGACTTTTAACATAGCCGATATGTTAGTTGTGTTTGGGACAGTTCTTTTGTCAATCTATATATTAAAGGAAGATAATAATGGATAAATTTAAATTTAGTGTTGAAGAAGAATCAGTTAATAAAAGACTTGATGTTTTTATAGCAAATAGATTTCAAGATAAATCAAGATCATATATTCAAAAAATTATAGAAGAAGGAAATGTTACAGTAAATGAGCAGCCTAAAAAAAGTAATTATAAACTAAGATTTAACGATGAAATAGTTGTAGACATTCCTCAGGTTGAAGAATTAATTATAAAAGGAGAAGATATCCCACTTAATATTTTATATGAGGATAACGATGTAATTGTTATAGACAAAAAACAGGGGATGGTAGTTCACCCGGCTCCTGGAAATTACAATGGTACTCTTGTTAATGCGTTACTATATCATTGTAAGGATCTATCAGGAATAAACGGTGTTGCAAGACCGGGAATTGTTCATAGAATTGATAAAGATACATCAGGTGTATTAGTTATAGCAAAAAATGATAAAGCTCATAAAAAACTTGCAGAACAATTAAAAGATCACTCAATGAAGCGTGAATACATAGCGTTAGTAGAAGGTTTAATCAAGAAAGAAGAAGGAACTATAGACAAACCTATCGCAAGACATCCTAAAGATAGATTAAAAATGGGAATAGTTGAAGATGGAAGAAGAGCAGTTACCCATTATAAAGTTATAGAAAGATTTAATAAATATACTTTAATTAAATGTATATTAGAGACAGGCAGAACTCATCAAATAAGAGTTCATATGGCACATATAGGATATCCATTAGTAGGAGATCCAGTATATGGCTTTGCAAAACAAAAGTTTAATTTAGAGGGACAAATGTTACATGCGAAAAAGTTAGGTTTTATACATCCTTCTACTGAAAAGTATGTTGAATTTGAATCAGAATTACCTGAGTATTTTAAAAAAGTTATAAGTAAGCTATAGATACAATTGACTTTTTTTATTAGCTATGGTACTATTTCAAATATATGTAAAAGGCCTTTAATTAACTTATAGGGAGGAAAATAGATGGATTTTAAATCAGTACTTCTTGATGAGAAGGCTATTAAAAGAACTTTAACCAGAATATCACATGAAATTATAGAGAAAAATAAGGGTGTAGATAATATAGTGATGATTGGAATACAAAGAAGAGGTGTTCCTATAGCGCAGAGGATTGCTAGATTAATTGAAGAGTTTGAAGATTCTAAAGTAAAGGTTGGAAGTGTTGATATAACTCTTTACAGAGATGATTTAACAGAATTAGGAGAGCAACCAATTATTAATGATAGTAGTATAGATGTGGAAGTTAAGAATAAAAAAATAATACTAGTTGATGATGTACTATATACAGGAAGAACTGCAAGAGCTGCTATGGAAGCTATAATAAAGCAAGGCAGACCAGAAACTATCCAACTTGCAGTGCTCGTAGATAGAGGACATAGGGAATTACCTATTAGAGCAGATTATGTTGGAAAAAACATACCTACATCTAAAAAAGAATTAATTTCTGTTAAAGTTACAGAAATAGATGATGAAGATTGTGTAAGAATATATGAAGCTTAACAAAAAAACAACCTTAAATCAGGTTGTTTTTTATATTAACAAATACTTAATCGTTTATCAATTTTAAATTTGGAGTTAAAGGTGTTATATATATAGTTTGATTAGTTGAATAAATAACCATACCTGGTTTTGCACCATTTGGTTTTTTTACATTTTTTACCTCTGTATAATCTACAGGCACATTAGAAGAATTTTGAGATTTACTATAATATGCTGCCAAATTTGCAGCTTCTTCTAAGGTTTTTATAGGTATATTACCAAAAGCCTTTATAATAACATGAGATCCAGGGATATTTTTTGTGTGAAGCCAAGTATCGTTTTTATTAGCAAATTTTAAGGTTAGATAATCATTTTGTATATTATTTTTGCCTACATATATATGAATCCCATCACTTGAAATATAATGAATAGGATTAACAGGTTTTGATTTAGCTGTTTTATGAGATTTTTTGAATTTAATATATCCGGTTTCGATTAATTCTTTTTTTATCTCTTCAATCTCTTTATAATTATCTACATTTTGAATATTTGTAAGTACTGAATATAAGTACTTTAATTCTTCGGCGTTTTGAGCCATTTGTTCTTGTGCCGATTCTTCTGATTTTTTCAACTTATTATATTTTTTATAGTAATGTTGAATGTTTTGAGAAGGTGTCTTATTTTTATCTAGAGTTATTTTAATTTTATCAAGGTTTTCACTGTAATAGTTATCTAAGGTAACTTCATCTAACCCCTTTTCTAATAGATATATATTAGCGGTTAGAAGTTCGCCAAAAAGTTTGTACTTTTCTTTATCATCACATTCTATTAATGTATTTCTTAAAATTTTATCTTTTTTTATACATCTATTTATATTATTTGTAATAATTTTTTGTAAATCAGAGCTTTGAGCCTTGAGTCTATCAGCTTTATCTTTTGTATAATAAAAATTTTCTAATAAGTTTGAAGGAGAATTATAAGCGAATTTATCGCATTCTTTCATAATATCTAAATCTAAGCAATAAAAATCTATAGGATTTAAATCTTTTTTATATGAATAAAATTCAAATTTATTATTTAAAACATCAGTCATCTTTGATTTAAATAAAGTTATTATTTTATCTAAAGAGTTCAATGTGAGGGGATCAGCATCGTGTTTAAACTCATTAATAATATCATTTGAAAAAAATTTACCTATGCCTGTAAAGACATTAGATATAAGATTATCATTAGGTTCTATATCATTATTTTTAACAAAATCATAAGCCTCTTCATAAGTAAAGTTAAATGGATTTAACTTATTTGAAGTAGGTGGATAAATATATTTAATACCCGGAAAAACACTTCGGTAGCTATTTTGGTCAGGTGTTATATGTTTTATACTGTCCATTATAATGCCATCTCTATCTCGAATTAGTGTAATGTTACTATGACGGCCCATTATCTCTATAATTAAAGAATAGGAACTATTAAAACCTAATTCATCTGTATTCTCAAAATTAATAACTAAAACTCTGTCTAAATCAATTTGATGAATATTTATTAATTTAGCATTATTAAGATATTTTCTAAGAACCATACAAAACATAGGTGCTTTTAGAGGATTAATCTTACTTGCTTCAGTAAGATGGATTCGAGGATAGTTAGAGCTAGAACTTATAAGTAATTTATGAGTAGATCTCCCTTGTCTAATATTTAGAATTATTTCATCTTTTTCTGGTTGATTTACTTTATCCACTTTTCCATTAATAATACTACTCTTTAATTCGGTTATTACACTATATAAAAAAACTCCATCTAGTGACATAATTATCATCCTTTCTGAATAAAACAAAATACTAATTAGAAACTTAATCCAATGTAACTCCTTATAGTATAGTATTAGCATATAAAATTATCAATAAGCAAAAGAACATAATATTGACTCTATAACATAATTAAAGTAATATATTTATTAAAGTCTTTGGAAAGAATTGTGTAGGGGGTATTATATTGAATTTTACTAAGATGCAAGGTACTGGAAATGATTTTATAGTGTTAGAAGATTTAAATGGAGAATTAGAAAAAAAACAGGATAAAATAGCATATAAGCTTTGTCAAAGACGATTTAGTATTGGTGCGGACGGAATCTTAATTGTTAGAAATAGTTCTATTGCTGATATAAAAATGGAGATTATTAATGCGGATGGTTCTTATGCTGCAATGTGTGGTAACGGTATAAGATGTTTTGCTAAATATGTATTTGATTCTGGTATAGTTAAGAAGGATATTATGAATATTGAAACTGGAGATGGGATAAAAGTAGCTCATTTAGATATAGTAGATTCTAAGGTAGTTAATATTACTATAAATATGGGAACTTATTCATTTAATCCTATAGATATACCGGCTAAGGTTGATGATAAAATAATTGATAAATTATTGAATATTAATGAAAAAGATTATAAAGTAACCTCTATGCTTATGGGAGTACCCCATTCAGTTATAATGTGTGAGCTTGATGAAGTAGATATAGAGGAAGGCAAGTATATAGAAAAGTATGATATTTACACACAAGGAACAAATGTGAATTTTTGTGAAGTTATAGATAAGACCACAGTAAAAGTAAAAACCTGGGAGAGGGGCGCAGGACCAACTTTAGCCTGTGGAACAGGTAGTTGTGCATCTGTTATTGCGACAAATATTTTAGGTTATACAGAAGATGAGGTTAAAGTTATTGTGCCGGGTGGAGAGTTATATATTAAAATTCAAGATCAAGAAGTTTTGATGACGGGACCAGCAGTTACTGTTTTTAAAGGGGATGTAAATATTTAAAATATCAAGAAAATCTTACTTAATAAATAAGATTTTCTTTTTTTTATGCATAAATGATTAAAAATGTAAAATGTGTCAAAAATAAAAAATAGTATATACATAAATTAGGTTGGTGATCATTTTGATAAATAGACTAGCTAATATATTGATTAAGGAAGAAAATATAGCACAATATGATTATAATAATCTAAATTCAAATCAATCTTTAGAAGAAGTTTTTATCAGTAGTGGAATTGTGGATGAAGGTACCCTTTTAAAAATCTTAGAAGAAAAGTTCTCTATAATTAAAGTAGATATTTTAAGCAAAAATATAGCAGAAGATATTACTAATTTATTGTCTAAGGATGATGTAAGAAAATACTCTGCAATTCCTTTTGATATAAAAGGAGATAAATTATGTATTGCTATGAGTAATCCTTTAGATATAGATGCAGTTGAAGATATATCTTTTATCACAAACAAAAAAATACATGCCTACTATGATAAGAAAACTAATATATATTCTGCAATGGAAAATCATTATAGTAAGCAGATTACTAATGAAGCACTTGAAGATTTGAAAAATAGTTCATATATAAAAAAGTCTAAATTAAAAATTATCAGTAATTTTGTTCAGGAAGCGCCTATAGTTAAACTTACTGATTCAATTATAACTCAAGCTATTAATAAAAATGCAAGTGACATCCATTTAGATCCTTTTCATAGTGGAACTTTAGTAAGATTTAGGCTTGATGGAATACTAAAGGAACATATCATAATACCTAAAGATATATATCCAGCAGTAGCAACTAGAATAAAGATAAAATCTAGCATGGATATTTCTAAAAAGATGACACCTCAGGATGGAAAAATTAATTATAAGTATGAAAATAGATATTTAGATTTGAGAACATCTTCAATTCCTACTCTATATGGAGAAAAAATCACCATAAGGATACTAAATAAATCAAATGAAAATATAACCATAGACAATATTATTTATAATGATATGCAAAAACAAGAACTGAGAAATGCACTCAATAATCAAGGGGGTATTATTCTAGTTACAGGACCTACTGGCAGCGGCAAAACAACAACCTTGTGTGCTCTTTTAAATGATATAAATTCAAAACAAAAGAACATTATTACAATTGAAGATCCAATTGAATACAATATGCAAGGAATAAATCAGGTAAATGTTAATAATAAGTCAGGACTAACGTTCTCGATAGGACTTAGAAATATTTTAAGACAGGATCCAGATATTATAATGATAGGTGAAATACGTGATGAGGAAACTGCTGAGATAGCAATAAAAGCGGCTATTACAGGACACTTAGTATTATCTACACTTCATAGTAATAATACTTTTAGTAGTATATCTAGACTTTTAGATATGAAAATACCAAGTTACTTAGTAGCAGACTCTTTAGTGTTAGTAGTTTCACAAAGGTTAGTTAGAAAAATATGCCCTTTATGTAAGCAAGCATATGATCCAATAGACAGTGAGTTGAAAGATATAGAATTATATAGTTTAGATAAACTTTATAGAGGGAAGGGGTGTAAGGACTGTAATGAAACTGGTTATAAAGGAAGAATAGCAATTCTTGAAATTATGAAAGTAAATGAAGATTTTAGAGAAATGATAAAGAATAAAAAGTCTTCTATGGAATTGAAAAACTATAGTCTTAAAAATGGAATGAGTACATTTAGAGATAGAGCTGAAGAATTAGTTAAAAGTGGAATAACGACTATTGAGGAGATAAAGAGAGTATTTTATGAATTTTTATAGATATAAAGCAATAAATTCTCAAGGAAAGATTATTAAGGGAAGTTATTTAGTAGATACAGAAGCTCAATTAATTAATACATTAAATGACAAAGAACTTTACTTAATAACTTATAAATTAATTAAAGCTAAAACTCTAACAAAAATAATTTATAGAGTAAAAGATAAAGATTTGGCATTAGTATGTAAACAACTATCTCAAATACTAAAGTGTGGAATTAATATATCTGAGGGACTTAAAATTTTATATAATGAAAAGTTAAATTCTATGATAAGAGATGCACTATATATTATAAATGGGGATGTTCAAAAGGGAAAAGATATATTTGAGAGTTTTAGCAGATTTCCGAATATATTCCCAAAGTTTATGTTGCAACTAATATATATAGGTGAGAAGAGTGGAAACTTAGATCAAGTCTTTGAGGAATTGTCGGAATATTATGCCAAACAATATGGTTTAAATAGGAAGATAGGATCTATGTTGGTATATCCTTTAGTAGTATTGGTAGCTATTATTATATTTACGATACTTGTGATTATGAAGGTGATTCCAGAATTTTCAAAAACATTAACTGATTTTGATCAAGAGATACCAAATAATATAAAAAAACTCCTCTTCCTAAGTAGTTTATTTAATACGATTTATTTTAAGATCTTTTTAATTTTAACAAGTGCTATCTGTTATTATTTTGTTTTGAAAGGACATCATAGGAAAATATTTGATAAAGTTAAATATAGAATTCCTATATTTAAAAGAATTTTTATACAAATAAATGAAATTCAATTTGCAAGAAACTTAAATTTACTAATAAACAGTGGAATTACTATTAGTACTTCTCTTGAAACTATCATTGATAGTGAATCGAATATATATATAAAAGATACAATGAGTAATGTTATTGATAGTATGAAGTCCGGTACAAAGTTATCTAATGCATTATATAACTCGAAAATTTTTAGTAATATGTTTGTATCAATGCTAGCTATAGGGGAAGATACTGGTAGTCTAGAGGAGATGTTAAATAATGTAGCAGAAATATATGAAAACAGTGTTGATGAAACTATATCAAGAATAACAAAATTAATAGAACCAATGGTTGTAATTTCTTTGGCTATAATAATTATTGTAATTATTTTAAACCTGGTATTACCTCTAATTAATACTATGTATTCATTTGATTCTATTAATTAATTTAGGAGGCTATGATTTGGTGAATGATATTAAAAGAAAGGGATTTACATTAATAGAATTAATAGTAGTTATGGCTATAATATTAATTTTAGGTAGTTTATTAATTCCCAGGTATAATGGCTACAGGACAAAGGCACAAAATTTAAAAATTGTTGATACAGGAAGACAAATTTATTTAGCAGTAATTGAAAGTTATTCAGAAGGAAATGAGGAATTTTTAGAAGATAATATAAAAGAAATTACACAACAACTATTAGGAATTAATGATATAGAAGTTACTCATAAGGATACAGAAGAAGAGACAAGTATAACTTATAGTGTTGATAATAAAAAATATCTATTAGAATTTAATGATATAGGTAGTGGATTTGTTATAAAAGAAAGCTCAGGAGGAAAGCAGCTTCATCCTAGAGGAAATATCAAAGAAACAGAATAAAATGAGAAAAGTAAAAGGTGTTTCTTTAATAGAACTTATTATTGTATTATCTATATTGGTAACTATTGTAAGTTTCGGAAGCATAAACTTCATAAATCTATATAGGGGTATGAGCAATAGCACCAATATTAGTTACTTTGATAATAAAATTCTACATATAATAAGTGAATCGACATTGTATTGCAAGTCCAAAAATAAAAGTGGATACTTGTTATTTAGTGATGATTATCGAAAGATTAAGTTCTTCTGTAATAATTTAAAAGTAAAGGAGTATGAGGTTCCAGATAAGTTTATGTTTATAAATACTGATAGCTTTAATAAAAGAATAGGAATAAATAATTTAGGTTCAGTAACACAGGCTTGCACTATTAATTATAAAGATGAGAAAGGAAAAACTCATATAATAACTATAAGAGTAGCAACTAGATATGTCCAAATTAAATAAATCTAAAGGAATTACTTTATTAGAAGTTATATGTAGTTTATGTATATTTACTATTATGTTTCTTTATATTATGAACTGTTATATAAGAAATGTAAGGTTAAGCAAGTACAATGATGAAATGAATCAAACAATACAATTTGTAGAAGCATTGAAAAATAACTTAATTTATAAATGCACATATGAGGAGATTAAAAATATATTTTATTTATATACAGATGAAAATGCAGTAGAAGCATTTTATATAAACAAAGAGAATATAAATATAGATATTTTATATCATAAGGAGTTTAAGGAAATAATCTCAAGAGAGCACAATGATCCTATATTCTTAGAATTCAGAGCTAAAAGTATAGATGAGAATGTAATAAATATAAATCTAAAAATTAATATAAGATCATTTATAGGAGATCAAACTATTGAAACTGAAATATATAAAGGAGATTACTAACTTGAAAAAAGGGGTGACTCTAATAGAACTGATAATATCTTTATTCATAGTAAGTGTAATAGTTACTATAGAGTTTGGTTCATTTTCAAATAGTATAAAGAATTATAAAGAAGTTATTTTAAACGATAGAGAAGAAGTATATTCAAGAGAAGCTTTGAGGTTTATAGAGAGTGAAATTATAGATGTAAAGAATAAGATTATAAAAATAGAGAATAACAAACTAGTTTTAAAGAAATATAATGGAGATATGAATATTATTAAAGTAGCTAAAAAATCAAAGGATGAATTTAAAATAGTAATAGAGTATGACAAGGTAACAAGCAATATAAATACAACTGATACTATTGTTGAAGGAATTGGAGGATTTAAAGTGAAAGAGGACAAGAATCTAATATATATTGAAATCAATACAATCTACGGAGATGAGTATAAAAGATGTTTAGGGTCAAACAAAGTAGAAATGGATATGTACTAGTATATACTTTAATAATATTAAGTCTATTATTTAGCGTCACTATTCTTTCATTTAAGATAGAATTAATGAGAAAAAAATACAATGATTTATCTATAGAGACTCAAATACTTGATAATAAGTTTCAAAAAGAAAGATCATATCTTTTAAGTAAAACAAGTAATGAAATACAAAACATTTTAGGAAGCAAAGAGTTGAGTAAAGATGAAATACATAATGCATTAATTGAGCTTAATAAATTATATTTCAATAGTTCATTTATGGAGTATAACAAAAACAGTAAAAAGATAGTATTAAATATAGTTACTATTGAAGGGATAAAAAAAGTAGAGTATTACAATTATGTAATAGAAAGTGAAAGTAATAAAATTAAATTTATTACTACAGTACCATAATAAAGGGGTTTGAATTAATATGAAAAAAGATATTATACTACAAATATCCAATAATATTATACAAAAAATTCAATATAAGAGAAAAGGTATACTTAAGCCTAACTATACTATTGATAAATCTATTATACACTCAATAGATGATTTTAAAGTGGTAGTTAAAAATAGAAAATTATTTTTACTAATAGAAAATGAAGAAATCTATATTAAATATTTAAGGGTTCCTAAAATAGAAAAAAGTGATTTGAGTTGTATTATAAAAAATAGATTAAAATACTTATATGGAAAAAAGTCAGAAGAAATATTGTACACTTACACAATATATAAAGAGGAAAAAAGTGAAATCGAAATTCTAATTTTTTGTGCTAATTGCGATAGATTTAATATTTTATTTAATTCTAAAGATAACTATAAGTTAAATAAGATAACTTTAATTCAATTATGGTTTTTTGATCACTATGAGAAGCTTATATCAGATAAAGATTGCTTATTTGTTTTCAGATATAATAAAAATATATATTTATTATCTATAGTAAATAAAAAAATTGTAGGAAATAAAATTATACAACAAGAACTCATTTCTTCAATTACAGATAATATTGAATACATACTCCATAAAAGTAATAGTTATGATGGAAATATAAAAAGGATATATAGTGTGAATTTAAGCAATGATGAAATCTCAAAGTATATCTTTAGTTTTTATAAGTATGAATCTATTAATTTAGGATTCATAGAGGATGAAAGTGTTTTAGAACATTTTGCTTTTAGTAGGAGATAAATAGCTATGGAAAAATATAACTTTTTACCAATGTGGTATAGAGATGATGTAGAAATAAAAAGTAAAAATAAACTCAGAATATATATAATTGTACTACTAGCGCTATTGAGTGTTTCTATAATAAAATATTATATTAATATCTCTTATATAAGTGCGTTAGATAAAGCTATAGAAGAGAATATCTATGGAAGGACAGAAAATGAAAAA
Organism: Clostridium sp.; assembly: GCA_036677665.1. GTDB lineage: Bacteria > Bacillota > Clostridia > Clostridiales > Clostridiaceae > Clostridium_H. Next base: position 74,068 of record JAVBVX010000019.1, on the reverse strand, counting down.
AACAATAACCTTTCTTATAAAGATAAAAATGAAACTATTTATACTTTTAATAAATTTAAAGATGGTATTCTCAAAAATTATAGTATAGAAGATGTATTTATAAATAAAAAATCTATATTATTAGAAATTGAATTCTTAAATATAGATAATTTGACTAAATTCATAAAAGATTTAGAAGGAAATCAAGAATATAGAATAAAGAAATTAGAACTTCAGAATATAGAAGAAAGTAATTTGAGACTTAAGGTAAGTTTAGAGAGGAAAAAGAATGATACAAAATAGTAAAATAAAAAGAAATGTAATTATCTATGCTTTAGTTAGTATTTTTGGTACTATACTTACTTTAAATTTTCTCCAATTTAAAGAAATAGAAAGAAAAGGAATTGAGTTAGATAAACTTTATTCTCAAGAAGTTGTAGCAGTTAAAACATCAAAAGGATATTTCTATGTATTGGATTATTTAAAAAGCAAAAAGTACTTAATAATAAAAAATATAACCAATGATGTTGAAAATAAAAATGTTATACATATAGATATAGAATTTAAAGGCAATTTAGTAACTTTAGACGAATTTTTAGATTCATTAAAGAAAAATGAAAGTTTTATCAGCTTGGATGAAATAAGATTAAAAGATCAAAAAAATGAAGTGTATATAGGAGAATTAAGTATAGCTTTCTATATTTAAATTTAAATATTAATACAATAAATTTTATGTAATTAATAAATATATTTGCAAATATTCGCAAGTTTTGATAAAATATCATTGGCTACCATGAAGTATTTGTTAAATAGATATAAATATATTATTTTAGTCAAGAAACAACCTCTGAAGACAATTAAACCAATTATAGTTGGTATTAATGTGGATTTTAGGGTTATAATAAAACTATAAAAGATTAGTGGAGGGATACATAATGATTTCAGCTGGAGATATAAGAAAAGGAATTACTTTTGAACTAGATGGACAAGTTTTTGTTGTAATTGACTTTTTACATGTTAAGCCTGGTAAAGGAGCAGCTTTTGTTAGAACAAAGCTTAGAAATGTTAAAACAGGTGGAGTTACTGATACAACATTTAACCCAACTGCAAAACTTCAAGAAGCGGTAATTGAAAGAAAAGAAATGCAATATCTATATAGTGATGATCAATTATACTATTTCATGGATCAAGAAACTTTTGAGCAAGTTCCTTTAAACTTTGACCAAGTAGAAGATGCTATTAAGTTCTTAAAAGAAAATATGTTTGCAGTAATTAAGTTTTATAAGGGAGAAGCTTTCTCAGTTGAAGCACCTAACTTTGTTGAGTTGCAAATAATTGAGTGTGAACCAGGAGCAAGAGGTAATACTACTTCAAATGTATTAAAACCTGCAAAAGTAGAAACAGGTGCTATAGTTCATGTTCCATTATTTGTAAATGAAGGCGAAGTAATAAGGATAGACACTAGAAGTGGAGAATACATGGAAAGAGTATAGTAATAACTACCCTAAAGGGAGTGTTAGAATGAATTCACTTATGTCAGAGATTGATTCAATAAATAAATCTATTAGCGGACTAGATTTAATAAATATTAATAAAGACGTAAAAGATATTTTGTTTAGTCTAACTAAAATAGTAACTGAGTTATCTAATAAGATTGAAAAAATTGAAGAAATTCAAGAAGAAATTAATGAGTATGTAACAGTTTTAGATGAGAACTTAGGGAATATCGAAGATGAACTTTATGGTTTTCAGGAAGAGGACGGAGAATTTAACAGTTTTGATTATATTGATGTGTGTTGTAATAACTGTAATGAAACTTTAGCAGTGGAAAAGACACTAGTAAATAATGAAAATGAAATTCTTTGCCCAAATTGTCGTACTTCTATAAATTTATAAATTGCTTAAGAAAGTATATGGATTTTAAATAATCTATGTACTTTTTTATTTTTTTGAAAAATAATTGGAATAATTAAGAGACAATAGAAATAAAAATTTATTAAGAGAGGAGGATGAGATATATGAATACGAAAGAAGTTTTTAATATATTGCCAAATACAATAATTAGTATTATTGAAAAGAGTAACAGAATAGATAACCTACAAGAGTTAAGGATAAAAGCAGAAAAGCCATTATTAATATATTCTGGTAATACAGAAATAATAAGCAATTACATAGTCACTAAGGAAGATATTAAAACTATACTTCAAAGAGTCAGTAATTACTCAATATATGCCTTTGAAGAGGAGATAAAGCAAGGATATATAACTATTAGAGGAGGACATAGGGTTGGAATATGTGGTTCTTGTGTTATTGATGGTAGTAAGATTAGAACTATTAAAAATATAGCATCATTTAATATAAGGATTTGCAGAGAAGTACTAGAATGCTCCCAAGACTTAATGAAATATATTATCCAGAATAAAAAAATTCTAAATACTATAATAATATCTCCTCCCAAATGTGGTAAAACAACATTAATTAGGGATATTAGTAGGAATATTTCGGATGGATTAATATTGAATGGGACAAACTTTAGAGGAGTTAAGGTCTGTATAGTAGATGAAAGAAGTGAAATCGGAGCTTGTTATAATGGCATACCGCAGATGAATATTGGGGTAAGGACAGACATATTAGACAACTGCCCTAAGAGTGAAGGAATTATGATGGCTATAAGGAGTATGTCTCCAGATGTGATTATTTGTGATGAAATAGGTACTCATAAAGACATTGAAAGTATAATAATGGCCATGAATTCGGGAGTGAAGTTAATTACAACAATCCATGGTTATGATATAGAAGATTTATATAAAAGACCTGTATTTAAGGATATATTAGAAAATCATGTATTTGAAAGAGCAATAGTGTTAAGTGGAAGACAAGGAGTAGGAACAGTAGAATATATTTATGATTTTAATAAAAAAGAAAAACTTTGGAGGAGACAAATAGCGTGTATTTAAGAGTTTTAGGATGTATTTTAATAGTAGCGGGATCTTCTCTTATGGGATTTTACTTTGGAGAAAATCTAAGAAAAAGAGTTTTTCAATTAAAAGAAATTGAGCAAGCACTCTATCAATTGCAAAGTGAAATTGTATATACTCATGTTGTTTTGCCAGATACTTTAATGAATATATCTAAAAAGTGTACAAAACCAATAAGTCATATATTTTCAGAAGTATCTAATCTATTATATGAAAATAAAGTTGATAGTGTTAATAACGGGTTTCAAAAGGTTATAGAAGAAAATAGGGAAAGTTTAAATCTAAAACAATATGACATAGATATTCTTATAGATTTATCTAAATCACTTGGAGAATCTGATATTGAAGGACAAAAGAGTATTATGACACTAACCATGAAAAACATAAGAAGTCAAATAGATGACGCTGAGCTATCCATGAAAAAGAATGTAAATATGTATAGATATTTAGGTTTTTCTTTTGGAGCTATAGTGGCAATTGTTATCATATAAATAGTTAAGTTTATAAATTATTTTATTATAAACATATATAAATAAAAGGAGGTATATTTTATGTTAGATGTTAGTTTGATTTTTAAAATTGCTGCTGTAAGTATATTGATTATTATATTAGATAAGATACTGGAGAGCACTGGTAAGAAAGATTATGCAATAATAGCAAATTTGGCAGGTATAGTTATTGTATTAATGATGGTAATTAACTTAATAAATAAATTATTTAGTACAGTAAAAACCATGTTCCAGTTTTAGGAGGATAATATGGAAATAGTAAAAGTTGTAGCATTCGCTTTTATCACATTATTCGTAGTGCTTGTCTTTAAAAATAAAAGAGATGACTTAGTTGTTCATATAAGTATCGTGTCTGGTGTAGCAATATTTTTATTCATGATAGATAAGATAACATCAGTACTTCAGCTTCTTCAAGAATTAGCACTAAAGGCTAATATAGATTTCATTTACCTAAATATAGTATTTAAAATTTTAGGTATTGCATATCTTTCATCCTTTTGTGCAGAGATTTGTAAGGATGCAGGACAAGGTAATTTAGGATCAAAAGTAGAATTTGCAGGTAAAATATTAATACTGGTAATGGCAATACCTATACTAATGGCAGTATTGCAATCAATAGTTAAAATAATGTAGATAAGATATAGGAGTAAGCAGTATGAAAAAGTTTATAGTAGCTTTCATTATATTTTTACTAGTTCCTTTTTATGTACAAGCGTATACAGAAAATACAACTCTAGATAAGGAGCAAACACAAGAAGTTCAACAATTATATAATTACATAACAAGTATGAAAACAGAATATGAAATATTAAATGATATTGATATAGAAACCTATGTTAAGCAATATATAAAAACTGGAAATGGAGATGTTTCAACAGAGAGAATCGGGAAGGCATTAGTATCATATGCTTTTAGAGAAGTTATAGCTTGTGGGAAATTAATGTCTATGATAATAATTATCTGCATAATTTGTGCCTTAATAAATAATTTAGAAAGTGCATTTAGTAATGGCAATCTATCTAATATAGCTTATTTTGCATGTTATGCCCTTTTAATAGTATTAATTTCAAGAAGCTTTTATATAGGTGTTACAACAGCAAAAGAGGCTATTATAGGTATGACTGATTTTATGGCTGCACTAATGCCAGTTTTACTTATGTTATTGGCTTCAGTAGGTGGATTTACTCAAGTTGCAGTTATGGATCCGTTAGTAATTGGAGTAACAAATATAAGTGCAAGGATTTTTATAGACTTAATTATACCTGTAATTAGTATTACATTTGTAATTCAATTTGTTAATAACATCTCTGAGGAGTACAAGATAGACAAGTTAGCAAAATTAATAAACAAGTCAATCCTATGGGTACAAGGAACTATAATGACAATATTTATAGGAATTATAACTATAAGAAGCATGACCTCGGCAACTATAGACGCAGTAGCAGAGAAGACTATGAAGTTTGCTGTGGATAGTTTCATACCAATAGTGGGAAAAAGTTTATCAGATGCAATTTCAACAGTTGCAGGATATTCCCTGTTACTTAAAAATGCTTTGAGTAGTGTTGGATTAATAGCTCTTATCGCAATAATAATTCTACCTCTGATAAAGATGATATCAATGTCATTTATCTATAAGCTAACAGCCGCTCTAATGGAACCTATAAGTGATAGTAGATTGATTAAGTGTATAAGTGCAGCAGGTGAATCACTAGTCCTAATAACTGCTTGCTTAATTAGTGTATCTGTAATGTTTTTTATAATGATATCAATAGTAGCAACAGCAGGTAAAAGCATTATAGGAGTATAAAAAGGAGGCAGAGTATGTTAGGAGCTTTTAGAGAATGGATAATTAACATTTGTACTGCTATATTCTTTATAACAGCAGTAGAGATGATACTTCCCAGTAATTCTATGAAGAAGTATACAAAGTTTGTATTAGGACTGATTCTAATAACTGTACTTATAAATCCTATTGTTAAATTATTTGATAAGAATTTCAATATAGATAGTTATATAAATACGGCCACTGAATACTTCGAAGAAAAACAATATAAGCAAGATTATGATAAGTATAAAAATGATAATATTAATAATACAGTACAAGTGTTTTCTGATAATTTAGGTAAAATGTGTATGCAAAAGTTGCAAGAGAAGTTTCCAAAAGATAGATATGAGGTATTTCCTAAAGTGAAATATGATTCCAATGAGGAAAAGTTTATTGTAGACTCAGTAAAAGTGGAGGTGAATGAAGGAAAAGTTAGAAGTATTAAAAAAGTTACTATAAAGAATGCTAAAGAGGTTAATGTTAAAGAAGTACTTAATGAAGAAAAAAATAGAGAGATTACTGAATATTTAAGTGAAGTATTAAATATATCTAAGGATAAAATTAAAGTTTATAAAATATAGGTTAATAAACTGATTATTCAAAGTTAAAGTAAGGGGTGAACTTATGGATTTTAAAAAGCTGTTTGATTTAGAAAAACTAAAAAGAAAAACCGCTGACAATAATTTTAAAAAGATGAATCTAGGGAATTTATCCATTTTAGTGCTAGTTGGTATTTTGTTGGTAATTTTAAGTACTACTTTTAAGAACGACACTATTGCTACATCTAGTAAGATGATTGGTAATGATAAAAATTCGTTAACATTGGAAAGCACATCAACTGATGATGAGAAAAATAAGTTAATGAGAACAGAAGAACAAGAAGTAGAAAGAAAATTAAAAGAAACTCTAGAAAATATTCAAGGAGTAGGGAAAGTGCAAGTAATGGTCTATTTTAAAGGGGGTGAAGAACAAATTCCAGCAATTAATATAAATGACTCTACTAGTCTAACAGAAGAAAAAGATATAGATGGGGGAACAAGAAAAATAACTCAGAAGAATGATGGAAGAAGTATTGTAATGATGAACACCCAGAATGGAACAGAGCCTTTTGTAGTAAAGAAGTATAAACCAGAGGTTACTGGAGTTTGTGTAGTATCAGAGGGAGCAGAAAATAATTTAACTAAACTTGAGATTCAAAAGGCTGTAGTTAACTTATTTGATTTAAAGGAAAATCAAGTAAATGTTTATGCGATGAAAAAGTAACATATCTATCATAAGATAGGCATATAAATTCTCTAGAAAGATTAAAATAAAAATTATATGGGGGGTATTAAAATGAACAAGAAACAAGGAGTTATTATTGTAGTGTTATTAGCGCTTATTGTTTGCGCTGGAGTGTTAGCGACAAAGCTAAATTCAGATTTAGAGTATGTAGCTGGCAATGAGATTTCAAACGGAAAGAGCACTATTTCATTCAATGACAATAGTACACAAAGTAATGAAAGTAACTTTTTTAAAGAATCTCAAATTATAAGAGATAATAATTTATCACAAGCATTACAAAGTTTAAAAGCATTAATAGACGATGAACATACTTCTAAGGAAGATAGATCTGAGCTTTCTAAAAAATATACTAACTTAGCGTTAGCAAGTAGTAATCAATCACAAATAGAAACTTTACTTAAAAGCAAAGGGTATGCTGATGCTTTATGTTATGTACAAGATAGCAAAGTAACTATAATCGTTAAAACATCAGAAAAGCTTACAGATGTTCAACAAAAACAAATACAAGATGTAGTTATGGATGTTACTCATATTAGAGATGTTGAAATTCAATTAAATCAATAAATATATTTGTAAAGTTCTAAGGCTTTTGATATAATAATCTTAAGATTAATTTGTTTTGGAAAATCCAAGCAAAGGGGGCACCGAAATGGATGAAAATTTAAATAAAGACGTTGAAATGGGAATTGTTAAAATATCTGATGAAGTAGTTGAAGTGATAGCAGGATTAGCAGCTTCAGAAATTGATGGGCTTGAAGGCATGAGTACTACTTTAGTTGGAGGAATAACTCAAATATTAAGTGGTAAAAAAAATGCTTCAAAGGGGATCAAGGTTAACGTAGAAGAAGATAAAGCTATAATAGATTTGTATGTTGTAGTAAAATATGGAGTAAAGATACCGGAAGTTGCTAAGAAGGTTCAAGAAAATGTAAAGAAATCAGTTGAGTCTATGACAGGACTTAATGTATCAGGCATTAACTTGTATATTCAAAGTATAGTTCTGCCTAAGGAAGAAGAAAAGGTTAATGAAGAAGAGTAGAATTACACCCTCTGAAAACAGAGGGTGTTTCCTTGTTTAAAAATGTATAGTATTAATACAATTGACGATAATTAAATTATAAAGTTTATATAAAAGATTAGTAGGAGGAAGTTATGAACAGAAGAAAATCTAGAGAAATTGCGATGAAGTTACTTTTTGAAATGAGTATAAATAAAGAAGTGTATGAGGAGATATTAGTAAATTTCAAAGAAAATACTGATATTAACCTAGATGATATTGATTTTAACTATTTAGAAAGAGTGGTTAATGGAGTACAAAAGAATATAGATGTTATAGATAAAAAAATAGAAGAAAACCTAAAAAATTGGAAATTTAACAGACTATCTAAGGTAGATCTATCAATACTTAGAATAGCAATGTTTGAGATTTTATTTAGTGAAGATATTCCAGATAAAGTTGCTTTAAATGAAGGGATTGAACTTGCTAAAAAGTACTCAGCAGACAATTCAGCAACTTTTGTAAATGGAGTCCTTGGAAATATTGTAAAACTATAATAGTATTACGTGGAGGAGAAAGATGGGCATAAGATTAGAGGGGAAGAAACTTGCAGAAAAATTTAGAGAAGATTTAAAAGTATTAATAGAAGAAAAGTGTGAAGAAGGACAAAGACCTCCATGCCTAGCTAATATTTTAGTAGGGCAAGACGGAGGATCTATTTATTATGTGAATAATCAAAATGCATTATGTGAAAAAATGGGTGTAAAAGTAAAGAGTATTGTTTTGGATGAAAGAATTAAGGAAGATAGTCTTATAGAAACAATTATAAATCTTAATAATGATGAAAATGTAGATGGGATAATTCTTCAGCTACCATTACCTAAGCATATAAATGAATCTAAAGTTACATCTGTAATATCTTATGAAAAGGATATTGATGGACTTAGTGCTATTAGTGTAGGAAAGTTATATAAAGGAGAAAAATGCTTTAATCCTTGTACACCTAAAGGTGTAATAGAACTTATAAAAGGTACTGGTGAGAATATTGAAGGAAAAAATGCTGTTATTATAGGAAGAAGTAACATAGTAGGTAAACCATTAGCACAATTACTTTTGAATGAGAATGCAACTGTAACTATATGCCATTCTAAAACACTTAATCTTAAGAATATATGCTCAAATGCTGATATTTTAATAGCAGCAATAGGAAAACCAAGCTTTGTTACAAAGGAATTTATTAAGAATGATGCTATAGTTATTGATGTGGGAACGACTTCAGTTCAAGGAAAGCTAACGGGAGATGTATGTTTTGATGAAGTTATTGAAAAGGCTAAGTATGTTACACCAGTTCCAGGTGGAGTAGGAGCAATGACAACAACTATGTTAATAAAAAATCTTTGTGAGGGATTGAAGTAGGATGCAACTAAAAACTTTAACTGTTTCTCAACTTAATAGCTATATAAAAAAAATATTAGATAATGATTTTATATTAAAAAATTCTTGTATTAAGGGTGAAATATCTAATTTTAAAGTCCATAGTAGTGGTCATATATATTTTTCTTTAAAGGATGAGCAAAGTAAAATTAATTGTATAATGTTTAAAGCTTTTGCAGAGGAGTTAACTTTTGTTCCAGAAAATGGAGATAGTGTAGTTGTAGTAGGTAGGGTTTCAGTATATCAAAAAGATGGGTCATATCAGTTTTACTGTGAAAGTATTGAGAAACAAGGTATAGGAAATTTATTTATTGCCTTCGAAAATTTAAAAAATAAGCTTTTAAAAGAACGCATTTTCGATGAAGAGCATAAGAAAGAAATTCCAAAGTATGCAAGGAAGATTGGAGTTGTTACATCTCCAACAGGAGCGGCAATTAAAGATATTATTAATGTTGCAAGAAGAAGAAATTCTAAGATAGAAATCTTGATTTACCCTTCTTTGGTTCAAGGAAAAGATGCTTTGGAACAACTAATAAAAGGAATAAAATACTTAGAGAGTAGAGAAGATGTTGATGTAATAATTTTAGCTAGAGGGGGAGGGTCTATTGAAGAACTATGGTCATTTAATGATGAGAAACTAGCTTATGAAATATATAAGTGTAGTAAACCCATTATAAGTGGTATAGGACATGAAACTGATTTTACAATAGCTGATTTTGTTAGTGATAAGAGAGCATCTACTCCATCTGCAGCATCAGAAATAGCAGTTTTTAATTTAGAAGAATTACAAGATAGAATAAAAGAAAAACAATTTAAATTATATAAACATATTAAACATCAAATTAGAATTGAGAATATTAATATACAAATGGCATTACAAAAAATAGGGAATAATAATCCCATGAATCTTATTGCAAATGAATATAGTAGAATTGATAATATAAAAGAAAGATTTAAATATATAATAAGCCGTAATATAGACAAAGAAAAAGAGCGGATTAAAAAAATGAATTCATTATTATGTGCTCATAACCCTTTAAATGTATTAAATAAGGGTTATGCAATAGTACAAGATGAAGATAGTAATATAATTACAGATATAGGTCAAATTAGACTAAATGAATGCATAAAGATTACTCTAAAATCAGGTGAAATTAAGCTACTAGTAAATAAATTTAAATAATATATTAAATAAAAAAGCTTTATGGAGGAATTATGGTAAAGAAAAAAGATTCTTATGAGGCATTACTTAATAGATTAGATAGTATCCTAAGTGATATGGAGAATGAAGGACTGGATTTAGAAAAATCTATGAAGAATTATGAAGAAGGCATCAATATATGTAATAAAATGTTTAAAATTTTAAATGAGGCAGAGACAAGGGTTAAGGTTTTAACAGAAAACGGAGAAAAAGATTTTATTGAGGGCGATGAATGATATGGATATGGAAAAGCTGAAGATAGAAGTAAACACATGGTTAGATGAGGCATTTAAAGATAGGGGTACATATAATAAGTTAATTTATAATGCCATGGAATACAGCATTAAGATTGGAGGGAAAAGAGTTAGACCTCTTTTAATGCTTTATACATATAGAATATATAAAAATGACTATCAACATATTATACCTATAGCTGCTGCTGTTGAGATGATACATACATATTCTTTAATACATGATGACTTACCCTGCATGGACGATGATGATTTAAGAAGAGGAAAACCTACTAATCATAAAGTTTTTGGAGAGGCAATATCGGTTCTTGCAGGAGATGGACTTTTAAATTGTGCAATGAGCATAATGCTGAATTTCTGTTTAAACAGTACAATAAAAGAAAATTCATTAGAAGCTTGTTCTTTAATTGCTCAAGCAGCAGGTGTAGAAGGTATGATAGGTGGTCAAGTAGTAGATATTTTAAGTGAGAATAAAGACATAAGTGATGAACAGCTTTATTATATGCATAAGCACAAGACTGGAGAATTAATAAGAGCTTCAATAGTATCTGGAGCTATTTTAGCAGACGCACCAAGTGAAGATATAGAATTACTTAATAAATACGGAGAAAAACTAGGACTTATTTTTCAAATTAAAGATGATATACTTGATGTAATTGGTGATAGTAATATTATGGGAAAAATGTCTTGTAGTGATGAAAATAATAATAAAATTACTTTTGTATCTAAGTTTGGATTAGATAAGTGTATTGATATGTGTGATGAATTAACACAAGAATGCTTAAATCTCTTAGGAAAAATCTCTAAGGATTGTACTTATTTAAAAGATATGACACGATATCTTACTAAGAGAGAAGCTTAATGATGAGGAAAATTCTTTCTTAGTTTCTGGAATGAATAAGCAAATATTATAGAATTACATATCTTTAGATAAACTTTAAGGTTTTAAGGTGATTTTGAAATAAGTAAATCTGTATGATATAATTCCTATAGATGGACTCAGTCATGATTAAATATAAAAGTTTTATTTAAGATTGTATAGGTTAGCGTATGTCGTTTAAAAAGGAAGATAACATTATGAATAATATACTAGATACTTATATAGATAGTGATCAATTAAAGAAGATGACTTTTTCTGAAATAGCACAGTTTGCACAAGAAATAAGAAGTTTTTTAGTTCATAAGGTTTCGAAAACTGGAGGACATTTATCATCGAATTTAGGTGTAGTAGAACTTACATTAAGTTTATATAAGGTTTTTAACATAAATTATGATAAATTTGTATGGGACGTAGGTCATCAGACTTATGTACATAAAATATTAACAGGTAGAAAACATAACTTTGATGGTTTGAGACAATTGGGTGGAATAAGCGGATTTCCTAAAAGATGTGAAAGTAAATGTGATGTTTTTGAAACAGGACACAGTAGTACATCTATTTCTGCAGCTTTAGGAATGGCTAGAGCTAGAGATTTAAAAAAAGATGATTACAGTGTTGTAGCAGTTATTGGAGACGGAGCTCTAACAGGAGGAATGGCTTTAGAGGCATTAAATGATGTAGGATATAGAAAGACAGACTTAATAATTATCTTAAATGATAATCAAATGTCTATTGGAAAAAACGTAGGGGGATTATCTTCTTATCTGAGTAAGATAAGAATTGATCCTAAGTATAATAAATTAAAGGATGAATTTGAAGAGTTATTAAGAAAAACAAATATAGGAAGTGGATTTGCAGATTCTTTAAAAAAGGTTAAATCAGGTATTAAACAAATGTTAGTCCCAGGTATGTTTTTTGAAGACATGGGTATTAAGTATTTAGGTCCAATTGATGGACATAATATAAGAGAACTTACAGAAGTTTTAACTAGAGCTAAAAAATTAAAAGGACCTGTTTTAATCCACACTATAACTCAAAAAGGGAGAGGCTATACATTTGCTGAAAAAAACCCGGATAAATTTCATGGTATTTCTGCTTTTGATTTAGTTACGGGAAAAGTTTCAAAAATTAGTGAGCAAAACTATTCAAATACTTTTGGAGATGCTTTGATTGAATTAGCAGAGGAAAATAAAAATATAGTAGGAATTACAGCAGCTATGCGGGATGGAACAGGTCTAAAGAAATTTAGTGAAAAGTTTCCAGATAGGTTTTTTGATGTAGGTATTGCTGAACAACATGCAGTAACACTTGCTGCTGGTATGGCAGAAGGTGGTTTAAGGCCAGTATTTGCAGTATATTCAACTTTCTTACAGCGCGCATATGATCAAGTGATTCATGATGTATGTCAACAAAATCTTCCTGTTATTTTTGCAATAGATAGAGCAGGGATAGTAGGGAATGATGGAGAAACGCATCAAGGAGTTTTTGATCTATCTTATTTATCGCATATGCCAAATATAACTATTATGTCACCTAAAGTTATGGGAGAGCTAAAAGGAATGTTAGAATGGGCTATTAAGCAAAATGGGCCAGTAGCTATTAGGTATCCTAGAGGTGGAGATAGTAATAAAGTAAGGTTAACACCGCAACAAAACTTTACTAAAGGTAAATGGGAACTAATTAGTGATGAAGGTAAAGTTGTTATTATAGCTACAGGAAATATGGTAGCATTAGCCGTAGAAGTTAAGGCAAAAATTAAGACTTTATTAGGTGTTGATATATCTATAGTAAATGCATGTTTTGTAAAACCTATTGATAAAATACTTCTAAATGAATTAATATTAAAAGACTATAAAATAATAACTATTGAAGATAATGTAGTTCATGGGGGATTAGGATCGCTTGTTTTGGAATACATAAATTCATTAGAAAAGAATACAGAGATATTAAATATAGGATTTGAAGATAAGTTTATACCACATGGAGAATCAAAAATACTATATAAACTAAATGATATGGATATTGATGGAATTATTAAAAGAATACAGAATATTATTTGAATTTGTAAAAAAGGAGAAAGAATATGAATGTGTCAAAATCTAAAAGATTAGATACACTTTTAGTAGAGAAGAATATGTTTGAGTCAAGAGAAAAAGCTCAAGCAAGCATAATGGCTGGAGATATATTTGTTAATGGTCAAAGAGTAGACAAATGTGGTGAGAAGATTAAAGAAACAGCTGATATAGAATTTAAGGGTAAAGCTATGCCATATGTAAGTAGAGGTGGATATAAGTTAGAGAGATCTATTAAAAGCTTTGACATTAATTTGAAAGATAAAGTATGTCTTGATATTGGAGCATCAACTGGTGGTTTTACGGATTGTATGCTTCAAAATGGTGCAAAGCAAGTTTTTGCAATAGATGTAGGATATGGACAATTTGCTTGGAAGTTAAGAACAGATCCTAGAGTTGTTTGCATGGAGAGAACTAATGCAAGGTATTTAAAATATGATGATTTAGGAACATATGCAGATTTTGCTAGTATAGATGTTTCTTTTATTTCTTTAAAAAAGATAGTTTTGCCTATAATAGATTTACTAACTGATAAAGGTGAAGTAGTGGCATTAATTAAACCGCAATTTGAAGCAGGTAGAGAAAAAATAGGCAAAAAAGGTGTGGTTAGAGAAGCAAGCACACATAAAGAAGTTATAAATAGTATTTTAACATTTCTTATTGAGAATAATGTAAAGATTATAGGGTTGGATCATTCGCCTATAAAGGGTCCTGAAGGAAATATAGAATATTTAGTATACTTTACTAAAGATAAAGATTATGATAAAGATTTTGACTGGAATCTGGTAGATGCAATTGTTGATTTTTCACATGAGAATCTATAATTGGAGGAAATATGAAGAATATAGGAATAAATATTAACAGCAGTAAGTTTATAAATAATAAAGTTATTGATGATATAATTTTTAAAATTAATAAGTATATAAAAGAGGCTAATATAAAAATATTTAAGGATTCTACAGGTTTAAATGAGATAACGTCATCAAAACTAGATATATTAATAGTTTTAGGTGGAGATGGGACAATGTTAAGAGCTGCACGGACTATAGCAAAATTTGGAGTTCCAATATTAGGTATAAATATGGGACATCTAGGCTTTTTAACAGGTTCTGAAGTTTCAGATATAGAAAGTGTCTTTCAAAGTTTAAGTGAAGGAAAGTATAATATAGAAGAGCGAATAATGTTAGAAGGAAAGATTACTGGAAATAATGATAGTAGTGATTTATGTTGTTTAAATGATATTGTAATTTCAAGAGGAGCACTGTCTAGAATATTAAACTATGATGTGTATGTAGATAATGCACTATATACGTCATTTAATTCTGATGGATTAATAATTTCAACACCGACTGGATCTACCGCTTATGCATTATCAGCAGGAGGTCCTCTTTTGTATCCTACATTAGATGTAATTTCATTAACGCCTATTTGCCCACATTCCATGAATTCAAGAAGTATTATAATAGATGGAGAAAGTGAAGTTTTCATTAAAATAGATAAAAAGAATGCTAGTGTATATTTAACATTAGATGGTCAAGAAAGTATAAATTTGCAGGATTCTCAAGATATTTTGATAAAAAAATACAATTATAAATGTAAACTGATTAAAATAAATGGATATAATTACTTCGATGTATTAAGAAGGAAGCTTTTTTAAATCATACTTTTTTAAGGAGATGAAAAATGAAATTACAAAGGCATGCAAAAATTCTAGAGATAATAAACAGAGAAGATATAGAGACACAGGAAGAATTGGCTGATGAGCTGAAAAAGAGTAAAATGGATGTCACACAAGCAACAGTATCTAGAGATATAAAAGAATTAAAACTTATTAAAGTGTTATCAGAAAAAGGGACATATAAATATGCAACTATATCTCAGAGTGAAGGTTTCTTATCAAGTAAATTAGCTAGTATTTTTGAAAATACTGTTATTAATGTTGAAAATGTTCAAAATTTTGTTGTGGTAAAAACTCTTTCAGGTTCAGGATCAGCAGCAGCAGAGGCTATTGACTCCATGAACTTTGAGGGGATTGCAGGAACTATTGCAGGGGATAATACTATTTTTATTTTAACTTTAAATGAAGAAAAGGCTCAAGAAATAGTGAAAAAGTTAAAAAAGATGCTTTCAAGCAAATAGGAGAGTATATATGCTATTACAATTAAATATTAATAATTTTGCTCTAATAGAAACTTTAACTATTAATTTCGAACAAGGACTTAATATATTAACTGGAGAAACAGGTGCAGGAAAATCTATATTAATTGATGCGATAAATTATGTACTTGGAAATAAGTTTAATAAAGGCTTAATAAGAACTGGTGAAGAAAAGACACTTGTAGAAGCGATTTTTGAAATTGAAAATAGTGAAACTATTAGCATGTTGAAAGATATGGAAATAGAATTTGAAGATATACTTATTATAAGCAGAGAGACTTTTAAATCAGGAAAAAGTATTGTTAAAGTAAATAATAAATCTTTATTAGTATCCGATGTAAAAAGACTCTCAAATACTCTTATAAATATACACGGTCAGCATGAAAATCAACAATTACTTAATCCTTCTACTCATATTTATTATCTTGATAAATTTGGAGATGCTAAGTTAAAAGAACATATTGATAAATATAGAGTAAAGTTTAGAAAAATATTAGAAATAGATAATGAAATACAGAAGTTAGGCTTAAATGACGGAGAAAAAGAAAAATTAATAGATTTTTTAAAATATCAATTAGATGAAATTAATAATGGAAATCTAAAGATAGGAGAAGACTCTGAGTTAGAAGAAAAATACCAGATATTAATGAATTCAGAGAAAATAAATAATTGTTTATTAAGTAGCTATAATACTCTTTATAATAGCGAAGATAATTTCTTATCGGTATATGATCTTTTAAACAGAGCTATTAAAGAACTCAAATTAGTAGAAAATCATATGGATAAACTTACTGGTATTATAAAGTCTTTAGAAGAGTCATATTTTGATATTCAGCAAAATATAGCTGAGATTAGAAATCTTCAAGAAAATATAGTCTATGATAAAACTGAATTAGAATTTATAAATAGTAGAATTTTTTTAATAGACTCATTTAAAAGAAAATATGGAATTACTATAGAAGAGATTTTAGAATATAGAGATAAAATTTCCAATCAATATGATGAACTTATAGATAGTAGTAGAATAATAGAAGAACTAAAGAAACAAAGAGAAGATCTTACTAAACAGATTTCAGAAGAAGCTAATATAATACATAATTTAAGATGTAATATAGCTAATATCCTAGAAGATAATATAAAAAGAGAATTAAACTATGTAGGATTAGAGAAAAGTATTATAAAAATAGATGTAAAGCTAGATAATAACTTATATAGTAATGGAATGGATAAAGTTCAGTTTATGATTTCTACTAATCCAGGAGAACCATTAAAGCCATTAGATAAAATTGTTTCTGGTGGAGAATTATCTAGAATAATGCTTAGTTTAAAAGCAGTATTTGTTGATAAAGATGAGATTCCTTCTGTAATATTTGATGAAGTCGATATAGGTATAAGTGGTAGGATAGCTCAAAGTGTAGCAGAAAAAATGTATCTAATTTCAAATGCGCATCAAGTGTTTTGTGTAACACATTTACCACAAATTGCAAGTATGTCAGATACTCATTTTTTAGTTATTAAAGAAACTAAATTTGAAAAGACGTATACTAATATTA
The DNA here is from genome assembly GCA_036677665.1 of Clostridium sp. Lineage (GTDB taxonomy): Bacteria > Bacillota > Clostridia > Clostridiales > Clostridiaceae > Clostridium_H. The sequence goes on along the minus strand of JAVBVX010000019.1, from coordinate 56,948 downwards.
AAAAAATAGATGAATTTGAAAAAGAATATGAGATAGCTCGAATGATTGGAGGTTCCAAAATAACGGAGTTAACACTGCAACATGCTAGAGAAATGATAGGGCTCGCATTAGATAGAAAAAAGGATTTAATTTTAAATAAATAAATTCATAATCATTAAATGATTATGAATTTTTTTTATTTAAATAAATTTCATATATTTGTTTTATTATAAATAAATTACTTTCTAGACAATGATACGATAGAATAATTAAATTTTAAAGGGGTAAATTAAACTTGAATAAAGTATGTTATGCAGGAGGTGGAAAAATGAAAAACAGAAGGAAATGCATAATATGCTGGAGTTTAATTCCGGTGATAATATTAATTATGAGCTTATATTGGAAAACTCTAAGTATACCAAATACAATTTTTTTAAGAGAAGGTCAAGAATTAAAATCTAACTACATTGTAAGACTTAATAAAAATTTTAATTCTAGACAATTGATAAAAAATACTACGATGCTTAATGTTAGTATTTTAGGAGTTGTTCCAATAAAGTCTGTATCAGTGACATCTGTACCTCAAATATATGTTTATCCTGGAGGAACACCAGTAGGAGTAAAATTAAATACCAAAGGTGTTCTTGTAGTAGCACTTTCGGATGTTAAAAGTTCTAGAGGAAAAGTTATGAGCCCCTCTGCTGAAGGTGGAATACAAGTAGGAGATATTATAGTAAAAGTTAATGGAAAAAGCATTAATAGCTCAGAAGAGTTAGTTAAGATTATAGATAGTAATAAGAATAAGAGTTTGAAAGTTATTTTAGAAAGAAATGAAAAAACAATAGAAAGAGAAATTATACCTGTAAAAGATAAAGAAAATAATAGCTATAAAATAGGATTATGGGTGAGAGATTCTACATCAGGCGTTGGAACTTTAACTTTTTATGATGAAAAAAATAAAAAGTTTGGAGCATTAGGACACCCTATTACTGATGTTGATACAGGAACTATACTAAGTGTTAGAGAAGGCGAAATTGTTGAATCTTCTATTATATCAATTAGAAAAGGAGAAAAAGGAAATCCAGGAGAATTAAGAGGGATTTTTATAAATGAAGATAAATCATTAGGTAAGGTATATAAAAATACCATTTGTGGAATTTATGGAACTGGAGATTTAAATATCAAGAATAATAAGTTTGATAAACCTATACAAATTGCATTAAGAAATGAAATTAAGGAAGGTCCTGCAAAAATACTAACTACGATTGATGGAACTGAACCTAAATTATATGATATAACAATAGAGAAGTTATTAACACAAGATAAACCTGGTCCTAAAAGTATGGTAATAAAGGTAACTGATGAAAGGTTATTAAATAAAACAGGTGGAATTGTTCAGGGAATGAGTGGAAGTCCTATTATTCAAAATAATAAATTAGTTGGAGCAGTTACACACGTTTTAATTAACAAGCCAGATGTGGGTTACGGAATCTATATAGAATGGATGCTTAAGGATGCTGATATTTTAATTAAATAACTAGCATTTATTAACAAACAATAGTAAAATAAAAGATAGCAGATGCTATCTTTTATTTATTTAATTTATCCAAATTTTAGAAAATAATTCTAAATAAGAAGGAATAATTATGGTTTTGTCGAATAAGTAATATATGTAGTAAATGGAATAAATTTCAAAGGGGAGATAAATATATGGAAAATAATAAAATAAGCGTGATTATAGCGGATGATAATAAGGAATTTTGTAATATTCTAAATGATTATTTGTTAAATCAAAGAGATATAATAGTTACAGGAGTTGCAAAAGATGGTATTGAGGCAATAAAACTAATACAAGAAAAAAAGCCAGACCTAGTAGTTCTTGATATAATTATGCCACATCTTGATGGACTTGGAGTGTTAGAAAGACTAAACACTATAAATATAGATCCTATGCCAAGAATAATAGTTTTATCAGCAGTGGGACAAGATAAAATAACTCAAAGAGCAATAACACTTGGTGCAGACTATTATGTGGTTAAACCATTTGATATGGATGTATTTACAAAAAGAATAAGACAGATGTTTAATAATACTATTTCAAGTGATCAAGTTAAAAAGTCAGTATCTGTAGCTGAAACAGAAGAAGTTAAAATGAAAAGAAATGAACCATTAGATTTAGAATCAGAAATAACAGGTATAATTCATGAGATTGGTGTACCTGCACATATAAAAGGATATATGTATTTAAGAGAAGCAATAGGTATGGTTGTGAATGATATTGAGCTTTTATCAGCAGTAACTAAAGAGCTTTACCCATCTATAGGAAAGAAATTTAATACTACAGCAAGTAGAGTTGAAAGAGCAATAAGACATGCTATTGAAGTTGCATGGTCAAGAGGACAAGTAGAAACAATAAATAAAATATTTGGATATACAATACATAACGGAAAAGGGAAACCTACTAATAGTGAATTTATTGCTATGGTAGCTGATAAATTAAGATTGAAAAATAAAGTAAGTTAGTATATAAAATACTTCAATATTAATATAATTCATGCATATAACTTCTCTTGTAATCATAAATATTAAAAAGATGATAACAAGAGGAGGAGTGTTGTATGAAAGACAATAAAATAACTCATAACCTAAAAAATCATATTAGAAAGAATTTGTTTATATATATACTAACCTTTTTATTTTTATGTATAGGAATTGTTATAGGAATGTATGCAGTTAAATATATGGGAAGAGTTGAAAAAGATAATTTAGTTGGATGGTTTATTAATTATTCTAAAGATACAGCAGTAAACTCAATTGATAAAAAGCAGATTCTACTTACAACTATAAAGAATAATATCTCTATTATAATTGTAATTTGGTTTCTAGGACTTACCATGTTAGGGACACCTTTAATATTAATTATTAATTTGATAAAAGGATTTACTATAGGATTTACGTCTAGTTTTGTTATAAATGGATTAGGAAGTAAAGGCATTTTATTAAATTTACTAGTTGTATTTCCTCAAAATATTATATATATTCCCTGTATAATTATATGTTCTGTTCTAGCTATAGAATTTTCATTGGTTCTATTGAGAACTAATTCAACTCAAGTATTAAATAGAAAAAATATGCTACTTGAAGCAACTACATATTCAACTGTTTTTATTTTTGTTATTGGATTTATGTTTATTGGATTTTTTATAGAAGGTTATATAACACCATCTATGTTAAAACTTATAGTTGGTAATTTGGGAAGTGCTTTAACATGAGTACTTCAAAAACAAAGATGGATTTTATAATTTTAATATTAAAGTGTTATCTTATAATATTGACTTTAGGACTAATTTTGCCTAAAGTTATAGATTTGATTTTATGTTTTGTTATAAGTAACTATACTAATTACAGAGATAGTACATTTGTACTTAGTACTATAGCTAAAAATGAGCTACTAATATATAGATATATTTATATATTTAATAGTTTTTTTAGGTTATAGATATTAAGTACTAAAACTATTGGGAGAAGAAAATATGAGTAACTATTTAATTGACTTTGTTAATGAAATGGGAAGAAAAGAGCTTAGCAGAAATACTATAGAAGCTTATAAAAGAGATGTAAATAGATTTATTAAATTTTTAGATCAACGAGAAGAAGAATTGTTGAAAATTGATATGATACCTATTATGGCTTATGTGCAAGATTTAAAAAAGAATAGGAAAGCTAATAGTTCTATAATAAGAAACCTAGTAGCCATAAGAAGCTTTTATAAATATTTAATAAAGTCAGGCAAGATTACAGAAAGTCCATTAATTAATTATGAAGTTCCTAAAAATAAAAGAAATATTCCGGAAATACTAACGGTAGATGAAATTAATAAATTTTTAGATACTCCTGATTGTAGTGATTATAAGGGAATTAGAGATAAAGCTATGATAGAACTTATGTATGCAGCAGGTATAAAAGTTTCTGAGTTACTAAGTCTTAGAATTTTTGATATAAATTTAAAATTATCTTATATAAAATGTAAAGGACTTAAAGCTAAAGAGAGAATAGTACCTATTGGAAGCTTTGCTGTAAATTGTTTAGAAGAATACATTCAAATCAGAAACAAAGTTAATAGCCCTACTTCAGAATTATTATTTTGTAATCTGAGAGGGGAAAAGATGACAAGGCAAGGTTTTTGGAAGATGATTAAGGGGTATGCTACTGAAGCTAAAATAGACAAGGTAATTAATCCGTATACACTAAGGCATTCTTTTGCAGTACATTTACTCCAAAATGGTGCAGATATGAAGGCGGTACAAGAACTTTTAGGTCATAATACTCTTTCTACAACACAGATATATTCAAGTATATCAAAACAAAGTAAAATAGTTGATATCTATAAAAATGCACATCCTAGGGCTTAAAGTACCTAAGGATGTGTTTTTCTTTTTAAATATAAAGTTTATATATAAAAAATTTGTGATAATCTTATTTAAAATGGTAAAACTAAATTTATAAATCATAAATTAGTAGAAAGGGGATACATATGAAAATAAAGAGTAAAAAAATAATAAGTATATTTTTATTAGCTATTTTTGCGAGTAATATGATGTTTATACAGGCAAAGGGAGCTGAGACTAATCTAGATGTAGATGCTAGATCAGCAGTGTTGATGGAACCATCAACAGGTAAGATAATCTTTGAAAAGAATGTACATGAGAAATTTGCACCAGCATCAGTTACTAAAGTTATGACAATGCTTTTAACAATGGAGGCTGTAGATTCAGGTAAGATAAAGATGGATGATAAGATTATAGTAAGTGAAAATGCTAAAAAAATGGGTGGCAATGGCAGCAGTAGTATGCTTCTAGATACAGGAGAAGTTAGAACTGTTGAAGAATTAATTAAAGGAGTAGCAATAGCATCAGGAAATGATGCAGCAGTTGCATTAGCTGAATACTTAGGCGGAAGTGAGAGTGCTTTTGTTGATTTAATGAACAAAAGAGCGAATGAATTAGGAATGAAAGATACAAGTTTTAAAAACTGTCATGGTCTTTCTACAGAAGGTCACTTATCTAGCGCTTATGATATTGCACTTATGTCAAGAGAACTGTTAAAGCATGAAAAGATACTTAAATACACAGGAACTTATATGGAGACTATTTCTGAAGGAAGAAAACAACCTATTGGATTAGTTAATCATAATAAATTAGTTAGATTTTATAAGGGTTGCGATGGATTAAAAACAGGTTTTACAAATGAAGCAAAATATTGTATATCTGCAACAGCTACTAGAGATAATCTAAGAATGCTATCAGTTATAATGGGAGCACCAACCTACAAAGTAAGAAATAGAGATGCTAGCATGCTTATGAATTATGGATTTTCTAAGTTCGACGCAAAAAAAGTTGTAACTAAACATGAAGATGTAGAAAAAGTAACTTTAAATAAAAAAGGAACTAAATTTTTCTTTGCTAAAGCAAATGAAGATTTAACTGTAATACTTGAGAGAGGCACTCAAAATAAAATTACAAAGAAGTGTGTAATAAATACAGATCAAAAGGAATATAAGAAAAATGAAGTAGCAGGATACTGCGAAGTTTATATTAACGAAAAATTGTATGGAAAAGTTCCAGTGTATAGTGATAGAGATGTAGTAACTTCTGGAATACTAGATAACATAAAATATAATTTAATGAATTTATTTGATAGTTCAATATAAATATAAAAGGTCTGCAGTGTAGCACTGTAGACTTTTTGTATTTCATATTATAATATTAACTGAGTATAGTATAATGGGGTACTTTAAATGAATATTTTAAATAAGATTTCAAAACAATATAGAGATATAATAGAAATGGTATTTGAAGAGTGTATTAATCAGCAGGTTAAAGTATATTTAGTAGGGGGAATGGTAAGAGATATTATTTTAGATATAGAGCCTAGAGATATAGATATATGTGTAGATACCGATCCTATTAATATTATAAAAAATTTAAAAGAAGTTAAAAGCTATAATTACTATAAAAAATTTCAGACGAGTAATGTACTGTTTTTAAATGGTATAAGCATAGACATTATAAGGTGTAGAAAAGAGATTTATAAGTTTAATGGAGCACTTCCTGAAGTAATACCATCCCATATATATGATGACTTATATAGAAGAGACTTCACTATAAATGCAATTGCATATGATTTAGCAAATAATGTGTTTATAGATAAATATAATGGGATAGAAGATATAAATAAAAAATTAGTAAAGGAAGTTCATAGTAATAGTTATTATGAAGATCCTACTAGAATATTTAGAGCTGTTAGGTATGCAAGTAGATATGGATTTTCTTTAAGTGATGAGAAGAAAATAAAAAAATGTTTAAGTTCAGATATATTTAAACTCATTAGTAATGATAGGTTTATTAAAGAACTAAAGCTTATATGTAGTGAAGAATCTTGGCAAGATAGTATTCTCACAATAAATAATCTTAAAATATTATCAAGTAACAATGAAATAATAGGTGTAAAAAATGAATTATGTAATTATGATGAAATTAATAACAGATTACTGAATTTATTTATTTCTATAGTTGATGAAGAACAGAGATATAAATTTGTTAATAATAGTATATTGGATAGAGAAATGCGAATTGCTTTTAAAAATTATAAAGATTTAATAATTAATATGAATAAGAATTTAACTGACAGTGTAAGTAATTTTAAAATTTTTAAAAGATTAAGTAATCTTAATAGGTATGAAATAAGTATAATTAGCTTTGAAGCTTTATTTAAGTATAAGATTATTAATTATTTAAAAAATTTCAAGAATGCTTCATTACAGATTACTGGAGATGACTTAAATAGTGTAAAGATAAAAAAAGGAAAGCAGTATAAACTAATTATAGATTATTTGTTAGAAATAAAACTAAATACAGGTATACTTAATGATAGAGAATACTTTTATAAAAATATAGAGGAGATTTTGAATGTCGTTAAATATAAAGATTGAAAATTTTCAAGGACCATTTGATTTGCTTTTGCATTTAATTAAGAAAAATGAAATGGATATATATAATATTAAGATATATGATATAACTACGCAATATTTAGAATACATTGAGGATCTAGAAGAAATAGATTTAGAGGTTACTTCAGAATTTATAGTTATAGCAGCTACTTTACTAGAAATAAAATCTAAGCTACTTTTACCAAAACAAGATAAAGAGACTATAGAGGAAGATGAGGATCCGAGGAAAGAATTAGTTAATAAATTATTAGAGTATAAAAAGTTTAAATTAGTAGCGAACTTCTTAAAAGAAAAAGAGGAAACAGCTGCTATATTATTTTTAAAGAAACCGGAGATAGTTGAGGAGAAAAAAGAATATAAAGAAGATATGTTAAAAGGTATAACTATATTAATGTTATTTAATATATACAATGAGTTAATAAATAATTATTATAATAAAATGAATACTGAGAACACTATAGACAGGGAAATCCCAGTAGATAAGTTTAAAATTGAAGATAAGATGAAAGAAATAACTTTGAGGTTTAGTGGAAACCTTAAGTTATGTTTTTCTCAAATCATTGAAGAATGCGAAAGTAAAATAGAAATGGTTGTTACCTTTTTAGCTCTACTTGAGTTAATTAAATTAAAAGTTGTAACAGTAGTGCAAGAGGATAATTTCAAAGAAATATACGTAGAAGAGGTAAAAATACATGAAGGATAACAATATTAATCACGTAGAAATTAATCAAGTATCTAGTAAATTTAGATATTTTTCTATAATAGAATCTCTATTATTTGTTAGTGGAGAAGCATTACATATTAAGGAACTTTCAGATTTTATAGAGTGTAGCCAAGAGTATACACTTGGATTATTAGAAGAACTTAAAGAAAAATATGAAAAAGATGATAGAGGAATAATACTAATTAGTACAAATGAGAAGTATATGTTGGCTACAAAAAGTGAAAATAGTCATTATGTTCAAAAGCTATTAAAAACAAATTCAAGACAATCATTATCTAAAGCGGCATTAGAGACCTTAGCTATAATAGTATATAGACAACCTATAACTAGAATAGAAATAGACGAGATTAGAGGAGTAAAAAGTGATAAAGCTATCCAGACTCTTCAAGAGAGAACTTTAATTAAAGAATCTGGTAAAAAGAAAGTTCCGGGAAGGCCCTTAATGTATGTTACAACAGAAGAATTTTTAAGATATTTTGGATTAGAGAATTTAAATCAAATGCCATCTTTAGAAGAATTTATTAGAGAAGAAGTTCAATATGAGAGTGAAGAAGAATAAGACTATTCTTCTTCACTCTCATATTTTTTAAAACAAACTTCTTTTTCATCAATATCTTTATCTTCTGTACTTTTAAATAAATTGATGATATTAGGGATTTGATCTAAGACTTTGTCAACTAGATTAACATTTTGTTGATCTACTGGAAGAAGTTTAACAAGATCATCTTTGATTATTAAAAAGGCAACTGGTTTTACAGAAACCCCAGAACCAGATCCACCACCGAAAGGGTAATCATGTTGATCTTCTCTAGAATGGCTTTTGTTAAACTCGCTTCCACCTGATGCGAAGCCTAAGGATACTTTGGAGATTGGTATAATAAGTGTACCATCCTGTGATTTTATAGGATCACCGACAACCGTGTTTACATCTATAATTGTTTTTAAATTTTCTAAAGTGCTTTTCATCAAGCTCTCAATAGGGTGTGTGTCCAATTAAATTACCTCCTCGGGTTTTAGATATTTTTTTGCTCCTCTTCTAAATGAAACATATATTAATAGGATTATATAGATAATTTTAGCTAAATTTATAAAAATTATACTTTTAATTTCAAATTCAAATACTGATTTATTAAATACTGGTGTTATGCTTACGTTAAAATTTTTAACTTTAACTAAATCAGAAAAAAGAATATACAAATACTCTGATACACTATGAAAGATACCATATAGGATAGCTGTAGTACATGGGTCATCAAATCCATAAGAGATATGCGATTTTAATCTTAAGGTTGATTTAGATAAAGCAGCATTAGAATATATATATATATGTCTTATAGTTTTTAGGTAAGCTAATTTAGGATATAGAGTTTTGGGTTTAGGTTCTTTCACAGCGTCTATAGTTTTTTTTGTAGGATATATTTTTATGTTATATACATACACATTAAGTTTATTATTTTTATACCTACAGGTTAAAAATAAGGGCAATGGAATAAATATAATTACAACTACTATACAAATTATTATTAACCAAGTCACGGATATTTCCTCCACAAAACATATTATCTAGTATTATTGCCAAATTTATTTATTAATATAATCTATTTCATGATTATTTATTTTATTTTTGAAAACAATAACTATGAAAGGTAGGTGTAGTGTTTATTATGAAGAATAAACAAGTTACATCCATATGTTTCAGTGTGGTAATTATACTTAGCTTATTATGTAATACTGCAAAAGCTAGACCAGAAAACATATATGTAGATGCAAGAAGTTCTATAGCAATTGATAGTAAAAGTAAATGTGTATTGTTTGAAAAGAATGCAGAAATGTTAATACCAATTGCAAGCACTACAAAAATAATGACTACTTTAGTTGCTTTAAAGTATGGAGATTTAGATAAGAAGGTAGAAATTTCAAGTAGAGCATCTAATATACATGGTTCAGAAGTTGGATATAAAAAAGGAGAAATTGTGTCTATTAGAGAATTACTATACGGTCTTATGCTAAGATCAGGTAATGATGCAGCAATAGCAATTGCAGAAGGAATTAGTGGAAGTGTAGATGAATTCTTAAAACTTATGAATGAATATGCAATACAAATTGGGGCAATTAATTCTCACTTTGAATCACCACATGGACTAGATAGTCAGTACCATTATTCTACAGCATACGATTTAGCTTTAATTACCGCAGTTGCAAAAGAAAATGATATGTTTAACAAAATTGTAGGAGTAAAAACTGTTGATGGAGAGCAATATGGATTTAATAGAAGTTATCAGAATATAAATAAAATATTATATCAAATTCCAGGAGCAAATGGAGTAAAAACGGGGTATACAGGTAATGCAGGAAAATGTTTAGTTTCGTCAATTGCAAATAAAGACAGTGATATAATTATAGTTGTATTAAATTGTACAAAAAGATGGAATGAAACTAAAAAAATATATGATTATGTAAAAGAAAAATATGATTTCAAAAAGGTAGTTTTAAAAGATGAAATTATTGAAAGTGTTAATTATAACGATAATATAAAAGTTGACTTATTTTGTGATGAAGATATAGTCATTCCTCTAGGTAAAGATGAAAGTTATGAAATTAAAACTATATATCCTAAGGAATTACCTAAGTCAGTAGCTAAGGAAAGTAATTTTGGGAAGGTTTGTATTTATAAAAATGGAAATTTAATTGTAAGTAAATGCTTAAAAAATAAAGAAGAGATTAGAGTAAGAAGCAGTACTATAAAGGATTTTATAAATAAATATCTAAAATAAAAAGAAGCAATTGCTTCTTTTTATTTTAATAAAAAACTACTTACCACCATTTTATCTTTATCATTTATAGGTTTCCATATTTCTACTTTATTTATTTTTGATAGTATTTTATAGTTATTTTCGGTTACAAACATACAAGCCTCGTTATATTCTTCTTCTGTCCATTTGCGTAGTGAAAAATTAGTATTAGCAAGAGAGATATGAAGATCCCAATCACTAATATTTTCTCTTACACTAAAACCATTTTGTTTTAGTGTATAATTCAATTTGTACACGAGCCTTCTAATTATATCTTTATTTTGAATTTTTAAATTAACTGATTTAAAAGGAGGATTAAAGCAAATAGCACCATCAATTTTAATAGAGAAGCTTTTAAATTCATTTAAGATAGAATTAACTATAGTACAAAGTTCCTCTAAGTTATTAGGATTTTCTATAATCTCTAAAGTTACATGAAGAGTAGGTAAATCTGTATATAGATGATATTTTTTAGATAGTGATTTTTGTATCTCTTCAATATAATTATAAGAATCTATATCTAATAATCCAACTACATAGTAAAGAATGTAATCACCTTATTTCTTTATATTATTTAATAAAATTATAACATTATTCCTATTAGTTATCAAAGTTTACAATATAAAAGTATTAAAGCAAGTATTTTTTATATTTATTAGAATATAAATTATAATATAGTATTTATTATGGAGGGGGATTTGTGAGACTAGCACTAAATTATAAAAATGGCAAGCAAGAAGTGCTAAGTGAAGAGAACACTAAGAAGGTTATAGGAAGTATAAATTACTTAAAACTTATCAAATTCTTAATGAGTTCAAAACAAGTAGAACCAACAACTATTAAAATCTTAGATAGAGAAATAAGTACAGAAGAACTGAAATCAGTGGAAGCAATGTTTTAACATTAAAAATTAATTTAAAAACCAGCCAATGCTTAGAAAAGCTATTTTTCTAAGCATTAGTTATTATATTAAGAAGTAATAAAATTTTATATAATACTAATTTTGTATAAAAGCATACAATTATAAATAGTTTATTGATATAATTATTTAAATGAATAAAAGCTTACATATTATAAAAAAACTCTATTTATAGTGCTGTAGTAAATTTATAAAAAGGAGATTTAACATGAGAGTAGGAATCGATTTAGGAGGAACAAATATTGCAGCTGGCTTAGTAAATGATGATGGAATTATTTTAAGTAAGATAAGTACTAGGACTAATGCAAAAAGAGGAGCTAAGCCGATAATTAGCGATATGATGAAGTTGGTTGGAGATTTATTATTAAAAAATAAAATGAATATAAGAGATGTAAGTTTAATTGGAATAGGCGTTCCGGGATTAGTTAACTATGATAATGGTATAGTAGAGCAGTGTGTTAATTTATATTGGGAGAACATTTCCCTTAGAGAAGAAATTATAAATGAGATTAACAGAAAAGATATTTATAATTCTAATTTAAAAATACTTATAGAAAATGATGCTAATGCAGCAGCTGCTGGGGAGTATTTATTTGGAAGTATGAAAAACAGTGAGAATTCAATGCTTATAACCTTAGGAACAGGTATAGGAGGAGGATTGATTATAGATGGTAAGTTATTTAGAGGAAGGGGAGCAGCATTAGAAATAGGGCATATGATAATAGGAAAGAATTTCTATGATTGTTCATGTGGCAATAATGGATGCTTTGAAACATTTGCATCAGCTACAGCTATAATTAAATATACTAAAGAGTTAATTATGAGTGGAGAACAAAGTGTAGTTTTGGATAAAGTAGATGGAGATATGGATAAAATAGATGCAAAGATAATATTTGAGTGTGCAAAACTAGAAGACAAAGTAGCGATAAAATCTCTTAATAGATTTAACAAATATCTTGCAGTAGGTATAAATAATATAATCAATTTTCTAGATGTAGATTTAATTTCTATAGGTGGAGGGGTTGGAGCAGGTAAGGATATTTTCATGAATAACTTAATAGAAGAAGTTATGAAACATAAATTATATAAGAACATAAGATTATGTAAGATAGAAACAGCTATTTTAGGCAATGATGCAGGTATAATAGGGGCAGCTATGCTAGACAAAATATAATAGTGTATTATTATATAGAATAAATTCTACTAAATTTAAGGAGGAATTTATGTTAGACAATAAAAAACTACCATCAGTTGCATATTTCTGCATGGAGTACGGACTTCAATCAGATTTTAAAGTATATTCAGGTGGTCTTGGAATTTTAGCTGGAGATTATTTAAAGGGTGCAAAAGACTTAAATGTACCCTTAATAGGTATTGGAATCAAGTGGAAACAAGGCTATGGTGAGCAGTATATAGGAGAAGATGGAAAAGTTTATGATGCGTATCATAATTATGAATATGATTTTTTAGAAGATACAGGAATAAAAGTGAATGTTAAAGTAAGGCAAAGAAATGTAGTTTGTAAGGTATGGAAAATTGACAAATTTAATAATAATCCTATTTATCTTTTAGACACTGATATTTCAGAAAATAGTGGGGAAGATAGATGGATAACAGGTCAACTATATGCCTGGTTTAAAGAAGAGAGAATAGCGCAAGAAATAGTTCTAGGTATAGGTGGAATTAAGTTACTTAGGGAACTTGGCATAAAAATAGATGTATATCATTTTAATGAAGGTCATGCTGTTCTTGCTGCATTAGAACTTATTAAGGAGAAAATGGAATCAGGATATAGTTTTGAAGAAGCCTGGAAAGAAACGCGTAAAGAAATAGTATTTACAACGCATACTCCTATTATTGAAGGAAATGAGTCTCATACACTAGAAACTCTTAAATATATGGGTGCATTTAATAATTTAACTATGGACCAGATGGTGCGATTAGGTGGAAATCCATTTAATATGACCGTAGCAGCATTAAGACTATCAAGAAAATCAAATGCTGTAGCAGCATTACATTCACAAACATCAAACAAAATGTGGCATGCTACATCAGGGAGAAGCGAAATTATAGGTATTACAAATGCTATTCATGTTTCTACTTGGGTAGATAAAAGAATAACTAAAGCATATGAAGAAAATGCAGATCTATGGAATACACATATGGAAATTAAGGAAGAGCTAATTAAGTTTGTTGAAGAAAGAACTGGTGCTAGATTAGATAGTGAAAAACTATTAATTGGTTTCTCAAGAAGAGCAGCTCCGTACAAAAGGAGTAATTTAATTTTTACAAAACTAGAAATAATAGAACCTCTTTTGAAAGAGGGTAAAGTTCAGATCATATTCTCAGGAAAGTCTCATCCTCTTGATGATGAAGGCAAAGAAATTGTAAAGAATTTAGATAAGATGAGCAAGATTTATCCAAACAGTATAGTTTTTTTACAAAATTATGATATGACTATAGGAGTTCATCTCACTAGAGGTGTTGATGTTTGGTTAAATAATCCTAGAAGGCCCTTAGAAGCAAGTGGAACATCAGGAATGAAAGCAGCAATGAATGGAGTATTAAACTGTTCAATACTTGATGGATGGTGGCCAGAAGCCTGTGAGCATGGTATAAATGGATGGCAATTTGGAAATGGTATTGGATTACAGGATATGGATGAAGAAGAATTAGATAGACATGATTTAGAGTCATTATATGATGTGCTTCTAAATGAAGTTATACCAACTTATTATAATAATAAGGGAAAATGGTATGATATGATGAGAGAAAGTATAAGAAGTACTAGAGAGTACTTTTCTATTAATAGAATGATAAAAGAATATTATGAAAAGCTTTATATAGAGTAGATATATTATAAACTTTTTTAATATATGTAAATTATATAAAACAAAAATAGAATATTGTGTATAAATTATTAAAGAAAATATAATTAATAAAAATTAAAAGATTTGTAATATCTACAAGTCTTTTAATTTTTATTGTTATGTGTGTAACAAAAGGGGTGGAAATAAAATATTTTAGTAATATAGTGGTTAAGGAGGCATGAGAATGAAGTACGAGATTATTGATTGTATAGATGCTGGAACTGAATATTGTCCTTGAGACACTAAAATGCGATAGTTTATTTTACACAGAATTATTAGGATTATAGAGTCGAATCTCTATTTCTCCAATATCACTATTCCAATAGATGCTATGAACTAGGGAATTTATTAATAAACGCCTAGAATCTATATTATCAACAAAATTAAAAGTAGATTTTAAAGTATCTAAGCCTTCAATAAGTGTTTTTATATCAAATAAATTAGATTTTTTTGAAAGTTCATTTTCTTTTATATGTTCTAAATGTTTATTTAGATTTTTAATTTGTATGTTTAAATCTTCTATCTCACTTATAATATATTTTGATACAGAAACATCATCTAATGTAGAAAGCTTTTTAACTAAGTTTCCTATAGATTTTTCTTTTAAGATAATTTCACTTTTTATACCTTTAATTTCATTGTATAGAGTATTGTAATTAGATGAATCTTTTTTATGAGCTTTAAGAAATAAGAGAAGATTAGACATATTTAAATTATTAAATTTATTTATTATAGCTTCTTCAACTTCGTCAACTCTAATATTTTTACTGTTACACCTAGTACCATTTGAGTTATCTTTTGTACTACAGACATAATACAAATACCTCTTTCGAGTAATATTACTAATATGTCCATGTTTAACTAGCATATTAGATTTACATTTAGAGCACTTTATAAGACCAGTGAGTAATGAAACTGAGGAAGTACTCATCCTTGGAGCTTTATGCTTATTATTATCAAGAATACTTTGAACTTCAAGCCATTTATTAGAATTAATTATTCCTTTGTGATTAGATACTGCAGCAATCCACTCTGAAATATCTCTTTTTATTTTTATATTTTTACTTTTATTATAGGTAAGAATACCATTGCCGTTAGGTTCTCCAGATACGTTCATCCCCAAATTAGTTAAATAATCTAAAACTTTTTTAGTAGACTTAACATATAGGGGATTTCTCAGTATAAGTTGAATTTTTTTCTTTGTCCAATCGCTTCCAAGCTTAGTCTTTATACTATTAGAAAACATATACTTATAAACTTTGTTAATAGAATTATATTCTAAATACTTATCATAAATAATTTTAACAGTTGTTAATTCAGAAGGAATAGGTGATAGTTTATGCATAACTCTTTCTTTAAATTCTGAATCCATATATTTAACTTCTTCACTTTCAAAACCAAGAGGGGTTTGACCTCCAAGCCATCTACCGGTTTTAGCGAGTTCAAGCATGTTATCTCTTATTCTTTCAGCAATAGTTTCTCTTTCAAGTTGAGCAAAAACGGAGGCTATATACATCATTGCTCTCCCAAGAGGAGTGGAGGTATCAAATTGTTCTCTAATTGATATAAAGTTAATTTTAAGGTTTTCTAGCTCGTTTATAAGATTTGAAAAGTCACCTATATTTCTACTAATTCTATCTAATCTATAGCATATAAGAATATTAAATTTTTTATTTTGTGCATCTTTTAATAGACGTTTAAATTCAGGTCTGTTTAAGTTGCCACCTGAGAATCCTTCATCTTCATAAATTAAATATTCTTCTATATTTAGTCTACTTCCATACTCTTTGCATAGTTGAACTTGATTTTCAATAGAATCACCTTTTCCAGTAAATTTAGACTTTCTACTATATATAGCTGCTTTCATAATAGCTCCTAATTTTATTGCTTTATACTAATATTTTATGTTAAGAAAACATATAAAATTAACATGTCAAAACATTTTAGTGAAAGGAGTCTTAATTAAGTTGAAAAATAGAAAGATTAAAAGCATAAATATGGTGTATCCTGATACTAAAGATATGCGTGAAAATCTTTATCAAAGCTATAATAAAACTCTTGCTAAAGTGCTTGTTGATATACTTCCAGTAGAATATATAGATATACTTATATCTGAGCTTGAATATAAGGAAACACAAGAAAAAACTATATCCTCATAAACAATGTAATATGCTTTTATGAATTTTTATTAAATTAATCTATTGTAATAAATTTAAACTTCAACGTATATATTTAACTATATATACGTTGAAGTTTAATTATATAAGGAGATGAGCTTTTGGTAATATCGATAGTTAATGCTACTAAGGCTATAATAAAACAATTATTAGCTATAACCAATAGTGTACCAAGAAGCTTTAGTTTATTTTCACAAGTATTTTTATTCTTTTGTAGTCTTTATATTATTGGTCTTATAATAAAAAAACAAGATAATATTATAGATAAGTTTATGATAAACTTTCTTTTTTTAATATTAGGAACTGTTATTGTACTAGCTGAACTATATTTATTTATAAATATAAGTGATGAGCCTATGTATCTTAGAGAGCCAATAGCATTTAGCTTACTATTTATATCAGCTTTAATAATATTTATGCTATACAATATGTATTTTATCTGGAAAGACATAAACAAACTAAAGAATATTCGAAGTCTACACGGAAAAATCATATATAATAATAGATTTGGTTTATTCATATTTAGTATATTATTTGTTATTCTTATAGTAATTTCTGCTTATGGATTTATGTATTACATAATTAATAATATTCCTTCAAATATGACACTAGATCTTAAAGGTAATTTTTTAGATAGCGGTGTGAAACGCAGATTTGGAGAATGTATATATTTTAGTGCAGTTACTTTTTTCTCGGTTGGATATGGAGATATAGTACCAAAAGGACTATTCTTTTGTAGTATAGTGATTTTAGAAATGATAACATCTTACTTAATAGGTATAGTATCTATTCCTATTCTTCTTTCTATACTGAATGAAAATTCTAGAACAAATACATATATCTAAATAATATAGATAACCAGTAGGTATTTTATCACCTACTGGTTTTGTAATTATATCGCATTTTGGTGTATAAACCATGTCCTTGCCATTTGGCAGAAACCGGGGACTGTATTTTATGTTCAGAACTTTGTAATAAAACCTTTTGTGATTGTGTTAATTGGAAAGGAACATGCATATATCAGGAATTCATTTGGAATGGAGGTAAGGCAAAAGAGGAAAGAAAAACTTATTTATGTGAAATTGTAGATAAGAAAAATATAGAAGATGACTTAATAATATTGACGTTAAAACTTCCTTATGATTTATATCAATCTTTAGTTCACCCTGGTAGTTATGTTTTCCTTAGAAATCCAGAGTATAAGGAATATTTTGATGTTCCTATATCAGTTTTAGATTTAAATCCACATAACAGTACTATTGACTTTGCTATAGAGGTACAAGGAGTTAAAACTAAAAAAATAAATAACTTAAGTATAAATGATAATATATCAGTAAAAGGGCCTTATTGGAATGGAGATTTTGGGTTGAAACATATATTAAATGCTAAAGGTGGAAACTCAATAATTATTGCAAGATCAATAGGGCTTGCTCCAATGTTGCCAGTATTAAAAAAGTTATGTTCAAATGAAAATAAAGTAACTCTAATACTAGATAAAGGTGGATATAAAGAAAACTTTGTTGAAGAATACTTGAAAAGATATGAAGTAGATATAATAGAGTGTTCTACTTTTGACTGTGGAGAACTTACGAATGAAGTAAAAGACTTATTATCTAAACTAATAGAAGAAAAACATCCAAATATAATACATTGTGCTGGGGCTGACATTTTAATTTATAAAATCTTAGAATATATAGGAGATGATTATAACTTTTCTTGTTGCAATAATGCTAAGATGTGCTGCGGAGAAGGGGTATGTGGTGCATGTACTACCAGATTCAAAGGGCATGTTGTAAAAAGGTTATGTAAGCTTCAAGTGGATCCTAAATATATTTTTGAAGGGAGAAGACTAATATGAAGGTTATAGTAATTGGAGGAGGATGGGCTGGATGTGCAGCAGCCATTACAGCTAAAAAGGCTGGAGCAGATGTAGTATTATACGAAAAAACAGACATGTTATTAGGATTAGGTAATGTTGGTGGTATTATGAGAAATAACGGAAGATTTACTGCTAGTGAAGAACTTATAGCACTAGGAGCTGGAGATTTAATTGAGTTAACAGATAAAAACAGTAGGCATAAGAATATAGCCTTCCCAGGTCATGAACATGCATGGCTTTATGATGTAAATAAGATAGAGGTAGAGGTTAAAGATTATCTAATAAATATGGGAATAGAACTAAAACTGATTTCTAGAGTAGTAAATGTAGATAAAAAAGATAATAAAATAAGAGGAATTTACCTAAGTGATGGGAGATATCAAGATGGTGATGTTTTCATAGAAACTACAGGGACAACTGGGCCAATGGGAAATTGCTTAAGATATGGTAATGGATGTTCCATGTGTGTATTAAGATGTCCTGCTTTTGGTCCAAGAATAAGTATAAGTCAAAGAGCTGGTATTGAAGATCTAAGAGGAGAAAGAGCTGATGAAGTATATGGGGCATTTAGTGGCTCTTGTAAGCTATCCAAAGATAGTATAGATGAAGAAATTATTAAAGAATTAGAAGAGAAGGGTGTAGTAGTTTTAAAGATACCAAATGAAGATGTAAACTTAGAGAAGTTAAAAATAAAAGTATGTCAACAATATGCTTTAAAAGAGTTTGCTGAAAATGTTGTACTTCTTGATACAGGACACGTTAAATTAATGACATCATATTATCCTTTAGACAAATTAAGAAAAATTAAAGGATTAGAACACGTTAAATATGTAGATCCTTATGCTGGTGGCAAAGGTAATTCAATAAGATATCTTGCAATCACTCCAAGGGATAACGCAATGAAGGTTAAGGGAATTGATAATTTATTCTGTGCTGGAGAAAAGGCTGGACTATTTGTAGGTCATACTGAAGCTATCTGTACTGGGGCTCTTGCAGGACATAATGCAGTTAGATATGGAATAGGCAAAGAACTATTACTTCTTCCTAAAGAAACAGTTATTGGGGATATAATTGACTTCTCAAATAAGATGTTTATGGAGGAGAATGATAAAAAGAGTAGGTTTACCTTTGCGGGTTCTGTATATTTTAATAGAATGAAAGAACTAGGTCTGTATATTATGGATATAGATGAAATTAAACAGAAAATATCTAAATTAGGATTAGAGAATATTCTTAATAAAAAAATAGTTTAAAAAACAAGAGAAAATGTATTTTTATGTACATTTTCTCTTGTTTTAAATAAAGTGGTTGGATAAAAGCACAAGAATAAAGAAAACAAATCAAAATAAAAGAAATAACATCTGCTGAACCTATTTAGTTTACATACTTTTTATTATGTAAACTAAATAAAAAGTAAACTTTAATATATATTTATTTAATACGTTAAATTTATTAATTTATACTGCATATAAATATATAGGAGGGGAGAAAAATGAATTTTTTTAGCTTAATTATAATCTCAATGATTGGTGAAGCAGTATGGGAAACTTTAAAAATGTTATGGCAAAAAGGAAAAGTGAATTTTGATAGAATTGGTGCATTAGCGGTAGGATTATTACTAGCTATTTCAACTGGAATGGATATACTTGTTTTTGTAGGTATAAATTCAAAGATTCCTTTTGTTGGAATCATATTAACAGGGATTTTAATTTCTAGAGGTGCAAATTTTGTACATGACTTACTAGCTTCTATTGATAATATACATCAAAATATTAAAACTACACCGCCAAAATAATAAAGATATTCATACTTATGAGGATATTTATGCACATATTTTTTTTAACCTAGGACACAATAATGACAGAAAGGTGGGTTAAAAATGAATGCAGAAAACAATGAAAAACGTATAGATAGAGATGAAAGAAAGAATGTTCTTGAACAAAGATTAAGAGAAAGCTATGAAGGACATGAGAGAGAAGCAACACTTTCAGATTATGTAGGTCAAATAGTAACATAATAAATGCTTGGAGAAATCTTTCTCCAAGCATTTATTTTTTCACTGTAATTGATTTATTACTTTTTAAGATATACTTATTATCATAGATTACTAATTCAGTTTCACTATGACCTTCATTTTTAATTATAATATTGTCTTTAGAAATACTTATTTTTAATAAAGAATTTCTAAATATTATTTTAAAGGAATATAAAGTCCAATGATTAGGAATAAATGGATCAAGCTTAATTTTATTATCTTTTATTCTTAGTCCAGCAAATCCTTGTACAACGGACATCCAAGTTCCAGCCATACTAGTAATATGGCATCCATCACTTGTATCATTGTTATAGTTATCTAAATCAAGTCTAGAAGTTCTTAAGTACATTTCATAGGATTTCTTGTAGTCACCTATTTTAGCAGCTAAAATAGAATGAATACAAGGAGATAATGAAGACTCATGAACAGTTCTGGGTTCATAAAATTCGAAGTTTCTTTTAATAGTTTCCACATCGTAGTTGTTCTCAAAGAGATATAAGCCTTGAAGTACATCTGCTTGCTTTATAAAGCATGAACGAAGTATTCTATCCCACGACCATTTTTGATTTAATGGTAAGTCTTTTTCATCTAAATCTTTTACTAAAACCTGTTCTTTATCCATATATCCCTCTTGCTGTAGAAATATTCCTAACTTTTCAGCTGAAGGATAATACATATTATTAATGATATCCTTCCATTTATGAATTTCTTCAAGAGATATATTAAGTTTATATAGTAATTTTTCTAATTTATCAGGTGTATTTTCTTTAAGGTAGGAGATAACTTCGGTAGTATATTGTAGTGTCCAAGCTGCAAGTTTATTGGTATACCAATTATTATTTACATTATTTTCATATTCATTTGGTCCTGTAACACCAAGGATTACATATTGATTTTTAGCATTAGAAAAGCTAACTCTTTGGGCCCAAAATCTAGATATAGCAATAAGTACTTCTAATCCATAATCAATTAAATAGGTATTATTGCCAGTATAATTAACGTAGTTGTAAATAGCATAGGCAATAGCGCCGTTTCTATGGATTTCTTCAAAAGTAATTTCCCATTCGTTATGACATTCCTCTCCATTCATAGTTACCATGGGATATAGTGCAGCACCATTATTAAAGCCGAGCTTTTTTGCATTTTCAATTGCCTTGGATAGCTGATTATATCTATAAATCAATAAGTTTCTTGAGACTTTCTCATGTGAAGTACTTAAATAAAATGGGATACAATAAGCTTCTGTATCCCAGTATGTACTCCCTCCGTATTTTTCACCTGTAAATCCTTTAGGACCTATATTTAATCTTTCATCGTCACCAGTATAAGTTTGATTTAATTGAAAAATATTGAATCTTATCGCTTGTTGAGCAGCAAGATCACCTTCGATTATTATATCGTTTTGTTTCCACTTATTAGCCCAAGCAGTTCTTTGTTCCTTAAGCAATTTATCAAATCCATCTGTTGAGGCTTTTAGTGCAATTTGCTTAGCTATACTAGTGAGTTCATCTACATTATAATACCTAGAAGAGGTAGTAGCTACGTACTTATATATTGTAATCTCCTCATCTATTAAACAATTAATAGAAATTGAATTTGCTACGTACTTTTCTTTTGTTATTATTTTAGGAATAGTAGCAATTTCATTATTGTTCTTTCTTATATTAAATTTCATATACGAAGATATATAGAAATCTAATTTTTTAGTTTTTAACATTATATATCCTTCATAAGGATGGCTTTCTTTAGATATTTCATTCCAGAACTTTTCTTCATAGTTAGAATCTCTATTAACGATATCTCCATCTAAACAGGGAGTTATATTTATAATTCCATTAAAATTTAAAGGGGTTATAGAATATTTTATAGCTCCAACTTCAGGTCTGATCATACTTAAAAAACGTTTAGCTAGCACTTTTATTTCATTGCCATTAGATAAGAGTGCTTTAAAACTTCTTTCTAAATAACCTTCTTTCATATTAAGAACTCTTCTAAAATCATTTATTTTACATTTTGATAAATCTAAAACTTTACCATTGACTTCAATATTTATTCCAATCCAATTTGTAGAGTTTAGAACTTTTGCAAAGTATTCTGGGTAACCATTTTTCCACCATCCAACTCGAGTTTTATCAGGATAATAAATACCAGCAATATAACTTCCCTCGAGAGATGTACCGCTATAACTTTCTTCAAAGTTAGCTCTTTGCCCCATAAATCCATTACCAAGGCTAAAAATACTTTCAGAGACTTCATTATTATCAGGATTAAAATTTTCTTCAATTATGCTCCATTCATCTAATTTAAGATATTGCTTCATTGAGAATATCATCTCCTATATAAAAATTTATTTGAGTATCCGTAAATAATATATAATAAATACAAGTATAATTAACTAATATTAGTTAAATGGCCTAATGAGCTAAGCATTTCTAATGTCATTTTATCAAGTCCGTCTATTACTAAATCTGCGTCTTTTAAACTATCTTTTGAGCCAATGCCTATTACAAATATATTAGCATTTTTTGAAGCTGTTATTCCAGCGATACCATCCTCAAAAACTACACATTCTTCAGGTGTAACACCCAAAGAATGTGCACATTTTAAAAATACTTCAGGATTTGGTTTAGCATTAATAACTTTGGTTCCATCAATTATTGAATCAAAATAATGAGTTAAGCCTAAGTTATTAAGTATAATCATAGAATTTTTACTTGAAGAGCCTAGTGCAATTTTGTAATTATTTTGTTTTAATAATTCTAAAAACTCTATTACACCTGGTAGTATTTCGATAGCAGTAATTTTAGAGATATAATCTACATACCAATTATTTTTTTTATCCGCTAATATTAGTTTCTGAGATTCATCTAACTGAAGTCCACCTATTTCTAAAATCATATTGAGGGAATCTAATCTGCTTAAACCCTTTAATTTTTCATTATCTTCTACAGTAAATTTAATATTAAGTTCATCTGCAAGTCGTTTCCATGCTAAGAAATGATATTTTGCTGTATCAACTATAACACCATCAAGGTCAAATAAACATGCTTTTATAAATGCCAATTTGATTACCTCCAGTTATACATATTGCTAACCTTAATAAACAGAGTTCTTGGCTTCAGGTGGAGTTTTTCGCTCTACCTGGAGCTTAGAAATCGTTATCCAGGGACGTACCTGGATAAAAATAAAACTATAGAAAAATTTATATAAGTAATAGTTACTAGGTATGGATTATGCTTTTTTTGGTGGATAAGGAGTAATATATTGATAGTAATAACATTGAATTCTTCCATTATATAATTTTCTATTTTTATCTGATTTTTTTCCGAAATAATCTTCGAACTTATCATAAGAAGTAATGATATAATATGACCAATTTTCAAGTCTTTTAAAGCTTTGACCCATTTCCTTGTATAGTTTTTGAACCTCAGCTATTTCATTTAATCTCTCACCATATGGAGGATTACAAACAATAGTCCCGTATTGTTTATTAGAACTTAAGTCAGATACGGGCTGTGTTTGAAAGTGTATACAATCATCTACTCCTGCTTTTACAGCATTTTCTCTAGCTATTGGTATAACTCTACTATCTATGTCATATCCAAAGATTTTAAACTCTTTATCATAGATTATTGCTTCGTAGGCTTCTTTTCTCACTTTTTTCCAAGTTAAACTAGATATTATAAAATCCCAGTTTTCACAAACAAAGGATCTATTAAGTCCTGGAGCTATATTTCTAGCTATTAAAGCTGCTTCAATAGGAATGGTTCCAGATCCACAGAAGGGATCAATAAAGTTTCTGTCATATCTCCAATTACTAAGCATTACTAGAGCTGCTGCTAGAGTTTCTTTTAATGGAGCGGTACTACCTTTTTCTCTGTATCCTCTTTTATGTAGAGCATCTCCGCTAGTATCTAATAATATTGTAACAACATCATCTAGTATTGATACTAAAATTGGATATTTACTTCCACTCTCTTCAAACCATTCAATGTTATAGGATTCTTTTAATTTTTCTACAATAGATTTTTTTACAATAGATTGTATATCGGATAAGCTAAAAAGTTGTGACTTTACTGATTTAGCATTTATAATAAAGTTTGAATCCTCAGGTAAATAATCATCCCAAGGGATAGCTTTAGTTCCTTGAAATAGTTCTTCAAAGCTAGTTGCTTTGAATTCTGCTAGCTTTATAAAAACTCTATCTGCACATCTAAGCCAAAGATTAGATTTACATATACTCTCTTCATCACCAAAATAGGTAACCTTTCCATTTTCAATCTTTAAATCTTTATAACCTAGACGTTTTAATTCTTTTCCAACAATAGATTCTAGGCCAAAAGCTGCAGTAGCAATAAGTTCGTATTTAGACATTTATTTATCTTCCTTCCCAAATGTTATATTTCCTTCTAATATAACATTTGTCAATTTAAAAGACAATAAACCTAAAATTTAATAACTTTTTATTAGATAGATATTAATGGAATAAGAAATACTATATAATCGGAAAGTTTTATATATTAAAATAATATATAAAGAGTATATGTATTTAGGAGGAAAAGATGACTAAATGTATTATCTGCGGTGAACTAGGAGAAAGACATCATATTGTATATAAAAATCAGGGAGGAATAGATATACCCCTTAATTATATATATCTATGTGATGTACATCATAGAGGAGAAGATGGACCACATAAGAACAGAATATTTGATTTAAAGCTTAAAAAGGATATGCAAGAAAAATTACTAACTATACTTGTAGAAGATTACTATAATTTAGATGAAATAGCTAAGCTTGTACAAATTAATCCAATGCAAATAAAATTGATAGCTTCAGAGATACGTAAATATAAGCTAGGATACAAAAAAATAGATATAATAAAGAGGATTATGGGAAGAAGGATATATTAAAATACTAGTATATCCTTTATTATAGTTTACATAATAATTATTATGTAAACTATATTTAAATGTAAACCTTAAATATATTATAAAAATTTGATTAAACTAAAAAAAGAATATATAATTATTTCCATAAACAGAGTTTGAATCGATAAATATGCTTTTTAACATACCTAGATTAAAACATAGGAGTAATTGAGTATTAAAACAAATACTTCAACAAAGGGGATTAAATATGAAAGAAAGACTTCAAAAATATATGGCTGCATGTGGCGTGGCGTCTCGAAGAAAATGCGAAGAAATTATACAAGAGGGTAGGGTAAGGGTTAATGATATAAAAATAACTGAGTTAGGTTTTAAAGTTGATCCTACATTAGATAAAGTATGTATTGATTTAAAGCCAATAACTTTAGAGAAAAATAAGGTATATATAGCTTTAAATAAACCAGAAGGATATGTATCTACAGTAAAAGATGAAAAAGGAAGAGAAACAATATTAGATATAGTTAAAGTAAAGGAAAGGGTTTTTCCTATCGGTAGATTAGACTATAATACATCTGGATTACTTCTTTTAACAAATGATGGTGATATATATAATAAAGTAATACATCCAAGAGAAGAAATTAATAAAGTGTATATTGCCGTTATTAAAGAGGTTCCTAGTGATGATGAAGTTAGAAGATTTTGTAATGGTGTTGACATTGGAGACTATATTACTGCTAAAGCAGAGTTTAAAATAATAGATACATTAGATGATAAATGTAAGGTATCTATTACTATACATGAGGGCAAAAATAGACAGGTTAGAAAAATGTGCGAAGCGATAGGTCATCCTGTATTATCTTTAAAAAGAATTTCCGTTGGAAAGATTACTTTAGGAAATTTAAAAAAGGGATCTTGGAGATATTTGAATGAAAATGAAATAAATTATTTAAAAAACTTATAATTTTAATGTTTTAATATCGTTTTACATTATATATTCATATAAATATGCACTTTATATTGATAAAAATTGTAGTTGCTGGTAAAATGAAATAAAAGTTTCATTTCGTTGCAAGATAAGAAAGGATTGAACATAATGGATGACAGTACTCAGGATTTGATGAGAACAATACAGATGAAATTTCCAAGATTGAGTAAAGGACAAAAGCTAATTGCTGAATATATATTAAAGCATTACGATAAAGCAGCTTTTATGACTGCTGCAAAACTTGGAACTAGTGTAGGAGTTAGTGAATCTACTGTAGTTAGATTTGCAAATGAACTTGGATTTAGTGGTTATCCTAAATTACAAAAGGCTCTTCATGATTTAATTAAAAACAAACTCACCACTGTACAAAGAATTGAAATATCTAATAACTTAATAAATCAAGAAAATGCTTTAAAAGGTGTTTTGAAGGCTGATATGGAAAACATAAGATCTACTTTGGAAAAAATAAATCATAAGGATTTTGAAGACATAGTAGATAATATTTTTAAAGCAAAGAGTATATACATAATTGGGCTTAGAAGTTCTACAGTTTTAGCTGAATTTTTTGGTTTTTATTTAAATATGATTTTAGACAATGTAAAAGTTGTAAAACACGGAATAAGTGATGTTTTTGATCAAATGATAAATATAACAAAAGAAGATTTAGTAATAGGGATTGGATTTCCAAGATATGCTGCTAGAACTATTGAGGCTTTATCTTTTGCTAGAAGTAAAGGAACAACGGTAGTTGCAATAACTGATAGTTTATTGTCCCCATTAGCTACAAAAGCAGATTATACGTTAATTGCTCAAAGCAATATGGCATCTTTTGTAGATTCTTTAGTGGCTCCTTTAAGTGTAATTAATGCACTGATTGTTGCGGTTGGATTAAGAGAAAAAGACAATATATCAAATTTATTTAAAGAACTTGAAAATATATGGGAAGAATATCAAGTATATTCATATAAAAGTGAAGGTTAGTTATTATAAAACAAAGTAAGAAGTTATTGGATAATTTCTTACTTTATTTATATATTAAGTAGATTTAATATACTTGAATAAAGTTATTTATTATATTAAATTATAATACTGAAGGTTTAAGATAATATAAAGATGTATAAAGAGGTGCACTAATGAATAAAGTTGTAGTTATTGGCGGAGGTCCCGCTGGCATGATGGCAGCCATTTATGCTAGTAAGAAAAATAAAGTTGTTCTTTTAGATAAAAATGAAAAACTTGGTAAAAAGCTTTTTATTACTGGAAAAGGAAGATGTAATGTTACTAATAATAAAGATATAGGTGATTTTTTTGACAATATACCTGTAAACCCTAGCTTCTTATATAGTAGCTTATATTCTTTTACAAATGAAGATACTAAAAGTTTTTTCAAAGATTTAGATGTTGAATTAAAAGTAGAAAGAGGCGACAGAGTATTTCCTAAATCTGATAAATCTTCTGATATAATAAAAGCTTTTGAAAAATCACTTCGAAATAACAATGTAGATGTGATGCTAAATGCGAAAGTTAAGGATTTAGTTTATAAAGATAAAGAAATAGTTAAACTTATTCTTGAAGATAATAGAGAAGTTAAGGGAGACTATTTTATTTTTGCAACAGGAGGAGTATCCTACCCTCTAACTGGATCTACAGGTGAAGGACTAGATTTTGCTAAAACTTTAGGACATAGTATAGTAAAATTAAAACCAGCTTTAATTCCTATTGAGGTTAAAGAGGAATGGATAAAAAACTTGCAGGGCTTATCTTTGAAAAATGTTAATTTTCAAATTAAAGACTCAAAAAATAAACTATTATATGAAGAATTTGGAGAAATGATTTTTACTCACTATGGTATTTCTGGACCAATTGTTTTAAGTGGAAGTAGAGTTGTAAATAGCAACTCAAATCTAAAAGCAGTAATTAACTTAAAGCCAGCACTAACAAGTGAGGACTTAGATAAAAGAATACAAAAAGATTTTAAAAAATACTCTAATAAAGATTTTAAAAACGCGTTAGATGAGTTATTTCCACAAAAGATTATAGCAACTATAATCTCCTTAAGTAATATACCGGAAGATAAAAAAGTAAATTCTATTACTAAAGAAGAAAGAAAAGTACTTGTTAATTTAATTCAAAACTTTGAACTAAATATTAAAGGATTAAGACCAATTAAGGAAGCTATAATAACTTCAGGAGGAGTAAATGTAAAAGAAATTGATCCTTCTACAATGAAGTCTAAGTTAATAAACAATTTATATTTTGCCGGTGAGATGATAGATGTTGATGCCTATACAGGTGGATTTAATATACAGATTGCATTATCTACAGGATATTTAGCTGGCATAAATGTGGGTGAATAACAGTCACTAGCTATAATGACATAATTCTAATTAAACTTTAAGAAAAGAGTAGAATATAGTCTAGTTTTGGAAAGGCGGTATCAAAAAATTGAGAATAACTGTTGCAATAGATGGCCCAGCTGGTGCGGGTAAAAGTACAATAGCTAAAATGGTAGCTGAAAGGTTTAATTTAATGTATATAAATACTGGCTCAATGTATAGAGCTATTACATTAAAATCTATGGAACGTGGAATTAATCCAGATAATGTTATAGGAATATGTAATTTAATGAACGATTTAGAGATGCATTTTGAAGATAATGATTTAATAGTAAATGGCGAAAACGTAAATCATTTACTTACGATGCCAGAAATAAGTAACAATGTCTCCATGTATGCAGCTATACCAGAAATAAGACAACGACTAGTATATCTTCAGAGAAAGATGTCTGAAAAATACAATGTTATTATGGATGGAAGAGACATAGGTACAGTTGTATTAAAAGATGCACCATTTAAGTTTTATCTAACTGCTTCTCCAGAGGAAAGAGCAAATAGGAGATATAAAGAGTTGGTGAGAAAAAAACTAGATGTAGATTATGATAAAATCTTACAGGAAATAAAAGATAGAGATTATATAGATTCTAATAGAGAAGTTGATCCTTTAAGAAAAGCAGATGATGCTATAGCTTTAGATACTACCTTCTCAACTATTGAGGATGTAGTTAATCAGATATGTAATTATATTAGTAAAGATTTATAAAAATAATTAATTTTTTAAGGTAGTGATTAAATGAGAAATGTAATTTTAGCAGATAAATCAGGATTTTGTTTTGGAGTTAAAAGAGCAGTTGAAACAGCTCTAAATAATAGAGAATCATCAAATAAAAGGATTTATACATTAGGTCCATTAATACATAATAATGATGTTGTAGAGTTTTTGGAATCAAAAGATATTCAAGCTATAGAAATTGATAATATTGATTCCCTAGAAAAAGACGATACTATAATTATAAGGTCACATGGCATATCTTCTAAAATATTTAATAGCATCAAATCTAAAGGTTTAGTTATAGCAGATGCTACATGCCCATATGTATCTCATATACAACAAAAAGTGGAAAAGTATCATGATATGGGTTATGCCATAGTAATAGTTGGAGATAAAAATCATCCAGAGGTTATTGGAATTAATGGTTGGTGTAATGATGATGCTATTGTATCTAAAGATGGGAGTAATATAGAAAAACTTCCACCTAAGGTGTGTGTAGTCTCACAAACTACAGAAAAACAAGAAAACTGGGAAAAAGTTATTTCTATAATAGCTAAAAAGTGTAAAGAGATACTTGCATTTAACACTATATGTAGTGCTACTGAGGTAAGGCAAAAGGCTGCATATGAACTATCGAAGAAAGTAGATACTATGATTGTAATAGGTGGACGTCATAGTTCAAATACAACTAAACTATATGAAATTTGTAAAGCTAACTGTGAGAATACAATGCTTATTGAAAATTCACAACAAATAAAGAAAGAAATGATAGATAATAGTCGGAATATAGGTGTTACAGCAGGAGCTTCTACCCCAAATTGGATTATTGAAGAGGTAATAAGAAAGTTGCAAGATTAAGTTTAAGCATATACACATGTGAATAATCGCTATTTCCAAACACAAGTTAGTATAGCTACCTTGTGTTTTCCTATTATTAATTATATATAGTAATATTTTTTTTAATAAATAATATATAATAAATAATAGTGTTTAGGGGGAGTTAGTAAGTGAGATATAATACTATAAATTATCAGGATTTTTCAAGTAAAGAGAGGGAAGTCCTTAATAAAGTTTTATATATGTATAATTTTAATGTAATATCTGTTGAAAAGGCTAGAAGTGTATATAAAGTTAATACGAGCTTAGGAAGTATATGTCTTAAAAAGCTTAGACATGGTAAAAACAAAGCGGAAAATGGTAATATATTAGTAGAGCAACTTTACAACAATAACTTCTTTAACACTCCTAAATATATAAGAACTAAGAATAATAACCTATTTGTTAAATATAAAAAAGTTTTTTTCTACGCAACTGAATGGATACAGGGAAATGAATGCCAATTAGATAGTATAGAGGAAGTTATAAACTGTACTAAACTTCTAGCTAAATTTCATGTCTATGTTAATGAAATAAACACTAAAAGATTAAAGATAAGAAATAATTTAAAGAATTGGCCTAAGGTTTATAAGGAAATGATGTATGAACTATATAAGTTTGACAAAGTTATAGATGATAAAAAGATTAAAGGAAATTTTGATATAGACTATAAAAGTAATATAGATTATTTTTTTAATAAAGCATTATTTTCTATTAAGATTTTAAATGAATCTGAATATTTTAGATTGTCCGAAAATGCTAGTAGAAAACAAACTATTTGCCATAATAGTTTTTACTATCAAAATATTATCAAAAAAGATGAGGATTATTATATAATCGATTTAGATAGTATAATGATAGATTTACAAATAAACGATTTAGGAAAGTTTATAAGAAGACTAATGAGTAAAAAAGATTATGCATGGGATTTTGAAAAAGCTAAAAAAATTATTGAATCATATAATTCTGTAAATAAACTAACTATAGAAGAATTAGAAGTTATGTTAGCTTTAATAATATTCCCACATAAGTTTTGGAAACTTGGAAAAAAGCGATATGTAAAACATAAAAATTGGAATGAACAGAAGTATTCCAATAAATTAAAAAAGATATTAAGTGAAAGTATATTACAACAAACGTTCATAGAAGAATATATTGAATATATTACTAACTATATCTAAAATTAATTTATATAAAGAAGGTTTATAATGATGTATGAACTATGCAACTTAAATAAGTATAATTTAGCGGAATTTAAAAAGTTAGAAAGCTTGAAACATAAATTCAACAACTTAAATAGAGACTTATGGAATGAATACTATAAGTTAAATAAATTCCTTCAATATTTAATGTGTAAAAAAATCAAGCTTTTAAAATATGATAATTGTTATGTTGGTTACATTTGGATAGAAAAAAAAGGACCTTATATATGTACTATAAAATCTATGTATATACTTGAAACTATGGATTTAATAAAATCTTATTCATATTTAATAAATTCTATTAAGGGATGTACGAGGATAACTTACGATTGCGAAAAGAATTATTACAACTTCTCACTTTTAAGAGATATAGGATTTGAAATAAATAAAAGCACAATAGATATGAAAATTTCTCTAAAAGATTATACACTAATAAATGTCCCTAGGAATATACATTTTCAAAGAGTTACTATAGGTAAAGATGAAAAATTAAGATGTGCTTTACAAAATCAAATTTTTAATAGTAAAGATAGAATTCCGTTAAAGATAGATGATATATACTATGATGAAATACAAGATTATTATTGTGAAGATGGAGCTATATTTTTAAAATTAGATAAAGAGTATATTGGTTATGGGCAAATAATAATGCGCCATAAACAGCCCTATATTGTTAACTTTGGTATTCTGCCAACATATCGAAATAATGGATATGGCAA
The DNA here is from genome assembly GCA_036677665.1 of Clostridium sp. Classification (GTDB taxonomy): domain Bacteria; phylum Bacillota; class Clostridia; order Clostridiales; family Clostridiaceae; genus Clostridium_H. The sequence continues at coordinate 24,785 of JAVBVX010000019.1, read as the reverse complement.
ATTGCTATTAATCTATCTTTTAAATATAATTTATTCTAAAGGGAAGAGTAAGGCAAAGATTAAAGTAGATGCAAATAATAGCTCTGCATTAAATTTATATAAATCAGTGGGATTTAGAGAAGTATCAGAAGATGCAAAATGGTTTTTAAAATCATAAGTAAGAAGAAAAGAGAAGTTCCTGCTCTTTTCTTTTTGATTTCTTATTAATATTATATATGTAACTTAAAATATCATAAAAGTTCTTTTAAATTATAGATAAATTATATATAATTAATTAATGTAAATATTAAATTAAATTTATAATTACTAAAGTTAAATTATAGAAGGAGAATAATACATATGAGCAATTTAAATCAAAGATATTATATAGATACTTGGGGATGCCAAATGAACGAAGAGGATTCTGAGAAAATATCGGGAGTCTTGAAGGGCATAGGATATTTAAGAACTGAAACTAAAGAAGATGCGGATATAATAATTTTTAATACTTGTTGTGTTAGAGAAAATGCTGAACTAAAGGTTTTTGGACACATAGGAGCTTTAAAAGCATTAAAAAAGAATAATCCAAATCTAGTAATTGTTATTACTGGATGCATGATGCAACAAAAAGATATGCCTGATAAGGTTATGAAAAAGTACTCACACATAGATATTATTGCAGGAAGCTATAATTCGTATAAGCTACCTGAATATATTGAACGTGTTAAAACAGAAGGTAATTCAATAATAGAAATATGGGATAAAGAAAAAGATATTGTAGAAGGGTTACCGGTAGATAGAAAAAGTGATGTAAAAGCTTTTGTTACAATTATGTATGGATGCAATAATTTTTGTTCTTACTGCATAGTTCCCTATGTAAGAGGAAGAGAGCGAAGCAGAGAACCAGAAAATATTATAAGTGAAATTAAAGATCTAGTTTCTAAAGGATATAAAGAAATTACTCTTTTAGGCCAAAATGTTAATTCTTATGGAAAAGGACTAGAACGGGAAATGGATTTTGCTGATCTTCTAAGAGAGGTTAATAAAGTTGATGGTCTTGAAAGAATTAGATTTATGACATCTCATCCAAAAGATGTATCTGAAAGATTAATAGATGCTATGGCTGAATGCGATAAAGTTTGTGAACATGGTCATTTTGCGTTACAATCTGGTTCTACTAGAGTTCTTGAAAAAATGAACAGAAAGTATTCAAGAGAAGATTACTTAAACTTAGTGCGTAAATTAAGAAAAGCTATGCCTGATGTGGCAATTACAACAGATATCATTGTTGGGTTTCCAGGAGAAACTGAAGAGGATTTTGAAGAAACGTTAACGCTAGTTGAGGAAATCCAATTTGACTCAGCCTTTACCTTTATCTATTCTCAAAGAGAGGGAACTCCAGCAGCGAGTTATGAAGAGCAAGTTTCAGAAGAAGCAAAACGTAATAGATTTAATAATTTAATTAAGATCATTAATGAGAGTATGGCAAATAAAAATAAAGCATATGAGGGTAAAATAGTAGAAGTTCTAGTTGAAGGACCAAGTAAAAATGATGAAACAAAGCTTATGGGTCGAACAAGAACTAGTAAGTTAGTTAACTTTGACGGAAACTCAGATTATATAGGTAAGTTAGTTAATGTTAAAATTACTAAAGCGAACTCATTTTCACTTGTAGGTGAGATAATATAAAAAGCTCTATATAGAGCTTTTTATATTATTTTTTAAAAAAGGAGGAATATTTATGGCACTTACACCTATGATGCAGCAATACTTCAAAATAAAAGAAAATAATAAAGAGTGTATTTTATTCTTTAGGTTAGGTGACTTTTATGAAATGTTTTTTGAAGATGCTGAAATTGCCTCAAGGGAGCTTGAGTTAGTTCTTACAGGCAGGGATTGTGGATTAGAAAAAAGGGCTCCGATGTGTGGGATACCTTATCATGCTTCAAGCTCGTATATAAATAGGTTAGTAACTAAAGGTTATAAGGTGGCTATATGTGAGCAACTAGAAGATCCTTCTCAAGCAAAGGGAATTGTAAAGAGAGATGTAACAAAAATTATAACACCAGGAACTTTTATAGATTCGGCTTTTTTAGAAGATACAAAGAATAATTATATAATGAGCCTTTTTATAGAAGAAAATAAAGTCTCTGTATGTTTTGCAGATATTTCTACTGGTGATGTTCAATGTACATCTTTGAACTATGTAATTTCATTAATACTTGATGAAATATCAAAATTTGAACCAAAAGAAATATTAATACAGGATGATATTTATTTAGATGTAATAAATGCTATAAGTGAACGCTTTGAGGTGACTTTGACAAGAAGAAAAAATGAATTTTTTACTTGTGATAATAAAGAAGAGCTAATAAAACATTTTAGTAATACTGATGTTAAGGAGTTAGATGAGGTAGTTATTAAATGTTGTGGGGGATTACTAAGTTATATAACAGAAACACAAAAGATGACATTAATACATATTGATAATATAGAATATTATCATATTATTGACTATTTAAGTATAGATATTAATTCTAGAAGAAACTTAGAGTTATCAGAAACGTTAAGAGATAAAACTAAAAAAGGATCGCTTCTCGGAGTAATAGATAGAACTAGCACAGCTATGGGAGGGCGACTTTTAAGAAAGTGGCTAGAGCAACCATTAATTCATAAAGAGTTAATACAAAATCGCCTTGATGCTGTTGAAGAGATAGTATCTAAATTTTCTTTATATGAGGACTTGAAGGGGAGTTTAAGAGAGGTCTATGATATTGAAAGGTTAGTAGGCAAGATTTCTTCTAAAAATGTTAACGCAAAAGAACTTTTATCCTTAAAACAATCTGTCGGAAAAATTCCTTACATAAAAGATATATTATCTAATTTCCAGAGTGACTTATTAAAAAGTATTTGCACTAGGATGGACTCATTAGAGGATGTATATGAAATACTAGAAAGTGCAATATCAGAATCTCCTGCTCTATCATTAAAAGAGGGTGGGATAATAAAAGATAAATTTAATAAAGATATAGATGAGTTAAGAACTGCAAAATTTCATGGTAAAGAATGGATTGCATCTCTTGAACAAAATGAAAGAAATGTCACGGGTATAAAGTCACTAAAGGTTGGATACAATAAAATATTTGGCTATTACATAGAGATAACGAAATCAAATTTAAGTATAGCTCCTGAGAATAGATATATAAGGAAACAAACATTAGCTAATTGTGAAAGATATATAACACCAGAATTAAAGGAAATAGAGGAAAAGATATTAGGAGCTCAAGAAAAGTTAATAGAACTAGAATACAACATTTTTGTGGAAATTAGAGATGAAGTAGAAAAACATATTGATAGAATGAAAGTTACAGCTAAATTAATTTCAGAATTAGACTGTTTAAGTTCACTTGCTATAGTTGCTCTTGAAAATAATTATTGTAAACCTGATATTAAGGAAGATGGGGAGCTATATATAGAAGAAGGCAGGCATCCAGTTGTAGAGAATGTGATATCAAGAAATACTTTCATATCAAATGATACTTATATAAATGATAAAGATAAACAGTTAATACTAATTACAGGACCTAATATGGCTGGAAAATCAACCTATATGAGGCAGGTAGCACTAATAACATTACTAGCTCAAATTGGAAGTTTTGTCCCAGCTAAAAAAGCATCTATATCAATTTGTGATAAAATTTTTACAAGAATAGGAGCATCAGACGATTTAGCTAGAGGAAAAAGTACTTTTATGGTTGAAATGTGGGAAGTTGCAAATATATTAAACAATGCTACTTCAAAAAGTCTTATTTTATTAGATGAAGTAGGAAGAGGTACTAGTACATATGACGGATTGAGTATCGCTTGGTCTGTAATAGAATTTATATGTAATAATCCAAAGCTTAGAAGTAAAACTTTGTTTGCTACACATTATCATGAATTAACTTCTTTAGAAGGAAAGATACCTGGTGTGAAAAATTATTCTATAGCTGTGAAAAAGCTCCGAAATGAAATTGTTTTTCTAAGAAAAATTATTGAAGGGGGCGCAGATGAGTCCTATGGAATTGAGGTAGCAAAATTAGCGGGAATACCAGATGAAGTTATAGTAAGATCACGAGAAATATTAGATACTCTTGAAAGTAAGAATGATAAAAAAAATTTATCTAGTGAAATCACTACTAACAAAGAAACTAATTTAGAAGTTAAAGCTGATTTGATAAAAGAAATAGCAGTTGCTAAAGAAGATTCTAAATCAAAGCAAATTGGTTTTAATGATATAGGAAGAGAAAATTTTATAAAAGAAATATGTTCTATTGAAGTATTAAGCATGAATCCTATGGAGGGATTTAATAAGTTATATGAGATAATTAATAAAGCTAAATCTTTGTAAAATAATAGGATGTGATCTGTTGAAGAGAATCAATTTATTAAATGAGGAAATTTCAAATAAAATTGCTGCTGGTGAAGTAGTTGAGAGGCCTGCCTCTGTAGTAAAAGAGATTATTGAAAATAGTATTGATGCTGAGAGTAAGAATATAACTGTAGAAATTCATAGTGAAAATGATAAATCTATGAAAATAATAGATGATGGTATAGGAATTCATAGTGAAGACATACATAAAGCATTCATGACTCATGGTACTAGTAAAATAATTAGTGCTGAGGACTTGTTTGCTATTAATACTTTTGGATTTAGAGGGGAAGCTTTGCCGAGTATAGCAGCTGTTTCGAAAGTAGCCTTAAAAAGTCGTACTACAGATGTTGGTTTTGGGAAAGAGATATATATAGAAGGTGGAAAGACTGAGTATATAAAAGATGTTGGGTGTAATGTAGGGACATCTATAGAGATTAGAGACTTATTCTTTAATGTTCCTGCTAGACAAAAATTCTTAAAATCGGATCAACGAGAATCTAGCTTAATATCAAATATTGTTAGTAGATTGGCTTTGGCTAATCCTGACATAGCTTTTAAATATTATAATAACAATAAACGTTCACTTGCTACGTATGCTTCTAGTGATGTAAAAGATACGATTCGGTCTATTTATGGGAAAACCATTTATGATAATATAATCGGTTTTGAAAAACATACTGATATTATATCAGTACATGGATACATAGGAAATTCTGATATAAGTCGAGGAAGTAGAAATAATCAAAGTATATTTGTAAATAAAAGATTTATTAAAAGTGGACTTATTACTGCTGCTGTAGAAAATGCTTTTAAGTCTTTTTTAACAATAAACAAACATCCGTTTTTTGTTATCTTTTTAGATATATACCCTGAGTTTATAGACGTAAATGTTCATCCAACAAAATCAGAAATAAAGTTTGAAGATGAGAGAGTAATATATAAATCTGTTTTTAATGCAGTCCATGAAGCTATTGGAGCAAGCGTAAAAGCATATTTTCTTACGAATGACAATGGTTTAGATAATGGTGAAGAAGCAAATGCTAAAGTGTTAAATACTAAGATTGCGTCTGTCCAGTTGCCTATTGATTTGAAAGAAGAGTGCATATATGAAAGAAGAAAAACCATTGATTTAGAAAGTGATAATTATATGAAAAGTTTAGTTAAAGAAGTGCATGATTCAGAAATAGGTAAAAGTAATATTTCTTATGATATTGAATGTAACTATTTAGATAATGATAAATTATCTATGGAAAGTAATAATCTATTTATAAAAGATGATCCTCTCTCTACTGCCAAAGAGGAAAAACAAATTAAGACTCAAGGAGAATTACCTAAAGAAAATGAAGCAAAATTCCCTTTGTTAAATATTATAGGTCAATATAATAATACTTATATATTAGGTGAGAGTTCAGGTACATTCTATATGATAGATCAACATGCAGCTCATGAAAAAATATTGTTTGAAAAGTTTAAACAGCAAATTGAAAATAGCAATGTTATTTCTCAAATATTATTGACGCCATTAGTTGTAGAATTGAATTCAGAGGAGTTTGTTTATTATAATGAAAATACTAGAATTCTTAATGAGGCTGGTTTTATAATTGAGGATTTTGGCGATAATACAATAAGTATAAGAGAAGCCCCTATGCTCTTGGGTAAAGTAAGTGTTAGAGAATTTTTCTTGGAAATATTAGATAATATAAAAAATCTAGGTTCAGGTAAGATTACAGAAGCAAAGTATAATATGATTGCTTCTTTAGCATGCAAAGCTGCTATAAAAGCAAATCATTCTTTATCTCATATGGAAATGTCATCTTTAGTAGATGAATTAAGATATATAGAGGAGCCTTTTAATTGTCCACATGGAAGACCTACAATAATAAAAATGTCATTAATGGATATAGAAAAAAGGTTTAAAAGAATTTAATAGAGTGGTTTCTTATTAGGAAATAAAGGAGATTACAAATGAAGAAAGATTTATTCGTATTAGCAGGGCCTACTGCTATAGGAAAAACTAAAATATCTATACAATTGGCTAAAGAATTGAATGGAGAGGTTATTTCGGCAGACTCTATGCAGATTTATAAATATATGGATGTAGGTTCTGCAAAAATTACTGAGGAAGAAAAGCACGGTATTCCTCATCATTTAATTGATTTTGTTCATCCTCTTGAAGACTTTAGTGTAGCAGAGTTTAAACGAAAATCTATAGAAGTTATAAATAAAATTAATGAAAAAAATAAATTACCACTACTTGTAGGCGGAACAGGATTTTATATTGATTCACTAATTTTTAATTATGACTATGCACAGTCACATAAGGATGAAGAATATAGGGAACACTTGAAGTTGTTAGCGGAAGAGAAAGGTAATGAATTTGTTCATGACTTACTTAAAGATATAGATGAAGCATCTTTTAATAGGTTATATCCAAATGATTTAAAACGAGTTATAAGAGCACTTGAGGTTTATAAACTCACAGGAAAGACAATTAGTGAATATAACTCAGAACAAGATATTTATGATATACCTTATAATGTATACTACTTTGTGTTAACCATGAATAGGAAAGATTTATATGCTAGAATCGATGAAAGGGTAGATCTGATGATTGAACAAGGGCTAATAGATGAAGTTGTGAAATTAAAAACTATGGGATGTACAGAAAATATGCAATCAATGAAAGGGATTGGATATAAAGAAATCCTTTATTATCTAGATGGAAAGCTTACGTTAAATGAGGCTGTAGATATGATAAAAAAGGGTAGTAGAAATTATGCTAAACGACAATTAACTTGGTTTAGAAAAGATAAGAGAGCAATATGGATTGATAAAGACAACTATAAAAATGATGATGATGTATGCGATGTCATATTAGAACAATTTAAAAAGATGTATAAAGACAATAATAAATCACTTATAAAAGGATTTTAAAAAATAAAGGATTTTAGTTATTTTTATAGAATAACTTATGATATAAAACGATGGAGGTAAAATTTATGAATAAGCCAACAAATAATCTTCAAGACTTATTTTTAAACAATGCTAGAAAGAATAAAACTCATGTTATTATATATTTAACAAATGGATTTCAACTTAAAGGTAATGTTACGGGTTTTGATAATTTCACTATAATCTTAGATAGTGAAGGAAAACAGATGATGATATATAAGCATGCAGTATCTACCATATCTCCAGCAAAACCAATACTCTTCACAAAAGAGGATAGTAATTAGAGAATAGGCGATTAGTTTGCCTATTCTTTTTTTATGTGATAATATAAATACTAGTCAGGAGTGCCTTGGCTAGTATTTATTTTCGGGGGTTTATACATATGATTAATGAAATGAAAGAGTATCTAATTAATAAATATCATATTAATAGTAGAGTTTTAGAATTGTACGAAAAAGCAATAAGTGATGTAAAATTAGAGTTTGAAGCTTTAGATGAGATAAGAGAATTTAATCAAATAAAAGTGTTAAATGCTATGCAAGAAGAGAGGATAAGTGATGCACATTTCACGAATTCCAGTGGATATGGATATGGAGACATTGGAAGAGATTCTTTAGATAAGGTATATGCTAGAATATTCAACTGTGAGAGTGCACTGGTAAGACCACATTTTGTAAATGGGACTCATGCACTTGGAAGTGCATTGTTTGGAAATTTAAGACCAGGTGATACTATGCTTTCTATATGTGGGAAACCTTATGATACTCTTCATGGAATCATTGGATTAGATACCGAGGAAGGTATGGGGTCGCTTAAAGAATTTGGAGTAAAATATAAACAAGTTGAACTTAATGAATTAGGAAAACCGGATTTAAATAAAATTAAGAATGTTTTGAAAGAGGATGATACTATAAAATTAGTACACATCCAAAGATCTACAGGATATGGGTGGAGAAAAGCTTTATTAATAGAAGATATTAAGAATGTAATTAGCTTTGTTAAAGGTATTAGAGAGAATATAATTTGCTTTGTAGATAATTGTTATGGAGAATTTATAGATATAATCGAACCTACTGATGTGGGTGCGGATTTAGCAGCAGGATCATTAATAAAGAATATAGGTGGAGGGATTACTCCAACGGGTGGATATATAGTTGGAGCTAAACAATGTGTGGAAAGATCCGCTTATAGACTTACTGTTCCGGGAATTGGTGGTGAGTGTGGTTCTACTTTTGGAGTTATGCGTTCTATGTATCAGGGTTTGTTTTTAGCGCCACATATAACTATGGAAGCTTTGAAAGGAGCTATCTTTTGTTCTAGGATTATGGAGTTAGCTGGCTTTGAGGTGTTGCCTAGTTATACAGATAAAAGAAGTGATATAATTCAGGCTATAAAATTTAATGATAAAGATAAATTAATAGAGTTTTGTAAGGGAATACAAATTGGATCTCCTATAGATTCTTTTGTTGCTTGCGAACCTTGGGATATGCCTGGATATACAGACCAGGTAATAATGGCAGCAGGAGCGTTTATACAGGGATCGTCAATAGAATTGTCGGCCGATGCTCCGATTAGAGAACCATATATAGCCTATCTGCAAGGTGGACTTACTTTCGATCATGCAAAGATAGGGATATTGATTGCTTTAAGCAGAATTTTAAAATAAAATATAAATTAAAAAAAGAATAAATGACTGAGTTTAATCAATCATTTATTCTTTTAATATCTTCTAAAAATACCAACTAATTTTCCAACTATTGTGCAGTTCTTTACTAATATAGGAGTCATAGTTTTGTTCTCGGGTTGTAGTCGTATGTAGTCTTTTTCTTTGAAAAATCTTTTTATTGTTGCTTCACTGTTGTCTATTAGTGCCACGACTATATCACCGTTTGATGCATAATTAGTTTTTTCTATTATAGCTAGGTCGCCATCGAATATACCGGCATCGATCATGCTTTCACCTGAAACATTTAAAATAAATAGATCTTTATTGCTAGGCATATAATTTAAAGAAATAGGGAAGGTGTCTTCTATATTTTCAACAGCTAAAATAGGTTCGCCGGCCGTTACTTTTCCTACAATAGGTATGTCAATCATTTCTTTGTTTATAATAGGATCCTTTAGTATTTCTATAGTTCTAGGTTTTGTAGAATCTCTTCTAATCATACCTTTCTTCTCTAGTCGTTCTAAATGACCATGTACAGTAGAAGTTGAACTAAGACCAACTCCTTTGCAAATTTCGCGAACGGAAGGTGGATATCCTTTTTCACGTATTTGACTCTTTATAAACTCAAATATTTCAGTTTGTTTATCTTTTTTATCCACATTCATTTTATACACTCCTTATCTTATATTTTGAATTATATCATAGATTTTTATCAATATCAAACTAATGTTCTGTGAAACTTGATTATTGTGGTATAGTTTGATATAATGTTTGAATAAATATGGAAGAGGGGAAAAAAATGAAAAAAACTTGTATATTTCAAGAAGGTATTCCATGCAGCGACTGTGGAGAGTGTGCTAAATGTGATATAAACGAAAATAAAAAATGTAATAATTGTGCTAAGTGTTTAGAATTACAAGGTTTTGATGTTCGTGCAATTAATATTGAAGAGATTATAGATGAAGAGGATATAACTTTTGCGGATGAAGGGGAGAGTAATTCTGATATAGATATTGAAACTTTAGCTGAATTAAATAAAGATTTGAACGAATCAGATATAAAGATAGAATACATAGATGATATTGATGGATTATCTGAAATTCTAGAAAATGAGAATTCTGGAAAGTATATAAGTGAAGTGTTTCCGGGCATAATGGTTATAAATAAGAATATTAAATAGTGCTTTTGCTCAATTTATAAAACGATAATTTTCTATTGATTAATATTCACTATTAATTAATGGAAATTTATCGTTTATTTATTAGAACTTATTCTTCGCTAAGCGGGTTTAAACTAACTGCATGCCTTAGAGTTTCGTCATCCACATGGGTGTATATTTGTGTAGTAGATATGTTTTCGTGGCCTAATATTTTTTGTAAACTACGTATATCTACATTTCCGTATTTGTACATTAAAGTAGCTGCTGTATGTCTTAATTTGTGTGGAGAAAACTTTTGGTTTTCTAGACCAGCTTTAACTATGTATTTTTTTACTAATAGCTCAACACTTCTTTTATTGATTCTATTATAATTTCTGCTGATAAATAAAGCGTCTTTATCTTTTTCTGCTACCTTAGAGTTTTTGTGTTGTCGTATAGGTAGATAAGAATTTATGGATCTCAAACATGCGCCATTTAAATATATTGTTCGTTCTTTATTTCCTTTACCTATTATAGTAAGGGTATCTTCTTTTATTCGAGAAATATCTATACTGCAAAGCTCAGAAAGTCTTAAGCCGCAATTTAAAAATAATGTTATTATACAGTAATCTCTTTCTTTATTTTCTCCATCTATAGATGAGAGGAGCAATTTGCTTTCGTCAAGTGTAAGGTATACTGGGTTTCTTTTATTTGTTTTAGGGGACTCTAGTTCAGAAGCGGGGTTTTCATCTAATATCTTTGATTTTCCGTATAAATATTTAAAGAATGATTTTAATGCAGCAACTTTTCTGGCGCGAGCAAAATTGCCGTTGTTTCTGTAATTTTCGGCAAAAGATATAAAAGCGTATAGGTCTGATAAATTTATTTTTCTTATAAAAAACTTATCTATATCATTTATGATTATTTCGTCGAAGTTAATATTCTTTGAAACTAATCCTTTATACAATTTTAGAAATTTAAAAAACATAGTTAGATCTAATTTATATCCTAAAATTGTGTTAGGTGATTTTCCTTTAATTGTTCCGAGATAAGTTAAAAACTCGTTTAGATGTTCTGGTAAAGATGGATTGAACATATTCGAAAGCTGATATTCCATAGTCTCCTCCCTTTTCAGTGTACCAACTTCGCTAAATATACATTTAGCGAAGTTGGTAATGTTATTTTTTTACTAGTGTTATCTTTTTTAGCACTATAGTTGTATTATACTACAATAGTTTAAGTTTGGCATTAACATACAGTTGAGAAACAATGTTTATGTAATACGGTTTTATACAAAAATATTATTTTTAAAATTATATAATACTTGTAAATGTACAGTTGAATAATTTTTAAAATTAATTTTTGCTTAAAATTAAAATCCAACAATTATGTATATATACATAATTGTTGGATAAATATACATTATAAAATATTCTTATACATTTATAGATACATCGATACCTAATATATCTTTATTTTCATCAAGAATAGGATTAATGCTATATTTTATAAATTCTTCAACTTGACCTGGAGCTCTGCCAGTGAATTTTTCAGGATTTATTATAGATAATATCTCTTCTTCGCTCATGTAAAAAGATTCATCTTTGATAATTCTTTCGATTAAATCATTGTTAAGACCCTCTTCTTTCACTCTTTTACCTGCTTCCATAGAAAGAATTCTTATTTTTTCGTGTAACTCCTGCCTATCCCCTCCTCTTTTTACGGCTTCCATAAGTATATTTTCGGTAGCCATAAAAGGAAGTTCGCTATCCACGTGGGATCTAATAACTTTTTCATATACAACCATACTTTCAGTTATATTTATATATAAATTCAGAACCCCATCTAAAGCCAAAAAGCATTCCGAAACTGATAATCTTTTATTAGCTGAATCATCTAGAGTTCTTTCAAACCATTGAGTTCCAGCAGTTATAGCAGGATTAAGAGAATTAACTATTACAAATCTACTTAAAGCACTAATTCTCTCCGATCTCATCGGATTTCTTTTATAAGCCATAGCCGATGAACCTACTTGATTCTTTTCAAAAGGCTCTTCCATTTCCTTCATGTTTTGCAATATTCTTAAGTCATTGCTGAATTTATAGGCGCTTTGAGCAACTTCTGATAGAGTATTTAATACAATAGAATCAACTTTCCTTGGATAAGTTTGCCCAGTGACTTCGTACGCCTTATCAAAACCCATCTTTTCTACTACTAAAACTTCTAATTGTTTTACTAACTCCTCGTTATCGTTAAACAACTTCATAAAACTAGCTTGAGTTCCTGTTGTTCCTTTAACCCCTCTTAACTTTAAGTTATTTATTGTAAAATCTAAGTTTTCTACATCAATTAATAAATCTTCAATCCAAAGTGTAGCTCTCTTACCAACAGTAGTAAGTTGAGCAGGTTGCAAGTGAGTAAAACCTAGTGTAGCGAGACTCTTGTATTTAATTGCAAACTTAGATAAATTACTTATTACATTTAAAATCTTTTTCTTTATTAAAACAAGAGCCTCTCTCATAACTATTAAATCTGTGTTATCGCCTACGTAGCAACTTGTTGCTCCTAAATGTATAATACCTTTAGCCTTAGGACATTGAAGTCCATATGCATATACATGACTCATAACATCATGTCTAATTTCTTTTTCTTTTTCTTCTGCATCTTCATAATTTATATTTTCTATGTTCGTTTTTAATTCATATATCTGTTCGTCAGATATATCTAATCCTAATTCTTTCTCACTCTCAGCTAAAGCTACCCAAAGTTTGCGCCAAGTTTTAAATTTCATTTCTTCTGAAAATAAATAAGACATCTCTTTAGAAGAATATCTACTATTTAGCGGTGAATTATAAGTATTTTTTTTCATAGTAAACCTCCATACATATGTTATGCATATTTTTAATATATTTATTCATATTATAACATATATTAATCATGTTGATAAGTCATTCGTTCGTTAATTATAATACTTATATAGTTTCTGCAATTTTTTTAATTAATATTATAAAGTAAAATTAGGCTAATAAATAAAGGGCTTTTAAGCCCTTTATTTATTAGCCTAGAGATTCGATTAATTTAATCATTTCTTCAGCAGCTAAAGCTTCATCATCGCCGGAAGTAATTATAGTAACAGTAGAATCCTTAGTTACTCCAAGGGAAAGAACGCCTATCAAGCTTTTAACATTTGCTTTTTTATCTTTATATTCCATCTGGATATCAGACTTAAAGGAAGAAGCCTTTTTTACTAGAGTTGTTGCCGGACGTGCATGTAGCCCTGTTGATGCTTTAACAATAGCTTCTTTTTTAATCACATCGTTCACCTCTTTAAAATATATTTTATTAATAATCGCAATACTATTTTTATTTAAGATAACTTTAAATTTAATATTACTCTAAAACTATTTGAATTTAGATATAAAACCTTCAATTCTATTTAAGCCTTCAGTAATTTTTTCCATAGAGGTAGCATAAGATAATCTTACATATTCATCTAATCCGAAAGCGATACCCGGAATAACCGCCACCTTTTCTATCTCTAGTAGTAATTCTGAAAATTCCAGGGAATTGGTTGGTGATTTGTCAGCTATAGTTTTACCAAATAAGGCAGAAACATTCATCATAATATAAAAAGCTCCTTCGGCATTTATACATGATAACGAATCTATGGAGTCTATTCTAGAAATCATATAATCTCTTCTAGATTCAAATTGTTTAATCATTTGGTGTAATTCATCTTGAGAACCACTTAATGCTTCTAATGCTGCATATTGAGAGATAGATGTAGGGTTAGATGTTGTATGACTTTGAATGCTAGACATTAATTTTATAACCTCTATTGGTCCGGCTGCATATCCTATTCTCCACCCAGTCATTGCATATGATTTAGAAACTCCATTAATAACAATTGTTCTTTTATATGCATCTTCGCTTAAGCTAGCGATACTAATATGTTGTTTAGAACCATATATTAATTTTTCATATATTTCATCTGATATTATTATCAAATCATGTTTTTGACAAAATTCAGCTATCATTAACAACTCGGTTTTATCGTAAACAGCACCAGTTGGATTGTTAGGACTGTTTATAATGATAGCTTTAGTTTTCGAACTAACAGCTTTTTCTAAAGAATCTAAACTATACTTAAAATTCATTTCTTTTTTAGTGTCTACAATTACAGGAACACCATAGGAAAGTTTTATTAATTCAGGATAACTAACCCAATAAGGCATCGGAATTAAAACCTCATCCCCAGGATTAATTATAGCTTCAAAAACATCAGCTAAACATTGTTTTGCACCTGTAGAAACAATTATTTGCTCTGGTAAATATTCTAAATCATTATCCATCTTAAATTTATTAACGATAGCATGTTTCAATTCATTTATTCCTGACGCTGGAGTGTATCTTGTTAATCCACTTTCTATTGCTTTAGTAGCCGCCGATTGAATATGTTTAGGTGTATCAAAGTCAGGTTCGCCAGCTCCGAAACTAACAATATCTATTCCTTCTGATGACATTTGCTTTGCTTTAGCAGTAATAGCCAAGGTTAAAGAAGGTGTAATCTGTTTTGCTTTTTGTGATAATATCATTGCTTTACCTCCATTGATAAATTTATTTTATCTGATTTTATTTTATGCATATTTTATTTAATTATATATAATATAAAGAGCTTGATTCTATATTCAAGCCCTTTATATTTATAATATTAGAATTATATTATTATTTTGGCTGAATGATCAATTTTATAGCTGTCCTTTCTTCACCTTCAATTAGTACATCAGTAAATGCAGGAATACATATTAAATCTATACCGCTTGGAGCGACAAATCCTCTAGCGATAGCAATAGCTTTAACTGCCTGGTTTAAGGCACCTGCACCTATGGCCTGAATTTCTGCATTGCCTATTTCTCTTATAACACCAGCTAATGCCCCTGCTACAGAATTCGGATTTGATTTTGCTGAAACCTTCAATAATTCCATAATTAACCTCCTAGTTATTCCTCATTGCTATCTTGTTATGAAATATAGTGTTTTATTACTATATTCTACAAAAAAATCAAAAATCCTTTTATATCTTGTAAAATATAAAGGGATTTTGATTTCTAATTTTATTTAGCATATTCTATAGATCTAGTTTCTCTTATAATATTAATTTTAATTTGACCTGGATATTCTAATTCTTTTTCTATTGTTTTAACAATATCTCTTGCCATTTGAATACATCCAAGATCATCAACAATCTCTGGTTTAACCATAATCCTAACTTCTCTTCCGGCTTGTATAGCGTATGACTTCTCTACACCCTCATAAGAGTTGGCTATTTCTTCAAGTTTTTCTAATCGCTTAATGTACGCTTCTAAAGTTTCTCTTCTTGCACCCGGTCTCGCTGCTGAAATAGCATCTGCCGCTTGAACAAGTATAGACTCGATTGATTCAAATTCAACATCGCCGTGATGAGCGGCAATAGCATTGACTATTATCGGTGATTCGTGGTATTTTTTAGCCATTTCTGCACCAAGTAAAGCGTGAGGTCCTTCCATTTCATGATCTATAGCTTTACCTATATCATGAAGTAATCCTGCTCTTTTTGCTAGAGTTGGATCGATTCCCAACTCAGAAGCCATTAATCCAGCTAAATAAGCAACTTCTATAGAATGTTTTAAAATATTCTGACCATAACTCGTACGATACTTTAATCTTCCTAAAAGTTTTATCAATTCTTGGTGAAGACCATGAACTCCGGTCTCGAAAGTTGCTTGTTCGCCTTCTTCTTTAATATCGTTTTCAACTTCTTTTTTAGCTTTTTCTACCATTTCTTCAATTCTTGCAGGATGAATTCTTCCATCAATTATAAGTTTTTCAAGCGCTATTCTAGCAACCTGTCTTCTAATTGGATCAAATCCAGATAAAATTACAGCTTCTGGTGTATCATCAATAATAAGATCTACTCCAGTTAAAGTTTCTAAAGCTCTTATGTTTCTACCTTCTCTACCGATTATTCTACCTTTCATCTCATCATTAGGTAGTGAAACTACATAAACAGTACTTTCAGCAACATGATCAGCAGCGCATCTTTGAATAGCACATGATATAATTTCTCTTGCTTTTTTATCAGCTTCTTCCTTAGCTTTGTTTTCCATTTCTTTTACCATTACTGCAATATCATGCTTAACTTCTTTTCTTGTTTCCTCTAGCAATAATCGACGTGCTTCTTCAGATGATAAATTTGATAATCTTTCAAGCTCTTGTCTTTGCTTTTCGAAAAGTTCGTCTATTCCCGCTTCTTTTTCACTTACATCTTGGTATTTTTTATTAAGAGCATCTTCTTTCTTTTCAATTGCCTCACTTTTCTTGTCAAGTAGTTCTTCGCGTTGAATAATTCTTCTTTCGAGTCTTTGAATTTCATTTCTTCTTTCTCTTGATTCTTTTTCAAAATCGTTTCTTAGTTTGTGTACTTCTTCTTTTGCCTCTAAAATGGCTTCCTTCTTTAATGACTCCGCACCTTTCTCAGCATCTTCAATTGTTTGTTTTGCTTTAATTTCAGCATCTGAAATCTTTGCTTGAGAAATATTTTTTCTAACATATATAATCACAAATATTGATATTAAAACTACAACTAATATTAAAAAAGGTACTATGAAGTTATCTGGCAAATTAACACCTCCTTACATTATTCTTTTTAGAATTTGTAATTAAGCGTCATTTAAGTTTAGAAAAATTTTATATTTACTTATATTTTAATAATGTACATGTTAAACCAGTATTTGTATTAATTTTATATTATTTTTAATTTCGTGTCAAGTTTATGAAAAAAATGCTGCTAATTTTATTTAAAATTATAACGTAGTATTTACTTAAATTGTTATAAGTTAAGTAAATACTACGTTCAATATCTTAATGACCATTTTTATTTTATAGTTTCAACACTATTCTCAATAGAGGCTACTTCTTTAGATTTTATTATATCTCTTATCGGTAAGTCAAATTTAGCTCTTATTTGATTTTCTATTTCTAATAAAATCTGTGGATTCTCTTTTAAAAATTGTTTGGCATTCTCTCTGCCTTGTCCTAATCGGGTGTCTTTATAAGAAAACCAAGATCCACTTTTCTGTACAATTTCATTGTCAACACCTACATCTAGAACATTACCTTCAGTAGATATTCCACTTCCGTACATTATATCAAATTCTGCTTGTTTAAATGGAGGTGATACTTTGTTTTTAACAACCTTAATTCTTGTTCTATTACCTAAGAATTCATCTCCTTGTTTAATGGAATCAATCTTTCTAACATCTAATCGTACAGAGGCATAGAATTTTAGAGCTCTTCCTCCAGGAGTTGTTTCAGGGCTTCCAAACATTACTCCTACTTTCTCTCTTAATTGATTAATAAATATTGTAGAACATCTAGATTTGTTTATAGATCCTGTTAATTTTCTAAGTGCTTGAGACATAAGTCTTGCCTGAAGACCCACATGAGAATCACCCATTTCTCCTTCGATTTCTGCCTTAGGAACTAAAGCAGCAACCGAGTCTACTACTATTACATCAACCGCTCCAGATCTAACCAATGCTTCACAAATCTCTAAAGCTTGTTCTCCGGTATCTGGTTGAGATACTATTAGATTATCTATATCTACACCTAATGCTTTAGCATATACAGGATCTAAAGCATGTTCTGCATCTATAAAAGCTGCTGTTCCACCATCTTTTTGAGCTTCAGCTATTATGTGTAGAGCTACAGTTGTTTTACCAGAAGATTCTGGTCCGTATATTTCAACAACTCTTCCTCTAGGAATTCCCCCTATACCTAATGCTATATCAAGAGACAAACTACCAGTAGAAACTGCCTCTACATTAAGTATTGGATTTTCTCCAAGTTTCATTACAGAACCTTTTCCAAATTGTTTCTCAATTTGATTTAAAGCTGCTTGTAAAGCTTTTAACTTTTCATTATTCATATTATTATCCCCTAAGGGTTCACTCTCCTTCCAAAATCGAACGTTTGTTCTATTTAAAATTATACACTATATTTAGATTAAGGTCAATATAACATACTAAAAGTTCCTAGTATTTATTTACAGGAACTTTTAATGATTATATCCTTTTTTATCAATCCTAATCAGACATTTGTGCTTAATGCTTTTTTATTTTTTATAAAATAATCAATCCCGGAAATTAGTGTTGCTGTTGTTGCAGCAATCAATGAAATATATGCAATATGTTCGATATATACTGATTTATAAAACAAGGTAATTAAGTAAGATATTATAGTAACCATTTGTGTAACAGTTTTTATCTTTCCCCACCAACTAGCCGCAATAACTACTCCTTCTGAGGCTGCTATGGATCTTAAGCCAGTAACAGCAAATTCTCTCCCTATTATTATCATAACTATCCAAGCAGGGATAATATTATACTGTACAAGAGCTACCAAAGCTGATGCTACCAATAGTTTGTCAGCTAATGGATCCATAAATTTACCAAATCTAGTTACTTGATTTCTTCTTCTCGCAATATAACCATCTAACTGATCTGTAATAGCTGCTACTATAAATATTAAAGTAGATATAGCCATGGTTATTGGTGTATTAAAAGATATAAATACTAAAAATATTGGTACTAAAGCTATCCTTAATAGTGTAAGTTTATTGGCAAGATTCATTACAAACAACTCCTATTAAATCGTATTCCAAGGCATCAGTTATAGTAACTTCTATAAAATCCCCTATATTTAATATTTTATCATATTTAAACAATATTTCACCATCAATTTCAGGGGACATTTCATAACTTCTTCCATAATAGTAATCATTATCGATACCTTCAACTATAACTTTATAATTTCTTCCAATCTTATTTTTATTTTTTTCCATAGAAATTTGTTGTTGTATGAGCATTATTTCTTCTAAACGTCTTTCTTTTATTTGTTCATTTATTTGATTATCCATCTTAGCTGCAGGAGTATCTTCTTCCTGAGAGTATTTAAATACTCCTAATTTATCAAATTTAATATACTTTACAAACTCTTTTAACTCATTAAACTCTTCATCTGTTTCTCCTGGAAACCCTACAATTAAAGATGTACGCAAACATATGTCTTTAATGCTATTTCTTATTTTACTTATATTATTTAATATTAATTGTTTATTTGATTTTCTATTCATTCTTTTAAGTACACTGTCACTTATGTGTTGTATAGGAATGTCTAAATAATTACAAACTTTAGGATTATTTGCAACCTCCTGTATAAATTCATCTGTAATCTCCTCCGGATAGCAATACATTACTCTTATCCACTGAATACCACTGATTAAAGATACTTTATGTATTAATTCGTGTAATTTATTTTCATTATATATATCTGTTCCATATACAGAAGTGTCTTGAGCTACTAATACTAATTCTTTTACTCCCATTGATGCCAGTTCTTTAGCTTCATTAATAATACTTTCTATACTTCTACTTCTATATTTTCCTCTTATTTTAGGAATGATACAATAAGTACAAAGATTATCACATCCCTCAGAAATTCTTATATATGCTAAATGACCTTGGGTAGTTAAGATTCTTTTTCCTTCATTTATAGATAAATCACTATAATCGCACTTGCAAGCTTTACTATCATTATTTAAAAAATCATCAATATATTTTTGAATGTTTCCATAATCGTTAACTCCTAATAAAATATCAATTTCAGGAATTAATTCGTATAGTTCATCAGAATATCGTTGAGTTAAACATCCTGTAGCAATAATCATTTTACAGTTCTTTTTTTTATATTGTGACATCTCAAGAATTGTATCTACAGATTCTTGTTTTGCACTCTCGATAAAGCCACAGGTATTAACTATAATTATATCTGCTTCATTTGGATTTTTAACTATTTCATTTTTTTCTACCAAATTACCCAAAAGCAATTCAGAATCAATTCTATTTTTGTCACAACCTAAACTCACTAATCCAACTTTATATGTAGTCACTAAAGCTCCTCCTTAATTGTTAAACATTTATATGCTAAAGTTATTTTAAAACTATTATAACATTTTAACAAGTAGTATTATTAAATAATCTAATTATTACTAGATAAAGACTCGTTTTCTAATAATACTTGCCTCGGTTTACTTCCATTTCTTCCTGAAATTACTCCTTTTGCTTCTAGTTCTTCGATTAATCGAGCAGCTCTATTATACCCTATTCTTAGTTTCCTTTGTAAAAGAGAAGTAGATGCTTGACCAGATTCAACAACTATTTGAATTGCTTCATCTAATAATTCATCACCATCTGATTCTTTTTTCTCTAAAACAGTATTGATCTCATCTAAAATATTTTCTTCATAAACAATTTCATTTTTTTGTAATTTTATAAAGCTTACTATTTTTTCAACTTCTTCTTCTGAAATAAATGCTCCTTGAATTCTAATAGGCTTAGATTCACCTACAGGATAAAAGAGCATATCTCCTTTTCCAAGTAATTTCTCAGCACCTGCAGAATCAATTATAGTTCGTGAGTCAATTTGACTCGAAACTGAGAAAGCAATTCTTGATGGGATATTAGCTTTAATCACACCAGTTATTACGTCAACAGAAGGTCGTTGAGTTGCAATAACTAAATGCATCCCTGCAGCTCTAGCCATTTGAGCTAGTCTTGCTATGTACTCCTCTACCTCTCCAGGACAAATCATCATTAAATCAGCTAGTTCATCAATTACTATAACTATCCAAGGTATTTTGCTATCAATTTTTCCTTTATTGAAAAGTTCATTATATCCCTCGATATTTCGTACATTATTTTCAGCGAATAAATTATATCTTCTTGTCATCTCTGTAACGGCCCAATTTAATGCTCCAGCAGCCTTTTTAGGATTGGTAACTACAGGCACCAATAGATGAGGTATTTCATTATATACATTTAATTCTACTACCTTAGGATCTACTAAGAGCAATTTTACATCTTCCGGAGAGTATTTATATAATATACTTACTATTAAAGTATTAATACACACACTTTTTCCTGAACCAGTAGCTCCAGCTATTAGTAAATGAGGCATTTTAGATAAGTCTGCTACTATACAATTACCCCCTATATCTTTTCCGATAGCAAAAGCGATATTTTTATTAAAGTTTATAAATTCTTCAGATTCTATTACTTCCCTCAAATATACAGATGAAACTATGCTATTAGGAACTTCTATTCCAACAGCACTCTTACCAGGTATTGGTGCTTCAATTCTTATTGAAGATGCAGCTAAACTTAATGCAATATCGTCAGATAAATGAGTTATCTTACTAACTTTTACCCCAGCACTAGGTTGAAGTTCAAATCGGGTTACAGATGGACCCTTTGTTACTTGTATAACTTTTGCATCTACCCCAAAGCTATTTAAAGTCTCTTCTAATTTTGAAGCACTGCTAATTAAATCTTTTTTACTATTTTTTGTTGTGCTAGCTGTATGGTTATGATTTATTAAATCAATTGGTGGATATATGTATTGGAACTTGTCCTTAGAATATTCTTCATTTATTCTAGTATTTAACTCTTCATTGATATCTTCTATAGCAATTTCCTTATTTTCATATTGGGAGGTATTTGTTTTATTTGATACAGTCATTTTTTTATGTTCTGCTTGATGGTCAAAAACTTTAATGTCATTTTCTTTCTTTAAATCATCAGTTAATTGGTCATTGCTTTCATTAGATTTCATAAATTTAATAACTTTAATTTTATCGTTTATATTTTTTATAAATGACTCTTGATTTCTCTTGTTATCATCTGAAGTCTTTAAATCATTTTTATCAATAATTTCCGAATCCCCTTTTGATTTAAAAAAGCTTATGAAATCATTAATAGTTATTTGTAACATTAAAATAATAGATATTACGTATATAGCAGTAAAAATTATATAAGCACCCGTATTTCCGAACAAAGTGTAAATTGGGACATCTATTAAATAAGACAAGATTCCTCCATGAGTAATTTTATCTTGATAATATATTTTCTTTATTCCTTCTATTAAGTTGTTGCTAACATAATAATTTTCTAAAGTTAGCATTTGAATAAATGTAAGTGAATTTATTAAAAAGAAAAGTATTCCATAGAATCTTCTATTAAAAGTCATTTTCCCATTTGTGATTATGTAAGTTACTCCAACAAAGATAATTATAAAAGGAAAAAAATAAGACCCTATCCCCATAAGTGCAAGGAACATCTTTTTTATAGTCTTACCTATTATTCCAGATGAATCAGTTAAAAATAGACTCATAAGCATTAATATTCCTAAAGTAATTAATAAAATTCCTTTTATATCACTATCAAATCCTGATTTTATATTTTTATCCTCTTTTAGTTTGCGACTTTTGTTTTTCGTCATTAGAATCACCTCTAAATTTAAAATTCTACACTAGAATTAATTATCCTTTTTTAAGTTATAAATAAAAACTAGCTATAAAATCCTTAGCTAGTTTTATTACTTTCATTTCTTTTTTCATCAATCATTTTTTCTAAGTGATTGATGGCATCACTTAGACCACCAACTTCGTTAATTAAACCATATTCAACAGCTTGTTTTCCAATTAAAATAGTACCCATATCATTTAATAATTCATCTGTTTGTAGCATCAATTTTCTCAAAGTTTCTTTTGGCGTTTTAGATGTACGACAAATAAATTCTACAATTCGTTCTTGCATTTTATTAAAGTATTCAAAGGCTTGAGGAACACCTAATACTAATCCATTCATTCTTATTGGATGAACTATCATAGTTGCTGAAGGAGATATAAATGAGTAATCAGCACTTGTTGCAAGAGGAACACCAATTGAATGGCCACCTCCAATAACTAAAGATACAGTAGGTTTACTTAAACTATGTATCATTTCTGCAATAGCAAGACCAGCTTCCACGTCTCCACCTACAGTATTTAATATAATTAGAACACCTTCTACTGATTTATTAGTCTCTATAGAAACTAACTGAGGTATTACATGTTCATATTTTGTTGCCTTAGACTGAGGTGGTAATACTGAGTGTCCTTCTATTTGACCTATTATAGGTAGTATTTGGAACCTTTGTGCACTTTGATTTGCATCCGGAACACCAAGTTCCTTAATTGAATCAAGTTTATCTTGCTGAGCACATGATGCATTATTTCCTTGATCACTGCCTTGATCATTTTCCTCATTATTTTCTTGGTTATTCAATAGATTACTTTCATCTAATTTAGTATCATAATTCATAATTATTACCTCCTTGAATTATAGTTTCTGCTTAAGAGGCAATGACTATTCATGATACTTAAGTATTTAATTTAAATTCTTGATGTAAAGCTTTTATAGCTGAATTAGCATGTTCGGTTTGCACCAAACACCAAATTGTAGTATGAGAATCAGCAGTTTGTAGAACATTTATTCTATCCTTTATTAAAGCTTTAAGTATTTTAGCCATAATTCCAGGGATTCCTCTCATTCTTGATCCAATAATAGATATTCGACTACAATTTTCAATATAAGAGTATTTTAAGTTTAATTTATTCATAATTGTATTAAATACACTTAAATCCTTATTGTCAATAGTAAATATTTTTTGATTTGGAAATACATTTATTAAATCTATGCTTATTAAATTCTCTGCTAATACAACAAGAATATTATAATAGTTATCATTATCTAGATTTTCATTTACTTCAACTTTTATTTGAACTCTATTATCTATATGAGTTATTCCAGTTATAATATTTGAGGAGCTTACTTCACCAAAATTATCAATTATAGTACCATCGCAATCATTCATTGTATTTTTAATTAATAAGGGTACATTTCCCTTCATAGCTATCTCAACGGCTCTTGGATGGATAACTTTAGCTCCTTGATCCGCAAATTGAAAAACTTCATTATAGCTAATTTCTTTAATTAACTTAGCATCTTGTACAATTCTAGGGTCAGCTGTCATAATACCATCAACATCTGTATAAATTTCAATTCCTTCTGCATTTAAAGCAACTCCAAGTAAAGCTGCAGTTACATCACTTCCGCCTCTACCAAGAGTAGTAAAGAATCCTTTTTTTGTTATACCTTGAAATCCTGTAACAACAGGTACCTTGCCTTGGTTTAAAACTTCTAATATTATATTAGGGTTAACATTTTCAATTAACGCGTTATTAAAGTTATTATCAGTCTGTATTCCGGCCTGTCCACCTGTTAACGGAATAGCGTCTATTTTTTCGGTGTTTAAATCATTACAAAGAGCTACTGAACTTATTATCTCACCACAACTCATTAACAAATCGGAAGATAATGGATTGTTCATCTTAAAATCTTGAGTCAATAATGATAGTAGTGTATCAGTAGCATAGGGTTCGCCCTTTCTTCCCATAGCAGATACTACAACTACTGGATAGAAACCTAGTTCTCTAGCTTTAATTATTTTATTTATAACAAGTTTTCTTCTATTACTAGTAGATACTGATGTACCACCAAATTTTTGAACTAAAATTTTCATATTTATCTCCTTAACAAATTACTTGAGCAAATTTCATATTTTTAAATAGTTGATATAACTAATTTTTTTATAAATCAAAAAGGAGATTCACCCCAAATTGTTGAATATATTAAGTGCAAGCAAAATCACCAACAAAA
>JAVBVX010000018.1:0-29400 GCA_036677665.1 Clostridium sp. | reverse complement strand
TTTCTTCCTATAAAGCAGTCATGCTCTATTACTGCACCAGTATTTACAATACAATTTTCTTCTATTATAGTTCCTGGATTTATAACTGCTCCAGCCATAACACAAGTTCCGTCATATACTTTAGAATAATTTGAAATTGTAGCATCCTTATGTATCAACGAAGGAATATTAAAACCAATAGATTTTAATCTACTAAATATCTTATCTCTTATTTTTATATTATTAATAGCTCCTATACACACAAAAGCATTTTTTATACCTTTATTGTAAATTTCAGGAAGTATGCTATCATCACCAATAACAGATATATCTAATATCTTTTCTCCAATACCCGTTACATCCGTAATACCTAAAATTTCGTATTGGTTATTGCTTTTTATAATGTCAATTATAACTTTACAATGTCCTCCGCCACCTACTAAAACAATCTTTTCCATATATACATTCTCTCTTTTTTAATAAGTTATTCTTTTTTGAATAAGTTCTTTATTTATCTCTATCTTACTTAAAACATCAGCTATTTGTTTTCCAGCAGTTCCATTTCCATATGGATTAGTACAAGACTTTAAGTCATTAATGTATTCTTCATTATATAGGGCTTTATTTATTCCACTTTCAATTTGTTCTTTTGTATACCCTACATCTATTACATTGCACGCTCTAAGCCTTCCACCTTGTCTTGTTCCAATGTTAACAACTGGAAGTTTAAAGCTAGGTGCCTCAATAATACCTGAAGATGAGTTCCCAATCATAGCATCTGCTGAATTTAAAAGACTTAAATATTCAACTTGACTCAAATTTCTAAATACTTTTAAATAATCATATTTGCTTCTGTATTCTTCAATCACTTTTATAATTTCTCTTCCACCATTATCACTATTAGGATAAGATATAATTGTTTGTATACCAAACTTAACTATAACCTCAAGAGTCTGTCTTGCTTGCCATTCTACCTCTTCTCGCTCTGTTGTTACAGGATGTTGAGTAAGAATAAACAATTTATCATCTTTTAATCCAAATCTATTTAATAATTCTTCTCTTGAAAGATAGTCAGTATTTTTTATATAATCTATACCTGGCGCTCCAACTACATATATATTCTTTTCTCTTTCTCCAAGTTTAATTATTCTTTGTCTACTGTCTTCTGTAGCTGGTAAATGTATGTGAGATAATTTTGTTATAGCATGTCTTATTGATTCATCAACAGTTCCTGTAACTTCTCCTCCATGTATGTGTGCTACAGGTATGTTCATATGAATTCCAGCTAAAGCAGCTGCCATCATTTCTCCTCTATCCCCTAGGATAACTAAAATATCTGGATTTATTCTTTCTAAGCTTTGTGTTAAGCCTAGTAAAGTCATACCTATAGATTTTGCCATGGAAGCCCCTGTATCTGAAGCTAGAATGGTTTCTACTCTATCCACAATAGGAAATCCGTCTTTTTCGATTTCATTTACTGTCATTCCAAACTCTGAGCATAGATGCATTCCGCATACAACTAAACTTAGCTCTAATTCTTCATGGTTTTGTATCGCTTTTAACACTGAATAATAAATACCATAATCGGCCCTTGTACCTGTAATTACAGCAATTTTTCTCTTCACAGCTTACTCAACCTCTCCATTTAATTAATTCTCTAATAAATCTAGAGTTATTTGTTTATCTATTTTAATATCTATCTTAGCTTTTTTTCCTAATATCTCTTTATAGTACTTTGGTGACAGTCCATCACCTGGTCTTTTATAGTCTAAATCTTTAAGTTCTATAACTTCTCCACAATTTATATCTCTAGCCGCTACAATACTTTTTCTAGCTACCTTCATAGTGTCTATTTCACTTTTGCTAAACATTTTAATACCGTTTCCAAGTGCAGACTCCACCTTTCTAATTTCTTTCACCATCATTTTTAATTCATCCGCATTAAGTGATGCTTTATGATCTGGTCCATCCATACTTTTATCTAAGGTGAAATGTTTTTCAATGATATTAGCTCCTAGTGCCACTGCTGCAACTGATATAGTTATTCCTTCTGTATGATCAGAGTATCCTCCAATAATATTAAAAGTATTTTTTATAGTATTCATAGCTTTTAGATTTATAGAGTCAAAAGGTGCCGGATAGTTTGAGGTGCAGTGCAATACTGCTATGTCATCTACCCCCTTATTTTTTATAGAAATTAGAGCATCCTCAATCTCACCAATTATAGCCATACCTGATGATAATATAATTGGTTTATTAAATTCCGAAATATATTCAAGCAGAGGTATATTCGTCAAATCTCCAGAACTTATTTTAAAAGCTTCCATACCCATTGAATTTAAAAATTCTGCACTCTCAATATCAAAAGGTGTAGACAAAAACATTATGTTTTTGTCTACACAATATTTCTTCAATTCTACAAACTCATCAAAAGAAAGTTCAAGTTTTTTTAACATATTAAACTGACTATCTTCTGTACCGATATTGTCTTTTTGATATTTAGCCATGGATGCATACTTTGTAACAAGTTTCTCGCTTTTAAAGGTTTGGAATTTTATAGCATCAACTCCTGCATCTACAGCTTTATCTATCATCTGTTTTGCAAGGTTTATATCACCATTATGATTAACTCCAGCCTCTGCAATTATAAAACAAGGATAACTATTTCCTATAAATTTATCTCCTACCTTAATCATTGCTCTTCTCCTCTAAAATATATTGTGCTAGTTTTGCATCTAATATATTATCAATATCTATAGACTTACCTCTCTCCATAATAAAAGGAATAGACTTTTCATCAATAAAAGCATTTAGAGATAATATCATTTCTACAGTATTGATATAAAGTGCTCCATTAAATATATAATATTTAGGTAAGTCTTGTCTTCTTAAATTATCACCATTAAACTGTAAAATAGATTTTAGTGTATCATTTTCGATAGTCCTCATTAAGATTGGATTTTCGTCTACTTCACATACACTTACTAAGGAACTTTCATTTTTCTCTGCTATTAATTCTATAGCATTATCAATATCCTCATAAGTTCTAAGAGGTGATGTTGGCTGAAGAAGCACTACATAATCAAATAGATTTCCCTCATTTTTAAGGAAGTCTATAGCATGTATAACCACATCTATAGACTTAGCCTTATCATCTGAAAATTTTTCTGGTCTTAAAAAAGGAACATTAGCACCATAAGCTATAGAAACGTCTTTTATTTCCTTATCATCCGTTGATACTAGAACATAGTCTATATACTTTGACTGTTTTGCTTCTTCTATTGAGTAAGATATCAGGGGTTTGCCGCAAAGGTTCATAATATTTTTATGTGGGATACCCTTTGACCCTCCTCTAGCCGGAATTATTGCTAGAAACCTCTTACCTTTATACATATTCTATCACCCTGTCTTTTTACTGATTTTTAAGAAGTTGATTTTCTGGTACTTCTCTCAATTTTTTAGATGGATTTCCCACAACTAGAGTTGCTTTTTCTACATCTTTTGTTACTACACTTCCAGCTGCTGCAAACCCATCTTCATATATGATTTTGCCTGGTAAAACTACCGCACCTGCTCCAAGCCTTCCACCCTTTTTAATTGTCACTCCTTTAAATTTACCAAATCTTTCTTTTGAACGAGCTGCATAATTATCATTTGATGTCACTGCACAAGGTGCTATAAAAACATCATCTTCTACATCAGAATAAGCTGTAAGATATACATTTGTTTGAATTTTACAATTCGAACCTACATTGCAAAAGTTTTCTATAGTTGCTCCTCTTCCAATAATAGTTTTTGTTCCAATGGTTACATCTTCTCTTATTGTAGCTAAATCAGCAATAAGTGTATTTTCTCCAATTATAGAACCACAATATACTATAGCTCCTGCACCAATTAAACATCCATCAGCTATGCTGCAAGGTGTATACTTTTTATCGTCTTTAAATATACTATTTACTGCTCTCATAGGTGTTTTACCTATAACTGTATTGGCGTCTATTCTAACATTATTTCCAATCATGCTTCCTTCATGTATTACTACATTGTGTCCTATTATACAATTCTCTCCTATTCTCACGCCATCTTCTACCACCGTAAAATGACCCATTTTTACATTTGCTCCTATATTAGCTTTTTCTGATATGTAATTCATACGTCTCTCCTCTTTTCTGTAACTAATTATATAAGCTAAACATATTCCATGTTAAATAATATTTTATTTATTACTATATGCCTTCTCCATATCTAGTGTTGAGAAATCTTCCATCGGGAATTTTACTGGCATTCCTGTAAGTCTTGATTTGTATGCTGCAAGAATTATTTCCATTGCTTTCTTGCCCTCTTCTCCATTTATTAAAGGCTCTACATTGCTATTTATTGCATCTATAACATTCTTAAATAATGGAGTATGTCCACTTCCATATACACTATCAGGGTCTCCCTCTTGACCTTTTAAAATCTCTTCTTCGCTATCCTTATTATCCTCAAATCTCCAGGTTTCTATCTTATTTACAGCAAGACCACCTATAGCTACTGTTCCACTTTCACCAAAAATACTTAGCGTTTCTTCTAAATTTTTAGGGTAAACACACGCTGTGCCTTCAACAATACCAATAGCACCATTTTTAAAACGTAGTAGAATTGCCCCAAAATCTTCTGCTTCAATATCTCTTAAGAAAGTATCGCATTCTGCATATACAGTCTCTATTTCTCCACCCATCATCCATTGAAGTAAATCTATATTATGAATACATTGATTCATTAATGTTCCTCCATCAAGTTTCCAAGTTCCTCTCCATGGTGCCTGATGATAATACCCCATATTTCTATTCCATAGAATTCTTGCCGTTCCATTAATAAGTCTTCCAAATCTATTATCTTCTATAGAATTTCTTAATTGTTGTATTGGTTTATTAAATCTATTTTGATGACATACTGATAGTTTTACATCCTTTTCTTTTGCTATTCTTATCATGTCATCTGCATCTTTAGTAGATAATGCCATAGGTTTTTCAATTACAGCATGTTTTCCTTTGTTCATGCAGTATATTCCTATTTCAGGATGGTAACCACTTTCTGTAGCTATAGTAACTACATCTATCTCTTCTTTTTCAAGCATTTCTTTATAATCTGCATATGTATTTACAACTAAATCTTCGCCCATCTTTGATATGTACTCTTCTTTTTTCTCAATTGCCTTATTTATGTCTATATCACAAGTAGCTACAAGCAATGCTTCTTCTTTATTATTAATTAAACCTTCTATATGTTTATAAGATATTCTTCCACATCCAATTACGGCAAATCTTAATTTTCCCATTCATATCACTCCTAAAATCATAATAAAGGATAAACCCTAAAAAGGTCTATCCTGTTTAATACTAAAGTTTTTGAATTTTTTCTCTATTGTTTTTAACATCCTTAGAAGCATTTCTTGTATCATAGAATATTTTAGACTTTTCCACTATTGCTTCATAGTCATAACAACTGTGATCTGTTGTAACTATTACTATATCCGCACTTTCTATTACATTTTCCCATTCTACTGATACGTATTCTTTTCCATTATGCTTCATACTTGGAACATATGGATCATTATAAATAACCTCTGCTCCATTTTCTTCTAAATGCTCAATTACCTTTAATGCTGGAGATTCTCTCATATCATCAATATCTTTTTTGTATGCTACTCCCATTAAAAGTACCTTTGAACCATTCATAGCCTTTCCTGCTTTATTTAAAAACTTCATGGCATTATCCACTACAAATTCAGGCATAAAATCATTGATTTCTCCTGCTGTTTCTATTAATCTAGTATGATAATCAAATTCTCTAGCCTTGTATGTTAAATAAAACGGATCTAATGGGATACAATGTCCACCAAGACCTGGTCCTGGATAGAATGCCATAAATCCATAAGGTTTTGTTTTTGCTGCATCAATTACTTCCCAAATATCTATACCCATTTTTTTGCATAGTATAGCCATTTCATTTGCAAGACCTATATTTATATGTCTAAAAGTATTTTCTAATATTTTTTCCATTTCGGCTACTGCCGGAGATGAAACCTTATGAATATCCCCTTCAAGTACACTTTCATAAAGTGCTGCTGCAACATCTGTACAATCTGGAGTAATTCCTCCAACTACTTTTGGAGTGTTTTTTGTATTGAAAGATTTATTACCTGGGTCAACTCTTTCAGGTGAGAATGCTAAGAAAAAATCTTCTCCACATTTTAAACCTGATTCTTCTAAAATAGGTTTTACAATTTCTTCAGTTGTTCCTGGATAAGTTGTACTTTCTAATACCACAAGCATTCCTCTGTGTAAATATTTTGCAATATCCTTAGTTGAGTTTACAACATATGAAACATCTGGTTGTTTAAACTTATCAAGTGGAGTTGGAACCGCTATTGCAACAGCATCTACATCTTTTACAAAAGAAAAATCTGTAGTTGCCTTTAGTTTCCTTTCCTTAACTAGTTTTTCTAAATCCTCATCAACTATATCTCCTATATAATTGTGGCCTTCATTAACCATTTTTACTTTTTCATCTTGAACATCAAAACCTATAACATCATAGCCAGTTCTAGCTTTTTCAACAGCAAGTGGTAGCCCTACATATCCTAGACCTACAACTCCTAACTTAGCAGTTTTATTCTTTAACTTTAATAAAAGTTCCTCTTTCATTGTTGACATTTTATTCCTCCTAGTAATTAAGGTTAGTACCTATTCTATCTATTTAAACATTCTTTGATTTTATCTACTACATACTGTTGCTGGTCTTTAGTCATTTCAGGATATAACGGTAAAGCAAAGGTCTTTGTACATGCATCTTCTGCTACTGGAAGCTCCCCTTTTTTATATCCTAATTCTTGATATACCTCTTGTAAATGTACCGGAATAGGATAGTATACACCTGAAGCTATTCCACTTTCACTTAAATGCTTAATTATTTCATCTCTTTTTTCTGATTGTATTGTATATAGATGATATACATGGAGACTGTCTTCTCTTTCAGTTGGAAGTATAATCTCAGTATCTTTTAAAAGTTCATTATAAGTATGTGCATGCTGCTTCCTTAAATTATTCCATTTTTGTATGTAATTTAATTTTACTCTAAGTACAGCTGCTTGCATCTCATCTAGTCTGCTATTATATCCAATTGCAATATGCTCATATTTCACCTTGCTTCCATGGACTCTTATAAGCTTAATTCTATCTGCAAGTTTTTCATCATTAGTTACTATCATACCTCCATCCCCATATCCTCCTAAATTTTTTGTAGGGAAGAAGGAATAACAACCTACATGACCAATAGATCCTGCTCTTTTTCCTTTATATTCTGCTCCAATGGCTTGGCATGCATCCTCTATAACAATTAAATTATGTTTTTTGGCTATTTCCATTATTCTATCCATGTCACACATTTGGCCAAAAATATGAACTGGAATAATAGCCTTAGTTTTTTCAGTTATATTTTTTTCTATACTTTCTGGGTCTATGCATAGGGTGTCTTTTTCAATATCTGCAAACACCGGAGTAGCACCCACTACTGAAGTTGTTTCAGCAGATGCGAAAAAAGTAAATGGCGTTGTTATAACTTCGTCTCCTTGCCCAATTCCTAAAGCTTTTAATGTAAGCATCAGAGCATCTGTACCATTTGCTACCCCAATACCATATTTAACCCCTGTATATTCTGCTATTTCTTCTTCTAACTTTTTAACATTTGGTCCCATTATAAAGTGTGCTGATTCCAAAACTTCCTTTATTGCTGATTCAACCTCATCTTTAATAGTTTCGTACTGTGCTTTTAAATCCAATAAATTAACTTTCAAAATTCTCTCTCCTTTTGCTTATATAAGTAGGTACTTTCTCTTTTAATAACTCTATAATTTCCCCTCTATTTTTCTGAATTGCATCATTAAATTCTTCAATGGACTTTTCTATATAATTCCTATCAAATTCCATCGGTTTTTCTATAAATATCTTCTCATGTTCGGTTGAGGTTAGTGCTACTTCATCCATTAACAACTCCTCATAAAGCTTTTCTCCTGGTCTAAGCCCTGTATATTCAATTTTTATATCCATATCTGGTTTCAAACCTGAGAGTCTTATCAAATCTCTAGCAAGATCTACAATTTTCACAGCTTCACCCATATCAAGTACAAAGATTTCACCACCATTTGCCATAGCTCCTGCCTGAATTACAAGTTGAGCCGCTTCTGGTATTGTCATAAAAAACCTGTTTATATCTGGATGAGTAACTGTAACAGGTCCTCCCTGCATTATTTGCTTTTTAAATAGAGGAACTACAGATCCATTACTTCCAAGTACATTACCAAATCTTACAGCAACATATTCTGTTTCACTTTCTTTGTCAAAAGCTTGAATAATTTTTTCACAAAATCGTTTTGTAGCTCCCATAACATTTGTAGGGTTAACTGCTTTATCAGTACTAATTTGTACAAACTTCTTTACCTTATACATATCACTACACTTTACAAGATTATAAGTTCCAATTATATTGTTTTTAATTGCTTCTGATGGATTCGCCTCCATTAAAGGAACATGTTTATGTGCTGCTGCATGAAACACAACATAAGGCTTATATTGTTCAAATATACTTTTTAATCTATTAAAATCTCTTATAGATGCAATTATTACATCTAAATCTAATTCAGGATATTTATGCTTTAGTTCTATTTGAAGATCATAGGCATTGTTCTCATATATATCTAAGATTAAAAGCTTCTTAGGATTAAACTTTACAATTTGTCTACAAAGTTCAGACCCAATAGATCCGCCCCCTCCTGTTACAAGTACAACCTTATTATTTATATACATATTTATATTGTCATTATTAAGACTCACTGGAGCTCTTCCTAACAGATCATTTATATCCACATCTCTTAATTGACTAATATTAACATCTCCAGTTATGATTTCATAAATTCCTGGTAGAGTCTTTAATTTACATCCAGTCTTTTTGCATATATTATAAATTTCTTTTCTTTCTTGAAAAGGAGCTGAAGGGATAGTAATAAATATTTCTTCCACCTTATGTTCATCACATATTTTTAAAATATCATTTCTTGTTCCAATTATCTTTATGCCATTTATAACTTGACCTATTTTAGACAAATCATCATCTACTAATCCAACAATATCATAATTTAAAATATTGT
Organism: Clostridium sp.; assembly: GCA_036677665.1. Classification (GTDB taxonomy): domain Bacteria; phylum Bacillota; class Clostridia; order Clostridiales; family Clostridiaceae; genus Clostridium_H. The sequence goes on along the minus strand of JAVBVX010000018.1, from coordinate 20,234 downwards.
GCTTTTTAACCTCTTTAATTAGCATTGCTCCGGCATCCCCTGCCCCTATTATCAAAACTTTTGAGCTCGTATCCTTACACTCCCCTACAGCTTCATTTCTACCTATAATTCTATAAATAAATCTCATACCGCCTAAAGTGCATATACATAAAACCCAAAAAATTATATGTACTGTAGCTGGAAATCTGTAGTGTATAAGTTTCACTAACTTATAGTTAATTAAGTAACTATAAACTATAAAAATTACATTAGACAAGGATACTGAGTAAATAATTGAAATTAATTCATCTATCGATGCATATCTCCATACAAAATCGTATAGATGAAAAATTTTATTACATAGTAAAACTATTAAAATCACAGGAACTATTGATACTTTAAAAAATACTATATATTCACTAGGTATTTTAAAATCGAATCTCAGTAATAATGCAAAATATAAGAAAACTGTTACTAAAATTATGTCATATAGATATAATGAAAACTTTTTATTATCTCGCACTGTATCACGTCCTTAACGTAAGTTATTAATCTGTCCTTTAATCATTTTACATCATTTTTAAAATTATTCAATGTTTTTTGTAATAATTTCAAGAATAAAAAGGACATGTATTATACATAAATATAGCAATATGTATAATACATGTCTATTATATCACAAATAATAATTTATTTTTTCTCTGATTCTCTGTATAGTTCTGCAAATTTCTCGTTATCCTTAATTGAAATTAGATATTTCATAAAATCGCTTCTTAATTCTTCTTTTTTTAGCGCATATTCCACCGTAGCTTCTAAAAATCCTAATTTATCCCCTACATCATATCTTCTTCCCTCAAAATTATATGCATACATTGCTTCCTGTTTAATCAATGTATTTAAAGCATCTGTCAGCTGTATTTCTCCTGATATTCCAGGTTCTGTGTTACTCAATATATCAAAAATTTGAGGAGTTATAATATACCTACCTAAAATGGCTATATTTGAAGGAGCTTCTTCAATTTTAGGTTTTTCAACTAAATCTTTAACTTTATAAACCCTATTTTCTATATGCATGCCTTTTACTATACCATACTTACATACTTCTTCCTTTGGAACTTCCTGAACTCCTAAAATACTAGTCTTATACTCATTATAACAATCTATAAGCTGTTTTAAACATGGAACCTCACTATCAACTACATCATCTCCCAACATAACAGCAAAAGGCTCATCTCCCACGAAGGTTTTAGCACAATTGATAGCGTGACCTAATCCCTTAGGCTCTTTTTGTCTTATATAATATATGTCCACCATATTTGAAATACCATTCACCATATTAAGTAAATCTTTTTTTCCTTTAGCCTCTAATTGATTTTCAAGTTCTATAGACTTGTCAAAATGATCTTCAATAGCTCTTTTATTTCTTCCTGTTATTATAAGTATTTCTTCTATACCCGACGCTACAGCCTCTTCGATAATGTACTGAATTGTAGGTTTATCTACTATAGGTAGCATCTCCTTTGGTTGAGCTTTAGTTGCTGGTAAAAATCTTGTTCCCAATCCAGCAGCAGGTATTATTGCCTTTTTAACCTTCATACAGAGTATCTCCCCTTATATAAGTTTAAACTTTTTTAATTTACTTCTTCTAAAATACGATCTAGCTGATTAACTATTTCATCCTTGTCATCTAATTTTTTCGCTATATCTAAATGTAACTTAGCTTGTTTATAGTCACCAACATTTATGTAACTCATTATTAAATTTGTGCATACTTCTACGGACTTAGTAACATCAAAAACCTTTCTTAAATATACAATAGCAGTACCAAAATCTTCTAAGGAAGCATAATTAATACCTAGTTCATTTAGCACTTCTGGATAAGAATTATCAATTTCCATAGACTTTTCTAAGTAATATATAGCTTTTTCATAGTTCTCTAATATTCTATAAGATACTCCTATATAATAATAAACCTCTGGTCTATCACCTAATTGTTCTAATAAAGGAATTAATATAGCAAGTGCCTTATCAGGGTCTTCATAAACCAAGTTTTTTGCTTTATCATAATCATTTACTATTTTCAAAGAGCTTTTTAAATCTAAAACCTCCGGAGTCTCTTTTCCTCCTTTTGAGATATATGTGTTTAATGCAAATAATGCTCCCTCATAATCTCCTTTATCTTTTTTTATTATGCTCTCATAATAATAAGGCTCTACATATCCTTCTATAGTTTTTGCTCTTTCTAGCATATATAGTTCTTCTTCTATATACATACTATTAATTTCTTTTAGCTCTTCTAGAAGTATAATTATCTTATCATAAACTTCTTTATCAATTTGTATAAAAGAAAGTCCCTTCAGCATTATATAGGCATCTTCATACTTTTTATTTTTTATACTCTCAGCTATTCTTCCTTTCATATAATCAATAGCTTTTGGTGTAGAATTTATCAGTACTTTATATGAATTATTATATTTAAAATTTTCATCTGCTCCTAAAACATAAAACATTCCCTCTATAAAGTATCCTATAGGTATACTATTAACATCTTCTCCATTGTTAATTTTCCTTATAATACTATCAGTAGCAATTGGTATATAGAGATCTTCTTCAACATCTATATTATTATCATTATTTATACTAAATATATGTTTTAACCTATCTTTTTTCATCTGCAAAAATAGTATAGCAGATAACTTATTCTTAAAGTGTGTTTTTACATCCATTGTTATATTCACCAACCCTAATTTATTGTTTTCTTACTTACAAGCAATATTAATTATATCCATAACTGAATTTGTTAAACTAGTTAACTTTTCATTTGCACCTTCTTCTGTATCATGAACAGCTGAAAGATAAATTTTCATTTTAGGCTCTGTTCCTGAAGGCCTAACAACAAAACTTGAATTGTCTTCTAAAACAAATTTAAGTACATTGGATTCTGGTAAATCTATAGCTTTCTCTGATAAAGCTACTAAATCTTTTTCTATTCCTAATTTATAATCAAACTTTTTCGCTATTTTAACATCATTAATCTGTAATTTCATTGAATGCCTTAAATATTCTAAAGAACTAGCTATTTTTTCTTGACCATCTTTTCCTTCTAAATTAATAGATATTAGATTTTCTTTATAAAATCCATACTTTTTATACAATGATATAAGAGCTTCATATAGACTCATATTTCTTTTTTTATAATATAAGCACATCTCACATATAAGCATAGCAGCTACTATAGCGTCCTTATCTCTTACAAAATCTCCCGCTAAATAACCATAACTTTCTTCAAACCCGAATAAATAAGTTTTATCCTTATTTATTTCAAACTCTTTTATTTTTTCTCCTATATACTTGAATCCAGTAAGTACATCCATAATCTCTATTCCAAAGTTCTCAGCTATTTTAGTAGCCATTTCTGTTGTAACAATAGTCTTTACTATAACTCCATTTTCAGGTAACTTCTTCATCTCAGTTAATGATGATAGAATATATTCAGTTAGCAGTACACCCATCATGTTTCCATTTAAAAGCCTGTACTCACCTGTTCTATCCTTTACCACTGCACCTATTCTATCGCAATCTGGATCAGTTCCAAATATAATATCTGGCTCTATGTCCTTTGCCATTTTTAATGCTAGTTCAAAAACTTTTGGTTCTTCTGGGTTTGGATACTGTGCTGTAGGAAACTCTCCATTAGGTAATTCTTGTTCTTTCACTACATGTACATTTTCATATCCTAATTCCTGTAAAACTCTCCTTACTGGCATATTTCCACTGCCATGAATAGGTGTATAAATAATTTTTAACTCATTTGAAAATTCCTTAACTAATTCTTTTCTAATAGTTAAGTCTTTAACCCTACTAATATACTCTCTATCAATCTTTTCTCCTATTATATTTAGAAGTCCGTTTTGCTTTGCTTTATGAATATTCATAGACTTTATCTTGGAGAAATCATCTACTCTATTGATATATGAAGTTATTTCTTCAGCAGCTTTGTCTGTTACTTGCCCACCATCTTCTCCATATACCTTATATCCATTATAATTCTTAGGATTATGTGATGCTGTTATAACAATTCCTGCTTTGCTTTTTAATTGTCTTACAGTGAAAGATAACATAGGAGTTGGCCTTAAATCTTCAAATAAGTTAACTCTAATTCCGTTAGCACAGAAAATAGCTGCTGCAGCCTCCGAAAATTCTTTTGACATTATTCTAGAATCATAAGCTATACTAACAGATATATCTTTTTCTCTTTCATATTTTTTAAGTAGAAAATCTGCTAGCCCTTGCGTAGCCTTCCCCACCGTATATAAGTTCATTCTATTTGAACCAGCTCCTATTACCCCTCTAAGACCCCCTGTTCCAAACTCTAACTCTTTGTAAAATCTATCCTCTAATTCCTTTTTATCCTCTATACTTCTTAGTTCCTCTTTAATATTTTCATTAATATCTTCACATTCCATCCATACATTATATCTCTCTAAATAGTTCATTTTATACCCCCTTACCTAAATGAATAAAATTATTATACTACAAAATTTAAAAATACACCATTTATTTCCTTTTAATTAAAAAAAGGATTGCACTTTGCAATCCTTTTCATCACTATATTTTACTCTTGTAAAGATTCCCTAACACTAGTTCTGCTCACTACAGCTACTACACTACTAATATCTTCAGCAAAGGTTATTTCACTGCTTACCTCAATATCTGATAGTCTTAGAACATCACCTAAATGCATATTAGAAAGATTTATATTAAAAGCTTTAGGTATTTCATTATATTTTCCTTGAACCTTTACACTATTTTTTTCCTTTTGTACTATACCACCATTTTTACTAGCTAACTCTTCACCTGTAAAATTTAATGGAACTTCTGTTTCTATTACTTTATTATCATCAAACTCTTGTAGGTCAATATGTATTAATTTTTGAGTTACAGGTTCTTTTTGAATCTCTTTTATTATAGCCTTATGTTCTGTGTTATTAATAAGAAGATTTATTGCCCCATGCTCTCCATTTTTTGAAATTTCCTTATTTAACTCAAGTTCACCTATCTCAAATAATACATTTCCTAATTGTGTTCCATAAAGAATTCCTGGAACTAATCCTTTTTGTCTACTCTTTCTTCCTGAATGAACTACTTCTTTTTTTCTTTCTTGGCATTTCAAAATTTCCATTATTATCCCTCCTAAGTTATTATTTATTATTAACATTAGGAATAATAATATACACTACATAAGAAAATTTAAGATAATTTACTAATCTCATATTGTAAGATTAGTAAATTATTCTTCCATTAATATCTTTAATATTCTTACATCCTGTTAAAACCATTGCAGCCTTTAAGTCATCCTTTAATTTATCTACATACATTTTAACTCCATCTTTTTGTCCGCCAAAAGATGCAGTGACAAATGGTCTTCCTATTAAAACAGCATCTGCACCAAGTCCTATCATTTTTAATATGTCAACTCCACTTCTAACTCCTCCATCAGCCAGTATAGTCACTTTTCCTTTAACTCTAGCAGCTATATCTGGAAGTACATCTGCAACTCCAGGTGTTTGGTCAAGAACTCTTCCTCCATGATTAGATACTACAATTGCATCTACTCCAGCTTCAACAGCAAGTTCCGCCTCATCTGGTGTCATTATTCCTTTTAATATAAAAGGTAATTTTGTACTTTTTACAATCTCTCTAATCTCTTCAACATTTTTAGGCATTACTGGTTTACCATGTAGCGCTAGTGTAATTAAACCACATGCATCTATATCCATACCAACTGCAAAAGCACCAGCTTCTTCAGCTAATTTTATTTTATTTATCACGTTTTCATTTGACCAAGGCTTAATAAAAACTATTCCTTCCCCTCCAAAGCTTTTTAATACTTGAAGATTTGTAATTAAAAAAGAGTCTACTGCAGTATCACCAACCATAGGATATATACCTGAAGATAAACATCCATCTATAACCCATGTAATATATTCTTCTTCAGTAAATTTTCCTCCCATATTAAGAGTAGTACCTGTTACTGGAGCTGCAAATAGAGGTATATCCATCTTTTTCCCAAATAGTTCAAAAGAAGTATCTGGATCTTTTGCATCATGTATAACTCTCATATTCAGCTTATATTCATTTAATGCCTCAAAATTGTCTTTAAAAGCTGCTCCAGTTCCTTTACCTCCCATTCCTGGCACTTCTCCTGAACATACTACTCCATTACAAGAATTGCACACTTTACAACTTCCACCTAAGTTTTCTCTTGCTGATTTTAACATTTCTTTATAATCCATAAAAAATCCCCCTTAAATTTATATTATTAATTATTAAATATTAACCTTATATTTATTTAACAAACTTATTATCTAATATTTTCTCTACTAAATTTTCATCTAATTCTTCTTCTGTAATTACACTTATACCATTCCTCATAAAAAGCTCTGCTGTTACTCCATTACCATCTATTTTATTACCATTAAAATTTCCATCATATATTTTACCATGTCCACAAGAAGGACTTCTAGACTTTAAAATTGCAAACTTTACATCTGCATTTTTTGCAATTCTATATGCTTCCTTGGCACCTTTTATAAACCTATCTGTAGATTCTTCTCCCTCATTACCTATAACTACGGCTTTTCCATCTAAAACATCTGCTCCAGTCCCCCCTTTAATCTCATGGGGATTCCTAGGTGTGTTCATTCCTCCTAGTTCTTCTGGACAAATTAATAAAGCCTTATCTTCTTTAAGAATTTTCAATGCCTTTTCATCTAAACTACTTTTTCCATTATATCTACAATTAACTCCACATAAACAAGCACTAATCACTATCAAGTCCATACGTCCTTTCAGTTTTACTTCAGTTCTACCATAGTAACTCCCGTACCACCTTCTCCATATTCCCCTAATCTATAACTTTTTACATGAGGATGTCTCTTTAACATGTCATTAATAGATTTTCTCAATATTCCTGTGCCTTTACCATGTATAATCGTTACTTTACCTAATCCTCCAATATAAGCATCATCTAAATACTTATCAGCAGTATATACAGCTTCTTCAGAATCCATTCCTCTTAAATCTACAGAAGAAGGTATATTTTTAAGGTTTAAATTTAGACTCTTCTTATTTTTTTTCTTTTCCACTTTATTTTGCTTACTAGCCCGTAGATCTTTTACATTTACACTTATCTTAATTATTCCAGCTTGAACTTGAACTTCACCTCTGTTATCTGGGTTTGTTAGAACTAAAACTGTCTTATCAAACTTAGGAAGATAAACTTCCTGTCCTTCATGTACATCCTTAAGTTCTTCTCCTTCATCCTTTCTATTATGCATATCTTCTTCAAGACCATTTAATTTTTCCTTTAATTTTCTTCTATTCTCTTCAAGTGATTGTCGAACATCAGAAGAGTATCCCATTTTCTCAAGTTCTCTAATATCCTTTAAAATCCTATCTGCTTCTTCCTTAGCTTCTTTTACTATTTTTTTAGCCTCTTTTTGAGCTTCTAAAACTGTTTTTTCCCTAATACTTTCAAACTTATCTAATTTTTCTTCATACTTTTCTCTAAGCTTGATTGCTTGCTCTTTAACTCCTGCAGCCTCTACTGCATCTTTTTGAGCTTTTATGCTTTTTTCTTGAAGAGACTGAATTAGGTCTTCAAATCTTAAAGTATCCTTAGAAATACCTTCTCTTGCATCTTCAATTATATAATCTGGAAGCCCAAGTCTCTTTGATATTTCAAATGCATTAGATTTTCCTGGAATTCCAATAAGTAGCCTATAGGTGGGTTTTAATGTTTCCACATCAAATTCTACAGAAGCATTTTCTACTCCTTCAATCTTTAAAGCATAGGCTTTAAGTTCACTATAGTGAGTTGTAGCTATAACTTTCGTCCCCCTATTTCTTAAATTTTCTAAAATAGAAATAGCAAGGGCTGCACCCTCAGTTGGATCTGTTCCTGCTCCAAGCTCGTCAAATAGAGCCAGCGTCTTATCATTAGCTTTCTCTATAATATTTACTATATTAGCCATGTGAGAAGAGAATGTTGATAGACTCTGCTCTATGCTTTGTTCATCTCCAATATCTGCAAATACTTCTTTGAAAAAACTAATCTTAGAGCCTTGTGCTGCCGGTATCATAAGACCACTCATTGCCATGATATGCAAAAGGCCAACAGTCTTTAGCGTTACTGTTTTTCCTCCTGTATTAGGTCCTGTTATAACTATTGATGTTATGCCCTCTTCTAAATATATATCATTTGTTACTGCTGTCTTTGAATCTAGTAGAGGGTGCTTAGCCTTTAGTATATTAAAATATCCTTCATCATTAATTTCTGGATATGTAGCATTTATACCTCCAGCATACTTTGCTTTTGCAAATATAAAATCTAGTTCCCAAAGAATATTAGCATTATTTTTTACAGCAGTTATATCTTCATATACTTTAACTGATAGTTCTCCTAAAATTCTTTCTATTTCAGCTTTCTCTTTCAGTCTTAATTCTTTTATCTCATTATTTAAATCTACTAAACTCATAGGCTCTATAAATAAAGTAGCGCCAGAGGAACTTTGATCATGTACAAGTCCTGGAACTGCTCCCTTATGTTCAATTTTAACCGGAAGTACATATCTCTCTCCTCTTACGGTATATATAGCTTCTTGCAAGTATTGAGAATAACTACGTACTAATGAATTTACTTTTGACTTTATAGATGATTCTTTATCTTTTAAAGCTCTTCTTATATTAAAAAGGTTAGTACTTGCTCGATCTGATATTTCATCATCACTTATTATGGCATTAAAAATTTCATCTTCAAGCTTTTTTAAAGCTACCAATCCTTCACATATATCTTCTATAACCCTAAAGCTTTCTTCTTCCTCTTTATGATTTATATAATCTTTAAATCTTCTAGCACATTTTAATAGCGTACCAATTCTCAAAAGCTGAACTGGCATTAAGATAAACCCTCTTTCAGCTTTTGTAATGCCTTCTCTTATATCGTGCATTCCCTCAAAGGGAGGCGTGCCTTTCTTTATTAGCAAGTCGAAGGCCTCTTTCGTCTCTTCTAAATGCTCTTTCACCTCAAAAACATTATCGTATGGCTCCAATTTATCAATAATATCTTTTGCAGCTGATGTGCTAGTATATTTTTTTATTTCTTCTTTTATTTTATTAAACTCTAAAACCTTTAAAGCTTTCTGATTCACGTTACTCTACTCCTCTTTTGAAGTGTCCTCTAGTATAGTTATTAAAATCTTCCTCAAAACTTCCTCTAATAAAGCTTTGTAGTATTTTAGTTGTTTCTTCATAACTCTCATTAGTAAAATCCATTCTAAGGCCACTTATATTCATACTGTTTATTTCGGATAAATTGGGTATTAAATTTATTGGAGAAGAATTATAAATATGACTTCTACAATAGTTATCTGTTAAAGTAGGAAATTCTTCTCCTTTCCTATCCTTTAAAACAAATTCATCTTCATTACACTTATATAAACAATTAAGATTTTCTTTATTTTTATTACCAAAAGTGCTACCAATTGGGCAATACTCACTTACCATAAATTCTGTTTTCCCATAAATCATTAAATAGCTTGGTACAGAAGATTTTTTTAATAAACTTGTAATTTCTTTTTTATTAAGCTCTAAACTAATAGTGGCAGCATTTAATACTTTCTGATAAAATTGAAGGCTATATGAATTAAATATGTTTAATTTATAATCTCCTATTATTAAAGTTTTTTCTTTAAATCTTCTTATTATTCCTAAATTAGATGTTACGATTCCTTTAATCTTGGGTAGTGCATCCTCAATAATTTTACATATAGAAGAAAATTCACTTTTAACAATAGTAGGCACTCTTATATATAAGTTATCTAAATTGATACTTTCTAATTTTATATCGCATTTTCTCATAAACAGATCTACAACTATATTATCTATTCCACATTCCTTGGCTGCTTTTAGCTGATTACTATTATTAACAATTATAATAGGACTATCTAATTTTATAGAATCATATTTAGATTTACTTATATTTAAATCTAATCCCTTGTTAGTGCTTGTTCTTTCTATATTTAATATATCCTCAGTTATTTTTTGTACTAGCTCTCTTCTAACTAAATTTATTGAGGAAACTGGTAAAAATCCTTCTTCAAAAGTATCAAAGACTATCTCCCTAAAAGCAAAGGGAGTATCCCCTGTCTTATTTAAATTCTTAATTATACTCTCTTTTTCCAGTGGTCTTTTTATAGACTTTTGAACTTCTTCTCCAGAAGCTATATACTCCTTATTATTATAATACCCTGTTAGAACTACAGGTTCTCCTACTTTAAATCTTATCAATAAGTCCACATAATTTTTTCTCTTATATAAGTTCTCATAAGTTTTACCAAGCTCATCCATTAATTTTATATCTAATGTTTTATAAAGTATATCTCCATGTTTGTATCTATTAGGTTTAATTTCAACAACTTCTCCCTTAGAAGCTTTCTCTACATTATGTTTATCTATTGTTATTCTTGTTACAGTAAATCCATCCTCTTCGGTTCTAACTCCATCTTGTAAATTTAAATCTTGTTCTAGCTTAATAGTTAAATTTTTATTAACTTTCCCAAGTCGTATTCCTGTATTTCTAGGGTGATTATAAGCCATCATATCTTTACCCACATTACCAAACATATAAGCTTTTGAAAAACCTTCTCTATTAAATAATTGCATCAGCTTTTTTTCTTCTTCTATAAAATCAAGTTTTCCTTCTTTACCTTCTCTAATTTCTTCGTAAGCTTCATCTATCGCTTTGCGGTAAGAGGATACAACTCCCGCCACGTACTCTGGCTTTTTCATTCTTCCCTCTATTTTTAAAGATGATGTACCACTTAGTATAATGTCCTTTACATTTTCTATAGTACAGATATCCTTTGGACTCAATAGATATCCTTTTTTTGAAATGTTTTTCTCCTTATTTATAAGATCATATGGAAGTCTACAAGGTTGTGCACATTTACCACGATTTCCGCTTCTTCCACCTATCATACTACTCATAAGACATTGACCTGAATAAGATATGCAAAGAGCACCATGAATAAATATTTCTGTATCTATATCTAATTCTTTTGATATGTATTCAACTTCTTTTAATGAAAGTTCTCTCGATAAAACAATTCGAGAAAATCCTAGTTCTTTTAATAGAAATGCCCCTTCTCCATTATGAACCGTCATCTGTGTAGATGCATGTATTTCAAACTTTGGAAAATTCCTCTTTATAAGTTCTGCTATACCCGTATCTTGAATAATCAGAGCATCCACTCCTATTTTATATAAAAAACTTATGTAATCTAATGCTTCTATTATTTCTTCTTCCTTTATTAAAATATTTAGAGCAACGTACACTTTAACATTATAAATACGACAATATTCTATTGCTTTTATCATGTTATCTTCATCAAAATTTGATGCATACGCCCTTGCTGAAAATTTCGTTCCTCCCATATATATTGCATCTGCTCCATTTTGCACTGCAGCATAAAGACTATCTAAACTTCCTGCTGGAGCTAGTAATTCAACTTTCTTCATAATTTTAATCTCTCCTAACATTTTCTTACACCTAGTTATATATTATAACAAAACATCCTGTGTTTAAACAACACATATAGCTTCCATGCTTTCTATTGCATAGCTTAACCCTATTTATTATAATCTCTCTAGATTATAACTCTATTATTTAATTAACATTCTAATATATAATAACATAGAATATTCTAGTTATAATTTTTAGGAGGTTTTTTATGTATTATAATAACCAAGGATATTCTTATAATTCTTTTTACCCTATAAATAATAAATTCTATAGATCTTCAGATCCACAAGAAAACTTTGCACAATGGGCTGTTGCTGAAATTAAAGGGGGTCCTCTTGCCCCAAATATAGAAGGCATTGTATATTTTAGAAGTGTTCCAAGCGGAACTGAAGTATATGTACATGTTACTGGTCTGCCAGAATATAAATCTGGAAAGGGAGATAATTTACCTATAGGTCCTCATGGATTCCATATTCATTCAGGAAGTTCTTGTGAAGTTGGAGATCCTAAAGAACCTTTTAAATCAGCTGGTGAACACTGGAATCCAACTAATCAACCTCACGGTAATCACGCTGGTGATTTTCCAGTACTCTTCTCTAATGATGGTGTATCAAAAATGAGCTTTTTTACTAATAAGTTTAAAGTGTCTGATGCTCTAGGAAAAGTTATTGTTATTCATGAAAGTCCTGATGACTATAGAAGTCAACCTGCCGGAAATGCAGGTAGACGACTCGCTTGCGGAGTGATAAAAGAAGTATAAAAATAATCGCTAGTCCCTAATCTCTAATCGCTAAAAATCATAACTTTATGATACTTAATAGCAACTAGTAACTAGAGATTAGCGATTAATTATTTTAAGATAAGTACAACTGGACAATGGTCTGATCCTATGACTTCATTAAGTATTTCAGCGCCCTGTACATCCTCAATCATATTCTCTGAAACAAAATGATAGTCTATTCTCCAGCCTGCATTATTCTTTCTAGCATTAAATCGATATGACCACCAAGAGTATTTAATCTCCTCTGGATGAAGATATCTAAAAGTATCTATGTATCCTCTTTCTATAATATAATCCATCCATCTTCTTTCAATCGGTAAAAATCCTGATATCTTGCTGTTAGCTTTTGGATTCTTTAAATCCACCTCGTTATGAGCAGTATTATAATCACCACATATTATAATTTTTTTCCCTTTATTTTTTAATTCATCACAATACTTAAATAGAGCGTCATAAAACTCTAATTTGTAATTAAGTCTCTCTTCACTACTTTGCCCGTTAGGAAAATATATGTTAAATAATATAAAATTTGAATACTCACATATCAATATTCTACCTTCACTATCAAACCTTTCTATGCCTATTCCATAAGAAATAGAAATAGGTTCTTCCTTTGTATATGTTACAACTCCACTATATCCTTTTTTCTCTGCACATGAAAAATATGCTTTATAACCCTCTATATTATTTAATTTACTCTCTATTTGATCTAGCTGAATTTTGGTTTCCTGTATACAGAGTATATCTGGCTGTTCCTCTAGAATCCATTGTAAAAACCCTTTTTTTTCTATAGCCCTTATCCCATTTACATTCCATGAATATATTCTCATATGCATCTCCTTTTTAAACTTTTACTCTTTCGTCTATTCTATTATCTTCTAGATTTTATTTATTATAAAATACTGTTATAGTATCCATATAATTTTTTAATGTAATTGTCCCAAGAATAATTCTCCTTAACTAATTTTTTCAATCTATCTGTTTTTTCTTTTTTTAGTCCCTTCTCTATACTTTCACAGATACTGTTATCATCGTATGGATTACAGTATATTGCCATATCTTTAAAATACTCCTCTGCACATCCTTCTAAAGTTGAAACAATATTACATCCGCTTGCGGCTGCTTCTAGCGATGAAAACCCCGGAGTTTCTATATAACTTGCAAGTACGTGTAATTTAGCAAATCTATATGCATTATATATATTATAACTATCCATAAAACCAAGATATAAAACGTTTTTATACTTCATGCACTCCATAAAATATTCTTTATTTTTAACTTCCCCTATAAGCACTAATTGAATTCCTAATCTATTACAAGCCTTAGCTAGCGCAAGCTGGTTCTTTTTATTACAAATTTTCCCCACACACAGTACATAAGAATTTAAGTTATATCTTTCCCTAAGACTATATAAAGGTACTTGTTCATCTTCTACTTCTATTCCATTATAAATTACATTACAATGTTTATCTATATTGAAATCTGATTTTAGATGCTCACACTCAATATAACTATTTGCTATAATACCAACACTTCCTGAGAGAACTTCTTGTCTATATGCATTACTAGCTTCCCATAACCTTAATCTATCGTTATAGTTTCTGAATTTAAAATATTCAGTCAAATTATAGTATACAGGAGTAATAACAATTTTTTTCTTATATTTATGAGCAATTTTATAATAGTTATATATTTCCCCAATTTTATTAATATTGAATAAATGAACTATATCATAATCAGAATAATCAAATATGCCCCCATTATTGATATGGACTTCTGCTCCTAATTTTTCTAAATATTTTGCGGTCTTTAAAACTTGTGTAGAATCTCCCCCAAAGTTTCTATGATAGTCTTGCCTTGTGCATAAAAGAATTTTCATATTTGAATTATCCCCCTAAAAATTTATAAACACAGTTGTTTTAAAATATCTCTATGCAATGCAATACAAAATTATCCATATCTTTGTTGTTTCATTTAAAATAAAGTACAATAATAGACCCTGCTAAACGCAAGGTCTCCCATTGTAAAAACCTAAATGTTATATAAGTTATTCTTGCTTTTATTATGCTATTTCTTCTGCGGTTACAGTATATTGAGTTAATTCTACATCAGTAGGCAATAAAGAAATACCCAATTGATTCAATGTTATCGTAATATAGTATTCTGCTGTATCTTCTGTGGATTTTAAAGGAGGACTATCTAAAAATTGAATAGGCACTTGATAATTGGTTGGTGGAATTTCTAACAGTGCAGCACCTGTTGCAAGAGTTTCATCAAAACTATATGCTTGATCAGTTAAAGCTGCATCTCTATAAAAATTAATTGTTATTGAAACTTTTTCAAGTGCTAATATTGTTTTACTAATCATACTTAAAGAAAATACCCCTTCAACTAAAACCTTATCTTGTTTATTTGTTAATTCTATTTCTAAACTATCTAAAAACGTTTCTTCAGTAGGTGTTAATGGTAACGTAGTCATACTTGCTGCGAAATCAAATGCCATGTCAGTTTGTATTCTAAAACGTTTTGACATTCTTATTTCCCCTTTACTTATATTTTAGATAACCATAATTATCCCTATATATTATATGTACAATTATATATTTCGGTCACTTATAGAAATTTAGTTTAACCAATATTTTTATTAAAAAATTTATTTTTAAATGCTCCATATCAATTGGCTAATTTAAAACACCTAAACCTTGCCAATTGAATATAATGAATTTAGTACATTAATAACTGGAGGTACTATAATGGAGACACTTTATATAATAACTTTTCCTTCTGCTAGTAGTAGTTTAATGCTCTATAGAACTTTAAAAAACCTTAAACTTAAAGTTGCTATGATACAAATCCCTTGTAAACTTTCAGCTGGATGTGCAAGGGCTTTAGAAATTAAAGAAGTAAATTTAAGTAAAGTAGTTGAAATAATTAATAATGATAATATAGAAATTCATAAGATCTATAAAAAATTTATTAATCCTAAAACAAGACGCTATGAGTATTTAGAAATTTCTTATTAGTACATTTTTTTTGTAGATAATCATATTTTAAAGGAGGATTTATGATTTATTTAGATAACGCTGCGACTTCTTTTCCTAAGCCTTCACTTGTATATGATGCTGTAGATCAATGTCTTAGAAACTATTGCTCCAATCCTGGTAGAGGAGCTCACAACCTTTCTATTAAATGTGAACTTAAGATAATTGAATGTAGAGAACGATTAGCAAAGCTTTTAAACGTAGATAATCCTATGAGAATTGTATTTACATCTAATACCACCGAAGGCCTAAATACTGCACTTAAAGGCATTTTAAGGCCCGGGGATCACGTCATAACTACTATGATTGAGCATAATTCTGTCTTACGCCCCTTAGAAAATCTTAAAAAATTTGGTATCGATATCACTTTATTACCTGTTAACCTAAATGGCTATATATCGGTAAATGATATTAAGAATTCTACTAAAAAAAACACAAAAGCTGTAATAATAAACCATGGTTCTAATGTTCTAGGTACAATTCAAGATATTAGTGCTATTGGAGATTTAACCAAATCACTAGGCATATTACTAATTGTAGATGGAGCACAGACAGTTGGTTATGCTGATATAAATGTAAAAAAAATGAATATTGACATTTTAGCTTTTCCTGGTCATAAATCACTTTTTGGATTACAGGGTACTGGAGGGTTGTACGTAGGTGAAGGAATAGACTTGATACCACTTAAAGAAGGCGGTACAGGAAGTAATTCTAATAGCTTATTTCAACCATCCTTTATGCCTGATAAATTTGAAAGTGGTACACTAAATACTCCTGGAATTGTAGGTTTAAGTGAAGGAGTTAATTTTATTCTTACTAAAAATCTTATAAATATAAGAAATCATGAAATAACTTTAATGAAGCAACTTACAGAAGAACTCCTAAAGCTTCCCTATATCAATATTTATGGTGAACTAGATGTTAATAAAAAAACACCTGTTATCTCCTTTAATATGGATGGGTTTGACAGTTCTGAAGTAGGTAGGTTGCTCAGTGATCAAAATATTTGCGTTAGAACTGGTTATCACTGTGCACCAATGATTCATAAGATCATTGGAACAGATAAAATAGGAACTATCCGCATTAGTCCAAGTTATTTTAATGACTCTAAAGATGTTGAAAATTTTATTATAGCTATTAATAGAATTTTTAAAATGCACTTTTAACTTACAGTAAAGATTTATTTTTACTACAAAGTTTTATATCTAAATGGAGGCTAGTATAATATGAAAAATGAAGTAAGTCTATGCATGATTGTAAAAAATGAAGAAAAATATTTACCGAAATGTCTTAATAGTATTAAAGATATTGTTGATGAGATAATTATTGTTGATACAGGTTCCTCGGATAAAACCGTAGAAATCGCAAAAAGATTTGGTGCTAAAGTTTTTCATTTTCAGTGGAATAGTAATTTTAGTCAAGCAAGAAATGAATCTTTAAAGTATGCCACCAAAGACTGGATATTGATTTTAGATGCTGATGATGAATTATATCCTAAAGACCAAGAAAATTTTAAGGATTTACTAACTAGACAATTGGATGAAAATGCAATTTACTTTTTTGAAACATTAAACTACTATGGCAGTACTATTGATGATAACTCTATAACAGTAAATTTAAATCCAAGGCTTTTTAAAAATAATGAAGGAACTCACTATGAGGGAGAAATTCATAATCAGTTAGTTCATTCAGGAAACAAGTATAATTTAATTTATAAATTTGTGCAGATTCATCATTACGGATATATGGACAATAGTATAAGTTCTAAGAATAAAAGAAATAGAAATATTACAATCCTAAAAAAGTTAATTGAAAGTAATCCAAATGATGCATTTTCACATTTCAATCTTGGTACTGAGTATGCAGCTTTAAATGATGAAAAAACAGCTTTAAAATACTATTATAAATCATATGAAAATTTTGATCCTCATAATGGATATAGTTTTCTACTAATCTTGAGAATAGCTGTTTTAAATCATAAATTGAAGGATTATGATACTGCTCTTAAATTTATAAATGTAGGCATAAAACATTATCCAAAATTTACCGATTTATACTTTTTAAAAGCTCTTATCTTTAAAGATCTGAATATGCCTATGCTTCAAATAAAAACCCTAGAAAAATGTATTGAATTAGGTGAAGGCTCTTCTGAATTAAAATGTTTTTATGGTGTAGGTACTTTTAAAGCATACTATGAATTAGGCAATGCTTATATAAACCTAAAAGACTACAATATAGCCTATAATTATTTTATTGAAGCCTTAAAATCTAAAGTTGATTTTATTGAACCACTATACTGTATTGGTCACATATTAAAAATTCAAAATACGCCTATAGATGCTTTCAAGAAAATTATTGAAGATTTTTTTGTTAATTCTCCAAAAGCTAATTTTATTATTGCAAATTTATTTTATAATGAAAAATATTATAAAACAGCCCTAGAATATATAGAAAAGTGTGAAAAAGATAATATAAACACAACTGACCTCTTATTACTCAAAGCTAAATGTCTTGTAATGACTGGTGACTTTAGTAGTTGTATTAATATAAAATGCATAGACAAAGGAAACTCATCTTACCTATATCTTAATATGTATAAAGTTATAAGTAGTATATTAACTAATAATAATGCGAATGCTTTATCTCTGCTAAGCAACTTTGAAGAGGATACCTTATCTGTCCATGATAAAAAATTATTAAGAGTATATACTCAGTTCGTAAATCTATTTATAAGAAAATCTACTCTAATTATATCTGAAGAAGAAAATGAATCTGATTATCTCCCAATAATATTAGAAATTTGTGAAATATTACTGATAAATAATAAATTTGATGAACTCGCCCTAACTGTAAATTTACTAAACCTAATAAATAATGAATTTGTATTGCTTAATCTTGGAAAATTATATTATAAACTTGGATATATTGATTTGGCTAAAAAAGAAGTATTAAGATCAATAAAAGAACTTGAAGTGTATGATAAAGAAGGATTAGAAATATTGATGCATTAATATGATATTTTACACCGCTATAGCTTTACCATCATATGATAATAGAAAAAACAAATGAAGTTATACGAATTTTAAAAATAATAATTAAATAAGGAGCGATATAACTTGATAAATATTAGCCTTTGTATGATAGTAAAAAATGAAGAAGATACACTAGGTAGGTGTTTAGATTCCGCAAAAGATCTAGTAGATGAAATCATTATAATAGACACTGGTTCCGAAGATAAAACAAAAGATATTGCCAAAAGTTATACAGAATACATCTATGACTTTCCATGGATTGATGATTTCGCTGCAGCTAGGAACTTTTCTTTTAGTAAAGCAACTAAAGAATATATATTTTACTTAGATGCTGATGATGTAATATTTGAAGAAGATAGAGAAAAATTTAAGAATCTTAAAAAAGAATTAGACCCTTCTGTGGATTCTGTAACAATGAAATACAATGTAGGATTTGATGAGAATGGAAATGTAACTTTTAGCTATAGAAGAAATAGATTAGTAAAGAGAGAAAGAAATTTTAAATGGTATGGAGCATGTCATAATTATCTGGAAGTATATGGTAATATAATAAATAGTGATATAGCTATTAGTCATAAAAAATTACGCCATCAAACAGACCGCAATCTAAACATTTATGAAAAGAAAATAGCTAGAGGTGAAGAATTTTCACCAAGAGATACTTTCTATTATGCTAACGAACTATACGATCATAAAATGTATGACAAATCTTTAGAACATTATAATAAATATTTAACTATGAATGGTGGATGGTATGAAGACAAAATCTATGCATGTGGAAGAGTAGCTGATTACTATCACTCAATTGGTGATTATGAAAATGCAATAAATTATGCTTTTAAATCATTTAAATATGATTTGCCACATGCCGAACATTGCTGTAGACTTGGAAGTTATTTCAAAGAAATGAACAATTTTAAACAAGCGATATTTTGGTTTGAACTTGCTACAAAGTTAGATAAGCCTGAAGAAAATATGGGCTTCACTAGTAATGCATACTGGACTTGGGTTCCTCATATACAATTATGCGTTTGTTATGACAAATTAGGTGATCATGAATTAGCTTATAAACACAATGAAATAGCTAGTATTCATAACCCAAATAATAAAAGCGTTTTATATAATAAAAAGTACTTTGAAACACTAGGATACAAGTAAAGACTGCACCAGCATAGACTGGTGCAGTTTTTTACATTAATAAAATAGATATTTCTTTTAATTAAGTTTATAAATTCTTATTAATTTATATATAGTGTGATGTAATAATTATACTTATTTCATTTTATATGTCTCCAATATTCAATGAATTTCATATATTGAATTATATATAGAAATAAATAATTCTTTAGAATATTTATTTCTATATATAATTTTGTTATTTGATTTCATTAATGAATAATAAGTAGTCCCATAAAAAAGAGGAGGAATTTGTTTTGAAATGCAAAGGAAATCAACTTAAAATTTTAACTACTTTAAAAGACCCCTTGGGACCTACTGGTCCTATAGGCCCAACTGGTCCTGCGGGTCCTTCTGGCCCAACTGGGCCTACTGGTCCAATAGGTCCTACTGGAATACCTGGTCCAACTGGTCCTACTGGTGGTAATCCTGGTCCTACTGGTCCTACTGGATTAGCTGGCCCTACTGGTCCTACTGGATTAATCGGCCCTACTGGTCCTACTGGATTAATTGGCCCTACTGGTCCTACTGGATTAATTGGCCCTACTGGTCCTACTGGATTAATCGGCCCTACTGGTCCTACTGGATTAATCGGCCCTACTGGTCCTACTGGATTAATCGGCCCTACTGGTCCTACTGGA
>JAVBVX010000017.1:0-41041 GCA_036677665.1 Clostridium sp. | reverse complement strand
ACCAACCTTCAAGGTGGCTAGGTTTACTGAGAAACCTAACCTTGAGGTTGCTAAAGACTTTCTAATTGATGGCAACTACTTATGGAACAGCGGGATGTTCGCATGGAGAGCAGATGGACGCTTCATGAAATTGCGACGCTGTATCCAACGTTTTAACATTAGTATTTTCAAGCATTTCAAGGATTTCTATATTTTGTTCACCTCATTTCAGAATATACGGATTTAAGATTTTAAAGCAGATAGTATAGAATATAAAAGAGCGGGGATTTTTTTAGAAAAGCCAAAGATAAGAAAAAATTTATGGGGAGTAGATTAATCAATGCCGTCTACTCCCCAAAATTTTATAGAGACCTTTCCAGTATTGCCATTGACATAAACTTTCTCAATGACCGATGAAATGAGCTTGCGTTTTTCTTCTAAGCTTGCAATATCTGAAACCATTGAAAAGTTTCTTATAATTTTCATAAATGAATCACAACTGTTAATTATAGTTGCTTGAGCCTCTGTTGCATCTTTCAGTTCATTAAGACGTTTCTCTAAAAATTTATTTTGTTCTTTGAGTTCATTAATTTTGTTAAAAAGAATTTTTACAGTTTCGTTATCTGTTGTAAGAGATACATTATTTACAAGATTATCTAACATAGTTTTGTTTTGCTTAATGCTTTGATGTATATTTTTATACTCAAGATTCTCTTTAGAATTTTGTATATCAGACTTGTACTTTTGAAGTTCAGATACTAATATGCTCTTGTCAACAGACATTTCTTTTAGTTTTTCTATTATAATATTGTCTAGGTCAACGCCACTAACATTTTTCATATTGCAGCGAGTATTCCCCGAGTTTCTCTTGAGGCTGCAAACATAGTAAAATTTTTTAATGTTGCTATTAGCATATTGTTTTCCATATGCTATCCTCATGTAATTATTGCACTTATCACATCTAACAAGACCGCTCAAAAGGGCGAGATTACTGCTTCCTAGGGCTGGTGCTTTAGATTTATTTATGTTTATTTGTTTTTGCACTCCTAACCAATCCTCCGAGTTTATTAATCCTTCGTGTTCTGCTACAGCATAAATCCAATCTTTTGGGTCTTTATATTTGCCTTGCTTTCCTTTACGTTTACTATAAGTAGTGATGCCGTGAATACTATCAACATTACCGTGAATAGAGATACTTGAGGCTTTAAAATAATTAACTACATCTAAATCGGCACGTACGTATGCTGGATTTGTAAGTATTGACCTAAGACCGGATTTTGACCAGTCTTTATTATTTTTAGTTTTAATATTATTTGATAACATGTACTTTTCAACTTTACTTAAACTTTTTAATTCAAGGTACTTATCATACACAAGCCTGACTAATTCAACTTCCTCTTTAATGGGCTTTAAAATACAGTGGGTTCTTTCCTTAGAGCTATCATCAATATAGCTTATCCGTTCGCTTTGAAAGCCAGTTGGGACCTCCCCTCCAAGCCAGTTGCCGAATTCAGCCAAAGAGTACATATTATCTCGGACTCTAAGAGATATAGTTTCACGCTCTAGTTGAGCGAAAACACTACATATATACATCATTGCTCTCCCCATTGCGGAGGCGGTGTCAAATTGCTCATTAAGAGAAATGAAAGATATTCCAAGTTTCTCAATTTCACTAACAAAGTTGGAAAAATCGGCTACGCTACGACTAACTCTATCTAACTTATAACATATTAAAACAGTAAACTTATTTTTTCTTGCATCATCCAGCATTTTAGTAAACTCTGGTCTATCTGTATTCTTACCCGAGAAACCTTCGTCTCTGTAAATGAGATAATCATCTATGCCTAAATTATCAAGATGGTTTTTGCATAATTTAATTTGGTTTTCAATAGAATCCCCCTTTTCGGTCAGCTTACTTTTTCTTGCATATATTGCTGCTGTAGTCAAAAGACCACCTCTTCCTAGAACTCTTTTTTTATTGTGTCAATTAGTTCATTTATAAAATTAGAATCTTGGGTAAATTTATTTTTGAGAATTTCAAATACTGCTTTAGTATATTGTTTTTTTAGATGTGTAGTATCGTGGATTTCATTAATCTCTAGTTTGAGCTCTACTTTGGTGTATTGATTTGGCATATGCCCCCCACAGATAAATTGCTTCATTAAAAGTATATTCATCCTAAAGGGAAAAGATTAGTGCAAGCTACTTTAATATTATATCAACACATGTTTTATCTTGAGATAGGATAATTTTATCGATAAAGTTATAGAAGAGTATTCTTAAACTCCTGCTATAGGCAGTTTTATCTGGTATTTTCCTTTGGATAAGGCAGAGCATGCTTTGTTTTGAAAGTAGAAGATTTCGAAAAGATTCTTTATCAATAACAGTTATTTGGAGCTGTGATTGTATATCAGACAACCTTTTATCTAATATATCTTTGTTTATTCTAAGATATGAGTTTAGTTCTTCTAATTCTTCTAGAAATTTTAACTCTTTATTATATCTATCAGGTTTAGTTGGGTCTAAATCTGAACCTATGCTTTCTAACTCGGATTTACATTTATCTAGATAGTCATCGTTTTCGTTGATAAGTTTTAGAAGTTCTAATTCCTGTTTTAAGTATAGGTCTTTTTTAGATTCAAAATCTTTAGTATATTTTTCATAAAATTTATTAAAGTTATCTTCTTTGGTTAATAAGGAGATTACTAGAGAGTCTAACTTTTGAATAACCTTATTTTCTATTAAATCTGCATTAACTGACAATTCCCACTTTCCAGATTCTTTTGAACAATAGTAAACACGACTTTTGCCCTTACCGTTATTCTTACAACTCATATGTCCTCCACATTTTGGACAGATAAGATAGTCTTTTAATAGAAAAGGTGTAGATAAATATTTAGGACTTTTTATTTGAAGTGCCCTAATCTTTTGAGTTTCTTCCCAGACATTATCAGTTATTATGACATTATCTTTAACCTTCTTAGACTCTATAGTATTGTGATGCTTAATGGGGTTTCTGATGCCACCTTTTTTATTCCAAACCATTATTCCCGTATAATTTTTATTACTTAAAATACTCTTAATTGTATTCTTGGTCCACTTTCTATCATCATTCCCTGCGTATCTCACCTGTATAATAGTAGCTATTTTATCAGGGGTATAACCTTGCAGATAAAGACTAAAAATTTCTTTAACTATCCTAGCTTCTGTATATGCTATCTCTAGAACACTTTTTTTACTATTAACATGGTCTTTTACTAACATATATCCATATGGGGCTGGACCTCCAGCCCAGTAATTATGTCTTATGTTATACTCATTTCCTAACCTAACTCTAGAGGAAATCAAGTTGGACTCGAGCTGAGATAAATTATTTAGTAGGCTCTCAAAAAAGTCATTTATCTTTTGGTTTTTAGAATCAAGTTTTTCACCAGCACGGCAATAGATAACTTTTATGTTTAACTTAGCGAAAAGATACTTTAGCAGTAATGACTCTTGCACATTTCGAGTTAAGCGGTCATGGCTAAAAACTATGATTGTATCAAACTTTTTAAGTCGTGCATCAGCGATAAGCTCATTTAATCCAATTCTTGAAGATATTTTATCGTCATCAATAGTCGTGCCTTTAGGATTTCTAGAGGCGGAATCCTTATCTTCGTAAATATACTTATTGCCGATATAGATGTTATTATTTTTTATATAATTTTCAATTGCAGTTAACTGGGTTGTTTTTGAAGTGTTTCTATCTTGTTTTTCAGTGGATACTCTCAGATATATCGCTATGTTCCTTATAGATGTATTCGTAGTTAATTGAGATTTGGGATTTATGGATGTCTTTGTATGCAATAGGTTTCACCTCTATAGTTTTAATTATCTTTTCAAAAAGAGGGTTAAATATGTTTTCATTTTGAGTTATATAGTCAATGAGATGTATCTTTATAATAGCAATAAGTGATTTATCATCCTCATTAGAAGTCTTTTTATAAGAGTAATTTAGACTTATATTTTTCTGAAGAGTTCTAATTGAATGTAGCCTTTCTTGGAGTTCAGCCACCTTTTGAAGTAACTCATTAATTTCTCTTTGCTTATGATTTATAACTTCCATATATTTTTCATTTTTATATTTAAGATAATCTTTCAGTATAGAAATTTTTAGATTCCTTAACTTTTGGAGCTCATTATTGTACCTATTTAGCTTCTCTTCTATAGCGTTTGAGAACTTGTTAAAACCAAGTTCACTCTGAATGAGAGCATCGTCAATTATCATATCTAAAATAGACTCTATAAGATTTGTTTTCACATAAGACTTACAGTTTGGCTGAGATTTTTTATCATCGCATTTAAACAGGTGTCCATAAAGATACATTTTTCTATTACATATACCACATTTAAGCATTCCTTTGAACATGTAGGCGGGCTCTATGTGCTTTAAAAGAGTATGTAAGTGGAGATGGCAATATACTTTTTCAAAGACATTTTTATCTACTATGGGTCCCTCTACATTTATTAATTTCTCGAAAGAGCTAAAATTTAATCTTACCGAGTTTTCTTCTATTATAATTCCTAAACTCTCATTATTAGAATCAATTAGCTGATATCCACCATAGATAGGATTTTTTAATAGATTATGAATATGTGCTATGTTTTCTGCTCGCTTATTTATATCAATTAAGATTTCTTTTATATCCTGGATTGGTTTTCCCAACTCAATTTCTTGTTTTATTGCAGATATAAATTTTGATTTTATAGAGCAGGAATAACCCTTCTCTAGATTATTGAGATTAGTAACAGATAAATTTTTAGATACATTATCTAAAATCTCCAATGTATCTTTTTTTAAATGCCTAAGTGAGGTCTTATTATCTTCAATATCAAGAGAGCTACTAAAGGAATTAAAAATGTATTCTATAAAAGCTGCTTTTAATGGGTCTACTTTATAGAAGGATTTTATATTAGACGGATTATAAACTGATGAAAAGGTTTCTCTCTTATAAGCAAAAGGTTCGCTTCTAGCAGAATTATATACACCCTGGTTTCGTCTAAAGTCTCTACCATTACTAGACCTTTCATTTATATTACCGGGTTCTAATTCTGCAACCATGACCAGTAAATTTTCAAGAAAATCTCCTTGCAAAGAGTCGTCAGAGGCGTATTCGGTTTCGTCAGAAAAAATAATTTTAATTCCTAATTTTTTAAATTGGTTTTTAATTTCAATCCAATCTTTTAAATTTCTAACAATTCTATCATGCTTATATGCAATGAATGTTTTAAAACGTCCAGATTTTGCATCAGCAAGGAGTTTGCTGAATCCAGCCCTTTCGGCAGGTGGAGTTGTGAGCCCAGAAACATGGTCAGTATAGGCACCGTACACTAGTAAATTTCTTTTATTAAGAATGGATTTGGCTTTTTCAATTTGTGCTTTTATAGAATTATTATCTTTTGCAGAAGATACTCTAGCATAAATTGCAGCATAATTGCGTGGATTTTCTAAAATTTCATTATTAACTTTTAATATTTCTGTCATCTTTATTTATTCCATCAAAAATATTGCTATCTAACATAAAAGATATAAGATAATCAATAAAATTATTCCAGCTATGAGTATCTTTAGAGTATTTTATAGATACTTTTAGAGAATTATCATTAGAATTTTGCATTTTTTATTTTCACCTCATTTTTTTATATGGATGGTTATATTTTATTTTCTAAAAAATTATTAATTTATATATAATAATTAATAAAATTTATATAAAAGCTATATAAGAATTATTAAAAGTTATATAACAATTATTAAAATTCATACAATCTGAAGAGTTAGTTTTCTAATAGAGATGAGGTAATCTTAGAAAATGAAAATCTAGGATTACCTAAGTAAGATAAGATTAATTTTTACGAAAGTACTCACAATGAGTAAAGTATTCGCAGAAAGAACTGCACCGACTGGAGGGGTTGCAAGGAAATTCTGATTCATAATATATTTCTGAAATGACTTTTTTGAGTTGTAGTAAGCAATAATCAATGACTTTTTTATCTAAATCTATAGAAACTTTATTATTAAAATTGAGATAATAGTAGCTAATAACTTTAGGAAAAGTATCTAACTTATATTTTAGTAGAAGTGAGTAAATTGGGAGTTGCACATCGTTATAGATATCGATGATAGGGCTAAAAGAATTGGCTGTTTTATAGTCTAAAACCTCAATTTTATTATCTTCATTAACATATACTCTATCAATTTTTCCACAGATTGTTAGATTCTTATTTATATTTCTGTATATCATTTCTTCATTTAAAATAACCGCTCCTGAGTCTTTTCTATCATTGAAGTAATCTAAAAGCATATCTTGAGCTTTAACAAAATGAACTTTTTCATTTTCGAGTGAGTCATATCCTTCAGAAATCCAGTGCTTTTTTAAGAGAGAAGTCAAGCTTTCATAGCTTTGCAGCTGGGAAGGTAGATTGTTATACTCTGATAGTGTGTTATGAATTGTGGTTCCAAAACTTAAGTAATGGGATTTAATAAGGTTACATTTAATTTTATCAATATACTTATACTTAAATCTTTTTTTACAGTATTTAAACATATTTATACTTGTATTGCTTATAAATAGTTTTTGATTAAATATGTTTTTCACCTCCTATTGTAATTGTAGACACATAAAGTAAATAATATTCATTAAAATAAAAAAATATTTTAATATGAATAGAATTTATCAATAGTAATTAGTAATGCTAAGCTAAATTTACATACTTATAATGGAATAAATATCCTGTGGTTAGCTATTTAAAACGATGATATTATTTTTGTAAGAGAAAATAAATAAGAAATGAACTAGTTAAATAAATTTCAGAAAGAGGATAGATTATGAAGTTATTTAGAAAACGCTGGATACTTATAGTTAGCCTAATCATAATAGTATTAATCTTATTAGGAAAAATTTTATCTAACACAACAGAAATAGCAGCACATAATTTAAAGGGTGCGTCAGGAAATATTGTATACATTTCAGAAGATGGACATAAAGAAGCTGTTTATGATAGCAAGGGACAATTAGTAACTGACCCTACTAACATGGGAAGCTACAATTACTATTATTATAAGGAGCATCCTTTCAGGCACTTTTTCTTTGATACAGCACCTTGGATACTTTGGGGTAATTCAGAAGCTGATACATCAACAGTAGGAGAAAGAATTGCCGCTTTTAGTAAGGATTTTTCAGCAGGTGTTAGGATTACTTTTATGATGGAAAATAATTAAGTGAGATAGAAGGTGATAATATCATGGATAATTTAAAATGGCTGCAAGAATGGTATATACAGAATTGTGATGGAGATTGGGAACACTGCTATGGAATAGAGATTGGAACTTTGGATAATCCAGGATGGCGTATTGATATAGATTTGATTAATACGAACTTAGAAAATGAAGAATTTGAAAAGATAGTTTTACAGAAAAGTGAAAATGATTGGATACACTGTTGCATTGTTGACGGTGTTTTTAAAGGTCATGGCGGTCCTTTGAATTTAGTGGAAATTATAGAGATTTTTCAAAAGTGGTGTATGGAAAAAGAAAGAATTTAATAAGATATATTTGATTACATTAATATTACTTAGAAGGAGTTATAATTAGTGCCAAGATTTTTATATAAATAATAAACATTCTTGTTAAAGGGATTCTAATCGTAAAACTGTAATATATGGTGTAATAAAACAAATTTTATGAGAAAAAAAGGAAGGTACATATGATGTACAATGAGGATTTTTCAAAATGGTTAGGTGGTAATTTAGAACAGCTCCCTCCAGACGTCGTTGCAGTTAATTTCAACTTGTATGAAGGTTCAAACGATACCTATGATATTCAACTAATTGGTACAGATACATTTGATGAAGAAGATGAGGATTGGGCGTGTGGAGAGATATTTACAACTGGAGAAGATGTCTTTTCTATACTAAGAACTGATGAAATTGCAGATTGGGAAGATGGTCTTTCCTATATAACAAAAATGATAGAGAACTATCTTGAGAATGGAAAATATGCTAATGTGCTTAAAGGGCTACAGGCTATTGGCATAGGGTTTGTTGATGGTGACATTGAAATTCTATATCAAGGAAAATAAATTTAACCTGTTCGCAACTTTCTTATGTTACGGCATGACAGTAGTATAAAAGGAACTAAATATTGAGAGGGATAATCATGGATAACTCCGTAAAGAAATCAGTTAAAAAATACATTAAATTTCAAGAGTCGGAAATAAGGAAATTTGTTGCAGAATTTGACCCTCTTGGTATTGGAGAAGGTTTTCCAGAAGATGAGTATGATGATTTAGTTCATCACATAATAAGCATTTTGAATCGAGAAGACTACACATTGGAGGACAAGAAGGAATTGTTGATAGATAGGATTCTTGGATATGCTGATTTATCTATTAAGCATAAGGAAAATGTATTAGGAAGTGTGAGAAAAATATTGCAATGGTGGCAAAATAACAATCTAAATATATAGTTCGGAATAAATATTCTATTGCGTAACGTTAGGAAAATATGATGGATACATTTTAGAGGAAATATGGTTATACAAGATTTTTCAGCTGAAGAAACTGAAAATTTAAGAAAACATTTGAACCAAAGACTTGTATCTACAATGGGAAAGGGGCATGCATATTGGTATCCACTTGTTCCAGTAATAGCATTTGATAGTGATTTTGTAGCTATAACCGAAAATATTAATAAGATAAGAAATATATTTATTCAGCATAGCGTTTCATATGCAATAGAGATACGGGAATTTGAAAATGCAAGAATAATAGAAGGTTTTACAGACAAGGAATATTTCTTAGAAGAAGACGAAGATTCAGTAATACTACCCTATATGTCTGAATGCTTTTGGTATGATAACAATAAAGACTGGATAATGTATGTTTCTCATGAAGGTACAATTGCGTTTGAGGGCGAGTGGTTAGTCAATGGCATTAAAGAACAACTTGAAAACTATTCAGAGTTTGAGATAAGAAACTTTATATGAGGACAAAAATCGGTTGCATTTAATTTATATTATTCTAATTTTATGACGTACTCGTATTTAATTGCGAACTAATGATTATATATTGTGAAGGAGAACTAGTAAATTGTTTGAATTAACTAATGAACAACGCAAGTATTTGGGAATAACACTCGTTTCTGCCAGTTGGGATTTTATCAAACTTACTCCGAGCCCGTATGACAAACACGACACATTTGCATATTTTGAAGAGAATACTATTTGCAAACGTATTTTAATAGGCGAAAATTCTTATGTAGAATACGATTTAAACGAGGAAACAACCAATTTCAGAATAGAGCTTCTCCCAAAGACAGAACGAGGTAAAATTGTAAAACTGACATCTTCAACCCTTGAAAAAAGAACTCCAAAGGGAATGTATTTTTCTTATAATGACGGTTATGTACATCTCGGTAATTGTGAAACGAACAGAACATTTTATAATTCATCAAGTGAAGAGATAAAATTAAAAAACTTTGAAGAACTTTTCTATTGGATAGAACAGTGGATAGCGGATACCACTATATCAGACTTAAACGAGCTTGCCGAATTTTCATCATCACATAAAAAACATTGCAAATATCGTGTTGGAGATTTTTTTAGATTCAAGCTGAACAGGAGATTATATGGTTATGGCAGGATACTTCTTGATTACGATAAAATGCGGAAAGAAAAAATCAAATTTTGGGATGTTTTAATGGGTAAACCTTTGGTGGTCAAAGTGTATCACATTGCTACAACAAATAAAAACATTAGCTGTGAAGAGTTAAAAGAACGTGAAGCGGTACCTTCTCAATTCATAATGGACAATGCATTTTTCTATGGTGAATATGAAGTCATTGGTAATTTGCCACTTACAGATAATGAGTTAGACTTTCCTGTTATGTATGGAAAAAGTATTGATGCTACAGATAGTAATAAAATATTACTTCAGTCAGGGCAAAAATACTTTGAACTAACAAATAGAAATCATGCTCTGTATTCAGAGTTTAGAAACAATGGAGTTGGTTTTGGGATAGATGTGAAACTACTGATTTTGAAAAAGTGTATTGAATTACATAATAATCAACCATATTGGGAGCAGAATAATTATATGACAAATAAAGATATGCGAAATCCTAAATTTTCCGTAGAACGGAAAGCGATATGTAAACAATTTGGAGTTTCAGAAGAAGATATTTTTCTAAAAAAATAACTCTTTGAACAGTATAAGTAAGCATAATATGAAATTAAGTTGATGAACAATATTCTTATGTTGTAGCAGAAGAGTAAAATAGGATGTATTAATAAACAGGGCCAATCTTAAGGTTTTATCATCTTGATATTTATAGTTGACTCCATTGGCTTTGAAGCGTAACTGTAAAAATTTTCATGATTATAAATAAATTATTTTTATAATAATGATTAGTAGTAACACTAGGCAACCATTAAAACCTCTAGGACTTGGTTATAGAGGTTTTAATGGTTGCCTAAGTACATATACAGATAATCTATTTCATGACCATCAGGTGTTGCAAGCTGCAATAACTTTTTAGATGCAGAAAGATTTTTTGTGTCAAAATCAACTAAAGTTAAACCTTTTCTTAGTGGCTCTCCAGAAACAAGAATTTGGTTTTTGTAATGCTTTATAGATATAATATTGAAATTAAAAACAATGAGTCTTACAACATAAGGATATTTAATAGTAAAAGCATATTCATGGATAGGCGAAGCATTATCGATGCCATTTGGAAGTGCTAAATAACTTGAAAGGTCATACCACCAGGATAGGCCTCCCAGGTAGTCAAAAACTATGTGCCGTTGATAAGCCATGTTTAGTGGAACATAACTCCATCTCCATGAGGAGCTATGCCAAAGAGGACTATAAACAGGTCGTTGCCAATTTAAATCTTTATAAACTGTTGAGAAAGGAACTTTGATTCCAGTTTTCTGTACTAATGAAATAGGAAGAACTTCCTCTTGAAAAGTACTCATGTCCCTATCGCGTAGCAACTCATAATCGTAAATAGTTTTTGGTTCTGTGGGTTCTAATAGTTTTAATTTTTCCTCGCATTTCATAGGTACATGTTGACCTTTTGCAAGTCTAGTTCCATCAGATTGAGAGAATATAATAAAGGGTAATAGGAATATACTAAAATACTTTACTCTCATAATATCACTCCTCTGCCTTAGTATGTTTTAAAATAAAGAAAACAAATCAGGAGAATTATAGAAAATGAAGTTTAACGAATTAATCTAATGTAAAAATGAAGATAATATTTGGTTAGTGAACAATCTTCTTAAATTGTGATGCAAATAGGAGGCTGAGTATGGATAAGCAAAGGGTGTTATTCGAGAATCTTAAAGGTATAAAAGATTACTGGGTGAAAACAAGCCTTGAAGGATTAACTCCAAATGCTGATTTAGTATGGTCTGATATGATATGGAGGAACAATATAAAATACTTCAAGACAAAATTGTAACGAATGATGAAAAGGTTGCCTATGAAAATATTCTAAATGAAGTTATTAGAGGTGTAATTCATTCACTTTTGGTAATGATTGATGGTGGAGATAAATTAGCTGATAACTATACAATTGATTTAATAGAAGAAAAGACAAAGAAATCTTTAAAGGAAAATGCTATTTTGCATGAAAAGTTCTATGATTATTTACTAGATGTAGAAATATAGGTCATGCAATGCATTCCTATAAAATTACGTCGTAAATTAATGTACAATTTTGACTAAATTCATACAATTTTAAATATTTGGTAGACTTTAACAAGAGAAATATGTATAATTAAGGGAAATAGAATTATATATATTTCGCAGGAGGGAATTTTAATGTCTAAATTGATACAATGTAAAACTTGTTCTAAAGAAATATCATCAAATGCAAAAACTTGTCCAAGTTGTGGAGCAAAAAATAAAAAACCAATTTATAGAAAAGTATGGTTTTGGGTTCTGATAGTAATTGTTATCGGAGCTTTCGCTAACGGGGGTTCAGATGATTCAGAATTAGCGACTACAAATAAACAGGAAATTAGTCAGAACCAAAAAACAGTAGAAAATGTTCCAGTAGAAGAAAAAGTAAAAGTAAAAGAAACTGTAGCAGTAGAAGAAAAAGTAGAAAAAACTGTTCCAACAGAGTATAAGTCTGCATTAAACAAAGCAAAAACATATAGTGATATTATGAGTATGTCTAAGGCTGGAATATATGACCAATTAACATCAGAGTATGGAGAGAAATTTTCAAAAGAAGCTGCTCAATATGCTATAGATAATGTAAAAGCTGATTGGAAAGGAAATGCATTGAAAAAAGCACAGACATATCAAAAAGAAATGTCAATGTCTCCAAATGCAGTTTATGACCAATTGATATCAGAAAATGGTGAAAAATTCACAGCAGAAGAAGCACAGTATGCTAAAGATAATCTGAAGTAATATGTTGTACTATAAATATTAAAAAGCTAGGTGCTTTTGTACTGTGTGAAATTAAAACATAACATATTTCAATTTTGTGGAGCATACCTCAAAGTGTTGATTTTACTATAGTTATGAGTAGCGTATGCAAAAAATATATTCTTACTCTAAGAGAAACATTACTTTGAAAATAAAATAAGATAAAGAAAGAGGTACGTTTATTTCAGATGTACTTCTTTCTTGTTTTTAGATTATTTTAAATGCAAATTTAAACACCTATGTAAAATATACGGTATTATAGTTATATAATCGTAAAAGATTTCGATAAAAATTAAAAAGTTAGACGTATAATAAAAGATTGGGTAATACCGATTGGAATAGTGATTATACTGGCGATAATTATTAATAAGTTTTTATTTTTCAAAGTTAGTGTTCCAACAGCTTCAATGTATCAAACTATAAAAGTATGAGATAGTATTATAGTTACTAGAATTAAATTTAAAACAGGAGATATAATAGTTTTTATTTGGATAAAGAAAAACTATTATAAAGAGGCTTATTGGACTTTCATGAGAAGTCATCTTCAAACAGTAGAAGATAGGATAATCCATATATATAAGGCATCGTTATCAAAGGAGAGTCAAGATTTATGGTATATCCATTTAAAAAGATTTGAGAAGTTTGTATAGTAGGATAAAAGGCATTGGTACATTAAAATAAGTTTAAGCATAGATATGAATTTAGATTACTATAATTATTAACGCTTATCATCCTGTTATTGGTTTTGCTTCAAAAATAAGCCCGCTTAATAATGTTTATAGAGAGATGAAGAAAATGCCTCTAAGTAGACATGAGGTAGCAGCAATGGGTAAGAAAAAAGAAAGCTAATGATAGAAAAGATGAGCATATTATAAGTGGTTAATGTGATGGAACGGAAAATTGCAAAGTTTGCAAAGAAATTAATCAACAACTTGATGAAATGGATTCAGTTGCAAGAGATGCTTAAGGAAGTTTCTAGCAACTAATGTCTATGGCATGCTTAGTATAAGTATGCTTTTTCACTTTTCAATAGATTATATGTTTTATATACTACAAATACAAATCTAAGACATAATTTAATTCCTTTCTTTAAATAGGTGTTAAGGGAATGCTTAAAAGAGTTCCCTTAACTAATGAGGTATAATCTTTTGCTAGTAAATAAGTCTGAGTTTATGATAACCATCTAAAAATAAAATTAAGATGAATAAAATTATATAATCCATGGGATATCCAAGAACCGTAAAATCCATATTTTATATAAATTACTGCATTAACTATTCCTGCAATAAAATACAAATGAAAATTGCTGAAATCAGGTAAATGACTTGCTGAAAATAAAACATTATTTATTATAATAAGTGTCCAACAAAGAATACTATTTAGATTAAATACTTTAACTGAGATTTTACTGTTTAGCTTTGTATCAATAAATCCTAAAATGTATGCTATGCTAGTAAAGAATACAACTCTAAACAATAATTCT
Organism: Clostridium sp.; assembly: GCA_036677665.1. GTDB lineage: Bacteria > Bacillota > Clostridia > Clostridiales > Clostridiaceae > Clostridium_H. Next base: position 27,100 of record JAVBVX010000017.1, on the reverse strand, counting down.
TCAAGGCATGGAATAAGTAATGTTCCAACAAACATCTTGTCAAGAGGACTATATGAAGACATATTTAGCTGACCTTTTGCTATTCCTATTGTATTTCCTCCAAAAATATTGGGTAATACTTGGAGTATATTCGTTAATAGTCTTGTTCCAATAGCAGCTGCAATAGGTATTATTATTGCATTTATAGAACCTGTCCTAAAACTTAGTTCATTAATAATGCACCTATTTAGCCTAGGACTTATCATCTGTATGATAATAAGTACATAAATTATGCCAAATACTATGTTATACATATTTTCAGCATCAAGTTGAATAACATTGAATTTCTTTAAAGGTATGAAGATACATGCAATCAGAATAGCTACTATATAGTACTTTGCAAATTCCTTCCATGTTAGCTCTTTACCTGTTAAATATAGATTATCTATAATAATCACCCCTTATGATTTTATGAATAGTAAAGGACGATTATTACATTGCAATGTATTTAATTTATTGACACAGCAGACATAAAGGGAAGTCAAATTTTGACTTCCCTTAGACATCTTACTAAGTCTAAAATATTACTATTTATTCTTAAATTGACATTGTTTAATAATTTGCACTATATTTTGAGTATTAAATTAGTACTTTGCTATTCGATTATTTTGTTAACAAACCTAAGCTCACACAGTATTTTATCAGTAATCATATCTAACTTATCAGCATTAAAATTAAATTTTATTGCAACTTTTATGTATTCCTGAATAATTTCATTAATCTGATAAGATAATGCTTCGGGTATATTATTAGATATATTTAATAATTTCGATATATCCTCAGTGTTACTTGCTAATATAGATATTAACGGTACATCAAGAGCAGAACATAGCCTACCCATAAAGGAAAGATTAAATGAATCCGTCTTTGCATTCTCAATATTATTGATTAGACCAGCCGAAACTTCAAGTTTATCAGCCAACTCTTGCGTAGTATATCCTAAGCCTAATCTTTTTTCTCTTACAAGCTTTCCAATTCTAATAATTAAATTTTCCATTATAAAACCCCTCACATGAATTTCCTTGTATTAGATATTCAACACAATAGAGTAAAATCCTTTTTATGGAAAAATGTAAGGGTAAATTATGCGGGTTTTATATAAGAATATTACAATAAAGAGTTTTGATGAATAAAAGCAAGCAGAATGGTTTGGACTATAGTAGAATTAATGTCATAACCTTCCCTTACTATAGATTCAAGTTTTATGAGAGCATTGCTATCCACATATTTAGTAGCTTTACTTAAAAGTTCTTTATTAATCTTAACATCAAATTTTTCATCATTACTATTAATAAGTTCGTTGAGGCTGTGAATTGTTGATGATAGTTTATTTTTATTTTTAGGTTCATTATCATCTAGAGAGTTAACATATTTTGAGAACAAATTTCGAAGGCTCTCTAGCTCGAGTTGAAGATTTTTAATTGTATCTTTATAAGTATTAATCTCTATGGATATTTCCTCATGGAGCTTCGCTTTAGCATTATCTATAACAAGAGCATCTCGTTGAACTACTGTATTTGCAGAAATAACATCTATTGCATTATTATTTTTATCTAGTTTCTTCAGGGAGTTTTGATATTCTTTTATTATAGTTTTAGTAACGACAGTGTCATTATCTAAATAATTTCGTAAAATTTCCTTAACTTTATCTATGCTTTCAGCATTCTTCACAGAGTCTACTATTGCTCTTTCTTCACAAATCTTTTTTAAATCCTCTAGATGAATGTGATGTTTACCACTTACTTCATCTCTAAGTTGATTCTGATAATCCCTTATTATATTGGTACTAACTTTAATATTATCATTTAAATACTCTTGTATAATTTTATTTGCTTTAGCGACAGACTTAGCATCTCTCACAGTTTCTACTATACCTTTCTCTTCACAGAGATTTTTTAAATCATATAATTTTAAAAACATTTTAATAAAAACACCTTTCTTAAATGCTACATTAAAATATATAAGGAAAAAAACGTATTTATATTACAAAAACTTAAATATTGTATAACTGAAGATATTAAAAGATTAGATAATATAGAAGCTTATGATGAAATATAATGTTAATTCTATATAATATGTAAAGTACTAAATAATTGTAATACCTTTTTCAGTCTTCATATAATTGTTTAAATCTTGCTTACACTCACAATATCCATCACAGTCACAGATTTTAATTATCATTTTCGTTTTAACATTCTCTGTGATTTTCCCCATGTCTTTTTTCAGTAATTCTATCATCTTTTCAATTAAAGCAAAATAAATACCGACTCCTACCACACATAGAAAAAAATCAAAACTATTAAAAAGGCTATCGAAACCATGGTTGCCATTTTTCACAAAAAAGTAAATTAAAAAAACTAATATACCTATTATTGAACCTTTTAATTGAATCTGTGTATAAAGATTAATTGTATTATTTTTACTTATAAGACTGCTTATATTGTCTTGAGTACCTTTAGTTAATTTAATCCAAAAAGATTGACTTTTAATATCTCCCATAGGCCATTCCTCCTAAAATTTTAATTTAGTAAATTATACTTAAGCAAAAATTAAATAATTCATGATTTATAAAATTATTTATACTATTTAAAATACAGTAATTGAGAAACGCTATTTTAAAAAATTCTATAAATAAGTGTCTAATATAAAGAGTTAATTTGACGTATTAAATTGAAAATGTACCAATTATAGGATAAAATTAGATAAGAGAGGTGATTAGGGTATATGGATAAGCTAAGCATGTCTGAGAGAGATATTTGTACTAAGTTTATTACGCCTGCTATAGCAAGAGCAGGGTGGGATATAAATAAGCAAGTTAGAGAAGAATATACGTTTACTGGTGGTAGGGTTATAGTAAGAGGTAATTTAACATCAAGAGGCAAGAAAAAAAGAGCAGATTATATATTATTTCATAGACCGAATTTACCAATTGCAATTATAGAAGCCAAGGATAATAAACATTCAATCGGGTCAGGTATGCAGCAAGGAATAGAATATGCTGAATGTCTAGATGTACCCTTTGTATACAGTTCTAATGGAGACGGATTTATAGAACATGATATGAAGAACGGGACTGAAAAAGAGTTAACGCTAGAGCAATTCCCATCGCCAGAAGAATTATGGAATAGATATAAGGGCGTAAAAGAAATTACAAAGGAGCAGGAAGAGATAATAACAGAACCTTACTTTTTTGCTTCAGGTGATAAACAAACAAGATATTATCAAAGAAATGCTATTAATAGGACTATAGAAGCTATTGCTAAGGGGCAAAATAGATTACTTTTAGTAATGGCTACTGGCACGGGTAAGACCTATACGGCATTTCAAATTATATATAGATTATGGAAATCTAGAAGAAAGAAAAAAATATTGTTTCTTGCTGATAGAAATATATTAGTAGACCAAACAATGCAGAATGATTTTAAGCCATTCCAAAAGGTAATGACAAAAATTGAGCATAGAGTTATGGACAGCTCTTATGAGATATACTTAGCATTGTATCAGCAGCTCTCTGGTCAAGAGGACTTAGAGATATTTAAGCAGTTTAAACCCGATTTCTTTGACTTGATAATTATAGATGAGTGCCATAGAGGAAGCGCTAAAGAAGACTCAGCTTGGAGAAAGATATTAGAATACTTTAGTGCGGCTACACAAATAGGTTTAACAGCTACCCCGAAAGAAACTAAAGATACTTCAAATATATTTTATTTTGGAGAGCCAATCTACACATACACATTAAAACAGGGTATAGAAGATGGATTTTTGGCTCCATATAAGGTAATTCGTATTGGTATTGATAAAGACCTTGTGGGTTACAGACCTACAAAAGGTAAAGTGGATATGTATGGTCAAGTGATAGAAGATAGAGAATATAATGTAAAAGATTTTGATAAGAACATTATTATTGATGATAGAACAAAGAAAGTAGCTCAGAAGGTAACCGAATACTTAAAGAAAACTGATAGATTTTCAAAAACAATAGTATTCTGTATAGATATAGACCATGCTGAAAGAATGAGACAGGCATTAATAAATGAGAATTCTGACTTAGTGGCTCAAAATAATAAATATGTAATGAGAATTACTGGAGATAATCAAGAAGGAAAGGCTCAACTTGATAATTTTATTGACGAGGAAAGTTTATATCCAACAATAGTTACCACCTCAAAATTGATGACTACAGGAGTAGACTGTAAAACTTGCAAGCTTATAGTACTAGATAATAACATTAGCTCTATGACTGAATTTAAGCAAATTATAGGCCGTGGCACAAGATTAAAACCAGAGTATGGTAAAGAATACTTTACAATAATGGACTTTAGAAATGTATCAAGGTTATTTGCAGACCCAGATTTCGATGGTGAGCCTGTACAAATTTATGAGCCAGATGATGATGAGGATATAGTTCCACCTACTGACCCTAATGGAGAGAGCACTGGTGAAGGGGATGACCCTTTCACAGGAGATGATGACGTAATAAAGGAAAAACGAGTTAAATATAGAGTTAATGACGTTAAAGTAAGTGTTATTAGCGAAAGAGTACAATATTACGATAAGGATGGTAAGCTAATAACCGAATCTTTAAAGGATTACTCTAAAAAGAATATATTAGATGAATTTGCAGACTTAGATACCTTTTTAAATAGATGGAATAACGAGGATAGAAAAGAAGCTATAATAGAGGAACTTAAAGAGCATGGGGTACTTCTCGAAGCCCTTAGAGAAGAAATAGGTAACCAAGACATTGATGATTTTGATTTAATATGTCATATAGCTTTTGATAAGAAACCTTTAACCAAGGCTGAAAGAGCCAATAATGTTAAGAAGAAGGGTTATTTATATAAGTACTCTGATATGGCTCAAAAAGTTTTAGAAACTCTCTTAGAAAAGTATAAAAATGAAGGTATCATAGACCTGGATGATACTAAAATTCTAGAGATGAAGGACTTTGAACAGTTCGGAAGCCCTTTAAAAATAGTAAAACTATTTGGGGGTAAGAAACAATACGTGGAAGCTATTAAGGAATTAGAGAAACAAATTTATGCTTAATAATGAGTATATGTTATATAAGTGTGAGCCACCGACTGGGTGGCTTTTATTCTTATTTTTTATAGGATATAATTTACTAATAGAAATACTGTTGTCAGATTTGAGAGGAGAAAAAACAAATGAGTATAGATAATCTAATTAAAAGACTACAAAATGTTATGCGACAAGATGCAGGGGTAGATGGGGATGCACAAAGAATAGGACAAATAGTATGGATACTTTTCCTGAAAGTATATGATTCAAAGGAAGAGATTTGGGAACTACATGATGATAACTATGTTTCAATAATTCCAGAGGAACTCAGATGGAGAAATTGGGCTGTTGATAATAAAGATGGTGAAGCAATGACGGGAGATGCCTTATTAGAGTTTGTTAATGAGAAACTATTTCCTGCTCTTAAGTCTTTAGAGATAGATGAAACCACTAATAAGAAAAGCTCTATAGTTAAAAATGTATTTGAAGATGCTTACAATTATATGAAAAATGGAGTTCTTTTAAGACAAGTAATAAATGCCATTGATGAGATTAATTTTACAGAATATGATGAGAGGCATGCTTTTAACGATATTTATGAAACTATACTAAAAGACCTTCAAAGTGCAGGAAAATCTGGAGAGTTTTATACTCCTCGTGCTGTCACGGATTTTATAGCAGAGATTTTGAATCCTAAGATTAAAGATAGAATAGCTGACTTTGCTTGTGGTACAGGAGGTTTCTTAACATCAGTGTTAGGAAGGTTAGAAGAGCAAATAAAGACTCCTCAGGATAAGGAAACTGTACAGAAAAATTTATATGGAATAGAAAAGAAAGCATTACCACATTTGCTTTGTATGACAAATCTTTTGCTGCATGATATAGATGAACCTAACATAGACCATATGAATTCACTATCAAAGCCAGTTAGAGAATACAAAGAAGATGATAGATTTGATATAATTCTGATGAATCCCCCGTACGGAGGAACAGAAGAGGATGCTATAAAGATTAACTTTCCTGTTGAATTACAGACAGCCGAAACAGCAGACCTTTTTATTACATTAATCCTGTATAGACTAAGGAAGAATGGTAGAGTAGGTATTGTGCTGCCAGACAACTTTTTGTTTGGAACAGAAAACTCACAAGGAGCATTGAAAGAAAGATTATTAACTGAATGTAATCTACATACTATAGTAAAATTGCCGGCCGGAGTATTTGCTCCCTACACAAATATAACTACAAATATATTATTTTTTGATAAAACAGAACCTACTAAAGAGATTCACTATTATGATATACCATTGCCAGAAGGATATAAGAGTTTTTCTAAAACAAAGCCATTTAAGTCAGAGCATTTAGATAAAGTTAGGGCTTGGTGGAATGATAGAGATAATAATGATGAAAATTCATATAAAGTAACAATAGATGAAATTAAACAAGTCGGATATAATTTGGATTTTAAGAACCCCAATAAAGTAAATGAAAAGTATGAATATACTCTTATAGAGCTATTAACTTCAATGGATAAGAAGGTAAGAAATATAAGAAGTTTAGTAAGTAAACTTACAGAAGCTTTAGAAGGAGTTGAAGAATAGATTCATGGATATAAAAGCATTAAAAGATAAAATTCTTCAATTGGCTATACAGGGAAAGTTGGTGGAGCAAGATGTTAATGATGAATCAGCAACCGTTCTTTTAGGAAGTCTTGCAGAAGAAAAAGAAAGATTAATTAGAGATAAAAAAATAAAGAAAGAAAAGCCATTGCCAGAGATAAAGGAAGAAGAAAAGGTGTTTGATTTGCCTAAAGGCTGGGTATGGGTAAGATTAGGTGATTTGGGGATATTCAAAAAAGGTCCATTTGGGAGTACAATAACTAAAAGTATGTTTGTTCCTAAATCTCAAGATACAATAAAGGTGTATGAACAGAAAAATGCAATAAAAAAAGATTGGAAATTGGGAAATTATTATGTTTCAAAAGATTACTTTGAATCTAATTTAAAAGGGTTTGAAGTATTTGAAGGTGATGTCATTGTAAGTTGTGCAGGTACAATAGGGGAAACATATATAATGCCTAAAGGAATCGAGCGTGGAGTGATAAATCAGGCATTAATGAGAATGAAATTCTACGAAAGTATTAATATTAATTACTTCTTATTATATTTTGATTTTATTCTAAAAGCTACAGCAAATGAATCAAGCAAAGGCTCTGCTATTAAAAATATTCCACCATTCGATATTTTTAAGAAAATGTTAATATCATTACCACCATTTGAAGAACAAAAACGCATAGTAGAAAAAGTTGATGAACTATTTAAAATTATAGATGAACTTGATAATAATAAACAAGATTTATTACAAGATATAACTGATTCAAGAAATAAGATATTACATCTAGCTATACGAGGAAAGTTAGTAGAACAAGATGAAAAAGATGAACCAGCATCAGTTCTTTTAGAAAGAATTTTAGAATCAAAAGAAAAATTAATAAAAGAAAAGAAAATTAAAAAAGAACAGCCATTACCGGAGATAACAGATGAAGAAATACCTTTTCATCTACCTAATGGATGGAAATGGGCAAGGTTAATTGATGTTAGTGTAGATATTGCAGATGTTGACCACAAAATGCCTAAGGAAGTTGATAAAGGAGTTCCATATGTTTCACCTAAGGATTTCTTTGGAACTAATGGTATAGATTTTAAAAATTGCAAAAAGATATCCTTAGAAGATTTTAATGCTCTATCAAAGAAAATAAAACCTGAATATCATGATATAATATTTCCAAGGTATGGAACTATAGGCGTATTAAGATATGTTGAAACAGATATAGACTTTTTAGTATCTTATTCATGTGCAACAATAAAAACTTTTAAAGAAGTAATAAATTCTAAATACATATTGTATTATTTGCAGTCTGAGCAAGCTAAAATAGAGATAGATAGATACATAAATAAAACAACACAACCCAATGTTGGATTGAAGTCTATAAAACAATTTATTCTTCCTATACCACCACTATCTGAGCAAAATCGTATAGTAGAAAAAGTTGATATGCTAATGGCTTATTTAGATACATTGAAGGAAGAAATAGAATTAAATAGTTTAATTGAGTAAAGCAAATAGTTAATAGGACATAGTGTAGTTAATTACAATATGTCCTATATATTGTGGCGTTGAATATCAATACTACAATATATAGTATGAAGTTAAAAAATCAAGATAATAAAAGATAATATGATATATTTCATATTTTTGGTCATAAAAGGTGGTTGAACTATTTATATAATAAAGTTACCATAAACTAGATAACACTAAATTATTCTAAGTATTCTATATTTAAATTCTTATAAAAGGAGATGTGTATTATTAATAAAAAGCAAACAAGTAAAAGTATTTCATCACAGGCATCTAAAATATTAAGTAGTCCAAACTCATCGGCAATTCAAAAGAAACTAGCAGGTTCAGCATTATCTCAAAGTAGTACCACTAATCAGACAAGCAAATCCATGGAAACAACAGCGTCTAAAGTATTAAACAGTCCCAAATATAATAGTATTACTAAAAAGTTAGCAGGAAGTGTATTATCTCAAAGTAATAAATAAAAACAAATAGAGAGGAGAAAATATGGGGTTACAAAAGTATTTTGAAGATTTCAATAAAAAAATACAAACAGACTACGATGAACGAAGTGAGTTAGCTGAAAAAAGAGATATATTATTAAAGAAGTTAAGAGAAGATAAAGATTTGCCAAACTTTAATGAGCTAAATCAGGGTAGTTATGCTATGTTTACTGGAGTAGAGCCATTAGATAAAGACTACGATATTGATGTAGGATTAAGATTTAATGTTAACAAAGATGAGTACAAACCTTTAGAACTTAAAGAGAAAGTATATGATATCCTACAAAATCATACAGAATATGGAGCTGAAATAAAACAACCTTGTGTAACTGTTAAATACAAGAAAGATGGAGAGTTGGCTTATCATATAGATTTAGTAGTTTATACCTACGAAGATAAAGATGACACTGATAGCAAATTATATCTTGCAAGAGGTAAGAAATATTCAAGTGAGGAAAATAAGTACTGGGAAGAAGCTGACCCTAAAACTCTTACAGAAACAATAGTGAACAAATATTCAGATAGTGGAGATAGAGACCAATATAGAAGAATTATAAGGTATATGAAGAGATGGAAGAATTTAAAGTTTAGCTCTGACGGAAATGGTGAACCTCCAGGAATAGGGATTACATTACTTGCATATGAAAAGTTTTCTCCTTCAAAAACATATGATTATTTAGAAGAAAAGTATAATTTTAACGATTTGGATGCTGTAATAAATTTTGCGGAACAAATAAAAAATACTTTTTCACCGAAACAATACTCACTGGAAAGAGCGGAATGGTTATATAAAATTGAAACAAATTTACCTGTAACTCCTTGGACAAATGTATTTTCTAAGATGAGTGATATACAAGTAACCGAATTTAAAAAGAAGATAGATAAACTGGTAGATAATTTATATGAAGCAAGTAAAGAAAGCGATATTGTAGAACAGTGTACTAAACTTAGTACAATATTTGGAGAAGATTTCCCGATACCGGCGAAAGAGAATGAATCAAAAGTGCAAAGAAACTTTGTTCCACCAAGTAGTGCATCAGGAAAAGGATTATAAGCAATGAAACAGTATATAGAAGATATCCTTAAAAGTGATATAAATATAACAAAAGTGCAGGATGTTAGCTTTATTAAAATATATGCTAATAAGAGTTATCAATATATTTTTAAATTTATATACAATATAGAAGATATAAATAAGGATGTTTCTATAGTTATTGGGATACCTGTCGATTGGGATAGAAAGTTAATTGATACCTATATAGAGAATTATAAAAATCTTAAGTATATACCCCATGTTGGCGAGAACGGCAGCTTATGTCTCTTTGATTTAGAAGGTATACTTATTGACAAAAACTTTAAGGGATTACTATATCAGACTTTAACAAGACTTAATAAAACATTAAGGGATGGATTAAGTGAGTTCAATAAAAATGATTTTATTGAAGAGTTTGAGCAATATTGGGGAAGATTACCCGATGTTAAAATTTTAAAATCCATGATTTCTCCAACTAGATATACTAAGCTAGTTAAGTATGCTGACAATCAGAATATAGTCAAAAGAAAAAAGAGAGAAAAGTTTATTGATTTTATAGAAAGAAAGAATAAGTATAAATTAGTCTCATCAGACTTAGAAAAAGATTTTACACTATATAAAGGTATGAATAATATAAAAAATGCAGTCTATATTTATGTAGAATCAGAAGAATATATATATCCTCCAGATTGGAGAAAAAAGTTAGATATAGAATATGTTAATTATCTATTAAAACACAAGTCTTTAGATGGTGCTAAGATTATGGACATGATTAATAAATGTAAACGCGATTTGGTATTAATATTTAACATTAATCAGCCAAACGATTGTACTAATATGTTTGGTGTAATTATAAAGAATTATAAGATTGATGAAGTTTCAGGAGATATAAAAATACAGACAGCACTAGACTTAATTCCTTGCTGGGTAACAAGGTGTGATAAACAATTTTTACTTAATAGAGGTGGAGCAACGCTAGATATATATAGAAAAAAAGTATTAGTTATAGGTTGTGGCTCTATTGGAGGATACTTAATTAATGAACTCGTAAAATCGGGTATTAATTACATAGATACTGTAGATGAAGATTTATTAAAAGAGGAAAATATATATAGACACTTGCTCGGTATGGAGTATATTAATGAATACAAGTCAAAGGCTCTTGTAGACTATATCAGTAAAAATATTCCTAGTGTAAACATTAGTAGCTATATAGAGAATGTTGAGGATGCTATTAGTGATGAAAATATATCATTTTCTGAATATGATTTAATTGTATCGGCTGTGGGAAATCATAATGTAAATAGGTGGATTAACAAATATGTACATGTGAACAAGATTCAAACACCTGTAGTATATTTATGGAATGAAGCTTTGGGTATAGGTAATCATGTAGCTTTTATATCAACGAATAACAAAGGTTGCTATGAGTGTTTTTTTGGAGAAAGTGAAGATGGGATTTACGATAAAACCTCATATTGTGAAAGAGGACAATCATTTACTAAAAGAGTAAGAGGATGTGGTTCATCATATTTGCCTTTTAACTCTACAAACTCAATCACTACTGCTATTTTAGGAATAGATATAATAAAAAAGTATTTTAATAATGAAATAGATAAAAATTTTATTATTTCAATAAAAGGCGATGACTATTATTTAAAGAAGGAAGGATTTAAAACTTCTAACAGATATAATGTGCAGCATGAAAATAGAATAAAGGTCGAAGGTGATAAGTTTAAGAAAGAAGATTGTTTTAATTGTGGAGATAGATAATATGAGTATCGTAATTGAGTTAATTGATAAGAAAATTAAAATTGATGATAATGTAGTAGATTTGATTGTTAAATATAAACAATTAAATAGAAGAGATTATGAGGCAGGCGGAATATTAATAGGAAGAGAAAATAAAGAATCAGGGAATCTTATTATAGACTATGCTACAGAACCTTATGATAAAGATGAGCGAACAAGAACATCTTTCATTAGAAAGGATAAGAAACATATAGACTTTTATAACAAATTGTATGAGGAGCATAACGGGATATATGCGTATATGGGGGAGTGGCATAGTCATCCAGAAGATTTCCCCAATTATTCTACTATAGATATTAATAATTGGAAGAGGATTTCAAAGATTAATGAAAATAAGGAAAAGCTATATTATCATATTATAGTAGGAAATAAATCAACTGGAATATGGGAATATAAATATAATTCAAGGGATGCGAAAAGAATATTTTAGTAGAATGAAGGTGCTGTATTGAATACAAAACAAATAAGAATAAATATTAAAAAAGGAGTAATCAAGTCTATTAAGGAAATGAAGTATAGTCATTTGATAGCTCTAACAATAATAATGTCTTTAACAGTAAGTGAAGATATAGTAAACGCTATCCCTAAATCATTTTTGTTACAAAGTACACAAGATGTATTACTTAAATATTTAGATTATGCAAATATTGTGAGAAGGATATTTGCAAATTCATTTATTAGGTGGATATTATTTTCGGTAACTATATTATTTTGGATTATTAAATGGTATGTACACAACTGCTACTCGGAGAGACCTATAAAGGTAATTCATGTCTTGGGACATTCGACTTTAGGAAAATCTCAATTCAAATTAAATGAAGAAGCCATGGAATCATCTAATTTAAAAATCGAAGAACTTGACTTAGTAGAAGATATAAAGATAATAGAAAATGATTTTGGTGCTTTAAAGTATGCCATAAATAAGCAAGATAATTTTATAAAAAACTTTAGATACAAAATTAATAATAATGATGAATATGCTTATATGGGAGTTGCGCATACTCCTTTAATTTTAAGAGCAGGATACCATATAGGAGACGAGACGAAATTTACAATTTTTCATAAGAAAAGAAATTATAATTATTATGAGGAGTTAAATAATAGTGAATTATTTACTCCGATTAGAATCGATAAAGAGGATATAAAAGATAATCATAAAGAACTTATTGTTGCAATATCAACAACATTTCATATACAAGATAATCAATTATCTATTTTCCATTCAGAGAATAAAAATATCATAAAATTTAAAACAGATGAATTAGGATTTGATGTTATTACGAGTAAAAAACAAGTAGAAGAATATATTGGTTTTATACTTAAGGAAATAAGAAAAGTAGTGACTAGAGAAGATATAATTAAAATTCATATGGTCATATCATCTTCAGTTGCTTTTACCTTTGCTATTGGACAGGCACTAAGTAGTAATTATGACAGAGAAGTAATTGCTTATCATTTTGACATAAATAATCCTAAAATATATCCTTGGGGCATTTCTTTATTTAAGGATGCTAATAACTGTATAGTTAGAAACTAAGTTAAATAGGCTTACAGAAAGTATAAATAAGTTTATACTTTCTGTAAGCCTTAATAGGTTAATTTGAAGCTAATCAATTTCTTCAATCTCGATTTTCTTAACTAATCTACATTTAGCATTATTTTCTTCAAATGAATAATAAGTGGCAGATTTAAAATATAGAGATTCTTTTTTAGGTAAATCTCTTTGAAGTAATGGGGTAAATCCTAAAGGCGATAAGATATCTCTTACCATACTGCCTACACATTGTTTGACAAAACCTTCATTAAAATCAAAGTCAGTGAAACCAGCAAAATTTGATTCAATATAAGGTTGAACTCCATATAGTGCAGGTTTTCCGTTGTTATTTGCAGAGACCATTTTTTCTATATTATCTGGGACCCTTAAATAATTAAAAATATTCTGGGCATTTGTTGAATTTGAAAATTTTTTATACTTCGCATTCTTAGCAATAAAGTCATTAAAAGTTGGTATACACATATAATATTACCTCCTTGGACTAAGAAGCTTTATCGCTTCTTTATAAAAAGTATAACAGAAGCGATATCGGGTGTCAAGCTATTGTGTTTAATATCAAGTATTTGTTTTTCTACTAAAATATTACCTTATTATAAAAAATAGGTCGGCAATTGAGCGGTTGTGGTATACCACAACCGCTCAATTGCCGACTTATTTTTTTAGCGTTTTTGTAATTTAAAAAAAGAATCATCATATATCTATGATAAATAAAAATATTTTTAAGTTTAGTGTTGGAGGGGAATATGGGAGGTAATACAAGAAATTTAAGGTGTTTCTGCGAAAGTGGGAAGAAGCATAAGTTTTGTCATAGCGATATAATGATAAACAGTGATTTTGCTAATTTAGTAAAGGTTTATAGTATTTGTAATGAAAAATTAAAAGAAGTTGATACAACAAAATTTAGATGCAAGAAAGGATGTAATTATTGTTGTTCTGAAGATTTTTCAGTAACGCCTACAGAATTCTTTTATGCTTTATATAATCATTATAAGAAATATGGGATAGATAAGACAAACAATATAATAATAAAAGGGACTGAACTTTGGATAAAATTTAAACAGGAGCAACCTGAAATTTCAAGATATTTTGAAGTTAATCTAGGCTCAAAGAATGCAAAAGAAGACAAGAAAAAGTTGGATATAATTGCCGAAGTTGATAAAAGAATTAAAAGATTTAGTGGTAATCCATGTATATTCCTTACTGAGGAAGGTTGTTCAATATATGAGGCAAGGCCATTTGTTTGTAGAATATTTCCTTATAAAGAAACAGACGAGAAACAAAATACTAAACTATGTGAATGTACAGAACTCGATGAAATTAGAGATTATCAAATTAACATAGATGATATTTGTGGAACATATGAAGACCTTATTTCATTTTATCATTATAAGCCCTTGGATGTTAATATTTCTGATAGGCAACTTCCAATGATTATTTATTGTAAAGAAATTTTTATTCGTAAGCATGATTTTCTTGATGAATTTAACAAAAGAAAAGATATTGCTAAGGATATTTTAGTAGAACAACAAATAAATTAAATGAAATAGACTGCAAAATAAGTTTATTTTATGCAAATCTTAATGTAGAGTTCAAGAATACTATATTAAGGTATTTCTCTATAGTTTTATTATTTAATATTAGTATCCATAATTTTAAGCATATTTTAATTCATAATGTAAAGCATGTCGTATCACAACTCCATAATTACTGAGTCTAATTTTAACTCTTTATTTATATATAAAAATATTTGAATTTGTTATGTATTTATGATATAGTTGTAAAATTTAGTTAAAATGGAGAATATTATGTTCAAAACTAATAATATTAAATATTTATTGAAGATTATAATATTTGTCTGTATATCTGTATGTACACTTACTTTTATAAACGAAAAAAGTGTCTTAGCGGGACAGATACTAACTACAGATGGTAATGCCTCACAATATGCAAAATATATTACAATGCCTTCTATTAATATGAGATACGACTATATAATTATTAATGAAACAAGTTATAAAAAGTCACAGTTAACATCATTTCATCCAGAGGGTTATATCCCTCGTAATAATGGTAGTAGTGGATATAGTACTAGCATCGTAGGCGATATAATCAGTTTGGTAGTAACAGAAAGGTCTGAATGGAATTTTTGTAGAGTAGAGATATATGGATTTAATCTAGAGTATAATAAATTATTTACTGTTGTAGATGTCCCTAAAAACTCTACAAACACCATACTTTTTTTTACGGGGTTTAATATGAATGATACGGCTCAAGGTACTTTTCTTAATGCTCATATAGTTGATATAAGCAAAATTCCAAAAAATCAAAGAGTCCACGTAAGCTCTAATCTTGGAATTAGACAAAGCTCTGGTTGGCATTTAGTAAACCATAATGCTGTAGTGTTTTTATTAAATGAGATTCCAGATACAGAAGCACCTACCGGAACCTTTAGTATAAATTCCAAAGAGTGGGATAACCAAGATGTACTTGTGAACTTTAATCCGGATGATGGAGATGGTAGTGGAGTTTTGAGATGGAGATACAGGTTATCACCTAATGCCGGAGCTAGCTATGGAGCATGGTCTAATTATATTGTTGGGGATATTGACACTACTATATCTTTAAATTCTAATGGACAGTGGAAAATCGAAATAGAAACAGAAGATAATAAAAACAATATAGGAAATATGTATTCAGGAATATATAAAATAGATAAAACTGCTCCAATAGCACCAATAATTAATGTATCCACGACAAACTGGACTAATCAGAATGTTAATGTAACCATAAATCATGGCATAGATAATGAAAGTGGAATTAAAGAACTTCAATATAAGATAAATACTTCTGGTACTTGGACTAAATACACATCAAGTATACCGTTTATAACTGAAGGTATTTATACTCTTTATGCAAGAAATATAGATAATGCAGGAAATGTTAGTGTGGAGGTTAGTGAAACTGTAAAGATAGATAAATCTGCACCCAATTTTACAGTAAATACGGTAAACAATATTGTAGAAACATCAAACAAAAAAGTTATTATTCAAATTAGAAATATATCTGACAACTACTCAGGAGCAGCTTATGCTCAAGTTTCGGAAAACAGTACATTTAGTGGAGCCTCATGGATACCCATGTCTACACCAAAAGATATGGATTATATTTTAAGCAAAGAGTTTGGCATGAAAACTATATATGTAAGGATGAAGGATAATACTGAAAATATATCAAATCATAAATCACTAAATATAGAACTTAAAGCTGACAAACCCAATATACCTCAGATATTGAATAAAGATAATCAATTATTTATAACAGGAGAAGAGTATGTTCTCGAGTGGAAATATAGCGACCCTAATGAAATACTTAATGGAAACAACCTTTATCAAAGTAAAGCTGAGGTATTCTTTGAAAATATCGAAACTCTGCAAAAATCAAGCATTGTTGTACATGGAAGTATAACATCTTATTCATTAAACTTCTTGAAAGATGGTGTTTATAATATGAAGGTTGAAGTTTATAATAGCGAAGGTAAATCTAATGCATCTAATTCTATGGTTGTACGCAAAAACAGGTTTAATAAAAGCTCAATCATTAACACAATACAATTTGAAGCAGCAGGAAGTAATATTAAATATATAAAATTGGTTCATGACAGCTTCATACCCTCAGACATAACTTTAACTGTAAAGGTTTATTATGATGATGGAACAGGATTTAGTCCTATTAAAGCAATAGATGCTGAATTTAATAAGATTATACAATTACCATCACCTTCTAAGAAATTGTTTATAGAATACTCTATAAATTATATTAAATCGGTATCAAATATTTATATTGATACAACCTCAATAATAGATAAGATACAAGTTTATGGATTGTAATAAGGACATAGTTTACATTAAGGACTACATAATATAATTATTATGTAGTCCTTAATGTATTAATATATTGGGGTTGGAGAGTTAGATTCTAACTCTTTCACTTTTTTGTCTAAATTTTTAAGGTCTCCAGCTATGTATGCTAGATATTCTTCTATGCTTTCAATTTTCTTAAGTATTTCTTCCAAATTGGTTTCCAAAATAATTCCTCCTTGATTAATTATCAATATATACTTCTATATTTTTATTCTCTACATTAATTTTTAACTGAGTAGGACTCCTAGTATTATATCTAAGCTGCATCAGAGAGTACGTAAGTCTACTAATACTTCTCCATGCTACAGATATAGGCATCCCCATTATAAATAATTTTTCTTTTAGCGAAAAAAGACATTTATCTTTCAATCTAAAATAATCATTATCTACTATAAAGATATATATCTGAGCATTAATTTCAATAGTTAAAGGTTTTGATGAAAGTGAATCTATGAGCATATAATACTTTTTATTTAGCTTCATTTAATACCTCCATAATTTTTTTATATTGCATCCTAGTAGGATATTTTAGTTTTTTTTCAAACTTGCCAATATCTCCGGGGCTCATATTTAATTTTTTAGCAAAAGACTTTTGGTTTAAACAATACATTCCTCTATAGTTCAAGATAAGGGAATTATAGTTAGAAAAGACAAACCTATAATAGTCATCAAATAGTAAGAATATATCTATTTTGAACTCTTTAGATATAATGGGCAATTTATCAGGCTTAAGATACTCTTCATCAAAATCATCAATAGAAATATATTTTAGAAGAAGTATACTTCTATCTTTTATTTCCTCTTTGATAAATCCAGAAGATACTAGTTTTTCTTCAAATTGCCTCGCTAAATAGCATAAAATCAGTTCTTTATAGTAATTAATTTTTAAAGTAAAATGGGTAGCAGTTTTGTGAAGAGAGCAGATGTATTCTTGAGGGAGATGGAAAAGTACCTTCCAAAGATGTATAGAAGCTTAATGGAAGTTTACAAGGATGTTGGTACAGAAAAAGAAGAAGAGACAACTAAAGAACAGTATAATCTTATAGAAGGCATATCTGTTGACTTTGGGATAATGCAAAAGACAAGAAAAGCATATGTAGTTAAAAGTGAATTTGAATGGGATGATATTGGAAGCTTCTCCGCTATGTGTAGATTCTTAGGTAGTCATAGAGGAAATAGCATTGTTGGAAATGCCTTTATGGAGCAAAGTGAAAACTGTTATGTTTTTGGAAAGGAAAAATTAATAATAGGATTTGGAGTAAAGGATCTTATTATAGTAGATGCAGGAGATGTACTCCTTGTTATGGATAAGAATAAAGATCAAGAGATAAAACATTTAGTAAATGTTATACAGGAACAAGAAGATTATGATAAGTATTTGTAACCTTGATTTTGGGGTCAGGATACAACTTCCTTTAGAGAGAGTTGCTATCCTGGCCTTATTTTATTTAACTTTAACAATAATTAAATGGAAGAAATATCTTCTAGTTAGACAATGGGGGTGATGATATTATTAGGACATAATAAGTGTATATTCTGCACTACCAGTTGTTGTTGAAGCACTTATGTTTGCATAATTGGTTAGGTCGTTGTTTGACGCTTTTTTAACCTATTCTGAATTGATTCATAGTACATCTTCCATTACATAAAAATAGACAAAATGAAAGAGACTAGTGCTAGTCCCTATTTTGCCTTTAAATATTGTTCAGTTATATTAATTTTGATATTTGTACATAGATAGTTTAACTGCTTAATTACACCTTCTAATATTATATCATTCTGTATAAATTCTTTCTCTATTCTTTCAATAATCTGTTCAAACGTCTTCGCATATTGATTTGCATCTAATTCCATAACTTCTTCAACATGACTTTTATACATTATTACTTCTTCTCCTCTTCACCTCTTGTCTCCATCATATATACGTAATATTATAAAAATATGGAGGGGTGTTTATGAACAGTATTAATCTATTGTAAAATCACCCTAATACCTCAATAGTTTCAATAGTTCTTTCCGCTTTTTCAATATTATTTAATGATAATGATTGTTGCATTTTCAAGTCTTTTTCTTGTTTTTCCACATCTAATTCAACTTCTATAATTGTATTATCTTTAATAATGTATTTACAATATGGGGAAATTTCAAATATTTTTTTGCTAGTTTATTAGTGTCATTAATAATACTACGAGACTCTTTCCAGGGGTATATAGTTCTAATATAGTATTTTAAAATTCTTCAGTACTAATTGTGAATAATACTAAGATGTAACCTATAAGTACCAATAGGCTGAGGCATAGATTAATTAAAGCAACTGAATTGATAGATGATTTAAGCATATCTGAACTGTATGTTAATGGTAATACATATGACAGTAGTTGCACGAAAACTGGTAAATTCTCAATGGGGACAATAATCCATAAAGAAACACAATAGGAAAAATAATAAAGATACGTTTGCCCTGGCAGCAATTCATGTTACAATTGAAATAATTCTTAAAAAGAAGTATAATCAAAATAAATAATTATAAAAAGACACCGGGAGCTTGAAAAAGGCTGAGAGTACGATTATTCGTAGACCGTTGAACCTGTTGGGTAATGCCAGCGTAGGAATGTGTTCTGTTTTTTAACACTTTGTTCGTGCAAAGTGTTTTATTTTTTATGAAAGGAAATTTATTATTATGAGTGAACGTGAAGTATCTAAGTATGTTTATGATTTTATAAATCAGGGTCAAGCTTCAGAGGAGCAGTTTAACGAACAAGCTTTATATTTATTCGATTATCAATATAAGCATAATCTTTCTTACCAAAAGTACTGTTTACAGAAGGGTAAAACTCCACGGGTGGTGAAAAATTGGAGAGAGATCCCCCCAGTACCTATTAATGCTTTTAAAGAACTTTCTTTAAGTTGTATAGATCCTAAGGAAGCTGAAAGGATTTTCATGACAAGTGGTACAACACAGGGGATTCAGGGAAAACACTATCACCCAAATTTACAGGTGTATGACCTGTCAATGAAGCTGAATTTTAAAGAACGCTTTATGAAGAATAATGAGAAGATAGAGATGGGGATTCTCTTTCCTACAGAAGAAAAGATGCCAAATTCATCTCTGGCTCACTACCTAGCCCTTGCCCTTCAAGAATTTGGTGCGGGAGATAGTTGCTATTATATTGTAGACGAAGGCTTAATGGTAAGAGAACTCATAGAGAAATTGGAACATATTGAAAAGGTAGGAGAACCTTATGCACTATTAGGTGCCAGCTTTAGTTTTGTACATTTGTTAGATGAGCTGGAAAAGACAAGAAAAGTCTTTAATCTACCTAATAGAAGCAGGATTCTTGATACAGGTGGTTTCAAAAATAAATCTAGAGATATAGAATTGAATGAATTTTATAATCGTCTTTCTCGTTATTTAGGGATTGATAGGAAAGATTGTATCAACATGTATGGTATGACGGAGCTAAGCACTCAATTTTATGATGATGGTAATGATGTAGTTCCTTCCGTTAAGTCCGGACCTCATTGGATAAAGACACGGGTTATTAATCCTATAACAGGACAAGATGCACCTAAAGGGGAACAAGGTCTTCTTGTACACTGTGATTTGGCTAATTTTAATTCCGTGACCACTATCCTTACTGAAGATATTGGAATTGAAGTAGAAAATGGCTTTCTTCTCTTAGGTAGGGCCAAAGGGTCAGAAGCGAAAGGTTGTTCACTGGCAGTTGAGGAATTTATTCAAGCAAGAAAGGGAAACAACATATGAAACAAGTTGCAGGATACATACCACCTGGATTTGAAGAAGAAATAGAATGGCAAACTCTAAATTTCAAAAATAACAAGGATACACTGGAAGTTAGTGTACCTATACTTTCAAGGGAACAGGTTTCCACTTTGGTAGCAAGGATTAAAAAGAATAGCAGAGATGTACTTAAATCTTTTACGGTTAACCAAATTATTCATATCATTGATGAAGCCATAGCTAATTTTTTGTCTCGAAGTTCACCATATAGGAAGAAAGCAGAAAGACTGCTTCCCATTATCACTGGGTATGATGAAGAGATCATCCGTTTAGGTCTTACTTCTTATTTGAAAACCTTTCGTAAGCAACAGTTGCAGCGATTCTTAGTAGAAGATTTTACAAATCCCATGCTTTTAGATGAGTTTCAACCTAGGCCCAAAGGCGGATTTTCAAAGGCATTAGGACATGATTTAATAGTTCATGTCTGGGCGGGAAATGTACCGGCTCTACCTTTATGGAGTCTAATATCTGGCCTTTTAGTTAAATCCGGTAGCATCGGCAAAGTTTCAAGTGATGAACCCCTATTTGCTGGTTTATTTGTTCAAGCATTGATAGAGGTAGAGCCTAGACTTGCAGATTGTATGGCTATAATCTGGTGGAAAGGTGGAGACCAAGAACGAGAATCCTGTTTATTCAGACAGGCGGATGTGATAGTTGGTTATGGAAGTAACCAAACCTTAGCTTCGCTTCGCAACAAGATTCCTATTACAACCCGTTTTCTTTCTTTTGGTCATAAGATAAGCTTCGGATTGATATCAAAAGCGAGTTTAGATCCGCGCAAAGCTGTTCAAACTGCTTATGATGCTGCAAGGGATATAGCTAGATATGATCAACAAGGCTGTTATTCACCTCATTTTTTCTTTGTGCAAAAGGGGGGAAGTGTTTCGACCTCAGAATTTGCCAGATATGTTGCTCACGAATTGGCCTGTTTTGAAAAAAGGTATCCTCGCAGGACATTAACCCTGGAAGAGATGACAGCTAATGTTGCTTGGCGCAATAGAGAAGAGCTTAGTGCCTTTCATGAATCAACAAAGGAAGTAATGAGTGATTCACTAAATAACTGGACAGTTGTATATGAGGAAAATTGTAAGGAAATAACACCGAGTTCTTTGAATAGAGTTGTGAAAATTATAGCTGTTGATGAGTTAGAAGAGATAATAGGATATATAGAACCCTTCCGCCAGCTGCTCCAAACAGTAGGTATTGCAGCAACGCCTAAGGAACTTTTCAATATTTCAGACTTATTAGCTAACGTAGGAGTTAATCGTATAACGGCACTAGGAAATATGACTTCTCCTGAATCCGGATGGCATCATGACGGACGGTTTAATTTGCTAGACTTAGTCAATATGGTAGATATAGAACATAGTGCTGAGGAGTATTCAGAAAAATTTGCTCCTTACGTTGATTAGGAGGTAATGACTTGAGCTTCTTGAAACTAGACCATATTTGTTATCGATATAAGGGGTTGGATTTTGCAATTAAAGACACTTCCTGGCAAATTAAAGAAGGGGATTTTCACACTCTATTAGGTAGAAGTGGATGTGGTAAGACTACCCTATTGAAGCTTGCAGCAGGTCTTTTGAAACCAGATCAGGGCAAGATATATCTGCAGGATGAAGAAGTGTTAAAGCCTTCAGCTCAGATTGGCTATGTTTTTCAGTCACCTACTCTCTTAGAATGGAAAACGGTCCTTGAAAATATTCTACTGCCCATTTCAATTCAAAGAAAGCCTAGAAAGGAAGATGTGGAGTATGCTAAAGAGCTGCTTCAATTAGTGGGGATTAGCTTACAGAAGGAGAAATATCCCACGGAGTTATCTGGCGGTCAGCAAAGTAGGGTGGCTGTTGCACGAGCTCTTATGCAAAAACCTAGTATGTTATTTTTAGATGAGCCTTTTGCAGCATTAGATGCCATTACTCGAGAAGAACTACAGGATGACTTGTTAAAGCTTTGCAAAATGCACAGAACAACGGTGCTTTTTATAACTCATGATATTACTGAAGCTGTTTACTTATCCGACCGGATAGCCATAATGGTAGATGGTCAGATTAGCTATGATATTAAAGTAGATATGCCAGAGAAACGTAGTTATGAGATGAGATATGAACCGTATTTTAATGATTTATGCTTACGCATTCGACAGTCAATCAATGGAGGGCAAAATGAAAAGGGTTGAATATTATTCTGCTTTACTTTTAGTCTTTTTACTAATTATCTGGGAAATAGTAGCACGGCCAATGTCGGAACTCGTCCTTCCAACTCCTACAGTGATTCTTTTAGAATTATGGGATGGCCTTAAAAGTGGATATTTTTTACCGCATATCCTTCGAACCAGCATTGAGGTAATATTAGGGCTGCTTATTGGCTGTTCAATGGGATTGATTCTTGGAATACTGATGGGAGAGATCAATTTTTTAAGAAAACTATTATACCCTTATGTGATTGCAAGCCAAGCAGTTCCTAAATTAGCTTTAGCTCCGCTATTTATTTTGTGGTTTGGATTTGGTATGACTTCTAAAGTTGTGATTACCGCATTAATTTGCTTTTTCCCTCTTCTAGAAAACACAGTAACAGCTGTTCAGTTTACAGATTCAGGCAAGAAGGATTTATTTTACATATTAGGAGCCACACGGTTACAAACTCTTATTCGTTTAAAAATACCTGCTGGATTGCCTGCAATTATGGCAGGCTTTCGGGTAGCAGTTGTATTGGCTGTGGTTGGAGCCGTAGTCGGTGAGTTTATAGGAGGAAACGTTGGGTTGGGTGCAATGGTTATTGCCTCTCAAAGCATGATGGATACACCACTGATGTTTTCAGTACTTATACTGCTCACCATTATGGGTTCCACTTTATACCAAGGAGTAAATCTTATTGAAAAAATATTATTAAAACCATATATGAAAGGAAGAAAAAAATGAAGATTAAGTATTTATTAGGAAGCATATTACTCATAGGAAGCATGTTTATAAGCGGTTGTTCTGCCGCTGATAAGGGGGAAAGCTCTAAGCAAGAGCTGAAGAAGATTGAAGAGATAAGGGTTGCTAGCTGGAGTAAACCTATAACGGAACAAATCAATCTTCTAGTGGATGAAGAAAAAGGTTTCTATAAAGATAAGGGAATAAAGATTTCCTTCATCCCTGGTGCAGGCGGTGGAGATGCTATCAAAAATATTCTTTCTGGCCAAGCAGATATTGCTTTTACGGATCCAGGTTCTTTATATGCAGCTTTAGATAAAGGAGAAAAATTAGTAGCTATATATAGTATTTATCCTCAGAATGTATTTAATGTAGTTTCTTTAAAAGAAAAGAATATTACTAAGCCGGAAGATCTAAAGGGTAAAAAGATCGGAGTATATAGTCTATCCAGCGGAACACGTCAGAATTTACTCTTGCTTTTACACCAGGTGGGACTTACAGAAAAAGACGTAACTATAGTTGAAACCGGTCTTTTAAATTTTGCCCCTCTAATGCAAGGACAAGTAGATGCAACAGCGGCTACAGACACGGGCTTAGAGATAGGTAAACAAAAAGGATTAGGTGAGGTGAATGTTATGGAGGTTAAGGACTACATAAATCTGCCTAGTGACGTATATGTTGTAACGGAAAAAACTTACCAGGAGAAAAAGGAAGTTATTAAAAGGTTTTTAGAAGGATATCAAAACAGTACTCAGTGGATGATTGATAACCCTAAGGAAGCAGCTTCTTTAGCGGTGAAATATGCAATAGACGGTAAGGACGAAGCTAATAACTTAAAAGTTGTTAACTTAAGGAATATTTCAAGCCTTTCTTCCGATCAATCAAAGAAGATCCTTGGTGCACTTGAGCTGGAAATACTACAAAAGGGTGCAGATGCTTATCAAAGTGTTGGGCTTATTAGTAAGAAATTAGATATGTCCCAAGTAGTGATTGATGAGCTCATACCTAAGAAATAAAAGGAGGTTGGAGTCCTAAATGATTTTTAAGGATAAGATTATTCTTGTTACAGGATCAAGCAGAGGCATAGGGGCAGAAATTGCAAAATCTTTTGCAAAAGAAGGGGCTTTTGTAATAGTTAATTATCTGCAAAACAAAGAGGCAGCAGAGCAAGTAGTTAATTCTTGTAAAGATCTTGGCGGTGACGCCTGGTCCATTCAAGCAGATGTAACCTGCAATAATGCCGTTAGGGATATGGTTGAAGAGATTCTGTTAGAAGTAGGGAAAATTGATGTTTTAGTTAATAATGCATTTAAACAATATGTGTTTAATCCTGATAAGCGAAAACTTGCCTGGGAACTAGACTGGGAGGATTATCAGGGTCAAATAGATGGTGCTTTACGTTCAACGCATAATGTTTGTCAGGCTGTTCTTCCCAACATGAAAAAGAGGAGTCAGGGAAGTATTATTAATATCGTTACCAATCTAGTAGCAAGGCCCATCGTTCCTTACCATGAATACACTACAGCTAAATCAGCTCTTGTAGGGTATAGTCGTAATCTGGCAGCAGATTTAGGTCAGTTTGGTATACGGGTTAATTGTGTTGCACCAGGTTTAGTATACCCCACAGATGCAAGTAGGGAAACGAAAGAAGAAGTAAAAGAAATGATTATTGCCCAAACTCCCCTTAGAAGAATCGCTTGTCCTGAGGACATAGCTGGTCCTGTTCTGTTTTTAGCTTCAGATTGGAGCCGCTTTATGACTGGGCAGACCTTGTATGTAGATGGTGGTTTGATTATGGGGTAAGAGACCAAATCCTCCAGGAGCTGTATTTTATACATAGAAAAATATTTCAGTAATTTTCTATTGATATAATTAATAACTAGTATGATGAGAACGACTCTCATACTAGTTATTTTTATGTGCTCCCACTAGATTTAATTCTTCAAGCATAATAATCTACTCATAAGGGAAGGATTTACTAGTGAATAAATTATATATAAATTACGGCATCGTGATAGAAAAATTGAAATATAGAAGGAGAATTGGTACTAGATGTAGTATATTAATAGTATCAGTTTTTATTATTATAGTAGTTATTTCTATTCTATTTATAGTAACTGTTGATGTACATATTGAACACATTGATTTATATGAGGATAAGGAGTATTCTAAAGGGATATTAATTTTTAAAATAAAATTTTTTAATAAAAAATAAAATTAGAAAGAGGGAAATTAAAATGAATTATATTATAATCACTGGTGCATCAAAAGGATTAGGAGAAGCTTTAACTCAAAAATTAATGAACAAAGATAACCATCTAATCTGTATCTCAAGAACTAAAAACAATACTTTAATTGAAGAAGCAGCAAAAAATGATGTAAAACTAGACTATATTGAGTATGATTTAAATGATACAAATGGAGCAGAGGCTTTAGCTGAAAAAATATTCTCTAATATAGATACAACTAATGCTAAAGCTATCTATATGATTAATAACGCAGGTGTTGTTGATCCGATTAAATTAGTAGAAAAAGTTGAAACTAATGAAATACAAAAAAGTGTTAATGTTAATCTAATTTCACCTATGGTATTAACTATAGCATTCTTAAGAAAGACAAATGACCTTAAAATAGAAAAAAGAATAATAAATATTTCTTCAGCGGCTGCTAAAAGTCCATATCCAGGATGGGGATGTTACTGCACATCTAAAGCTGCATTAGATATGTTTACGCAATGTGTAGGAGCTGAGCAAAATGAATTAGAGTTCCCAACTAAGATATTATCTTTTGCTCCAGGAGTTGTAGATACAGAAATGCAAGTGCAAATTAGATCTTCTAAGAAAGAGGATTTCCCATTAATAAATACATTTGTAGGATTGAAAGAAAAAGGACGTCTTTTACAACCAGCATATGTTGCTGAAAAGGTTACAGATATTTTATTTGCTGAAGATTTTAAAAACGGTGGTATACTTGATATTTATAAATTATAAGAGGAAACAAATATTTAGAGGGCAGGATACAACTTTCTTTAGAGATAGTTTGTATCCTGGCCTTATTTCATTTAACTTTAACAATGGTTAAATGGAATGATGATATTATTAGGGCATAAATTAACAATACATACTTTAATTTATCTAGACAACTAAAATAAAAGATAGCATTTCTGTTTCATATCATTGCAAGCACTTATCATTTTCTTTGGCTAGTAGTCTGTAAAGTCATATTCTCTTTTGTCATCATCTCTTTTCCCCAATTAAAAATAGCTTCCAATGCAGGTGCAAGTTGTAAGCAGTTATCTGTTAATGAATATTCTACTCGGGGTGGAATCTGGTTTAATTCAACTCTATTCACAAGCCCATTTTCTTCCAAAGCTTGTAGT
>JAVBVX010000016.1:0-3365 GCA_036677665.1 Clostridium sp. | reverse complement strand
CGACTTGCATGTGTTAGGCACGCCGCCAGCGTTCGTCCTGAGCCAGGATCAAACTCTCAATTTAAAAGTTTAATCTGTTACTCATTACTTAAAGTTATTGACTGGCATTTTATTTACCTTAATTTCTGTTTAATTTTCAAAGACCAAGTTTTTTTCACCATCTCTCGACAGCTTATTCATTATATCAACCTGTAAACGTTTTGTCAACACTTTTTTAGTTGATGTCATCTTTCTTAAGAACCCTTAAATCCCTAACCCTTGGTATCTAATCACTACTTTATAAACTAATGTTTTAAAGCTGTTGATTCATACTCAGTGTCTGTTTTTTCTTTGCTCTCTCGAAGCGACAAGGAATATCTTATCACAGAATTATCGACAACTTTATGTAAATTTAGTCTTTAAATTAAAAGAATATCATACTTTCTTCAATATACTCATTAATACTTACTTTAAAGCATACTGATACACTAGGATATGTATGCTTGGCTACATTGAATATATACGACTTAATTGGTCAAATTACATAGCTTTTACTGCCAAAATAAAATTAAACGATTTTATTTCATATAAACAATTTGCATTTAGTCATGTTAAATATTTCAATAACTACACTATTTTGTTGTATAATTAAATTTAGATATAGCAAAATATAATTAGTCTTTTTAAAAAAATATCGGAAAACTAAACAGGAGGAGTTGGAGTGATGAAAAAGATTTTTATTACTATCATTATAATAATATTGTTTATATATACAACTGTTTACGCAGGGGATATACCAGAGTCACTTATGTTTGACAAACCAAAAGCACTCTTCATAGGAAGAATAACTAGTATTAATACAGATACATACAGCATCATCCCTTCTACCGTTATGACGGGAAGTATGGAAGATTCGAAAATTCAAGTTAAAAGATTTGATAAATATTATGGAACAAACAGTAAACCTACAGCTGGAAACTTTTTTGTAGCAGTTTTATT
This sequence comes from Clostridium sp., assembly GCA_036677665.1. Classification (GTDB taxonomy): domain Bacteria; phylum Bacillota; class Clostridia; order Clostridiales; family Clostridiaceae; genus Clostridium_H. Next base: position 2,387 of record JAVBVX010000016.1, on the reverse strand, counting down.
AAATGAAACTACCATTGATGATACTTGGGTATTCAAAACTACCTCTGATGATTATAAAACCTTAAAGCTTGTGAGCCAGCCATATAATATGGTACTTCGTTATGAAAAGTATATTAATGAAGGAAAATACTTTGAAACACAGGAGAGGATGACTGAAGATAGTGAAGTATCAATTACTTCTGCTGATGTCAGTTTAGATAATACAGAGAAAGTTAAAAATAATAAAGAGCAATCTTATTTAATTAATAAAAAATTGATACCATTATTAACTGTTATTATTTCTGGGTTAATATGTTTTTATATAGTTGGACTTAAGAAAAGTCATATCAGATGAATTAAAATATAGTGTTATGTTGGATAAAATGATTTGCTATCCTTCAACTTTGTGCCGTACTCGTAAACTTTTACTAAGCATAATATTAAGTTGATGTAAATCTACTATTATGCTAAACTAGGTAATAAGTTGCAACTGATAATTTACAAAAAAGTTTATATAGTTTAGTTTTCTAGGGTTCCGCAATTTATAACTGGCTGGTCCGAGAGAAGACGCACAGATAACTGTGTACACGGAAGGATAAAAGCCTGGGAGATATTCTAAAAATATTTCCTTGGGCTTTTTTATTTTATTTATTTTAGAATAGTGCTATGAAATATTATTAAGGAGGATACGGTAATGAGTGGTTTCAGTTATAAAAATATTTATATTGAAGATGGAAGAAGGGTACTGGAAGTAAATATACTGCCTGAAAAGCATTGTAACTTTGACTGTATATTCTGCCCTATTGGAAAATCATATAATAAAGTAGATACTCAACAGTCATTTGATGAAATGAATAATTCATTAAATGAACTAGAAAGTATGATAGAAAATTGTAAAGCAGCATTGGTTTATATTAATTCAAAGGGAGAGGCTTTTGTAAATAGCCGAATTAGTGATATTATTGATCTAATCAAAAGTAAGGGAGTACCTATAAGACTATTATCTAACGGATATTTATTGGCGAGAGATGAATATATACAAATAGCCAATAAGTGTGACGAAATTATTGGAGAGATAAAAGCAATTTCAGAAGAAGATTTTCAAAAAATTCAAAGGCCAATTGAAGGCTATACATTAGAAGAATATATTTCAAACATGGTTTTCTTTAATAAACAATATAAAGGAAGATTTCTACTGGAAATTACTATCATTAAGGGTTATAACGATGATGAAGAATCAATTCAAAAGATAAAAAATGTTGTTAATCAAATATCTCCTACTAAGATAATTATTTCCAGAATAGAGGATGAAAGATTCAAGAGAAAACTTGGTATAGATGATGACAGATTTGAGGAAATTTCAAATGCATTAATAAACATGGAGTAATACTAATGTATAATATTATTAAACGATCAATTATATAAGTTTAAATTAATGTTTTATTAGATTTCAAAATAGAAACATTATTAAATAAAAAATTTAAATTCTAAAGGAGATGTGTTAATTGAAAACAATTGGTTTAATTGGTGGAATGAGTTGGGAATCATCACTTGAGTATTATAAAATTATTAATGAAACTACTAAACTCAAATTAGGAGGACTTCATTCTGCAAAATGCTTAATGTATTCAGTTGATTTTCAAGAAATAGAACAATTACAGCACCAAGATAAATGGGATGAATTAACTGAGATCATGGTTAAATCTGCTGAGAAGTTAAAAAATGGAGGGTCTGATTTTATTATAATATGCACTAATACAATGCACAAAATGGCAAGTGACATAGAAGATAGAGTAGGAATAAAAGTCTTACATATAGCTGAAGTAACAGGTGAGAAGGTAATTGAAAAAGGAATGAAAAAAATTGGATTGATTGGAACTAAGTTTACCATAGAAGGAGATTTCTACAAAAAAGTATTAAAGGATAAATTTAATATTGACGTTGTTATACCTGATGAAGCTGATAGACAAATCATTCATGAAGTTATTTTCGAGGAACTATGTAAAGGCATAATAAATGAGACTTCAAAAGAAAAATATAAAGACATAATAAATAACTTAGTGTTAAAAGGTGTTGAAGGAGTAATATTAGGTTGTACAGAAATACCTTTATTGATAAAACAAAAAGATGTTAGTATTCCGATTTTTGACACAACAAAAATACATGCTATTTCAGCGGTTGAATTTGCTTTAGAGAAAGAGTAGCTACCTCATTAAAATACATTGCACAAGCCTTAACTGATGTGCATAAGTCAAATAAAATTTATACAAAAAAATAAAAAACACTAAGCATCTGCTTAGTGTTTTTAGCTTACCTGGCGATGTCCTACTCTTCCACACCGTCTCCAGTGCAGTACCATCGGCGCTGTGAAGCTTAACCATCGTGTTCGGGATGGGTACGGGTGTATC
>JAVBVX010000015.1:0-5898 GCA_036677665.1 Clostridium sp. | reverse complement strand
CTTTAACTCTCTTAAATGCTTCATTTAAGTTGTTTCTGTCAATAATTCTTTCAAACAATCCATTGGTGTATTTATTTTCGGCGTTCTGTTGCTTTTCTAACGTCAATGAAATGCTGGGCGCACCTAAGTAAAAGGACTGCTTAAAATTAGCAGTCCTTTTACTTATCATTCATTTTTTTCTTTTACAACTCTAATAAAACAATTAATATTTTCACACTTAGTCACCCTTCTCATAAAATATAGTAAAGCTAGGTAGGAATTCTCTACCTTTTGCTTTCAATAACTAAAGATAAGGCACCTTTGAGACTATATGAATAAAAAGGGGTGATAAACAATGAGAGTTATTAACCATCCCATATTGGGAGAAGCCCAAGATAATAAAAAGATAATAATTTTCCTAGATGGTGAACCTATAGAAGCCTTAGAAAGTGATACTATTTCCTCAGCACTTTTAGCACATGGCAAAAAAATATGTAGGTATACAAGAAAGTACAATGAACCTCGTGGAGTTTTCTGTGCTATTGGCAGATGTAATGACTGTATAATGACCGTTGATGGTATTCCAAACATACGTGCATGCATAACCCCTGTTAAAGATGGAATGCAAATAAAAACCCAAATAGGAAATGGTACATGGGAGGGATTAGATGAAGAATGTTGAACTAGCTATCATAGGAGCAGGACCTGCTGGTTTATCTGCTTCTATTGAAGCTTCAAAGTATGGTGTTAAAACACTGATTATAGATGAAAATCTATTACCTGGTGGTCAACTCTTCAAGCAAACTCATAAATTCTTTGGGTCTAAGGACCAAATGGCTGGTTCAAGGGGCTATGAGATTGGAGAAAAACTATTATCCCTTGCAAAAGATAACAAGGTTGAAATTATGCTTAATACTAAGGTAATAGGCATTGATGAGAATAATACCTTAGCAACTATAAATAATGGAACTTATACTGAAATAAATGCAAAAAAGATTATATTATGTTGTGGGGCTACAGAGAAGCCCCTTACTTTTCCCGGCTGGACACTACCTGGCATAATGGGAGCTGGTGCTGCACAGACTTTAGTAAATATTCACAGAGTAGTACCTGGGAAAAAAATATTTATGGTTGGCTCTGGTAATGTAGGACTCATTGTAAGTTATCATCTGCTCCAAGCTGGTATTAAGGTAGAAGCTATTATTGAAGCTTCACAAAAGATAACCGGTTATAGTGTTCACGCTGCAAAGCTTCGTCGTTCAGGAATTCCTTTCTTCCTGGGATATACAGTAAATAGAGCAATAGGTAGAAATCAGCTAGAGCAAATTGAGTTAGTAAAATTAGATGAAAAATTCAACAAAATTCCTTCCACTGAGTTACTTCTTGATGCAGATACTTTATGTCTAGCTGTAGGCTTGTCTCCTTCTACTGAACTCACAAGAATGATAGGCTGCACTATGACTTATAATTCTAAACTAGGTGGATATATACCTGTAGTAAAAGAAAATCTAGAGACATCTATTAAAAATATTTATGCAGCTGGAGATATGACTGGAGTAGAAGAAGCATCTATTGCCATAGAAGAAGGACGTCTAGCAGGATTATGCTGTGCAATCGAACTGGGATATTGTGTAGATAAAGAGAATGCTGAAATGACAATGACCCATATTCGTAGCTATCTAGAACAATTAAGAGGTAAAGGGAGGAAGATATAATGAAAGAAGGAATAAAGTACACTGGCTACCCTTCAAGTGCAGAAATAGCCTTAGCTCCTGGAATACCTTCTCTTGAAGATCTTAATAAAAAACCTCTAGCAGTTATTGAATGCTTTGAATGTATCCCCTGTAATCCTTGCGAAAAATCTTGTCCTTTTGGTGCTATAATTATCGGAGAGAAGATTAATAATCTTCCTACTCTTAATCCTGAAAAATGCAGAGCATGTTCTGTCTGTATGACCCATTGTCCTGGTCTTGCAATATTTATTATAGATATAAATTTTACTCCTACAACAGCCTTAGTGAAAATTCCCTATGAATTACTTCCTCTTCCTGAAAAGGGTGATGAAGTTCAATGCTTAAATCGTAAGGGAGAGGTAATTACTCTTGGCAAGATACATTCAGTTAAAACTGGAGAAACCTTTAATAAAACTTATGTTATAGCTATAGAAGTACCAAAAGAATTTGCAATGGAAGTTCGGAATGTGAAAATATAAAGGGTGTGATAAAATGGACAATGATTTTATTATATGTAGATGTGAAGAAATTTCATTACATGAAATACAAGATGCTATTGATAATGATGCTATTACCTTAGATGAGATAAAAAAGCTAACTAGGTCTGGTATGGGATTATGCCAAGGACGTATATGTAGTACCATTATAATCAAATTATTAGAAGAAAAAGGTTATAATCCTAAAGACACTCCCCCTTCTCACAGCCGCCTCCCTGTAAGACCTGTTAAAATACAAGAATATCTAGGAGAGGATTCCGATGAGTAAACTTTTTACTGATGCTGTTGTAATTGGAGGAGGAGTTATTGGTACTGCTATCACCTACTATCTATCAAAAGCAGGGTTAAAACCTATACTGGTTGAAGATAAAAATTTAAATTCAGGTGCTTCCGGTGCTTGTGATGAAGGAATTATCTTGCAGTCTAAAAACTCAGGAATTATGTTAGATATGGTTACTAAGAGTGCTGAAATATATAAGACTCTTCCTGAGGAACTAGACTATAATATAGGCTATCATAATGTGGGAGGAATGATCTTAATAAATGACGAAAAATATCTCCCAGTAATAGAGCGTTTTGTAAAAAAACAAAATAGCCAAGGTCTTAGTATATCTATGCTAGATTATAAGGATACCCACATGCAGCAGCCTGGACTTGCTAAAACTGTTATTGCAAGTGCTTACAATGAGTCCGACTCTAGTGTATACCCTTTCAATCTTACCTTAGGCTATATAAAAGCAGCTAAAAAACTTTGTGCTAGATTTCTGCCTCACAATAAAGTAATAAATTTATCCACAGAATCAGGAAAAATAACTAAAGTTATTACCAATGAGCATGAAATATCCACACCTATTGTTATTAATGCTACTGGATATAGTGCTGGTATAATAGGAAATATGCTAGGAATGGAAATCCCCGTCTTTCCTGTAAGAGGGCAAATAGTAATTACAGAACAAGTGCCTTTTATGATTCATCATCAGATTATGGATGCAAAATTTATCGTAGCTAAGCATGAACCTGAGCTTCTTGATGAAAACAGTATTATATCAAGCTTACATGTAGGGCTTTCACTAAGTCAGGCACCTACAGGGAATTTAATTATAGGTGGTTGTCGTGAAAATGCTGGGTATAATACTAATACTAATTTTGTGGCTATAAAAGAAATCCTTAAAAATGCAGTAAACTTCTTCCCATTCCTTAATAATATCTGTGCCATTAGAACTTTTGCTGGACTCCGGCCTACTTCACCAGACGGATTACCTATATTATGTGGTACTGATATATCTGGATTTTATATTGCTACAGGACTAGGTGGAGATGGAATTAGCCTCTCCCCAATAGTAGGAAAAATAATGTCTGAATTAATTGTAAATAGGAAATGTGATATTGTTGATATGAATGCACTAAATTTAGATAGATTCAAGAAAGGAGAAGATTAAATTCAATCTTCTCCTTTTCTCAATTCAATTTTCTACACATCTGCTATTTTTCTGTTGGAATTAGGTTTAAATAATCCTCTATTCCTCCATTATCTAGGCAGCACTGAATTATCTTCCTTCCTAATGTATCTAAATCATCAGTTAAAAATTTTTTTAGTTCATCCTTAAAGAAATTCTCAAGAAGCATTGCCCCATAGTCATATCCTTCTTCTCCAACCTCTGGTTGTAATCTTACATTTAGTAATTCTCTTGGTATTTCTGTTCCATCTATTTTTAACCTACTTATTGAAAATCCTAAGAGAGGACATTTTGATTCTACCAATCTATTAGGAGAAAACTTAACTCCACCTCTTCTTGCAAAATATTCCCTAGCAAGCCACTGAGGCATGAATCCTACTTTGTATGCACCAACATATTGATTTGGTACAAGAATATATCCAGTGTCGCTTGCATTAATAATCTGTTTTAGTAAAAGGTTCGCCTGATCTACTCTTCTTCCTGTAGAAAATGGCCAGTATGAACCTACCCCTTCACTATGCATTCCCTCTGAGTCAGTTATACTAGGATTTGCGTGACCTCTAGGTGATACAAGTCTCCATAACCAAGCTAAACTTGGAGGTAATATATGAAATAATCCTAATATACCATAAGTAGGATTCTCTTTTGTACACGGTGGTGTCCTTACACCAAAACTTCTTATATCAACTTTTACAGGTTCATGAATAATATTATCAATTAATCTTCTTGGCATTATAACCCTTGGATTAGGGCACGGTTTTCCTGATTCATCCATAATAGGTTCCCACAAAAGACAAGTTGATCCTGGAACACTATCATAGTTCAAGAAAATCAAAGGCTCTTTTGGCTTTATACATATGCTCTCAAGATAAGGATCTGTTCCATACTTAGTTATATGATCTGTTCTTATAAACCAACCATTTTCAGCATCTTTCGTAACTAGTTTTTTTGTTCCATTTTGAAGTTTTGGGTGGCAAAGCGCCATGTCATCTGTTACAGGGTTTAGTCTACAACTTTCATTAAGATACATATGAATTTCTTCATTGTTTACAATATTAGTTCCAATTAAAATACTACCATCCGGTTCTCTATGAAGTTGCTCAGTCATTTCACTCTTACCACTGCCACTAGCACCTTCGTGCATTATAATAACACTATTTTCATAAGGAGTTATTATCTTAACTGTTGATCCGTGCAAAGTTACCCAATCTTCATCTTCACCTTTTGTTAATAAGAATCCATAGACACCTTTTTTTGCACTGGGACCCGGGTATAAATTATATGCAAACATTTCATAAATATCATCGCATCTATTATGAACTACTATTTGTTTTCTATCAAAATGAGTATGCCTAAAAGGAGGTGCTAAATATATTACAGCTTCTATCTTAAAGCCTTCCTTTATCTCGTCAGCAGCTACAAATCCCTGCAAATCAGCAAGTGCTGCTGCAAAAAATCCTGCATTAGAAGGAGCTACTAGAATAGCAGGGTATCCAACTTCCTTTCCCCCTGCCATAAAAGGCATTATTATTAAATCCTGATTAGAAAGCCAGTTAATAGTCTCCTCTCTTGTTTTTGTAAAACTCTCACCATATCTATCATTATAATAATCTTTATCAGAGGGCTTATCATCACCTATGATCATGCAGTTTGGATCTCTTCGCCTTAAGTAGGTATCTGAATAGTTTACTACTACTCCATTTTTACACAGTGCCACAGTTGCTTCCACTTCTCTTCCCTTACCTGGAACATCATAAGCTACCTCAAAGTATTTATTCTCTGTGCCACCTAAAGCAAGCTGAAATAAGTGTTCTCTAGATCTCGGAATAATAATATTCTCACAACTATCTATTATTCTATTTAATTCTTCAGGAATCTTCATAGTCTTGATTATATCTCTCTCATTCATTCTCATGCCTCCAAATTCAGTCTAAGAATAATCACTTTTTAACTTTATATCCTCTATTCATAATATTAATATTCATAGATTATGTTTACAGCTTTTAATAGATCATCTACTGAGGGGCTATTGCAAGAATTATTTAAGCAAAAGAGCCGCGCCAATATAATCAGCAAGGCTCTTTACTTCTACTTAAAATAAAAAAACACTAAGCAAATGCTTAGTGTTTTTAGCTTACCTGGCGATGTCCTACTCTTCCACACCGTCTCCAGTGCAGTACCATCGGCGCTGTGAAGCTTAACCATCGTGTTCGGGATGGGTACGGGTGTATC
>JAVBVX010000014.1:0-16775 GCA_036677665.1 Clostridium sp. | reverse complement strand
AAGCTACTCGCTTAAAATATAAAGAAGCACATGAGCACGAAGAAGTAAGCAATATGTAATTAACCAATTGAGGAAAGGCACTGACTGCAACAGGTTGGTGTCTTTTTAGTTTTTGCTTGTAAAGTGTTTATAGGACAAAATGTTAAGCATAAATAGAGACAAAAAGGAGTGTTAGGACATTTTTGGGACAAAAAAATTATTTATGCTGTGAAATTATGTCCCATTAATATGTCCTAATCTTATTGTTAATGAAATCCTGAAGCTGATTAACAGAATCCTTTTCCACTTTCTCTATTGAATGCAAATAGGTTTCTGAAACAGTTTCAATTGTGTCGCCAAGTCTTTTGGCTACAACTACAATGTTAACACCTGAATTGATCATCATAGTGGCCTGCAGATGCCTTAAATCATGAAAAGTAATATTATATAGCTCAATCCCTTTGGCCATTTTTAGAAACCTTCTGTAAATAGCATTACGGTCATAAATTACTTGCGTCTTAGGGTTGATAAAAAGAAATTGTTTATCTGGGTTAATGTTTAGTATCTTTAACTTGCTTATATATTGTTCCAGCATTTCACTAACAGTTTCAGGCATATATACTTTTCTGATAGAGTTGTCAGTTTTCGTTTTGGCTATTTCATGATTTACTTTACCGTTCCTATAATGGGAAACATATTGTTTATTTACATCAATATAATTATTCTTTAGATCAATATCTGCAATGGTTAAACCTAAAATTTCTCCTTGTCTTAATCCACAATACAAGGCAATAGAAAATATGACGTTAAACATCTCAGGTTCGTTTTCTATAGCTTTTATGAGTTTGGATATTTCTTCAACTGAAAGTAGTTCTGCATAATTCTTATTCTTTACTTTAGGTAAGGTAATATTTCTACAAGGATTTTCTTTAATATACTTCCAATCTATAGCCTTGTTGAAAGTAGACGATAAAATAGCATAAATCTGACGTACTGTTGAAGCTTTTAGGATTTTACTTTTATGATTTATAAATTTCTGAATATCAATGTTATCAATTTTATTAAGAGGTATGCCACCAAAATATTCTAGTATATGTGTATTGTAAGCTGTCATATAAAAACTTTCAGTATTAGCTCTTAAATTAGGTCTTACATGTTCATCAAGAACCAATTGAGCTAAGTTATTAAAGAGCATGCTTTCTTTTTTGCCTATTTCATTTCTTAAAATTGATACTTCGAAATCCTTGTGAGCCTGAATTACGTCCCTGGGCCACTTTTTTTCTTTAATTTCTTTTTCTGTCATATTTTTATGAGTTGTATAAGTTTGGGAGTAAATTGTTCCGTTTTTGGCAACTCTAAAGCGAAATTTATTATTTTTGTAGTCTATGCTCATATATTAATCTCCATTATTTGTATTTAATTTGTTGTTTCATACATTTTTGTATTGGTACTAATTTGCATTAAACAAATAAAACATCTCTTGTCATTCATTTATACATTATATAAAAATTGATTTTAATAAACAAGATACCTTGAAATGTAGTATCGTAGTAAGTAGTGACTCTATTTATTTTCTCTTAATAACACTCTTGACAAAAAAAGGGTATGGTGGTATTATCATGTTATGTGATGATTATCTAAAATTGTAGGCTTGATTTAATATGGCTTGTTGTGCGTCTCTAGGCGCAAACAAGCCATTTTTTTACCCAAAATTAAGGAGGTGGATGAGATAAAATAAAAAAAGTTCTATAATTGAGAGTAAACCACAAAAAAATAAGGAGAAGATTTATGTTGGAAAAGCTAATTGCACAAATAGTGGAAGAGACAGTAAAAGTAACACTGCAAAACTTGTCTATTTCTAATCAAGAATCTGGCAATGATATAATGGATACAAAGCAATTATCAAAATATATCAATATGAGCGTGCCTTGGATATATCAGAATTTGCATATGATTCCTCACAGAAAAATCGGGAAAAAGAAGCTCGCATTTAATAGAATCGAAATTGACGAGTTTATGGAAGAAAGAAGTGGAAAAAAAGAAAGCATTAAAACAATGCCGGATAAAGTTAATTCAAAGAAAGCAATGAATTGCAAATACAAGGTTGTATAAGTCTAAAAATAATCAAAAAATACAGAACAGTTTGGAATCTGTATTGTAAGTAGAGTAACCTATAATAATATCTAATATAGTATACTCCAAAACAAGTGAATATAAATAATTTATTAAGGGAGATATTGATATGGCGGCATTTAGAAAAATAGATATAAGGTATTGGCAAGACGGATATATTTTGAGCATAACATACAAGGAAAAGTGCTTTTATATATATTTGATGACTAATTCAAAAACAGCTCAGTGTGGGATCTTTGAATTGCCTAAAAAAATAATTGAAGTCGAATTAGGACTTGATAAGGATGATATAGAACTGTTATTAAAAAAGTTCATTAATGACAAAAAAATTCTATATTCAGAAGGTACTAATGAAATAATGATAATAAATTGGATTAAATACAATGGCTCTATGAGTCCAAAGGTTATAGAAAGAGTAATTTCTGAATTAAAAAGTGTTAAAAATAAAGAATTCGTTGAGAAGTATTTGGACTTGTCAAATGCGCTTGGATACAAAATTAATAGGGCTATGGTTATAGATGATACAAGTGTAGATACGGAACAAAAAAAAAACTAATGTATCCTAGCGGTATAGATATACATGTAAAAGAAAATGGTATACAGTATCCATATAGTATGGATACAGAAACACAAAAAGAAATAGAAAAAGAAATAGAAAGAGAAAAAGAAGAACATAATGTAAATGGACAGAATAATAAACAAGACATTTATCAAGACATCATAAATCTATACAATAATACTTGCACAAAACTACAAAAGGTTAATCAACTCAAAGATAAAACTAAGGTATCAATAGACAAGTTATTAGCGGAATTTACTGTAGATCAAATTAAGTTAGGGTTTGAAGAAATCAACAATTCTAGCTTTTGCATTGGAAAAAATGAGAAGGGCTGGAAAGCCGACTTTGATTTTTGCTTAAAACCAGATAAACTAATGAATGCTATCGATGGTAAATATAAAGATTTCCTAAAAGGTGGTGACAATGACGGAAAAAACATCATTCGAAACAATATTTCAAAGAATAAGTGAAAGTACCCATGGAGCATCATGCCTTGGTCAGCTTTCGGGACTAGAAAGTAAAAAAGAAGTATATAAAAAGGCAGTTGAAACTTTAGCGGATGGTAAATTGACAACTTTAATTTTAGTTTCAAGACCAGAATCAGGTCCTCTTGCAGAAGCTGAAAGAGCTTCTAAAGAACTTTCAGAAATTGGCGTTAACAATCAAACTTTAGTTATCAATGGAGTGTTGGAATCTTATGATGATGATATATCTGAAAGTTTTTATAACAAGCAACAAAAAGCTTTGTCAGAAATACCAGAGAGACTAAAAAATGCAACAACTTATCTTATTCCACTCAGAGCATATAATATTACCGGAATAGAAAATGTAAGATCGTTTTTAACAGAAGATAAATATAAAATAAGCGAAGAAAAAATAAATGCACAGCATATGCCTAAGCTAAAAGACGTTATAGATGACTTATATAACAGCGGTAAAAAAGTAATATTTACAATGGGTAAAGGTGGAGTAGGGAAGACTACAATAGCCGCAGCAATTGCTTTAGGCTTAGCAAAGAAAGGAAAAAACGTACATTTAACAACTACAGACCCTGCCGCTCACCTCAAGTATATAATTAATGAAAACAGCGGTATAACAATGAGCAACATAGACGAAGATGAAGAACTCAGAAAATATCAGGATGAAGTGCTTTCAAAAGCAAAGGAAACAATGACTGAAGAAGATGTTGCTTATGTAGAAGAAGATTTGCGTTCACCATGTACTCAAGAAATAGCTGTATTCAGAGCTTTTGCTGAAATTGTAGAAAAGGCAGAGGATCAGGTAGTTGTTATTGATACAGCACCAACAGGTCATACATTATTACTGTTAGAATCAACACAAAGCTATAACAAAGAAATATCACGTTCACAGGGAGATATTCCTGAATCAGCTAAGAAACTTTTACCAAGGCTTAAAAACCCTGCTGAAACTGAAGTTATTATTGTAACTTTACCGGAAACTACACCTGTATACGAAGCAATGCGACTTGAAGAAGATTTAAAACGTGCAAATATTAATACAAAATGGTGGGTTATCAATTCATCATTGTATAGCACTAAGACAACCAACAAAATGTTGTCAGCAAAGGCCAGCAATGAAATTGAGTGGATAAACAATGTGGATGCACACGCCATTGGTAAGTTTGCTGTAATTAATTGGAGCGCCGATGAAATAAAAGGTGATAAATTAAATGAGTTATTAATGTAAAAAAATTTAACTGTTAATAGATTAATGATGTTGATACTGAAGGATAACCATGTAGCTTAGTAAGATTTGTCATTTTACTAAATTGAAGCCTTGGGAGGGTAATGATATGCTCTCAAGGCTTTTTTGATATGAAGTTACCACTTTGCTCTTAGGTATTGTTGATAGCTCTCAGGGTAATTCATTCAACTAATATAACATGAGTGTATGAAATTGTAATAAGAATGGCGCACTCTTTTTTAGTATAATTAGTTTTTATAGGTTTATAAATATGCATAACATTAAGTAATTTGACTATAAATTTAATTAGTGATAATCTATATTTGATATAAAATGGAGTAGTTTAGTTATTTTAATATTTATCAAGATTATTAGATAAAAGGACGTGGAGAAATGGTAGATAAAATTGATATTAGCAAAATTAAAAAAACAGCTGAGAATTATTATAAGAATGGAGATTTTTTTTGCTCTGAGGCTGTGTTAAAAACAATTATTGATGAATTTCATGTTGATATTTCAGATGATGTAATAAAGTTGTCATCAGGATTTCCGGTAGGTATGGGGAATTCAGGATGTACTTGTGGTGCAATTTCTGGTGGAATAATGGCACTAGGTTTGTTTTTTGGGAGAAAGATTCCGAAGGATCCATCTGTAAATGAAGCAATGTCTTTAAGCGCAGAATTGCATAATATATTTAAAGCAAAACAAAAGAGTACATGCTGCAGAGTACTTACAAGAAATATGGAGCTTGGCTCCGAAAAACATATGGAGCAGTGCGTACGATTTACAGGAGAAATGGCAGAAGAAACAGCGAAACTAATTGCTGATAAACTAAATATAATAATTATATAACTAAATTGAACACTTTTATAGAAACAATCAAATACTTTTTATTTATAATGTCGGAACTTGTTGGCTTATTTATAGGAATTTGCACACTAATAGCATTAATATTCATATATATGCCTCAGGATAAACTAAAAAACTGGATGTCCATAATCAATGTTAATACAAATTTTCATATAATAAATAGCCTATATCACTTGATAAAGTGCGATATAGGCTATTTTTATATAATTAAAAAGTTTTGATTATAGAATTGATAAATTTTAATATTCAAATTGTTTTGTGTAATATTCTTTGTTTATTAATTTATTCGTGTATTCCATAACTTTTGGGCTTCCGGATTGTTTTCCTGAAGATGCAACTGTGGAGTCCATTAGATTCCAATCATTGCTGTTAATATTGATTTCATTTAATGCAATCCAGCCAGTTTCGTCTGTATATACTTCATTCCAGGCATGGTACACACTTAATTTAGATGAATATCCTGTAACAAGTTTTGTAGGAATTGATTGAGATCGAAGCATCGATGCCATGACAGATGCGTAATCATAGCATATTCCTTTGTTGCTCTTTAAGATTTCATCAATTTTTGGTAGATATCCGCTTTGAACATTTTTGGCTTTTTCGGTGTCATAAACAATATTTGATATGATATAATCATAAATTACTCCTATTTTTTCAATGTCGTCAGTCTTATCTTCTGTCAATTCTTGTGCTTTTTTTACTGTTTCACTTGTATCAGAGAAATTCACAAGTTGATTTTTTACAAGAAAAGGTGAATTTTCATCATTTAATTTTACATCGACATTGACTGTTTGTTTTACGACGTATTTGTTACTTGATATATTTTCGAATATGCTTATTTTATATTTACCATTTCCCATCTGAAGAGGAAATGTATCAACTTCGCCTCTGTTGTTTAAATCATAAGTATATTTCTCTGAATCCTTTTGAATAATAACTTTTAATTTTTTTTCTGTAACATTTAGATACCTTACATTTATATATCCTTTGTCAATATACGTTGCATCAACTTCTGATTTTGAGCCTGTATAGATTTTTTCTACTCCAAAACATGTTGTATTAATTGCAAGAAACAATACAAGTATTAAAACTGAAGTAATTGTAATCTTTATTTTTTTCATAGTATGTCTCCTTTATAAAATAAAAAACTTTGTTGTTGGAGAAAACAGCAAAGCTATAATTAATGTACAAATACTTGTACAGCAACTGGCTATCATACCTAAATTGGTTTAGACCCTATAGTTTTGCGTCATTTTCTTTAGAAAATTTTGCCTATTTATTTAGATTAAGATATCATATAAGGAATTATTTGTCAATATTTATTTATATGGACAATAAAGTCAGTTCCTTTTAATAACCTTGAGATATCAGAAGTTTCTTAAGTAGTGTCCGTGATTGAAATCATATCTGTCAAACATGTCAGAATGAAATCTTTTTTATCATACTTGTAACCTTAACTTAGATTTAAAAAACTTAAAGAAACATTTTAATAATTGCTCAAATAATAATTGACAAACTACAAATAGCAGAATATAATAAATAATCATATATGAAATGTTGTTCAAGTGTTCAAGCTATAAAATGGGGGTGGTAATATGACTAAGAATAGAAATTTAATTGAAAGATGCGATTGTGAAGTTATACATGAAGAAACTGTAAATCAGGTTAAAGGCAAAATGCCTCAAGAAGAAACTTTATATGACTTGGCAGAATTATTTAAAGTATTCGGTGATTCAACAAGAATTAAAATACTTTGGGCTCTGGATGAAGCAGAAATGTGTGTTTGTGATATTTCAGTATTATTGAATATGACACAATCAGCAATTTCTCATCAACTTAGAGTTTTAAAGCAAGCTAAATTAGTAAAAAACAGAAAAGAAGGAAAGGTTGTATATTATTCTTTGGATGACGAACATGTAAAGCAGATATTTGACCAAGGTTTAACTCATATTAATGAGAATAATTAATTAAAATTAGGAGGACGTTATAATGAAAAAGAAATTTATACTAGAAGGATTAGATTGTGCAAATTGTGCAGCAAAAATTGAAAAGGCAATAAATGAAATTGATGGGGTAAAGGAAGCTACAGTTAACTTTATGACTACAAAACTTGTTATTGATGGAGAAGATGAAAAAATGCCAGTGATAATAGAAACAGCTGAAAAAATCGTTAAAAGTATAGAACCAGATACAGTTATGAAAAAGGCTTAATGTAATATCAATAGCATTAAGAAATATTAAAATTTTTTTAAAACAATACTTGAATAGATGTTCAAGTATTGTTTTAAAACGATGTAGATTATTTGGAATATAAAAAACTAAATTATAAATAATAAAAGGAGAATGTTAAAATGAAAAAGAAATTCATACTTGAAGGATTGGATTGTGCAAATTGTGCTGCAAAAATAGAAAAATCAATTAACGAACTTGATGGTGTTAAGGAAGCTACAGTTAACTTTATGACTACAAAACTTGTTATTGATGGTGAAGATGAAAAAATGCAAACAATAATAGAAGCAGCTGAAAAGATAGTTAAAAGTATTGAGCCTGATACAGTTATGAAAAAGGCTTAAGGGAGTTGAGGGAATATGAAAACGAAAATTTGGCGAATAATAATCGGAGCTGTAGTATTAGCTATAGCAGCAATATTTAATTTAAATAATAATTGGTTACAAGTCGCGCTATTTATAATAAGTTATATTATTGTAGGTGGAGATGTAGTAAAAAGAGCGGTTAGAAATATTTTTAGAGGTAAAGTTTTTGATGAAAACTTTTTAATGAGCGTGGCAACAATTGGTGCGTTTTTAATCGGTGAGTATCCAGAAGGTGTTGCGGTTATGCTTTTTTATCAAGTAGGTGAACTTTTCCAAAGTTATGCAGTTGATAAGTCAAGAAAATCAATAGCGAGCCTAATGGATATCAGACCTGATTATGCAAATGTAAAAAGAGGAGAAGAACTTGTAAAGGTTGACCCTGATGAAGTTCAGATTGGAGATATTATTGTAATTAAAGCAGGAGAAAAGATTCCTCTTGATGGAAAAATCATAGACGGAAGTTCTATGATCGATACATCTGCACTTACTGGAGAGTCTGTTCCTCGCGAGGTAGAAGTAGGAAGTGATATTTTAAGTGGATGTATTAATATTAATGGAGTTATTACCGCTGAGGTTACAAAGGAATTTGGAGAATCTACAGTTAGTAAAATTCTAGACTTGGTTGAAAATGCAAGCAGTAAAAAATCTCAATCAGAACAGTTTATCACTAAGTTTGCAAGATATTACACTCCGATTGTTGTAGTTATTGCTGTTATACTTGCTATTGTACCTCCTCTTGTAATAGAAGGAGCTAAATTTAGTGATTGGATATATAGGGCTTTATCATTTCTTGTAGTTTCGTGCCCATGTGCTTTAGTTATTTCAATACCTTTAAGTTTCTTTGGCGGAATAGGCGGAGCTTCTAAAAAGGGTGTTTTAGTAAAAGGAAGTAACTATCTTGAAGCATTAGCTAAAACAGAAATTGTTGTTTTTGATAAAACAGGTACATTAACAAAGGGAGTATTTAATGTTCAGGAAATTCATTCGGAAGGAATTTCTAAAGAAGAATTATTGGAATTAACAGCATACGCTGAAAGTTATTCAAATCATCCAATATCTTTGTCACTAAAACGTGCTTATGGTAAAGAAATTGATAATGGAAGAATTTCAAATGTAGAAGAGATATCAGGTCATGGTGTTAATACAATAGTTAATGGAAAAAATATTTTGGCTGGTAACATTAAACTAATGAAAAAATATAATATCCCTTACTTTGAATTTGAATTAGTTGGAACTGTTGTACATGTTGCAGTTGATAACAAATATGCTGGATATATTGTTATAGCAGATGAAGTAAAGGAAGATTCTGCACAAGCAATTAAAGAATTGAAAGCTGCCAACATTAGACAAACAGTTATGTTAACAGGTGATTCTAAAAGTGTAGGTGCAAAAGTTGCTAAGGAACTTGGGCTTGATAAGGTATATGCTGAATTGTTGCCTGGTGATAAAGTTGATAAATTAGAAGAATTATTCTCACAAAAGTCTACAAAGGGTAAACTTGCTTTTGTAGGAGATGGAATAAATGATGCACCTGTATTAGCAAGGGCAGATATAGGCATAGCAATGGGTGGTTTAGGATCAGATGCAGCTATTGAAGCTGCTGACATTGTTATAATGACTGATGAGCCTTCTAAGATTGCTACAGCAATGAAAATTTCCAAAAAGACATTAAAAATTGCTTATCAAAATATAACATTAGCAATTGGAATAAAAGTAATTGTTCTTATTCTAAGTGCTTTAGGCATTACCACAATGTGGGCAGCAATATTTGCTGATGTTGGTGTAACTATAATTGCGGTTTTAAATTCATTCAGAGCGTTAAATGTAAAAAATCTTTAATTGAATTTTATTTTGCACATCATTAAATAAAGGTATTTGCCATATCCTAATTTAAAGAAGTAGATGCATAGGGGAGTTAAATGCTAAAAAAGATCATAAAAGTAATATCTTTATTGTTGATTATAATAATTATAATGAACTATAAAAATGTACTTAAAAAATTCTTTCCAACGGATTACCAAGAGATTGTAACAACTTATGCAGAAAAATATAATCTTGATCCTTATCTTGTTTATTCAATAATAAAGGTTGAAAGTGGTTTTGATGCAAGTGCTAAATCATACAAAGGGGCTATTGGACTCATGCAGATAATGCCACAAACAGGTGAATATATATCAAATTTGTTAGGAGAGCAAGGATTTACGGAAGGTAAACTTTATGATCCAGAGATAAATATAAGGTATGGAACATATTACTTTTCGAAGTTATATAAGAATTACTACGAAAATTTGGATATGGCATTAGCTGCATACAATGGTGGAGAAGGAAACGTCAGGAATTGGATTAAAAAGGACAGTCAAGGTAAAATATATCTTGATATAAATAAGATAAGATTTGAAGAAACAAAAAACTTCATTTACAAAGTAAAGAGAACTTACCTATTTTATAGGTATATATATGAGAAAAATTCTAATTAAACTAAAACTTGATATTAAAAATCATCTACAATATAAATTGTATTGTTAACAATGGACACTAATTATCTATATACGGAGGCGATGATATATGTTAGATTTTTTAAGAAACGAAGGAATTAGCGAAAATCTGATTAATGAAATAGATAAGTTCAGAAAATTTTATAAATTAGATAAAGACATGAATTACAGAATACCAAAATCTAAATTTTTTTACTTTGGAAATGATGTTTGGGAGCAAGCTATAACTGCACTTATATGTGGAGAAAATCTACTTCTAGTAGGTCCAAAGGCAACAGGAAAAAATGTTCTTTCACAAAACTTAGCTACGGCTTTTGGTAGGCCAAGTTGGGATATTTCATTTTATGTAAATACAGATTCTTCAACCCTAATTGGTACAGATACATTTGAAAATGGACAAGTAATGTTTAGGCAAGGACCAATATATGAATGTGCCGTAAAGGGTGGATTTGGAATCCTGGATGAAATAAACATGGCAAAAAATGAATCTTTGGCAGTTCTTCATGCAACTTTAGACTTCAGGAGAATAATAGATGTTCCAGGTTATGACAAAATAAAATTAGATGATGCAACTAGATTTATTGCAACAATGAATTACGGCTATGCAGGTACAAGAGAGCTTAATGAGGCTCTTGCATCACGTTTCATGGTAATTGAAATGCCAAGTATTTCCTCTGACAACCTTAAAAAGCTTCTCCAGAGAGAATTTCCTAATTTGAAAAGCACATATTTGGAACAGTTCACAGGACTTTTCCAAGATTTACAGAAAAAAAGTGAAAATGCAGAAATATCAACTAAACCAGTGGATTTAAGAGGTCTTATTGGGTCAATTCATCTTATGAATAAGGGACTTGAAGCTAACAAGGCATTACAGATGGGCATTACTAATAAATCATTCGATGATTTTGAGAGAGTGCTTATTGATGATGTAATTCATATGAGAATACCATTAAAGCTGGAAAGAGGTGAAATCTTTACAGATTAACTATGAAAATTCAAAGCAATGAAAAACAAAGAGCATCTAATATAATATGGAGTGCTTCTGATGATTATTCCATCCAGTCAGAATTCAAGATATACGATGAAAATGGAAGGGCAGATTTATATTGGAATTATGTAATCGGGGCTGTTCACAAATATTATGATTATTCAAAACTGCAAAAATTTTTCAGCTTGATTAAACAAGATAGTGACTATGATTTATATGTAAATCTTACATGGATCGGTTTAGAAAACTGCGTATATGAAAAAGGGAAAGCAGAGAGACCAGTACTAGAAAGTATGCGTAAAAACTATGCAAAAAAAGTTCTGAATAATGGGGAAAAACCGTCTGATGATGATGTTTATGGCATAATTAATATAGCACACTTAAAGCGAGCTCTTGGAGAAGAACCCATAATAAAAGAGCAATGTTCAGAAATATTGAATAGGCTTGAATTTGATGAATTTATTAATACTGACGATATAATCAACCGCATGAATTATATTCTTAATGTTTATTTTAATTTCAACCCTTCAAATAAAAAACAAATTCTACTCAAGAAAAAGTTTAATAACAATAAAATGATTCATTTTGGAGAAAAAAGTAAGCAACTAATTAACGGTGTTCCATTATTTAAACGAATTAATATAGGTTCTGCTGAATATACTGGCAACATCAATTTTGATGACGGAGAAGAAAAAAGAAATAAATTTGTATTGCATTGGTTGATGTTTAAAGAACAAATTGACAAAAATGAAAGAGAATATATACAGAATTATTTTGGAACTTCAATACTTCCAGAATCGACAACAAAATTATTAGAGCAAAATATCTGTATGGAAAATCATATGAACTGCCATCTCCATGTTACAAGAGGAGAGTTTGACAATAACCAGGAAGTAACATTTCAACAAAAGATTACATTATTTCAAAGAAAAAAGAATAAAGAATACTATAATAAAAGTATAGCCAGAAACAACAATAGCATTTCAAAACTAACAAATAAAATAAAAAATACAATGTTGATTAACTTCCAGTCATCACCAAACAAATCAAAGGCAGGAAAGCTTGTATCAGAGAAACTTTGGAGAAATATTTACCTTAATGACAGCAAAGTCTTTTTAAAAAATGTATATGATGACATTGGTGACTTGAGTGTTGATATAATGATAGATGCATCCGCTTCACAAATTAATCGTCAGGAAATAATAGCTACAGAAGGATATATAATTGCCGAAAGTATTACACGTTGCAATATACCGGTAAGAGTTTACTCTTACTGCAATATGAGAAACTTTGCTGTTATTAATTTGTTTCGTGATTATAATGAAGTCAACAAAAACGATAATATTTTCAATTACTGTTCAGCTGGATTTAATAGAGACGGTTTGGCTATACGTACAGCGATACACATGATGAAGGGTTCAACCTATGAAAAAAAGATACTTATAGTTCTTTCAGATGGTAAACCCAACGATATAACAAAAATTTCTTCAAAAAGTTTAAATCTTGCAAATCATGAATATGCTGATACTGTTGGTGTTAACGACACAGCCATGGAGGTTAGAAAAGGCAAACAGAAAGGTGTTACTATCCTCTGTGTATTTACCGGAGAAGATGAAGATATACCTGCTGCAAAAAAAATATATGGGCGCGGTATGGCTTATATAAAATCACCTGAACGATTTGCCGATATTGTAGGGATTCTGATGCAAAATGAATTGAAAAATCTTAATTAGGATTATTGTTAATGTAATTAATAGTATCATTATATGTACCGTGGTGCGAGCTGCAAGGTAAACAATGTCATGGTAGAGAGGCATACATTTCAGCTGCTGAAAAGGTATGCGACTATGTAAAAATTAAGACAGAGAATGATGTTATGTTTAAGCATATATTAATGCTGTATGGAACAGCTTTATCTTTAATGCAATGTATAATTTTTATTATATATAATTTGCTCAATACGCAAAGTAAGGAGATAATTTCTGCTATTTCAGGTTTAGCTTCTTTAATATTTGCTCAGTATATATTAGAAACTTATGATAATAATGTAATAAAAAAAGGAGCCCTTAAGTTTACTATAGTAAGAAGATTATGAATGTAAAGAAATTTGTAAGTAAGTCCCGAAATTTTAACATAAAATGATAAAGAAATATATATTTATGTAACAGTACATAATTATGTATTTCTTTATCATTTTATGCGTAAATTAAACTGGGAAAAGGAGCATGATAACCAAAGCCGTATTTAATTACCACATAATCTAAACTCTAATGATCATGTAATCTCCATTTGTTAGTTTTACTACATCAGCTTTCATTGCTTTTGCAATTTCCACAGTTATATTCTTGGAAGTATTGTCAGAATCAGCCCAAAACACTAAACAATTGCTTGATAAAATTCGATCTTTATCTTTAGTAATATAGGCAATGATTTCATAATTTACTTTCATTGATGATTCTTTTCCCATTTTATTGCTCCTTTAATTTAGTTTTCATAACATTATGCGATTTTTTAGTACTTTCAAGTAACGGGCATTTTTTCACAACTTCAATTAAGGCATCGATATCTTGTTTTATTGGAACAAGTGCTATAACAATTCTTCCATTTTCATAATCTTTTCTCGTAAAATTAAAACGCTTATTGCCCAATGCCCGTGTTGCTTCAAAAAGAGCTGCTTGTCGTTGACCAAAGTTATTGAGATTTATTTTATTATAGGAATGTGTAGTTAAAATAAGTAAAACAAATATTGGGGTTTCAACATATACAGTAAAATCAAGTAATTCAAAGTAAGACCAAAATTGAACCGGAAGGTCGTTGGTTCGAGCCCCTCTCATACAATATAACCTAGGCAATTAAACAGATGACGTTCTTTCTTTAAATGTTATGAAGAAATGTGTCAAGCTGTTGAAAAATGGCATTATTACATTAAAAATAATGAAATTATTATGGAACGAATCTCAATATTATAGAAATTAAAGAAAATGGATTTAGTACTATACCAGGTGTTTTTATTGTGTAAGTCATTAGGGAACAAAAGAAAAATTTAGTCGCCTATTCATAAGTGAATCATTAGTAAGAGTAATTAATGGTCTTCCATGGGTTGTATGCCATTGCCACTTATTGGAGCAGCATTTCCACACTACCACTATAAATATTATTGCAGTTCATTTATGCATAAATATATATTAGGGAACAAATTAACTCTTTTGTTTCCAATACATTTATCATGAATTTTAGCTTATCCAATTCCTACATAAGATTTTTTTCTATTATTTTTTATATTTTGTTTTACCAGCAAAATATATTTTTAACTTTCTTCATAAATAATCTTGTTTTTCTGGAGAAATTTATAATGATAAAACTCATCTCAGATGCATTCAAATTGTCGTTGTTAATAAAATTGCTATTTTTTATCTATCCGGTTCCAATAAACGTATTTTTATATTAGAATCTCCTTGACAATTCAGCATGTAAGGAGCATTTATGATACATACTCTCATAATACAACATTTCTTTTATAAATAATTTTACTTCAAGGTGATTCCAATGCTTTTGGCTAAAAATAAACACACTTCTGCTTGTTAGATTTTGCAGTATAATGTAGAAAAAGGCGTTAGCCGACAATAGCAGAGGTGAGAATGATAAAATTAATTAATAAATCCGAATTAAAAAGTGAAAAAATTGAAGGAATAATAAACTTATTGCCTAAAGAGTATAAAAGTTTTGATATAGAATTAAGGATATATCAAAATGTTTTTAGCACAATAAAAATGATATTAAGTTCTAAATTTTCTGTATCTTTAGTTGACTTTTACCATATCCTAAGATTAGGCGTTAGTGGATTATATTCAGGAGATAAAGCGGATATAGTAGAAATATATTTATTTAATTTGCCGAAGGAAAATTGTTGTTTACATTTGACCCGTTGCTTATTTCATGAATTTAGACATTTATATCAGAGCAAATATAATAATGAAAAACATATAAATGATGAGATATCGCCAAAAAATTTAAAAAGTGCAGATGATTTCAAAAATTATATACACGATGAAAATGAAATTGATGCAGAGAACTTTGCAGATAGCTTTTATGATGAGAATAAAACTAAAATTGATAGAATTTGGAATATAACATTCGAGTATGAGATTAAAAAGAAAATTGTTGATTTGTGATCATCTTTGATTAATATTTTGTATTTTTATATCAACTAACTGCGTAGTCTTATATTAGTAGTTATTTTATATAAAATGAGTTAAATCTTGTTTTTCATCTTTAAGACCTAAAGAATTTTTAGATTTGCGTCTTATAAAAAGTTAGGACATTTTTGGGACATTTTTTATTATAAAATGTGATAATATGTAGTTAATTAATAAAAAGATTTTGTCGTAGAAACATTGAAATTACCGCATAGTGTTAATTACATATTACATCCTATTACTTGGGGAGGTAAAGCTACTCGCTTAAAATATAAAGAAGCACATGAGCACGAAGAAGTAAGCAATATGTAATTAACCAATTGAAGAAAGGCACTGACTGCAATATGTTGGTGCCTTTTTAGTTTTTTGATTTTGCTGCAAAATATAAGTAAAATACAATTAATTTTTTATAAATAATATATGTTTTTATCCCTTCTGGGCAATTTTCAAAAAAGTATCTTTAAATAGATGTCGAAAATTGCATGTTGTATTCATTATAGTGCTTTTGATTTTGTGAATATGTCGCTAAAAAATGATGCCAGTAGTACCCTTTGAAATTTTTAAGTTGTTATTTTTAAAAGAAAATAATATTATTAAGTTAAGGATAAAAGTGGAAAGTAAACTTAGAAATACTAGAAGTGAAAAGGAATTATGAAATCTGCTTTTAAATTAATAGCAAAAATAAGTTATAAGACAAATTATACTTTAAACATCATGAATTTGGAATCTCTGATTCAAAATTAATTCGAACAAGAGGTAGAAATGCTAATATATTTAAACCTAATAGATACAGAAGAAGAAAAAAGTAAATTTGAAAAAATATATTATCAATATAAACAACTATTGTTTTATGTGGCTAACAAAATCTTAAATGATGAATATCTTTCGGAAGATGCGGTTCATGAAACATTTATCAAGATAGCAGAAAATATTAGCAATATTTCAGAAGCTATATGTCCCCAGACTAAAAGTTATATTGTTATTATAGTGAGAAACATTTCTTTAAACATTTTAAAAAAACAAAAATCATATTTAGATATTGATAACTACAGTGAAATTATTTCTGATGATTACAGTTTAGAAGATGAAGTACTGTCAAAGTATTCATTTAACTTAATTGTAGAAGAAATTTCAAATTTAACTGTAACTTACAAGGACGTGCTGTATTTAACCTACGTTGAAGGATTAAGCACAAAAGAAATAGCAAGGTTAATAAATGTTGAAAATGAAGCAGTAAAGAAAAGGCTTCAAAGAGGC
>JAVBVX010000013.1:0-23387 GCA_036677665.1 Clostridium sp. | reverse complement strand
TTATCATCAGTAAATACACCTATATTTATCCATTCAATTCCATTGAAACGATACCTAGTAAATGTATCTTTAGTTTGAGTTGTCCACCCTAATTCCGGTGTTGGGTAGGTGGTAGTTATATCTGTAAAAGTATTTACCCAAGGTTTATATATAATTAATGTATTATTATTTATATTTGCTACTGTAGTATTAGCGTTATCAGTTGCAGTTTGTGCTGCAGTTGCCTTTTCATCTGCTAAGGTCGCTTTCTGGTCTGCCAGAATTGCCTTTTCATCTGCTAGAGTTGCTTTTGTACTAGCATTATCTGCGGCAGTGTTTGCTAAACCTCTAGCTGTATTGGCATCTGCTGTGGCTTGTATTGCATCTGCTTTAGCAGTAGCCATATCACTTTCTAATTGTGTCTGTCTAGCTGTAGTGTTTTCTACTTCTGTATTTATAGTTTCTATTCCAGTTGCTATAGATTCTCTTACGTCTTTCCCATATACTGCTTGTCTTATTTCTTGAGTATATTGTGTTATATCTGCCATATTCATCCCTTCCTCTTGTCTTTATTTGTAAATAAAAAAAGACCTATTGGTCTTTACGTTGGACTCCTAATAAACTGCTTGTTCTAATAGGAATACCCTTTGTTGTAAATCTTCTATTGTATTTTCTAAGCTGGAAATATGTTGCATTGTAGCAACGTTGTAACCATTAGATTTTACTTGTCCTCTAAAATCACAATTCCCCCAGAAATAATTCCATCCCTCTGAACGTAAATCAAAACCTCCTGAACCGGGATAAACCGTAAATGAGCATCTAGGGGTTATTAGCCCAAAGTCATATTCTCCTCCATTGAATAGCGGGTCTGGTGCGTATCCTATAGAGCCTAACTTGCTTAAATTGTTGTAAAAGTCTAGGTATTGGTCATGAAGTACAGTATAATTGCTAGTATTAGATGTACGCATTAAATTAGCAATCATATTATTAGCTGTAACATCATTAAAGGTAGCATCATTAGCAACCAAATTACCATTCTCATCTACAAAAAATACTTTCTGATTTTCATTCTCTATGCTTATACCTTCAGTAGCATTAAGTGTAGTTATAACCTTACCATCACTTCTAACCGCTCTAATGCCGAAAGCATCTCCAACTTGTACATTGTTATAAACTCCATTATTCTGTACACTTGATTGTTGCATTGCTACTAATGCACTACTCAATTTTATTGAAACATTTGATATGGTTAGCTTAGGATTATAGGGTTGAAATAAATCTAAATCAACTTCTGTTATGTTAAATAAGTCATCAATTCCCATAATAGGATTTATAATATGTAATCTACTTCCTGTTTTAAATTTTTCAGATGAAGTATTGGTAATATAGCTTAAATCTAGTGCATTAATTTCAAAAGTAATTTTAGGTTGAGTATAATTACTTATATCATCTACAGCTTTAATTTTAAGTTCATTAGCATCTGTTATATCACTATAAGTAACTGGCTTTTCAATAATTCCATAATTATCTCTTGCTATAGAATCTTCTATGTAATCTATACCACCATTTGCCGACTCTATGGTCAAGTTATTCGCTCCTAGTGGTATTATTCTAGTTCCCATATCTGTTACATCAATTGTTTTAACCATTTCTTTCATATTTTTACCTAAAACTACATCTATAGGTGTACTCCCTATAGCATTTAAACAATCCAAATAAAGTAATCCACTCTCTTCTCTTATTTGTAAATAATAAGTCAAATTACTAAGAGCATTAGCTATTGCATTATAAGTGGATTCATAGTTTGTTGTATAAGATATAGAACCTGTTACGCTAACATTTCCTAAGTATATCTTTTTATTATCTTCTACTTTTTCATTATGCTTATTCAGCAAATCTGATAGCATACTAGATATATCATCTGTTAAATATGTATTATTTCTGATGTTTGTATCCAATAAATAAGCTAATGCATTTTCACAAGTTGCTTCTTTATAGAATTCACCATTAGAACTCATTTTCTCATTTGTACTAAGGACTCTACCACTAAACCTGATTGTATTATCTCTTAAATCAATTATCTTTATTTTTGTCTTGAACTCATTTATTAAGTTATAGCCAATATTATTAATTAAAATGGTAAAAGAAAAAGAAGATATAGCATTTATACCTTCTTTAAT
Source organism: Clostridium sp. (assembly GCA_036677665.1). Taxonomy (GTDB): domain Bacteria; phylum Bacillota; class Clostridia; order Clostridiales; family Clostridiaceae; genus Clostridium_H. The sequence goes on along the minus strand of JAVBVX010000013.1, from coordinate 21,228 downwards.
GTTTATTTTATTTAAATGTGGCGATTCTTTATTTTCGCTTGGATAATGTATTGTAGTTTCAACATTATCGTTGTAAATACATACCTTATACACTATAACTTCACCTTCTTATACTTAAATTCTATATTTCCAGTACCTAATACTCTTATATTATTTTCACCGTTTTTTAGTCTGAAATTAAATAGATTATTTTCCCCTGAAACAATATTATAGGTTATTCCATCTTTTATTAAATTAAAGTTACTATCCGAAATAATAACAGGTGTTGATGTTCTGCTCACATTATTTATAGTAATATCCAAAGTGCCATTAACATCAAATCTTAATGTCTGTATGATATCTTCTTCAAAATTAAAAATATCCCATATCCAATTATCCTGCACATATTCAATTCCATATTTGAAGGGTTCAGCTAGAAAACTCCCTTTAATCTGTCCTGTAGTCACTAAATTTTCAAAACTGCTTATTTCTACTACTTTAGCTTTATAACACATATCAGGTTCAATAGAATATATAAGTTCATGTTTTTGACCGTCTCCAAATAGCCAATCAATAACAGAATTATATATTTGTATTAGTTTCTTTTGATCAAGTTCAATAAATTCTAACGAAAAATTAACCGTTCTATCAGTAAATACTTGTTCCCCATTACTACCAGTGGTACTAAAATCATATGACCCACTCATATATGGAATTGTTATACTTATTATTTGCGGTGAAGGATAGGAGGGTTGAAAATAATTTAAATATGCATTAAAATCAACCCAACTGTTTTTCCCATTAAAGGTTAAAGTATTCAATTATATCAACCCCCTCTTAGTATATTGTAAATTCTTACCTTGTAATTTGTCTTGATGTTTATTAGTTGCCTTTGCTATCGTTTCTCCATCGATTTGTATGTATATATCTCCACCTATACCTATTTCTTTTAAAGTGTCAGCTAAAATCCCGCTCAATTTTTCTATTGGAAGAACTGCTTCTGCTCCTGCATCACCGCCTCCCATAGCATTATTACCATTCATTCCGAAAATAGTAGGTCTTGTTAGTATTCCACCTTCAGCAAACCAGTCTATTCCCAATTTTGGCAACCCCTGTGTCGTCCAATCAAGTGGATTCAATGAGCCACTAAAGCTGAATTTAGGTCTTTTAATATGTGTGTTAAACATATTAGATACCGCAGTTTTAATTTTATCAATCCATAATTTTATACCATCAAAAGCCCCCTTGAACGGCTTAACTATTATATCCAATATAGGACTTACTGCATTCCGAACTGAAGTTACCAATCCACTGGTGCTAGATGTTACACTAGAAAAAATTCCTTTTATTTTACCTAATAACGTACTTCCCCATTGTCCAATCTTTTTAATGAAATTTCCTAATAATTGTTCAATCAAAAGTCTAATAACAAATTCTAAAGCATTTGAAAATATAGTTTTTATACCTTCCCAAACACCGTTCCAGTCACCTTTTATTAAGCTAGATATTGTCTTAAAAATACCGCTAATTACACCAAGTACGTTTCTAGTCCTATCCAGTATTAATTGGAAATAAAATGCTATTGAATCAAATATGAATTTTCCAAAAGTATTCCAAAGTACCATTATTATATCTACTGCATCTTGTATAATCTGTTTTACATATGTCATGCAAACATTAAAGGTTTCAATAATTTTATTAATGGTGTCTTGATTATTGTTATACCACTCCTGAGCCTTCTGAACTATTGCAGTAATAATCTCAACAAAACTATCTCTTAGAGTAAAGAAAATATCCTTTAATATATTAAAACTATTGCCTAAAGTACCTGCTATTCCTCCAGCATCTGATAATTTACTTACAAAATCTGAAATACTAAAACTTTGAACTTTGGCTTGAAGTTGTTCTACTATTCCTGTTAGTCCTTGCACTACTTTAGTTGCATTTGCTAATATTGGACTACCTAATATAGAAAGAAATCTTTCCCATGTTGCTTTTAAATTCTCTGTAACATTAGACCAGTTATTAGACTCTCTACTACCTTGTCCCATAGCTCCGCTATTCTCATATATTTTCCCAACCGTATTAACCAGCAAAAATTCCTTTTGAGTATCTGTTAGGTCTTTCCATGCCTTACCGTATTCTTCTTTAGCTTTAATATCCATTTTGGTAGCATTGATATTAACACCGATAGCATCACCAGCTTCAAAGTTGCCCATAACTAGAGATTTAAGCCTACCTGATACATCTTCAAGAGATAAATCATAGTATGCCGCACCGTCTGCCGCAATTCTCATAAACTTGTTAGTAAGTTCTAAGGATTGTTTAGCATCTGCTCCATTACCTCTAAAAGTACCAAAGAAACTTGCCCATGTACCTTTAAGTCTATCTACATTTATCCCCTGTTCTTTAGCTTGTTTACTTATTAATTCCATAGCTTTACTTTGATCACCTTTGAAAGTTTGAGTGAACTGAGAATCTAAGGCTTGTATTTTAGCAGTAGTTTCTATTACATTTTTTCCAAACTCTATAATTTTATCTACTGCAAAAGCTGTTACTATTGCCGCACCAACTTTTTTAAAAGCACCTTGTATTCCTGTGCTAGCTCCATCACTTCTTCTTTCAATATCATTTATTCTATCACTTGCATCATCCCGTAAAACAATGCTACCAAACAATCTAAAAAGTTCCATTTATCTTATCACCTACCTTTATTAAGGCATTAAAAAAGACAATAGCGTATTTAATCATCTATTGTCTTAAACTTATTATTTCTCAATATGTTTTCTACATTTTTATATATCTCTTCTTTGCTTTTACTTGTTACAACTCTTGTAGCAGTACATTTTTTAAAGAAATCATCAAAATTTATGTAATTATTCTTATCCATATACGGGTATTTACTTAAATAGAGTTTGTATAATTTATCTCTACTATCATTTTTAAATGCTTTAATTATAAGATTTAAACCATCTTCTGCATCTAAATTCATTACATATTCTATATTGTTATATCTTCTTAAAAGTAAGTCAAAGATTTCATATATGTCATCTACTTGCCAAGTGAGAACAAAAAACCTTTAAATACCTCGCTTTTGAATATTGCTTTTAAGACCTCTATACTTTCATTCAATTCTAATTCTTTGGCTTGTTTAACATCTATTTCCTTAACACATGCTATAAGTTCATAAAACTCATTTTCAGAATTATCAAGTCCACCAATAATTTTAATTACTAAATCCATACCTATTTCTTCTTGTTTATTTTCTAATTCTTTTTTATCTTTTACAGTTGCAGATTTAAACATTCCTTTTAACTCATCTAATATTCCAATCTTTTTTACTACTTTTAGCAATTTAAACATTACTTCTGTTTTAATTTTCATATATAACTATTCCTCCATTTTATTTAGAATTAAACTATTGGTTCTGGATAATATATTGCAAAAGGTGGTGTATCTAGTGTTGCTACATCATATCTACCCTCAACACTTAACTCTACTATATTATCATCATCACTTGGAGTAACTGTAAATCCCTCATTAGATAATGCGTTAAATACTTGTATCATAATAGGTTCTGTACTACCAACTAGATTTCCAATATACGTTATATTGTCAATATAATCTGTCTCTTCAATAGTATTTTTACCTTCGATTTTGGTATAATTTTTAGTATTTATAGTTGTAGCTGTAGATTTAGTTGCTAATAGTGCATTTTTCAATACATCTTTTCTTAGTTCAAGCAAGTTAGCCTTCATTGTAACTTCCCAAGATTCTAAAATATCTAATCCTTTTACTTTACCTTTTACCCCATCTACCTCGATACTTCTTATACTAGGCACTGCCGCAAACTCTCCGCCACCACTCGTTGCTCCCAAACATTTTGCACTTGCAGTTTCTACTGTATCTGTCGCAACATCAAAATTAATATAAAATGCTCCTGTATCAAGTAAAAGATTTTTTGCAGTATTTGCATTTAAGCCTGTAATATTTTTTCCCATATTTATTACCTCTCTTTATAGTTTATTTATAAAATCTAATTGTGTAATTTAGTCTTTTTCTTCTTATATACTTATCCTCATCATTAATATTTTGCGAAAATAAATTCTGTTTTTGGACAATAAAAAAAAGTGTATCACTTCTATACACTTCATTTTCTAAGGTGCTATCTAGTAATTCTATTAAGTTTTCTATTTCTAATAACTGTTCTTTTCTTCCCCAAATATCAATTTGCAAAGGAATATCTTTTCTTGCTTTATTGTCAGTTACCTGAAAAACATTAGGTAAATTATAAACTATTTTTATATCATCTATAATTACCTTACCTTCTTCATCTCTTTCTAAGTCCTCAAAATAAGTATTTCCAAGAGTAGAAAGTTTACTGTAAATCCATTCCATTAATTCTTGCATTTTAATCACCTACTTCTTCAAGGTGTTGTCTAACTATTCTTTTAATTTCCTCAATATTTCCCATTACAGCTGGTGTCCAGTGAGGTTGTGCCTCTTGTTTGGATGTTCCTAGTTCTACATACTCATCATAAGGCACGTTTGAGCCTACATAAACTGTATTTTCATCAATTTTAAAAGTTTCACCTCTACGTAAAGTCCCTGTATCTACAGGAGTTCTGACCTGTGCTTCAGCAACTATTAAAGTACCTATTTCATTAAGAGAATCTTTTATTTTTTCTTTTAGTTTTGCAATAACTTCTTCACTATTACTTTCAAATCTAAAGTTCATTTAACATCACTTCCATATAATCATCCCATTCGATAATCTTTGTTATATCATATAATTTACTTCTATATTTAATTTGATTAGTGTTAATATTTATATCTTCTAAATTGCAAAACATTCTTTTAGTACAATTTATGGTATATCCATAATCTTTTTTAGCTTCCTCAGTAGAATATGGTTGCAAATCCACATTTATATTTTTAATAAATACAGGTGGATTATTAACTATTTGACCTATAGAATTTTTAGTAGATGTTCCTTTTCTCCATATCTCAATTTCTTGTTCGTAAAACATACTAACACATCCTTGCATAAGGTGTAGGAAGTAAGTTTGCTACACTATCTGTTATACAGAAGGCTGTGTTATCACTATAAGTAACACTTCTAGCACCTTGTGTTATAGCCTTAATATTTTCCTTACCTTTTATGTTATAAGCATTTACAACTATATCAATTATTGCATCTTGGAAATTAGATTGTATATAAATATCGTCAAAGTTTGGATTATTTCTGTATCTATTTTTAATAAGAGTTGTAGCTTTACGTATGTATATATTTAGAATTGTATCTTTAGAATTATCATTTATTTCTAATAATATTTTTATATCTTCTAACAAATTATTCCCTCCCTAATATTAAAGAAATAGAGGGGAATAACCCCTCTTAAATTATGCCAATGCTACTGTGTAATATAATACCGCCACTGCTTCTGGTCTTAGAACTACAGAATCATATACTGCTAATCCTCTAATACCATCCGCAAAAGCAGATTGTAGTCTCATAGCCTCAAGCTCATCTATTTGTTTTGCATAACCAGTCGCAGATTTATGTAATGCTACTACCTTTCCATCTCCAACTTCTTCAGAGATAATGATTGTCATGCCGTTAACTTTTGCATTGTTTACTATTCCATTAGCTAAAACTTCTGGATTTCTAGTAAATCTATCATCTTTTTGTAATAGATTTAAATAATCATTATTAATAACTACATATCTATCAGTAGTTGCTACTTTATTTTTGCCTAATTTAGTACCTAAATCAACTATATAATCATAAGCTTGTGTTACACTAGAAATTGTTTCAGGAGTTGCAATTGCTCCTATTTTATTAGCTGTTTTAACTCCTGCTATAGCTTTACTTAACACATGTGAATCTACTGTCTCAGCTAAAATTGAAGAATGTTCTGAAGTTGTTGCCGCCATAACGTCAGCCACTAATTGTGCTTTATCTACATCATCAAGAGAAAATGCAAAATACTTCTTTTGTCCGAATGTCATTTCTACTGGTGTAGTAGTTATTTCATCCCATGCTATAGAACCTGTATAATCCTTTAATGCTCCTGCACCAACTCTATTAAATACAATCTTTTCCCCATCAACGCTAGATGGTTTAGTTGTTATCACATCTGCTATCGATACTGAGTGGAAATTTGCTAATAAAGCCCCTTCCCATAATGTTTTTTTAAAATTTGCTACTGCCATATTTATTACCTCACTTTTTTAATTTAAAATTAGTGCTTCTTTATCGACTAGCCCGAAAGTCAATATTTTTTTAATACAATAAAATAAGATAGGTTATTTACCTATCTTAGAGAACATTTCTGCTACTTGTTGTGCCGACATATTATCAGCATTTTTTAACAAATCTTCATAAGTACCAGTTGTTGCACTACCTCCAGAAGGTGGAGTGTAACTATTGGTTTTTAGTCTTTCTTGTACCAGTGACTCTACATGAGTTCCGAAAACAGATTCTAGTTTATCAATGTTTTTAGTTGTAATTTCTTCATCGTCGCCGATTAAAAAGTCTATTAAATCAACTGGTAGTTTCTTATCTGTAGCTAATTTAATAGCTTTATTAGTTATATCTTTTCTCAAAGATTCTTTTTGCATTTTATCAATTTCAGCCTTAAGTTTTGCAAGTTCGTTATCCTTGGGATCAGCTTCTGGAAATCTCTTTTTTACTTCTTCATCGAGCAACTTTTCAAGATTGTTCGTTTTCCATGTATTTAAATATTTTTCTGCATGTTTGTCATTAACACTATCTATAAAAGATTTAAAATCTTTATCAGCTTTAACTTTTTCTTTAAATATATCCAAACTACCAAATTTATTTGCCAATTCAGAGTTTTTTAGTATTTCATCTACTTCCTGTACATCTTCTACATTTTCAATTAGTTCTAATAATTCTTTTTTTAACATAATTTTAATACCTTCCTTTTCTGCCCTCTTAACCTTATAGACTAAGAACGCAATTTATTGTTTTTTAAGTGTTCTTTTAGTTCTACTTCACTTATAAAAAACCCGTTGCAATATAAAAAGATAGAAATATTTATTCAATACCTCTATCTTTAAGCCATTCTTTATAATCTTCATATGGAATTATCTCTTTTGTTTCATTATCTTTTCGCTGTTGTGGTTTCCAGTCTTCAAACGGTACATTTATAAGTACACACCGACAATTAGGATGCAATGGTGGTATTGGGTGTGTTTCATCTATATTCCACACCTTATTATCAAGCCTTGCATCTTCGGGATTAGTCTTCTTATCCAATGTAGCTAACCACATTACCTTTTTAACTCCTGTATTTTTCCCTATTTCTTCTTGTGCAATTGCCTGTACTCTGGCCATTTCAGTTCGTGCAAGTCTCTTACTTTCATAAGTTGTTACAGCAAATTCCCTTTTAATACTTCTTGCTACTTGGTCAACTGTTTTATTACCTCTCATAGCATCTTCAATATCCAGTTTAAGCCTTTTAATTAATTTATCTTTGTTTGTCCATATTCTATCACTAAATATTTCACCTTTAAAATCCATATTTACAATAGCATCAATAAATTCTTGTCTAATTAGCTTAAATTTCACTTGAGTTTTAAGACCATACCCAAACACAAAAGCAGTTTTATAGTAACTCTCCCTTGCAATATCTTCTAATAAGTTAGTTACATTATCTACTTCATTTTCTGCAAGAGTTTTACCCATTCTTTTAAGTTCAGTATTTATTCCTTTCCTTATCTCAGCTTTCTGCTTATTCGTAATATTCAGCTTACCTTCTACACCATGTTTAACAAACATATCTGTAATACTGGATATAGTATTATTCATAGATTTTTTAATTTCTCTATATACCTTTTTCATCTGTTTATCAGTATAGGCTTCATTATCTTTAAATATTTGAAGGCACATTTGCTCATATAGTTTATTCAGTTCCATCTTCATCACCTACATTATCTAGTAAGTTTTGACCTTGCAACAACTCGTCTTGCTCTGCTTTAATCTGTTTTATTTCAGTATCACTATCCTCAATAAAACTTAATTGTGATAATCCAGTTCTTAGTGAAACTTTGTCTTGAAGAAGATTTAAAATATTAGCAATAGTTAAATCATCACTTGGAATTACACTATTAAATTTAATTCCTATATTCCTAAAATCATAATCAACATCTTTTATTGTCTTTAGATATATAAACAGAAATTTAATCCTATGAATTAATACATTAGTTAACGCTTTATTATTTAATTTCGTCTTGCTTTCAAGATTAATTAATCGTGTCCTTAAACTAAGTGAACTTGTATTACTTTGTAGCTTTTCAGAACCATTAACGTGAAAACTTAGTTCATATATATCTTCTTTTAAATTTTCCATCATGAGCCGCTGATATTCTGGATTAAGATTTTTAATTAACCATCCAAGACTAGCTTCTTTATCACTTGGTAAATTAGCAAATCTATATTTCTTTAAATTAACTTTGGTTTCTTCATCTAGTTGAATACCTTTTCCAACCAAAATAGCTTGTCTTGTATTAGTTATTTCATTTACACCATCAGAATTTATAATACTGTAAGCGTCTTGTATATCCCTTAAATCAGAATACAGGGTATCTTTTTCTTTTTCTTCACTTATAATACCAATACTTACAGGAACTCTTTCAAATATATGTGGTGTTGGTAGCTTAACTTCTTTAAAATCACTATCAAAATGTAATATCTCATTATTCGTATACACATCAATATAAGCTTTATCGTCAAATCTTAACTTAAAGATGTGCATAAACAGTAGTACATTACCAAAATCATCTACATAAGCATATCCATTTCTAGGAGTTATTATTTTAGCACTAAATTGACCTTCTTTATCTATATAATAAAGTTCATAACTCATAGAATATATAAGTAAATTTTTTAATAGTTCGCTATCATGATTTTTATTCCAATGGTATAAATAATAATCTATCTGCTGTACTATATCTTTATCATTTGTTTTAGATATATAACTAACAGGGGTTGCTACAGACCATGCAACCTCTTCTTTTATCATTTTCTTAATAAAATTAAAATTTGCTTTATGACTTTCTTGGTAATCCATGGCCGAATAATTCCTCATTGTTTTAGATTCACCACAATAGTAATTATACATATCTTCAAATTTGCTTTTATTTAACTTAAAGTCCTCATAACACTTTTTTAATAATTGTATATTCAATATCTCACCTCTCTCTATAGTCCTAATTCCCTTATATCTATTACTTCAAGTTTTCCAATATATTTAATTGTCTTAATTCTATTTACTAACTCAGCAGTTACATCAATAAAGTCATCATGTACAGAATACTTTTGACCTTGGAAATCTAATATTTGTTGAATAGCGTCTTTATTGTCATCAATAAAAATTATTTGTCCATTATTAACACTGTCTATAATAGTAGATATTTTTTCATCTTTATTAGAACGTTGCATTTCATTTATAAATTCAATTCTTCTATTTCTTAATTTATCACTCTGAGATATAAGTTCTTTTATTTTTATAACATCACTGCCCTGAAACGTATTCTTTTCTATGTATACATGAGTTATGTCTTCAAATTTCTCTAATATCTCTATTACCTTATTGCAATATTGATTAAATTCTAGTTTATCCATAACAATATCTCTAATATATGTAAATCCATTTGTAGCCTGTGAGCCTACAGCCATAGCAGTAAAGTCAGACTTTTTATTAGTGGTACTTGCAGGGTCTATACAAAGCATAGTTTTTATAAAATCATGCTCCTCAATTTCTTCTTTAGTTTGAGTTCTAACAGATTTAAACCACTTCTCTCCAATAGAACTTGCATCATTCATTAACTCACTCATAAAACTCATTCTGTTTTCCCAATAAGGAATAGCAAGATCATTAAAACAATCCCACTTTTCTTCCCATAATACTGAGAATTTCATATTTGTTTTATTATCTTCATAAAATTGTTTTGCTGTTTCTTTTGAATTTTCGTCCTTATCATTGAAGTAAAGCTTCTTACATTGTAGCCAGAAATCAGATTCAAATATTTCATCAACTGTTTGTTTTGGCTCTAATATAATTGCCCTTTTTAAAACAGTATAATAATCGTTATTTCTAGAAAGTCTACTCATTAGGCAATCAATATGGAGTACAGTTCCAATAGATATAATCTTAGTAGCTGACTTTATTTTTTTACCATTTCTATATACTGCTTTATCTCCTACTTGCTCTATTTCCTTAGTCCATCTATTATATTTCTTTTCTCTACTATCATCAGTTAAAATATCTCTTTCGTCTTGGTAATCATCCGCAATTACTGTAGTAGGTCTAACCCCTTTGAAGTTAGCACCTCTTACAGAAGATGAAGACCCCACTGCTCTAATATACATACCATTAGCAAACTCTATCTCATTTGCATTTACCTTAAACTTCTTAGAATTAATTAATTCACCAAAATTATCTATTATAGATTTATTTTCCTTAAACACTTTTTTAATTGAGTCCACAAATTGAGTAGCATCATCATCTTTTTTAGCACCTATAAGTGTGAATTTAGATTTCTTATAACACACAAGCCAAATACTAATAGCTAGGTCAAATATAGTTGTCTTTGCAAATCCTCTAGGACATATTATATTAACCTTATCCTGTATATCATTTATAAAAGTATCATTTGCAATATCCCATAAATGATAGTGGTCTTTACTTAGTTCTCTTGCTTCATTACCGTCTTTCACAACAAAAATATCTGATAAAAAGTATAAGCAGAAAAAAGCTATATCTATTTGACCTAAACTTTTAGCTAATTTATGCAAATCATTGCTATTTAATTTTATAAGTGCTATAGCTTTATTACTGTCATAATGCTTTGTTAGATATTTTTTTAATATGTATATTTGGTATTTAATTTCTGTATCAAATTCTCTATTATCATAGTAAATCAGGCTATAACACCTCCATTTCTTTAATTTTTTGCATAGAAAAAGAGAGTAGATTTTAATTTCTACCCTCTTCGTATTCTTTTCTATATCTATAATAAGTTGGTTTTGTTATGTTTAATAACTTCATAAGCTCAGTTGGTTTTAATTCACCTTTTAAAACCCTTTCATACTCTTTAGCAAATTTATTAAAATCCATTACCCTTGGTCTACCATAATCATCCCACTCACCACGTTCTTTTTTAGCCGCAATGCCTTCTGTCTGTCTTTTAGTCCTTTTTTCCATTTCAGCATGGGCGAATGAAGCATACATTTCTATTAGCATATTATTAATAGTTTCCATCATCATGGAAGCCATTTTATCATCTTTGAAAGTTGAATAATCCGTTAATGTAGTTGGTATTTCTAAAACCATTAATCTTACTCCCAAATCTTTAAGTTCTCTTATTTCTTTTAAGGTTAGTTCTTTATTTCTACCAAGTCTATCTAATTCAGATACAATCAATGTTATTTTTTCTGTATTTGTTTTAACCTGATATTCTATTTGCTTTTTAAGTTCTATATAACTTGGTCGATTGAAGTTTTTACCTGTACATTGATCTGTGTAGATTTTTGCATTAAGTTTAATATTTCTCTCATTGCAAAAATCCTTAATTGATTTTATACCTCTGTCAAGATGTTGGTCAGTTGTGGATGTTCTATGGTAGCTGTAGTATAACATTTTAATACCTCCCGAGTTTAAAAATATATAGAATTTTTATATTGACTTACGACAGGCTTTTTACATTTTCTAAAATAGAAGCCTACCCCCATTTGTTTTCTTATCTATATATTTATTATAACTCTTTAGTTTCAAAATGTATACACTTATTTTCGATACACTTTAATGCTTTTTTATACCCTTTTAACCCTTTATACATGGTATCTAATTCATAGTATCATTATGTATACTTTTTAATACTACATAAAACTTTTATTTTATTCACTTCCTACTTTGCTTTCTTTAGCTCAATAACATTATCTTCTGTTGTATCTATCTGCTCTAACATATCATCTATATTAACTACTTCTTTATCCTTAGTCTCCTCAGTTACATCAGCAACCTTACTTGTAGGAGTTCCTACTAATCTATTTACTGCATATATTATTGCATCAAGGGAGGTTTTCTCACTATCCGATTTCAATGCTATATTAATTAATCTATCCATTAAAGGCTCTACATTCATAGCTATTTTTTCATTTACTTTGGATTTAAGTAGTGCTACTTGTCTGTCCACTTCAGCCTTAAATATATCCAACATCAACCATCTATCAATAGTCTTTCTATTCACTCCAACTATCTCTGCTGTCTTGCTTTTATTTTCACCTTTTGCAAGTAGTTCAGACGCTTTTAATTGTTTCTCATTCAGTTCATTTTCTGCCATTTATTTCACCTCTTTTTACTATGTCTTATTGTCACACTTACATTTTACACTTTGACTATCTTTGACTTTTAGAAAAATAATAAAAGCACCCAAATCGGATGCTTTTAGTTTAAGAAAACTTATTCATTAACAACTTCTACCGTAAGAAAATTATCATTATCTTGTATATCGCTTACTTTAACCTCTTTACTACACCACATATCCCTTATTGTATTATCTTCTTGAATATGAACTACTATTGAACCATCAGAGTAAGAAAGTATTTTTACTTCTCCATTTTTTAATGGTATACTATCTACTTTGTATTTATCAGTAGGGTGCTTTAATAAAATTGGTTTACCATCCTTACTAATAGCTTTCATTATTTTATCACTCTCCCATCAATAATATTTTGTAATACATTCCCTTACAATCAAACATATTACATATATTACATTCTATAAAAGAGTGCTAAATCCTTCTACTTTCTATTTCTATTTCGATTTCCTCAAAATTCTACCCCAAGTTCTATAAATCTTCCATCCTAATATACTAATCCCAACTATTGCCCCAACATAATAACCTAAATACATTTCGCTTCCTCCAGTTTAAAACGATACATCTCATAGCTAATTTCCTTGAATGCTCGAACAAACTCCTGTATCTCGCTACTATATTTATACTCCCACAAACAACATTCTACTTGCTCCGTAGCTGGATATACATAAGCAACAAATACTTTACCATCTTTTTCTACTAATTTCTTATTAACTTCCTGTGTTCCATTTGCTCTCAACCATGCAATTTTATTCCTGCTCAATATCTCTATCTCTGTTATATTCTCCATCCTCATTCCCACCTCTTTCAAGTTTTTCTATTTTATCTGCCAATATGTTCTGTGCTTTAACACTAACAACAATAACAACAATATTAATAATTGCTAATGCAAAAATAACTTTATTTAAGTCCATTCTAATTACCTCCATTAATAATTTAAAGGGCATCCTAAAACAGGACACCCTTGATGGACAACTATATTTGCTTCCGACCAAGTGAACGGAAGCAAACAAATACCTTGTACAACTATGTATAATTTTTTATAATTCTAATATGTATATGTATATGTATATGTATAATTATTATGCTATAAAATTTGGCTTAACAGGTTCTAAATGTATCCATTTTTTAACACCTACAAGATATATGTAATTGCTTTTAATTCCAACTTCCTCATACATTTCTTCTATATCTTTAGCTTTATAGCCATTCAATTTTAACCACAGAATTTCTGCTATAATTTTCTCGTCATATTTACAATTTCCATTATTTCGTCCAGATTGAGCTTTACACATATTACTAGTATCTTTTACTACTTTATTTTTTCCACCACTTTTTTGCTTATTTATTAATATCCAACCATCTATTCGGTCTACATGTTTTAGCCAAAAATCTTCTCTCTCTTGTAGCTGATCCTTTGTACATTCTTCCAGTATTGTATATTTTACTCTCTTACAATCCTCGCTATAAGCTTCCTGTAGTTCCTTATATCTATGTATTCCAGACTTCATAAAACTCGCATGATTAGACCATCTTTTTGCTATATCTGTGCTTTGTCCTACATATAAATTTCCTGTTGCAATATCCTCTATACCATATATTCCTATCACTTTTTGTTTCATAATCCCATTACCCCCGTTTTAATTTTTATTTTTTATACCAATCTAATTCTCTTACTAAACATCAGAACTCCATTTCCCAAGTCCTCAACTCTGTACATCTTGTAATCTTTCATCAACTTCAACTTTTCCTTAAAATCCTTGTACCTAATCACCTGTACTTCCATATTAATCCACTCCATCTTAACAAGATAAATTATTTTTAAATTTTCTATTGATATTGTGTTTTTAATATGATATAGTATTATTAGATAATAATACTTAATTTTATTAAAAATAAAAAAATATGTACACTACATAAATTCCTTTACTAACTTCTCTGCATGTATTAATGCCATTCTTATGCAATGTCCTAATGGTGTAGCACTCGTTAGTATATTAGTATAGTAATCTTCTGTATCGTCAAAGTCCTCTATATCTATTCCAAAATGATTGCAGAAAACTTCCACATCTAAATATTCTTCTATTACATCTATACTATTTTTAATTTTCTCATTAAGTCGGATCATCTCAACTCTAACATCATTCAAGCCTTCTTCTAATCCACTTACATCAAAATTTCTATTTAACACTTCATCATTTTTTATAACAGACAACATATGCTTTAATTCTTTTTCTTCCAAACATAATTCCATTGCTTGTTCAAAAATATTACCCTTTACTTCAATTTCTTCTATAGCATCATATATTTTTTTAAATTCCATCAAATCCTACCTCCGATTAAATTTTTAATCACTTTTGGAACTTTCGGAACTCTTGGTCTAACACCCCTGTCCTCTTCCAATAATTCTTTAATTTCTCTTAATAACTTAATAATTTCATCTTCATTTCTAATCATTTTTTGTACCTCCTATTTTATTTTTTAAACTTATTATTGACTTATTATATATTTATATGTTATACTTAAAGGTTAACATTAAATAATAACGAAAAAATATAAAAGAAAAAGGGATATTAATTTACCCCTATTCCCAAGCTTGTTTTTTGCATACTTATTTGTCGCACTCGCCAATAGCGACCTCTATTACTCATTCACAAACTTTCATAGATGTTTGGGGAAATGTATACCTCTCCCTTATACAGTAATTGTCTAAAACCTTGTAAGTGTTGATATTACTACCTTTGAGTCACTTCTATATTTTCATTTTCACCTTTTTTCATTTTAAATTGTTTTAAAAATTCTTTTTTATTTGTCTTATATAAACAATTTAATAGTTTATCCCTATATTTAGCATTTTCATTTTTACCTTTTATTGTATTTATTATTAACATATTTAAAGTTTTGTCTGTTATTTTAAATCTACTTAATTTGTCTAATGTTTCATCGTTTTCTAATTTTAATTTATCAAACCATTCATCTTCATCTTCTTCAGATTTATTTTCTTTAACAAAATCATCATATTCTTTGACTATAGATATTATCTTTTCCATTTGTTCTTTTTTAGCTTTGCCTTCACATTTTATGATAAAATCTAAAATATCTGTAGTTTTATCTGTACTAGCATTTTTTATTTCTTTATCTAGTACATCACTTAAATAATTCATTGGGCAGTTAATATTTTTATCAATTTTTATCTCTTTCCTTTTACCATCTTTATCTTTATTCTTTTTTATACATTTCCAAAACTTAGGTTTATCTCTTCTCATGCATTTTATGGCTCTAATTCTTTGAATTCCCTTAGCTACATCTACATCGTATCGTCTTTTACTGTTATCAATTGCTACCTGTGCCAAAACGGATAATATAACAAAATTATCATATAATTCTTCTTTTACTTTTTCATCTTTTTCTGTCCAATAATAAGATAATGCTAATTGTGCCAAATTAGAAGTTTCTCCAATAGTATTCTTAGATTCCATTAATGTGCTATCCATTTTTGCATAATCTTCCATTGTATTATTATAAGTTTTTCCATCTTGTGGAATATTATTAACAATAGTTTTATATTTTTTATAAGATTCCTTAGCACATTCTGTAATTGTATTATTATCAGTAACATAGAAGAAATCGCTGTCTTCATCAAATCCATTTCCGCGATCCTGACCATCATTCTTTAATAAGTTTACTGCTATAATATTAGGACTAAAGTTAAAATACTCTTTCATCAAGTCATCCTTAAAATTCTTAAAATACATAATATTGTTAGGGGCATTGTGTGGATTACGAAAACCTGCTAACTCTTTAAATTCACTAAACATTGTAGTATAGCAACTTATATAATCCTTGCTTTGTGGTAATGTAATATCTTCATATTTATCTATAACTCCATCGTTTATATATTGTTCTAATGCACCTACACTATACTCTAGTAATAGATAAGGATTACCACACACTGTTAGATTATCTCCATGTATTACTATTTTACCTTTTTTTAATTTAGCTTTATACTCTGTTAATATATCAGATTTCCACTCTCTAAATAAGTTAGTATCAGCTATATCTCCATGATGTCTATACAAATCTATTATCATTTCGTTTTTATTGCTAAAGTTTTTATTCTGTTCTAAAAAATTAATGAACAATTCATTATTATCTTTCATATTATTTACATAATCAACAGAAATTTTTGCTATAGATTCTATACCTTCTTTGTTAGCACTAAGCGTGTTAACCATTTGATATGACATTTGCTGCACTATTTTATCGTTAATATTTAATTTACTTTTATGATCTGTTTTACAGATGCCAAACTCATTATTTTCAGCTTTTATTTTATTAACCCAATACAAATATGCTTCTTTGTCTGTACTTCCCATTAATTCTTTAAATTTAAGCCATTTAATGGAATTATCTGTTGTTATTACTTTTATATCCTTTACTCTATACTCGACTCCAAACATATCTGTTATAGTAGCTGTTTCATACTTTTCTTTATAATAATTTTTAAAGAATTTTTGAATATTAGTATTAAACAGACATGCTTTAAAAAAGTGTTGTCTAATTAATAACATTCCATTGCCTTTACCTTCCATTAAACTACTATCTATTAATCCCATGCCATCCCAAATAGTATTTTTTACTATTTTAAGACCATCATCTACCACACATTTTCCATCTTTTACATTTACAGTCTTAACCATAGTTTCAGATAAGCTACCTAAATCTTTTAGAATAAGTATATCATCTACATTTATATTTATTTTATCTACAATTGTACTACTAACTAAACTGCTATAAGCACTCATCTCAACTATTTTAGCTTTTGCAGATGGTAATTGTAAATCCATGCACATCCAGCTATGTACACTCTCATATAATTCTGCTCTAACAAATATTATCTCTCCGACACGTGCTTTTGCAGGACTTCTAAATAGCATTTTGTAGTTAATAGTAGTTATAATTGTATTTATATCTCTATCAAGCTCATCATAAAACTTTTTATATTCTTCTACTCTTGTTTTTACATTTTTTATAGCTTTAATCTGTTTTAATTTATCAAACTTTTCCTTATTATAACTTTTACCATTTCTAGTAAGTTGTGGATAATCTTTAAAAGTTAAACTAAATCCACTCTTATACATTTCTTCTCTAAGTTCATCGGCTGATTTTTTTATGTACTTTTCTTTATTATTTAATATGTCCTTTTTAAGTTGTTCCATAAAAAATATTTTATCGTTATCTTTAAATACATCTAATTTTACAATTGTTTTATTAAGTCTTTCAATTTCTCCATCTGCATCCTGACTTCCGAATCCAAACTTAATATTTATTATATCTCGTGTATATCCCTTATTTACTATCATACCCTCAGATATTAATTTCTCTTGTAACAAACTATAACTTAATACTGCTTCTTTTATTCTATAGTTGTTTCTAATACCAATAGAATATTCATTTATTTCTGCACCCTCTAAACTCATTATTCTTATTCCATTCATCATAATACCATCCCCCGTTAATTTATATTTTTGTGTAGGTTGTATCTTACAACTTACTATATGTTAATTAAAAAAATTAAAAAATTAAATTACAATGGGGTTGGGTGTGGGAGGGGAAATGTTAAGGAATGTTTTAGGAACTAAAACATGACTTTCCCCTATCCCACTATTATTACTACTATTACCTTCCCCCTTTGGTAATGGCTAAAGCCAACGCCCCTCAGGGGCTTTACCATGCATAAAATTCTTACGAATTTTCCGCAAATATCAATTTTATTTTTTGTCACTTTTCAGATTACCTAATATAATAAGTTAATAATTAAATATATATATTAGTGATTTCTGAAAGGTGACAAAATTTAATAAGGTAGTTCTTCTGTATTCATTCTATCTATTAATTGGATAATTATTTTATCTTTTTGCTCTTCTTTTTGTTTATGTGTTAATCCATCTGGTACTTTTTTATCTCTACAATTTTTAATTTTCATAGTTATATTTTCTGCTTCAATATCAACTAAAATATGTATAAAATCAAAACAATGCTCTATGTATTTTTTACTTAATCTATCAAAAACCCATCTACTCCAAAATGGACTTCTAGCTCCAAACCATAATTCTAATTTCTCATCTTTTATAGTTTTTTCTTGAATTTTTGGAGGTTTTTCTTTTAATGACTTAATTACTAAAGCATTAAGTTTTACTTTTAATTCTTTAATTTCTTCATCATTCTTTAATTCAAAATCATCCCATAAACTTATGGTATAACCTTTATATATACCATCTATGTAATCAAATCCCTCTTGAACTTTTTCTAATACTTTTCTATTAAATTCTTTAGATAATTTATAATTATTATCTATTTCTTTTTTAGTTGTAACACTCATCTCCTCCATTACCATTTCTTCTGCAAGACTTATTGCTTCCATTTCTTCTACGTTTGGTACTTTAGATGTATGTGCTATATAAATAAAATAACAAGTTTCATATTCTAACTTTTCTGCCTTTTGCAATCTCTCTAAAGATGCTTTAACTATTTCTCTAATTTTTGTTTTTGTCATGTCAAATACATCTTTCATGCAATATGTGTTGGATTTTATATTAAAATCTTTCTTAACTGTATTGTAAAATTTTTCTCTATTACTGAAAGCAACTCTATAATTATGATTAACAATACCTGTATTTTCTGCTATTTTATTATTAGTTGTATATATTTTACAAGTATCTTTTAATTTATTTTCCTCTTCTTGTAAGTATTGTAGAAGTAACCTATCTATGTACTCTGCATATATGCCCTTATAATTATTCCTACTTCCTTTGGATTTACCTCTTCCATCTACTTTAGTCTTTGGCATATTATAAATTTCTAATATTATAAACGTAGCCTTTTGACCTATAGTTATATCATAAAATCTTTTCCAGTTAGCAATTTGTAGTTGTTTCGCCTTTCCTGTCTTCTTTGGTTCTCCAAATATTTTGCATAACATCGGATATTTATATTCTTTGTTTAATTCTAAATTGATAACTTCCATAAAAATTGATACCTACCTTTATATTTTTATTGTTCTTCTTAGATCAAATAGCCCATTCATCATTTTTCTAAATTCCTCTGTATCCACAAATCCATATACATCTATACCTTTATCTCCCTTAAATTTATAGTATCTAAAACCCAAAAAGTTTAATGCTTTTGCTAATGTTTCTTTTTCAATTATGTAATACTTGTTATACTCCATGTACTCACCCCCTTTACGGTAATTCTAGTTACTCTCCTTTACGAAGTGTAAAAGGTACTAGGGACAATTTCATGTCCTTAGTTGTACCTTGTTATTATTGTCGTCGCACAGATGTGCCACCATCATGGTACTCACCTTATTTCTAAGGTAAGTACCATTAAGCAGCCGTTTCTATTAATTCCTTCTTAGCATGGTAAAGACTCCTAACAAATCTCTTGTAAAACTCTACCTGATTCTTATATTTTTCTGTTAACTGTAATCTTTCTATTAATTCATTTTGAATACTAGCAACCTTCTCTGTATTACCTTTTTCTAACCATATGCCTAAAGATTTAACTTTTCTTGCAGAGAATGACTTCCAATTTCTTACTAAACTATTTCTGTAATTAATTTCTTCTACATATATTGAACCTACTAATTGATCTATTATTTCCTCTAAATTAGCATCATTTGTTTTAGTTCTAAAGAAATATGTATCTCCATTATCTGTGTCAGTAAATATTAATCCAAGACAATCAATTGTGCCTTCCTCCTCTGTTTCAGTATTGAAGTTTTTAAGTTCCTTAATTGTAACCTCAAATTCCTTAATCTCTTCCTCATCCCAATAGGTAAAGTATTGCTCTACTAATCCTTCTACTTGTTTTAGTTGTTCTTTTAATTGTTTTTTCATGTTCATTCCTCCTAAATTTTTATTTTTATATTTATTTTAACTTTTAATTAAAAAAAGTTATTGACGTAAAGTGTTGATTTTGCTATACTTACATTAAGTTGGGTTACATAACGTATAATTATTTCTACCCAAACAATTGTTCGGTAAATTAAATTAAGAATTAAATACAATAAACTAAGTAGGCATAGTTCCAGCTATACCCACTTAATATAATTCTCGAGAACTGTATTGTTAAAATAGAGTTCCATTTGTGCGTTTTGTTATCGTAATTATATGCTAACATAGTTTTTCCAATTCGTCCACTAAAAACGCCCCTATTCTTATATCAACCCTTTTTGACAAGAAACTATTTGAAACATATTCACATTTGGTCTTCTACTATGTACTTCTAACAAGCTATTTATATCCCATTTATTTCGACTCATACATCTTTGTATCATTTCAAACTCTTCTTTTGAAATAGCATGGACAAAGATTTTTTGAAGTAATTCTCTTAGCTCATCTCCTGCAACATTTAAGTTTAATCCAGTTAAATCTTGTTCCTTTATCATTTTCTCCCTTAATTCCACTTTCCCCCAAAAATCTAAACCCTTAACTTCTTCTGTTTCTAAATGTCTAATCATCATTTTAATTTTCCTCCCCTTTTGATTTTTTATTATTTTTATACTTTTTTGTAAAAAATGTTATAAAACAACATATTAAACCATATTATACCTTAAATTTCTAAATTTTACAAGATTATTTGTTGTTGCATCTATTCCAAATTCTTTAGCAAATCTTATAAATTCATTCAGTATCTTTACATTCATTTTCATTACCTCCTGTGGTTTATTTACTATAGTTTTATTTTACACTCTATAGTTTCATTTGTCAACACTATTTTGAATACTTTTATTTATAATTGAATATATTGAAACTATAGAGTATAATATTTAGTGGA
>JAVBVX010000012.1:0-46457 GCA_036677665.1 Clostridium sp. | reverse complement strand
TGGATTAATCGGCCCTACTGGTCCTACTGGATTAATCGGCCCTACTGGTCCTACTGGATTAATCGGCCCTACTGGTCCTACTGGATTAATCGGCCCTACTGGTCCTACTGGACTAATCGGCCCTACTGGTCCTACTGGATTAATTGGCCCTACTGGTCCTACTGGATTAATCGGCCCTACTGGAGCAGGATTAGCTGCTTTTGGTTATGTATATCAACTAGCTACTCTTGCGGATGCAACAGTGGTTGGTGGAGCTGATGTACCTTTCAGCAATAATGGACCTTTAGCTAATATAACTCATACAGCAGGAACTGCACCAATAACCGTTGTAACTGCTGGAAACTATCAAATTTTCTATGCCATAAGCATTACCGTTGGTGTAGGTTCTGCAATTGCAATCGCTGTAAATGGAACAGTAGATGCATCCACACCAGTTTCAGCTCTAGTTGCTACTGGTGAGATTTCAGGTGAGGCTATATTAACACTTGCAGCTGGAGATGTTATCACTTTAAGAAATAACTCTGCTATTCCACTTACAACAACACTAGCTCCTTCAGTAGGTGCTCAATTAACTATTATACGTCTAGATTAGTATATCTACTAAGTTTTGTTAATAAAGCATAAAGGAGGCCTTTGCCTCCTTTTTTCATACATCTACATATATAAAAAACTCCTTCTTGCTAATATATTCTTATTTCAATTATTAACAAGAAGGAGCTCACATATTTAGTTTGCACAATTTTTTACAGGGATAAATTTTTTTTATTATTAATAAATCCACCTTCAATCAACATTTTTTTAGCTTCATTATATTCTAAAATGCAATCATTAGATGCATACCCCTGTGCATTTAAAGCTTTTAATCTTCCCTTTATATAATACTCTTTTAAACCATCTATATGCAATTGTGGTAAAATAACAAAATAATTTTCATCATAAATATATGCATTCTCCACTTCATATCTTGATATTAAAACTTCATGAAGTTTTTCACCTGGTCTTTTACCTAATACTCTAATTTTACAATTTTCATCTCCAAGTTCATTTTGCATAATTTTAGCTATATCAATTATTTTATAGCCAGGCATTTTCATTACAAAGGTTTCCCCTCCAATACTATCTCTAGTTGCTTTAAATAGTAATTGTATTGCCTGCTTCAAAGTCAGAAAATATCTTGTCATTTCCACATCAGTAATAGTAATTTCGTTAAATTTCTTTACCTGCTCTATAAAATATGGTACCACACTTCCATTAGTTCCTAATACATTTCCTGCTCTTATACAAACAAACTTTGTCTTATCAGTTATAGTATTTGCATGTATTATCAATTTTTCACCTATAGCTTTTGTCATACCATAAACATTTATTGGCTCAACAGCTTTATCTGTTGAAACATCTATGACTTTAGTAACATTATTTTCAATTGCTACTTTTATAAGATTTTCCACACCTTTAATATTAGTTTTTATTGCCTCATAGGGTTGTTCCTCACAAATTGGAACATGTTTTAATGCCGCTAAATGAAAAATATAATCTATATTTCTTGTAGCTTCTTTTATTGATTCATAATCCCTTATATCACCAATAATAAATCTTAATTTTTCATTATTAAATCTTCGCTGCATATTCACCTGATTTAATTCACTTCTTGAATATATAATTATTTGCTTAGGATTCCTCTCTAAAAGTTGAGTTGTTAGCTCATTCCCCCAAGAACCCGTACCCCCAGTAATTAAAATAGACTTATTCTCGAACATATGCAGTCCTCCATTTATAAAGTTGCATATAGCACAGTTTCATACCAGCACTTTTTATTATGATGTCTAAGATAAAATTTATAATTTTTATCAAAGGATTTAATTAAAATTGGTATTTTCCATAAATCTGATGCCAAATGATAAACACAAATAGCTAATTTAGGCTTAGTTCGTAGTATAGTATTTCTACTACCAGTCAGAGCTTCGTATTCACTTCCCTCTATATCCATTTTAATCATTGTAATATCGTCACCCTTGCATACTTTATCAATATTAATAACATTTATAAAACTATCTGAAAACTCATTAATACAGGATGCTGAACTATTTAAATTGGAGAATCTTACTATTTTTTCACTGCTAAATAATCCATACTGATATGCATCAATCTTATCCTTAAATTCTAATTTCTCAATATATTCCTTAAGAAGATTAAAATTTATATTATCTGGTTCAAAACAATAGTATTTACTAAAATCCCCTTTACTTTGCTCTATATAACTATTTAAGGTATCTCCTATAAAGGCTCCCCCGTCAACAATTATCTCATTAACTCCAAAATTAAAAATATCTTCTAAAAAATATTGATTTTCACCGAATGTAATTGTTTCAAAAACATTTGAATTTTGATTAAATACATATTTAATTAATCCTAAAAATGTATTCTTTGACAGATCATCTTCAAGCTGGTTATAGACCTCTTGTAGTTCATATAAATGCATTAAATATTCAAGTGAAAATCTATGATATACGTGTTTAAAGCCTAACAATTTCAACCTCTTTGAAATATCATCGCTCCATTTAGAGGTTATTATAATTGGTAAGTTGCTATTATACTCTTGAAGTTCATCAATTGAAATGATTGGTATATTATTTATATATTTTCCGATTTTATCAGTACTATCATCACAGCAAAACTTTACGTTAATATTATCATAATCACTTAAAAAGAGTCTTGCTTTTTCTCCTGCACCATATAGTATCACATCTATTTTACTCTTTTTTAATAGAGCCTCTTCATAAATATTATAAAAATAGGAAGCTTCACTTTTTATATATTCTATTATATTCATATTATCACCTACCTATAAAAATACTGCCCGTATACCTGCCTGTTTTCTATCATCCAATCTCTTAATTCATTAATCATTTCTATATAAGAAGGCATTTCAACGGAAAAATCTTTTCTTATGCTAATAAGAGATTTGTCATTTTTAATTTTCTCAAAACTTTCAATAACTAAGTTTTTATGAAATACAGAATTTATAATTTTCAGCAATTCATATTTATTTATTGGAGATTCTGATGTAAGATTGTATAATCCATTTAAATTATTTTCTATCATAAGATTTAAACACTTACCTAGTTGAAGTGTAGTAACTCCTGACCAAATAGCCTTGGAATATCCCTTAACTATTCCATTTTCTTTCATAAACCAATGGAATAATCCTGTTCCATTCTCTTTTAATTCTGGTCCTATTATTGAAGTTCGCACTGTAAGATCCTTGTTATTATTTATTTCACCTAGCATCTTTGTTTTTGCATATAAATCTTTTCCATCGGGTATCGAATTTTCATTGTAATTGCCTACATCACCTGAAAATACACAATCTGTGCTTATATGAATAATCTTAATATTGGTATTCTTAAATTTTTCTTCCAAGTATTTTGGGAAATAAGAATTAATAAATATGGTATTAGACGGGCTATCTTCAGTATTTTTATTAAGAATTCCTATAGCATTAATTATGATATCTGGATTTATGTCATGGATAAGTTTATTTAGTAATTTTAAATCATGTATATCTAAAACAGTGGAATTTTCATCCAATTTAGTAGTATGACATATATTATAGACTTTATATTTTTCTGGTAAGGTCTTAAAATACATACTAATCATATGTCCAGCCATACCTGATGCACCCATAACTAAAACTCTTTTCACTCACCCTCACCCCTAATTTGATAATAGAAAACTAATAACTTTATTTGACACATTAGCATCAATATACCCCTCTGGATAACTCCAAGCTCTATTTGAGCATGCCATTAATCTAGCGCAAACACTTATTTTCTCAAAATTAACACCTGACACCACATTACTTCCACATTCCACTGTTTCTGGTCTTTCAGTAGTATCCCTCACTGTAACGGTTGGAATCTGTAAAATACAACACTCTTCTTGAACCGTCCCACTATCTGTAACTACAAAGAAAGCATTTTTTTCAAGCTTAACAAAATCAAAAAAACCAAAAGGTTCACAGTAAATTATATCTTTATTAATGTTTAACCACTTAAATTCATCTACTTTACTTTTAGTTCTAGGATGAACACTAAAAATAATTTTAACTTTAAATTCTCGTTGAATTGCATCCATAGAATTTAATATAATTTCTAAACGTTCTTTCATATCAACATTTTCTGCTCTATGGATAGTAGCTAATATATATTTATCCTTTTCTACATTTAAAGCACTTAAAATATTGCTTGCCTCTATACTTTCATTATAATATTGAAGCACTTCAAATATTGGATTACCCGATACAAATATTCTATTTTTACATATACCATCATTTAAAAGATTTTCTCTACTTCCTAAAGTATATGGTAGTGCATAAGTAGAAATTGCATCTATTACTTTTCGATTCTTCTCCTCTGGAACTTTTAAATCAAAACATCTGTTACCTGCTTCCATATGAAATACTGGTATACCTAATCTTTCTGCAATGATTGCAGACAATCCACTATTTGTATCACCTAATATTAATATTTTATCAGGGCTTTCTTTTAAAATAACTTTTTCTGCTAATTCTAATATTTTTCCAACTTGAACTCCAAAACTATCTGAAGGCACTTGCAAATAATAATTAGGTTTTCTTATATTTAATTCTTCAAAAAATATATCATTTAATAATGGAGAGTAATTTTGACATGTATGAACTAAAATATGATCACATACTTTATCTAATTTTTTTATAATTAATGATAATCTTATTATTTCTGGTCTAGTTCCCAAAATAGTCATTATTTTCATTAATAGCTCACTCCTAAACTTTTAACCTCTTCAATATATTTATCATATAATTTTTTTAATGCAATTATCTCGCCAATATAGGTATTTCCCTTCTTTAATCCTTCATCAATATATTTCATTCCTTCTTCTACAAATACATAACAATATTGCATAAGTTCATTTTTAGTAGCATTATTACTCATATACTTTGGTATTAAATTCATATTTATATGATTTTGTATTTGAGTATAATAAAATTGCGCTATTATATAATCCTTATATTGATCTTTATTTTCTACCTGTCCCCATGAAATTTCAGGATTATATACTTCTTCGATAAAATTATTAATTATATAATCAAAAATAGAAACGGCTCCTCTTATTCGTTTTTGTAAATTATTTGATAGGTTATTTGAATGAATTCTATAATTTACAACTGAATCATTAATTTTGCCATAATTCCAGTTATATTTTATAAAATGTATAGAATTCAGTGTATCTGATGAAAAATCATTCTCTCTATAAACTATCCAATTTATTTTATTATCCTTAAAAAAACTCGATCTATATAAACAATTCATTGGAATTAGTCCCGATGCAGATTTGAAAATGTGTTGAATTACTTTATTTTTGGGGTATATCTTGTAATTCCACTGTTGTACTTTTATACCATCTTCATTAATTATATTAAGATCGCTAAATACATAATCCTTATCTGGATTTTTTTCTAAATAATTTACAAACTTTAAAACAGCATCCTTTTCCACAAAATCATCACAAGCAATCCATTGTAAATATTTTCCTTTTGCGTGTTCAATAGTCTCTTGAATTCCTTTTGAAGCTCCACCTGAATTCTCATCATGATAAATTCCATGTATATTTTTATATTTTTTCTCATAATCCCTTATGATTTCACAGGAACCATCAGTAGAACAATCATCGATAAGTAAAATTTCTAGATTGGGATAAGTTTGATTTAAAAAAGAATCTACACATTTAGATAGATATTGCTTACCATTATAATTTGTTATGCCAATAGTAACTAATGGGTATTCAGTTATTGTAGTTTTGTTTGTATTAATTATATTTAAAAATAAAGATTTAAGTTTTTGTATTTGATTTTCACAATCAAAACTATTTTTTACAAAATCATAATATTCTTGTGAATTGTATTCATTATTAATTACCATATTTACAGCATCATCTATGGTATTCCATATAGAAGATTTTGGATATATATTTCTCGCCCCAACAAAATTATGAACTATAGGCTTTATTCCTTTTGCCATAGCTTGCATAACACTTAAATTTTGAGATTCAAGAATACTTGTACATATTATATAATTCTTATCATCAAGCCATTTATCAAGGTCATTTTGCCATCCTTGATAAATTACGTTATTTTCTAAACCAAACTCTTTTATCATTTGATTAAAATATAAAACATCTCTATGATCTTGAAATTTTCCAGCAATAAATAATTTGTATTCATTATTCTTATCATAGATAGCCTTAAAGGCATGCAATAAGAGCATAGGTCCTTTTTTATAATTTATATATCCCACATAGGCAATATTGAATCCTGGCTTTTTATAATTAAATGTCCATTTCTTAGTATCTATACCATTTGCAATCACTATGTTTTTTTCTTTATCTATATTAAAGTTATCAATAACAAAATTCTTTATATGTTCTGCAACAAATATAATTTTATCAACATTTTCCCAAGTAACTTTAGCTGGATATTCTGTAAAAGCTTCATAACTGTGTATTCTACATATAATGATTCTCTCCTTAGCAATATCAATTTTACTTCCATAAGATACCAGCTCATCACACCACTCAAACCAGCATATATCGGCCCATTCCATACCCTGATCAATTTGTCCCAAATTTGTTACGATTATTTTTTTTGTTATATATTCATTTGATAGCTCATTGATAATATCTGATAAAAAATTGTCCTGTCCACTTTTTACAAAAAAAATAATCTTCTTTTTATCATCTTTATTAGAATCAATATTATCCATTAGACCATTCCCCTTTTATTTTATAAAATTTATATTTACTTTACTATGTTGGTCAGTAACCATCTCAATATTGCATCTAAAATACTATACTGAATAAGGGCTACTGAATTTATTTATATCTATTATTAAACTCTATTCCTTATATGATCCATAAAAACTTATAGTTTCAACATCACCTGGACTTTCCTTTGGAATAATAGCCACATTATAAGTTTTATCTATATTTAAAGGAGTTCCACTGGTTAAATTATCATATTCATCAGCAACGTAGTAATTATCTGTATTACCACTCCCACCTCTTATTACTCCTACATTTACTATTGCTGCATACTTAGATGCAGCAGCAACTGTTCCTATAACCTGAATTTGTTTAGTGGTTCCATTTTCTATAGGATATTTATTACAACATCTCTCATTAATGATAGGATTAGTAGCTACATTTATAAAAGGAGTTAAATAGGAATCCTTATTTATTGCAGAGCCAAATTCTGCAAGTATATTTTGTTTTTTACAATACAATGCTATACCTGTATTTCTTAATTGATTCTTACACCATAAAGAAACAAGATAGCTCAAATTTACTATTACAGCTACCTTTGAAATTATTGGATAAAATTTCGTCTTAATAATTTTGTTTTCTTTTGGAGAATTATTTAAAGTGGTATAGGTGCTAAAATACTCACTTAATGGTGAAATATAAAATTCTTTTTTACTGTCATTATAAAAATTATTGGTTTTAAATAATACAAGTTCTGCATTTGAAATAAATACATTACTTGGTATAGCCGAAATATCAAAAAACAGGTAGCTAGTATACATATATTCTCCATCAATTCCTACCATTATAATATCCTCATTTATATTTCCATTTGGAAATTTATTTGTTACTGTAAGACTTTTGGTAGCAGGAATTAGTATACTGGACAACTTTTCACCTCATTTCTAAAGTATTAACTTAAGGTATGGAGTCATAAAAATGACTCCATATAAAATAGCTAGCCTTTAAGCATTTGGAGTGTATGACCAAGCTGCTACGGCTGAAACTGTATCTGATCCTAAAAGTTTTGGTACAATAGACATAGTATAAGAGGTATTAACTGCTAAAGAAGTAGGATTAGCTGTATTATCAAAAGTTATTTCTCTATAAAATGAACGATCTCTTGCAGGAGTAGCTGCATTAGTAACATCAAGTGTAATTGTTAAAAGACCATAACTAGCGGCTGCCACAGTTCCTGTAACCTCTACAGGACGAGCTGTACTGGAACTAGGTGTATCAAAATCAATAGTTGTAGCCATTAAATCTTCATCTCCAATATTTTCTTTTATTTTTTGTTGGAATTTTTATTCCCCCTACTAATATATGAACTTATTTATTAAGTGTTA
Organism: Clostridium sp.; assembly: GCA_036677665.1. Classification (GTDB taxonomy): domain Bacteria; phylum Bacillota; class Clostridia; order Clostridiales; family Clostridiaceae; genus Clostridium_H. The sequence continues at coordinate 38,274 of JAVBVX010000012.1, read as the reverse complement.
CAATATTTTTTAAATTAATTATTCACAAGCCTTAGCTTATATCCATTATCCTTTTTAAAAGCTATAATTTCCTAGTAAATAAAAAAGGTGCTGTCACGTCTGCATATTTTTATGCTAACGTGACAGCACCTTTTTCATGAGTGTTCAACATATTTTTATTTTTTCAATTGAAATTATAAAAGTCCGCTTGGTGGATTAAAATCATCAAATGGGAATGGCAAGCTGCTAAAATATTCACACGGATCACCAGGTTGAATTGGATCACAAACTGGTACATCACAATCTCCAGCAGAAGTCACAAGCATATTAACTATTCTAAATAACTTAATTATAGTAAATAATCCTATTGTAACATCAGCATGATATTCTATTTCTGTGCCAACAACATAAGTTCCTATATTTATAGTTAATGGATTTGCAATAGCTTCAACAAGTACATAAGGTTTTCCTTGATTATATAGTCCATCTGGTTCATATAATGTATTTAATGTAGCTACAGTTGATCCACAAGCCTCTCCACCGAATAAAGAAATTATTTTTGTGTAAGTTGTGAAAGCACTAATATCAGTTATTGTATCTGGTCCAGCCCCTAGTGTTACTGGAATTGGTTCTTCATTATCATCTAGTAAATTAATTTCATATGCAAATGTATATTTAATAGTAACATCATAGAAACCATCTTGAGAAAATATACTTGGCTTAATACTTAATACTTTAATTTCAGAAATTTCAAATGTCTTAGGAACCAATTGAACTCCCGCAACTGTTGAGTCAAATTTAATAATACTATTAGGTGTAATTGTTCCAATTAATCCTCCACCTGAAATAGATTCTACTTCACCTAATCTAGATGAGTCTATTTGAATAATTCCTGGAGTCGGAATAGTATTAGAATCTACAGGCTTTAAACAATCTTGTTGTCTACATTTCCCATAAACTTTCTGTGCTATAATGCATTCATCAGTTTTAATGTGTCTTTGTTCATCGTTGCTTATTTCAAAATTATCTTGCATAAAGATACCCTCCTTGTTTCATTTTAATAATTACCTAGTAATATAATATGAGATACAATTTAAAGTGTGATAATTTTTATATACAATAAAAAAATAAGATATTTTTTATATTAAACATAATTGCTTTAATATTTACATAATAATACTTAAAATTGTATTTAGGTGATTTCATGATTGAAAATTTAAATATAGTACATCATAACAACCTTTGTTATTACATATTTGTAAGTGATAAAACACTATTTATCACTAATGATGATAACATAAAAATAATTGATAAAGATGTTTTAAAATATACAATAGATTATGCTCATAATTCCTTATGGATCTGCTACTACAATATAGATTATTCTATCTCTATTATTGAATTTAACTTAGAAAGTAAAATCCAAAAGAAAATTTACAACAATAATTTTTTATCATATAAAAATTGCATTACTAATATCGATTCATTAAATTTATCTGTAAAAGCACATGATAATATTCAAATAATCTTCAGAGGGTGGAGTAAATATAGTAAAATCGGAATCATATTTCATTGTAATATTAATTCTAATATTAATATTATAGCTAGTAGTAATTGTTCTAGTTACAATAAGCCCTTTACACTTTGCAACATAAATGATAATATTCTTTTTCTTATATGTGAGAATTTTAAAAGAGGAGAGTATATATTATATGATTCATCAAGTAATAGCAAGATTGGTAAATTTTTTTTACCGAATGTAAACAATGTATATCTTATAAATTATAATAATAAGCCATTATTATTTTACAATAAACTATATAAGAAAGATTTATCCATGAGTTATAGAGAAATTATTATTACTCATAATAAAGGATATTTAGGTAATGAGTATCGCTTACTTCTCTCTGAAAATATTTTAAATCCGAATATATCAACTTATATGGGAAAGATATATATAGTTTGGGTTAACAATAATGATATAAACATGGTAGTATCAAGTAATTTAAAGAACTGGAATTATACTTATATAAATAAAATCAATAACTCTAATTTACTTAAAGCAACAATAATTAAAACTACATCCTATGGGTATGAAACCTTAAAGTCATACATAAATATTTCTAGAATATATTTATTATTAAATCTATTTGAAAAGGGTAAAAATGAAAAACTCCAAGATAATATTCCTGATAATTATGAAGTTGCAAAACAGCTGTATGAAAAACTTTCTTTTAAATATAGCTTAAGAGAACAGATTCTATATGAAAAATATCTTAGTTCTAAAATAGAATATTTAGAACAAATAAGAAAAACTGAAGAATATTATAAAAATATATGTAGTAATCAGTTTAGTACTATAAATAGTCTAATAAATTTACTTGAAGAAAAAGATAACATAATAAATTCTCTACTTAATATACCGTAAAGTAGTTTGAAAATATTTAGTTTTAGTGCAAGTTATAAAATATCTAGTAATAAACATATTATATTATTAATAATATTGTGGAGGAGTAATATGAGTTTATTTAAACACGAGAGCTTCTTTATTGAAATTAAGGATGAATTATTCCATATTTATAGAAATAATGAAGAAATATATTTAATTAAATATACTGAAAATAGCATTACTGAGGAAAAATCTCTAATTAATAATTGTAAATATTTAAATACTGTTATACTTAGTAGTAATAATAAGATATCAATTATTATTACTACTAAAGAATCAGAAATAATTCTATATACATTATTTAATGAAGAGATAACTAATAAAATAACTCTTATAAATTCTTTACAAAATGCAAAATGCATTGAGATTGCTTCTGTATATAATTCATTAAATATATTTTATATAAATAATAATACGCTTTATTTTAGAATACTAAACAATAAACTAATTTTATCCCCACCATTAATATTAGATATAATAGATATACACTGTGATCCTCCATTTATAATTACTGCTGGAAATACTGAATTATCTATTTGTTATATTAAGAATGGATCTCCAAATTTAATTGGATATAGAGAGTTTGATTTCAAAAAAAATAGTTGGAGCAATTTTAATTTATTAGATTCATCTTACTATTTAATAGAAGATTATTCTTTTACAATTGTTAAAGATAATATTTTATACTCATTTATATTTTCAAAGGGATATGCTAGTGTCATAAGATTTGGATTTGGATCTAAATATAATATAAAAAGAGATTTAATTAAAGAAAATTCTAATATTCTTAGTTTGAATAATATATTATTAAAATCTAAAAATAAATTTGCTATACTTTATATAGTAGATAATATCTTAAAATTAAAAGAACTTGACTTACAATATGTTACAAATATAGATATACCTATTGATGGAAATATAACAAAATCATCATTTCAATCGAATAATGATATTTATACAAACTTTATATTTACACTACAATATGAAAACACAACAATTTATACTAATAGTCTTTTTTATAACAAATATTTAAATGAAAATAGCAAAGTTAAAACAAACTTTGAGATAGAATTAAATAACAATCTGATTACAAAGGAAATAAATGCTTATGATAAATCATCTAATAAAGACATAGTTTTAGATTCAGTACAAGAGAATATAATTCAAGAACTTAATATGAAACTTAAAAAATATGAGAAAAAGCTATATTTAATTTCTATAAATAATGCTAAAAATGATGAGAAAAATAATAAATTTCGTTCAAGCATTACCTCTTTGCATGAAGAGATCACAAAAAAATATAATAGAATCACTACACTAGAAAAGGCTCTAACAGAAAAACAAAATTTAATAAACTCATATGAAAATAAACTAAAAGATTTAATGAATTCTGCAGAAGCTTTACAATCTAAGGAACTTGAATTAGAAAAAAAGGAAGCTGAAATATTGGAATTAAAGAACCTTATTACTGAAAAAGATATAGAAAACTCTAATCATTTAAATGAATTTAAAAATCTAAAAGAAGAATTAGATAGATTAAATAGCCTTATAGAAGAAAAAACAGAAGAAATTAATAATATAAAAAATGAACAACTTGTATTTTTACAAGAAAAAAATAAGGAATCTTTTATAAAAAAAATATTTAAAACTGGTTATTAGTTAACTAATGATAGTGATAAAATAAAAATTACTACTAAGAATATTCATATGCTCAGTAGTAATTTTTATTTATGATAATCTTGTCTTTATTTACACAAAATCATTTACATTCTCTGTTTTTATTATTAAACTGTGTCTTTAATTTTACAACTTTTTTTATTTATTTTACATTTAATAAAGGATTATCTTTTTTCTTTATCTTTACTAAATCTATTTGGTTCTCTATAAGTTTATTTTGTAAATCCATTATTTTATACTTAGCTGATTGTGCTTGGAACTTCAAATCCTTGTTTTCAGCTTTAAGCTTATTCTTTTCTAGAAGATACTCATTCGATGTATCTCTTAGTATATTTAACTCATCTCTCAATCTTCTTGCGTCTTCTTCAACTTCTCTTAAGTAGTCACCATTTTTTGTACTCTCTAACTTATTTTGAAGTTCAGCATTAAATTGCTCTAAGTTTTTAATATGTTTTTTTAGGTCATCGACTTGAGCTTGTAATCCTCTTTCTCCTTTTTTAGCATCTTCTACTTCTTTTCTTAACTCTTCAACGTGATTGTCACTCTTGAATTTTTCATCTACTATGTTCAAAGCTGCTAAAACAGATGCATCACCTATACTAAGCCTATTATTTTTTTTAAGTACATCAGATATTTTTTTATCTACATATCCTGCTACTTTATGTAGATACTCTTCTCTCTCATCGCCTTTTAAATTATATTCTGCGCCATTTATTTTAACCGTTACAATATTCATTTGAACACCCTCTTAGACAAAATTCAATAAATTGATTTATTTATATTTTAACATATTTTCTCAATATATGAAATAAAACTTTATCTAAGCTCTGCACCTAATTTATGTTCAAGTGCTTTTACAATTTTTTCATGAACTTTGTTTACTTCATTATCGGTTAAAGTTCTGTTATCCCCTCTATAAATAAGTGAATACGCTATACTTTTCTTTCCTTCTTCTATTTGTTTACCTTGATATACATCAAACAGCTTAGCACTTTCAAGTAAATTACCACCTTGATTTTTAATTATATCTTCAATTTCTTGTGATAATACTTCTGAATTTATTATTACTGCTAAATCTCTTGTACTAGCCGGGAACTTAGGTAGAGGAGTGTATTTTTTATTAGTATTGGCATATTTAAACAATACATCTAAATTAATCTCAGCTATATAACATCTTTCTTCTACTTCATAATTATCAGATACATCTGGATGTATTTCTCCAACTATACCTAAAAATTCTTTCTTAATATATAATCCTGCAGTCTTTCCTGGATGAAAAGTTGGATTATCACTGACTCTTTGGAATTTTACATTTTTAATTCCTAAAACATCTATAATATTTTCTACTATACCTTTTAAGTCTAGATAGTCAACACCTCCATACATTCCTATGGTAGCTGTATTTCTCTCTTCTGGTAACTCAGAGGTATTCTCATTAGGTATATATACTTTTCCTATTTCAAATAATTTAACTACTTCATTGTTTCTTAAATAGTTTCTTGACAATGCTTCCATCATAGAAGGAATTGAAGTGGTTCTCATTATACTATAATCTTCCCCTAATGGATTTTTTATAGATACAGCATTTCTTATTGAACTATCTTCTGAAATTAATACCTTATCAAAAACCTTAGGACTTACAAAAGAATAGGCTATTGCCTGATTAAGTCCACTTCCTATTAAAGTATCTATTAACTTAGTTCTTAGTAATTGTGTTTCATTCTTTCCTGCTTTTGTAGGTTGTGTACTTGGAATTGTAGAAGGTACCTTATTATATCCATATATCCTTGCGATTTCCTCTGCAACATCTTCTTTTATATTAACATCACATCTAAAAGTTGGTACAGTTACTATTAGATTATCAGCTTCAATTGTAGTTTTTAAGTCTAATCTATCTAGATATTCTTTCATCTCATCCTTAGACATATTTATTCCTAAAAATTTATTAATCCAGACTGAATCTACTTTTAGTCCATGAGATTCTAATTCCTCAGGATAGATATCTATTGTACCTTCCATTACTGCTCCTGCGCCTAGTTCATCTATTAATGCACAAGCTCTATTTATAGCAACTTCTACTAAATTAGGATCTAAATCCTTCTCAAATTTTGCTGATGCTTCTGTCCTTAAGCCTAATTTTTTAGAAGATATTCTTATATTTGTTCCGTTAAAATTAGCGGATTCAAAGACAATCTCTGTGGTATCATCTTTAACTTCAGAATTAAGTCCTCCCATAATCCCAGCAAGTCCTATAGTTTTTTCTCCATCTTTAATATTTAATATTTCTGAATCTAAAGTTCTTTCTTCACCATCTAAAGTAGTGAACTTCTCTCCATCCTTTGCTCTTTCAACTACTATAACATCAGAAGTTATTTCCCTTCTATCAAAAGCGTGCATTGGTTGACCTATTTCTATCATAACAAAATTTGTTATGTCTACTATGTTATTTATAGGTCTTACTCCTGCTTCTAAAAGTCTTTCTTGCATCCATTGAGGTGATGGCATTATTTTTATATTAGTTACTTGACGAGCCATATATCTTCTGCAAAGACTATCTCTTATTTCTACTTTTATACTGTCTTCAATTCTCTTATTAGAAGATACCTTATATTCTAAACTAGGCATTCTATATTCTTTACCTAATGTAGCTGCTGTCTCTCTAGCAATACCTACTATACTTAAGCAATCTGGTCTATTTGATGTTATTTCAAAATCAATAATAGCTGTTTGCATGTTTACTATTTCTTTTATGTCTTTTCCAACAGGTGTATCTCCTGGAAGAATCATAAGCCCATGTACTGGTTCATCTCCTGCTATGCCAAGCTCTTCTTCTGAACAAAACATTCCATTTGAAACAGCACCTCTAAGTTTACCCTTCTTTATTTTAGTACCATCAGCTAAAGTTGATCCATGTAGTGCAGTTGGGACTACATCCCCTTCTTTCATGTTATTTGCAGCAGTAACTATTTGAATATGCTCTGCTTCACCAATATCAACTTGACAGATTGAAAGTCTTTCTGCCTCTGGATTGGGTTCTATTTTTAATATTTTTCCTGTAACAATCTTATCTACAACATCTCCAGTGACTATTACTTCCTCTACTTTTGAGCCTGATAAAGTTAGAGCGTCCCCTAATTCTTTCGGTGATATATTATCTATATTTATATAATCTTTAAGCCAATTAACTGGAACCTTCATTTTCTTACCTCCTGTGTATATTAATAATTAGAACTGATTTAAAAATCTCATATCACTTTCGTATAATAATCTAATATCATCAAGTTCGTATTTCTGCATTACCATTCTGTCCAATCCGAAACCAAATGCAAATCCACTATATACTTCTGGGTCTATTCCACAATTTCTAAGTACTTGAGGATGAACCATTCCACAACCTAGAATTTCAATCCATCCACTATTTTTACATACGTTACATCCATTTCCTCCACATACAAAGCAAGTGGCATCCATCTCTGCTGATGGTTCTGTAAAAGGAAAATGATGGGGTCTAAACTTAGTTTCCATTTTATCTCCAAACATTTTTTTTATAAACATCTCTAGGGTTCCCTTCAAATCAGCGAAAGTTATTCCCTTATCTATTACTAATCCTTCTATTTGATAAAATATAGGAGAATGTGTAGCATCTACTGCATCTGAACGATAAACCTTTCCTGGAGCTATCATTTTTATAGGTGGCTTTTGACTTTCCATTGTTCGTATTTGTATTGGTGATGTCTGTGTTCTTAGAACTACATCATCATTTATGTAAAAAGTGTCCTGTTCACCTCTCGCGGGGTGATCTTTAGGTATATTTAATGCTTCAAAATTATAATAATCTTTCTCTACTTCCGGACCTTCTTCTATAGAAAATCCCATTGATATAAATATATCTGTTATACTATCTAAAGTTAATTCAAGAGGATTTTTCTTACCAATAGTCTGCTTTTTTCCAGGCATTGAGATATCAATTATTTCACTCTTTAACTTTATCTCTTTTTCTTTGTTCTTCATATCACTAAGATATTTATCTATAGCTGTTTCTAGCTCTTCTCTAACTTCGTTGGCAACCTTTCCTACAATTGGTCTTTCTTCTGCGGAAAGCCCTCCCATGCCTCTTAATATTTGAGTAAGCTCTCCTTTTTTCCCAAGGTACTTTACTCTTATATTTTCAAGTTCTGTCCTACTTGATACACTCTTCAACTCTTCAAGAGCATTTAATTTTATTACTTCTAGTTTTTCTCTCATTTTTTTACTCCTTTCAAATAGTTTATAAAAATAAAAAAAACTCCCTCCCTAAAAATAGGGACGAAGTATTCCGTGTTACCACCCTTGTTAACAACAATGCTCTATTCAAACATCATCATTCTCTCATAAATTTAACGGTTTACCGCTAATTGCTACTAACTTCACAATTAGGACTCCAGAGTGAACTTCAATATACGCATTCATAAAAAAGCTTACAGTCTATGGCTTTTTCTCCCTAAAAAAATTCCTATATCTACTCTCTCCATCATAGTCTATATTATTTAATTATATTTGTTTGTAAACTTAAGTAATATTATATCTATCATGAAAAAAAATTGCAAATTTTTTTTTCATTTATACTACATTTTTTTGTCTAACAGCTTCATACATCATTATGGCAGCTGAAACTGCAACATTTAATGATTCCGCTCCCCCAGGCATAGGTATCTTTACCTTTTCATCTCCTAACCTGGAAATTTCATTACTAATACCATTGCCTTCATTTCCTACAGCTATAATAGCTTTTGTCTTTAAATCAATATCATAAAAATTATTATCCGTATCTAAAGAACTTACAATAAGTTTGAATCCCATAGACTTAAGATTATTTAACAATTTCAAATCTATATCTTCTATTATCGGAATATTAAAGATTGAACCCATTGTAGATCTCAATGTTTTATCATTATAAATATCCACAGTGCCTTTTGTAGTAATTATACCTAATGCTCCGCTAGCATGGGCAGTTCTTACAATAGTTCCCATATTGCCTGGATCTTGTATTCTATCTACTAATATATAAAAACCTTCTTTATTCTGAAAATCTACTTTTCTATTTTTAACTACTGCCAAAATCCCTTGTGGAGTTACAGTTTCACATAAATCTTTAAAAATACTATCTGATACTAAATAAACTTCTGTATCTTCTTGAATCATTGTTTCTACATCAGAACTTATATATTTATCTCTAGCACTTTCACTTATAAAGATATATGGTATTTTGAAGGAGGATATCAAAGCCTCCTCCACAAATCTAAATCCTTCAACAAGAAAGCTTTCTGTTTCATTTCTAAACTTTTTTTTATGTAACTTTTTTACTTCTTTTAGTATCGAATTATCTTTGCTTTGGATTATGTTCAAAAAACCACCTCTTAACAGGTTTATTTTATTTTATTTTCAAGCTCATTTAATTCTTCTGTTCCTCCGATAGCTACAATAATATCTCCCTCATGTATAATATCTTCAGCAGTAGGAGAAATATTTACTTCATTATTTCTTTTTAAAGCCATGACATTTATTCCATACTTAGTTCTCATATTTAACTCTTGTAAAGACTTCCCTTCCCACTCGGCAGCACTTACAATTTCAGCTATGCTATAATCTGGAGATAACTCTATATAATCCAGTATATTAGTTGCAACTAAGTTATGAGCAACTCTCACACCCATATCTCTTTCTGGAAATATTACTCTATCTACTCCTAATTTCTTCAAAACCTTGGCATGCAATTCACTATGTGCTTTTGCAAGTATCTTCTTTACACCTAAATCTTTTACTAAAAGAGCTGTCATTATACTAGCTTGAACATTAGACCCAATAGTTACTACTGCAACATCAAAATTGCCTATTCCAAGTGCTCTTAAACTATGTTCGTCTGTTCCATCTGCTTGTACTGCATGTGTAACACTATCTGCTATTTCTTGAATAATTTCCTCATCAGGGTCAATTGCCATTACATCATTTCCTAATGAATATAATGTTTTTGCAATAGATAATCCAAACCTTCCAAGTCCTATAACTACAAATTGTTTCTTTTTCATCTTTTTCACCTCTACCCAACTAATATTTTAGCTTCCGGATATTTTATTACATTTCCATTTTTTCTATTTGACAATGCTAAAAATAAAGTAAGTGGACCTACTCTACCCATATACATAGTCACAGCAATTAAAAATTTACCTATACCACTTAGTTCTGGCGTAAGTCCTAAACTAAGACCTACTGTCGCAAAGGCAGATACGACCTCATATAAAATATATTCAAGGGATACTCCTACCTCTGTAAATGATAAAATCATGGTTTCTCCTATTACAAGTGTCAAAGCAATTATAAATATAACAAAAGCCTTATACACTAGTGCCTTTTTAACGGTTCTGTTAAATAACTTAGTATCTGCATCATTTCTAATTACAGATATTACAGTCATTAAAAGTATTCCCGTGGTTGTTGTCTTTACTCCTCCAGCCGTTCCTCCAGGTGATCCTCCAATAAACATAAGAATTATAGTTAAAAAAGTTCCAGCTAAAGTCATACCCGAGGTTGAAATGGAATTAAAGCCCGCTGTTCTTGGAGTTACTGATGCAAAAAATGAAGATAGTAGTCGTCCTTTTATTGACATATTCTTCAAAGTCTCTGGATTTCTCATCTCAAATAAATACATTAAGATCCATCCACCAACTATTAAAAATACTGTCATAAATATTGCAAACTTTGAATGAGTTGACAATCTTTTTACCCCTTTATAATTGTAGATCTCAGCCCAAACTGCAAAGCCTAGACCTCCTATAATTATAAGTGCCGCTATTGTTAAAATAATAACTGTATTATCTGCATATGCCATTAAGCTATTTCCAGTTAAATCAAATCCAGCATTACAAAAGGCAGATATTGAATGGAATATGCTAAAATATATCCCCTTCGCCAGACCATATTCCGGAATGAACTTTGTTGATAAAAACAGTGCTCCTATACCTTCAATAGAGAATGTAAAAATCAGTATATACTTTGCTAACTTTACGAGTCCTTGGAGCGAAAATGAGTTCATTGCCTCTTGCATTACTAACCTATCTTTTAAAGTAATTCTTTTCCCTACAATAAGAGCAAATAAGGTTGCAAAGGACATAAATCCAAGTCCTCCAATTTGAATAAGTATCATTATTACTGTTGTCCCAAAGTAGGTCCAATGTTCTGGAGTATTTAGTGTAATAAGTCCTGTTACACATACCGCAGAAGTTGATGTGAAAAATGCATCAATAAATGGAGTTACATCATTATTTCTAGAAGAAATCGGTAACATCAGCAATAGCGTCCCAGTTATAATAACTAGAAAAAAACCTAAGGCTAATATCTGAACTGAAGTAAGCTTTCTATTGTTTCGTTTCAAATTCAACACCCCTATAATTTCACTTCACCATATTATTTCATCAAATGTATAAAATAAAGTGCAGCTCTATAGGCTGCACTTTATTTTAAGCATTTAATTGTTGTTTTGCAACTTCAACTAAATCAGCAAATGATTTTGGATCACTTATTGCGATTTCTGAAAGCATTTTTCTATTCATATTAATTCCAGCTAACTTTATTCCATTCATGAATTTTGAGTAAGATAATCCACTCATTCTTGTAGCTGCATTTATTCTTGCTATCCAAAGTCTTCTGAATTCTCTCTTCTTTAACTTTCTTCCAACATAAGCAAAGCTCATTGCTCTGATTACTGTTGAGTTTGCTGCTCTAAAAGTGTTTTTTCTTCTTCCGTAAAAACCTTTTGCAAGCTTCAATATTTTTTTATGTTTTTTACGAGCGTGTACGGCTCTTTTTACTCTTGCCATATTGTAAACCTCCTTCTGTTAAAACTATTATTTTATAGGTATGGTAATAACTTCTTAATTGCTTTTTCTTGAGTAACTGAAACTAGTGCGCTTTGTCTAAGATTTCTCTTTGTCTTTGCACTCTTTTTAGTTAATATGTGTCTCTTGAAAGCTTTAGCTCTCTTGATTTTTCCACTTCCAGTTTTTTTGAATCTTTTTGCTGCACCTTTGTGCGATTTCATTTTTGGCATTGAAGTTTCCTCCTTTCAACTCTGCTCTCTTTGGAGCTAAGATCATAATCATATTTTCACTCCAAGTTCTGCTTGTTTTTCAACAGCACATACATATTCTATTTTGATACAAAGAGAATTAGACAACATTCTCTTTTTAAGAATAGTCAGCGAATTGCATATAAATATTACAGTATAAAAATAAAAAAGGGACAGCCTTAAGCTGTCCCATACATTACATAACATAACAGAATAATTAAACCCTTAGTTTGATGTATGTATAACCTAGCTAGCAGTGCTGCAAGGTGAGAAACAGCTTTGTTTCTTCTTAACATATTGTATTTTACTATCTAAAGAAAAGTATGTCAATAGTTTTTTATATATTATTTACTCTTTCTTTTATTTCTTCATCAATTTTTGCGATAAAATCATCTAAATTCATAGATCCTAAATCTCCATTATCTCTACTTCTTACTGATAAGTTATTTTCATTCATTTCTTTTTCACCAATAACAAGCATATAAGGCACTTTTTCTAATTGAGCTTCTCTGATTTTATAACCTATCTTTTCAGCTCTTCCATCTATTTCCACTTTAAATCCTTGATCAAATAAAATATTTCTTATTTTTGTTGCATATTCAGCAAACTTATCTGAAATTGGAAGAATTTTCACCTGAGTAGGAGCTAACCATACCGGGAATTTACCTGCATAATGTTCAATTAAAATACCAATAAATCTTTCTATACTTCCAAATGCAACTCTATGCACCATTACAGGTCTGTGCTTTTCTCCATCATTACCAATATAACTTAGATCAAATCTTTGAGGCATTTGCATATCTAGCTGAATAGTTCCGCATTGCCACGTTCTTCCTATACAATCTTCTAAATGGAAGTCTATCTTAGGACCATAGAAAGCTCCATCACCTTCATTAACTATATATTTAAGTCCTAATTCTTCTAAAGCTTCTCTTAATCCATCTTCAGCAAGTTTCCATTCTTCATCAGTACCCATTGAGTCTTCTGGTCTTGTAGATAATTCTACATGATACTTAAATCCAAAAGTGCTATAAACTTTATCGATTAATTTTGCAACGCCGCTTATTTCATCTTTTATTTGCTCTGGAAGCATAAATATATGTGCATCATCTTGTGTGAAAGCTCTTACTCTCATAAGTCCATGTAGAGCTCCTGAAAGCTCATGTCTGTGAACTCTTCCAAGCTCAGCATAACGCAATGGTAGCTCTCTATATGAATGTATTGCTGTCTTGAATGCAAGCATCCCACCTGGACAGTTCATAGGTTTAATGGCAAAGTCTTGTTCATCTATCTTTACAGAATACATATTATCTTTATAGTGATCCCAATGTCCTGAATTCTCCCAAAGGTGTCTACTTAAAATAATAGGAGTTTCTATTTCTACATATCCTGCTTTTCTGTGAAGTTCTCTCCAGTATTTTAAAAGAGTATTCTTAAGTTCAACTCCTCTTGGCAAAAATAGTGGGAATCCAGGACCTTCTTCTGGTATTACAAATAATCCTAGCTCTTTTCCAAGTTTTCTGTGATCTCTTTTCTTAGCTTCTTCCATCATATGAATATATTCATCAAGTTCACTCTTCTTTGTAAAAGATGTTCCATATATTCTTTGAAGCATTTTATTTTTTTCGCTACCTCTCCAGTAAGCACCTGCAACCGAAAGTAATTTTACTGCTTTAACTTCTTTAGTTGAAGGTACATGAGGTCCTGCACAAAGGTCTACAAACTCCCCTTGCTCATAGAAAGATATAATTGAGTCTTCTGGTAAATCTTCTATTAACTCAACTTTATAATCCTCATTTCTTTCCTTCATAAATTTTATAGCTTCTTCTCTTGAAAGTGTAAACTTCTTTAATTGAAGATTTTCCTTAACTATTTTCTCCATTTCTTTTTCAATCTTTAAAAGCATTTCAGGAGTAAATGGAATTTCTGCATCAAAATCATAGTAGAATCCATTATCAATAGCTGGTCCTATAGCTAACTTAACATCTGGGTATAATCTCTTTACTGCTTGTGCAAGTATATGAGATGATGTATGTCTTAGTATTTTTTTGCCATCTTCATCTTCAAATGTAAGAATTTCTAGCATAACATCTTCATTTATTACATCCATGAGTTCAGCTTTATTACCATTAACTCGTGCTCCTAAAGCTTTTTTTCTTAGAGAAGAACTTATTATTGAAGCAATTTCCCCAATAGTCAAACCTTTTTCTACCTCTAGAACTTTTCCATCTTTTAATGTTATTTTTATCATAGTTATTCTTCCTTTCTAAATTTTAAAATAAAAATATAATTTTGCAAAAAAATAAAAACCCATCCCAAAATGGGACGAGTTTTTTCGCGGTTCCACCCAAATTAATAATAGTAAAATATCTCTATTATTATCTCTTGATCTTTTAACGCTAAGCTGCGGAAAATATCTACTTTATTCGATATACAACTCAAAGGTGGTTTTCAATAGAACTTACACAGAAGGTCTTACAGCCAAGGACTTTCCTCTCTTAGAGCAGATCTCTACTTACTCTTCCTTATCATAGTTTTTAAAATATTCTTTTCAATAGATTATATTACTAATGTATACTAGTGTCAATATTTTAATTTTATATTTTAACTGTCTCTTTTATTTTGTTGCAAGCCTCACAATTTGTACAAAAGTCCACTCTCTCTTCAAAAACTTTTTGTATGGTATCTAATATTTCTTTATTATCACAATTTTCTTTACCGTGAATTATTATATTTTCAGGACAGTAGGTTATAAGTCCACTTATAATTAGGTCTTCTACACTAACTGAGTCCGAATATTTAGTATCAGTAAGATTATTAAATATTTCACTCATTATATCATTCCCATCTTTATCTTGTATTCCATAATCTCCATTAGGTCTAATTATTATGTTTATTGTCTCTATTTTACTTTCTTGAACATCTACAAAGTATTTCAAAAGTTTTATAAACTCATTATATTCTTTTTCTGCCATATACTTTTCTACAACTCTATTTACTATATCTTCTAATTCTTCTTTAAGTTCTTTCATTCTAAATCTAATGAATCCTTGTATATTAATTTCATCATTTTCATCTATACATAATTTTATTTTAGTGATTATATCATTTTTTTTGTTCATGCAGTAAACCATATCTTCATCTGTTATCTTTTCTTCATTTCTTAAAATTTTAACAACTCTCTGTGATACATCCTTCATCTCATCATATCTTAAAAAAAAGTAATTTTCTAATAGGAGCTGTTGTATTTCATCTCTACTAAACTCCTCTATTGCTATATTATATAATATATTTGATATATATAAATTAAATCTACCTTTAAGTTTCTCATTAAAATCTATATCATTGCAAAATATTTTTACAAAATGAGTGCCTAAATTTATAGATTCAGATATTCCTAAAATTATATTTTTTTCTTCAAAAGTTTTTTTTAAATCATTTATTTCATCAATTATGTCATATAATTCTTTTTCAAAGACTATTGTTTGTAGTAGCACATTACACACTCCTTCCTGGAATTAGTATGTGTCTAAAATAAATGTCTATTCAAATTAAATCAATTTAATATTTTACAATAGACTTTTAATGTTGTAGTATGCTATATTAAATTTTAGTCTTAAATGGAGTTATACAATAAGTTGAGGTGATTTATATAAAAACTTTAATCATTGATTATAGAACATCCGAAGAAGAAAAACGCACACTTATATCTCTTGGTTATAATATTTTAATTTGTCCCCCATGTGAAAAACTCTACGATGCAGTATGTGGTCATCCTGATATGTTAATGCACATAATAGATGATAAAATTGTATTACATAAAGATACCCCAAAAGGCTTTATTGACTCAATTTATAATTTAGGATTTAAAGTCCATTTATCTCATTTTCATTTGGAATCAACTTATCCTGAAGACATTATTTTAAATGCTATAAATATTTCAAACTTATTCGTTCATTCTATTAGCTGCACCGATAAGCTTTTAATTGATATAGCTATTGATAGTGGAAGAAAGCTCATAAACATTAAACAAGGCTATACAAAATGCTCTATAGCTATAGTAAATAATCATTCCATAATTACAAGTGATAAGGTTATCGCATCAGTCTTTAAAAATGAACATTTTGATGTGTTACTCCTACCTCCTGGCGATATAGAGCTTCCTGGGCTAAATTATGGATTTATAGGTGGTACTTGTGGCCTAATCGAAGAGAATGTTTTAGCTTTTTATGGTGATTTAGAGTACTATGCCTACGGAAAGGATGTTCTTAGTTTTTTGAAAAAACATAATGTTGAACCTTTATTCTTACGAAAAGGAAAATTAATCGATAGGGGAAGCATATTGTGTATACATTCTAGTCACTAATCACCATTTCCTAAATTTAAAACCAGTTTATATATTTGAAAAAAACATAAAAAAGAGAGTATCTATTTTAGACATCTCTCTTGCTTATATCCTATATTTATTTTTCACCTCTTGCCTCATAAGGCTCCATATGAATGGTTACTATACTATCTTTACTAAATTTTATTTTTAGTTCATTTTCTATTTCTGTTGCAATTTCATGTGCCAATTTTAAACCAACAGAATCTTCTAAAAAAATATGAACTTCAATTGCAACTTTTGTTCCAATTCTTCTGGTTCTCAAGTTATGAAAACTTATGACATTTTTCTTGTTCTCAATAATATGTCTTATCTGCTTGACTTCATCCTTATTTAGGGATGATTCCATTAATTCATTAACAGCGGGAATAAAAATATCAACAGCTACTTTAAATATAAAAATGCTAACAACTAAAGAAGCAATTGGATCCAGTATTACCCACTTTTCTCCCAAAGCAATAGCACCACCAATTCCAATCAGAGTACCAATAGATGAACAAGCATCTGACCTATGATGCCATGCGTTAGCTTTTATAGCAGAGCTGTTAATTTTGTTACCCATTTTAATAGTGAATTGGTATAATAATTCTTTAACTAAAATCGATACTATAGCAGCCACTAAAGCTATCAATCCCGGTTTAAGTAATCTCTCCCCCTTTATAACTGTCATAACATTGACTATACCTGATTTCATGATTTTAAAGCCAACAATTGCTAAAAAAATACTAATGATTATAGTTGTCAAAGTTTCGTATTTATCATGACCATAGTTATGACTATCGTCTTCTGGCTTCTCTGTTAACTTAAATCCAATTAACACCACAATATCTGTCAACAAATCTGAAAGTGAATGAATACCGTCTGCCAGCATAGCTCCACTATTTCCAATTATACCTGCAAATACTTTAAATATTGTTAGAATCGAATTAATGCTAAATCCAATAAGCGTAACTTTTTTCGCTTCCTTACCTCTAATTAATTCTTTTTGCACCATTCTCCCCCCTATTCTTATTTCTTTATTTTAATAAATATCTGACCTTAAAATATTTATACAGATAATTAAAAACCTGTGGGACTACAATAAATATTATAGTCCCACAAGTTTTCCACCCGTTGCCTTAAATTGGCCCGGCTCCATGCATCAAATGTGATACATTTATGGCCTGTTCTATTAACCATTTTATTCAAATACTAAATTAATGGTTCCCAAATTTTCAACATTTACCTTATTTCATAAATTTTTAACATTTATTGAATTGCACAAGATTGTTTCAAGCTGTCATTTTAACATATATATAAATAAAAACACCTTAACTTTTAAAGTTAAGGTGTTTTTTGGAGGCGCCACCCAGATTTGAACTGGGGGATCAGAGTTTTGCAGACTCGTGCCTTACCACTTGGCTATAGCGCCTTATTTGGAGCGGAAGATGGGATTCGAACCCACGACGTTCACCTTGGCAAGGTGACGCTCTACCACTGAGCCACTCCCGCATTCTGGTGGCTCGACCAGGAATCGAACCAGGGACACGAGGATTTTCAGTCCTCTGCTCTACCGACTGAGCTATCGAGCCATATTGGCGACCCAGAAGGGACTCGAACCCTCGACCTCCGGCGTGACAGGCCGGCACTCTAACCAACTGAGCCACTGGGCCGCGATGTTTTTGAAACTTGGTGGGAACAACAGGGTTCGAACCTGTGACCCCCTGCTTGTAAGGCAGGTGCTCTCCCAGCTGAGCTATGCTCCCTCATCGCTAACAACAAATACTATTTTATCACCACTCTTGAACATTGTCAAGCAAATTCTTTTATATTTGTTAGATATTTTTCAGAACTTGTTTTGCTTTCGTTTTGTTTCCCGAGCGCATATTCATAATATAAAAAATATCACTCCATGTCAACGATATAAAAGCTCATTATGGAAGGTTACCTACATTTTTCTTCATTTACTTCTAATTACCTTTAATTTTCTTATGATTATATAACTTAATTTAAAATGCTTTTTAAAGCTAGTATATTAAGCATAAGTGATTTAAAACACTAGTAGCTAGGATAAAATCTCTTTCTTTTGAAGATTTCATCCTAGCTACTAACAGTGTTCTTCGGATACGTTTCTATCTCTTTGCGCTTTCTAATAATTTTCCTATATGCTCATTAGTAAACTCATATCCTGTATTACAAAAATGGCATGTAACTTGTTCTGTTTTCCCTTCACTATATATTTCTTCTAAATCTTTTTGTCCTATACTTATTAATGCTCTTTCTATTTTCTCTGCGGAGCAGTCACAAGAGTATTTAGGTTCCATCTGTTCTAAAATCTTTAAATCCATATCATCAAATAAGAAATTAATCATATCTTCGATAGTTTTACCTTTAGAAAAGAATTCAGTTATAGAACCTAAGTCTTGTAGTCTATACATAATTAAATCTGCAAGCATATCATCACTTCCCGGCATCATTTGTATAATAATACCTCCAGCTTCTTTTATACTTAAATCTTTATCTACTAATACTCCGAGTCCAACAGCAGTAGGTGTTTGTTCTGAAACTGTATAATAGTAAGCCAAATCATCTCCTATTTCTCCTGTATATATAGGTACTTGACCAACATAGGGCTCTTTTAATCCCAAATCTCTTATAACTACTAAGTTTCCGCTCTTTCCAATAACTCCGCTAACATCTAACTTCCCTAAAGCATTTGCTGGTAAATCAGCAGATGCATTTCCTATATATCCCTTAACATATCCATTGGAATAGCTTGTAACAATAATACCTTTTGCTGGTCCACCGCCATCAATTTTAAGAGTAATTACATCTTTTTCTGATTTTAACATAGACCCCATTAAGCTCCCTGCCGTTAACATTCTACCTAATGCAGCTGAAGCTGTTGGTGCACATCCGTGTATCTTAACCCCTTCATTAACTAACTCCCTTGTTGTTGCTCCAATTATTCTAACCTGTCCATCTTTAGCTATAGCTGTTATTATTTTATCTCCCATCTTATATATCCTCCTAATCTACTTCTTCATTAATACATAAACTATTCTCTCTGTATCATTCCCTATTTCTATATTTTCATCTTCATAATTATCTAACTTTTTTATTATGGTAAATCCTAGTTCCTTTAAAAGCTCACTGATGAAATTATCTTTATATGCTCGTTCTCTATGTTCTTCATCAAATCGCCTATATGTATCTCCCTCTTTAATAAAAAAAGTAAGGTACATTTCTACAATATCATCTTCTAAAACATTCTCCCATATATACACAACATCTTCATCATCATAATTATATACATTATTACCTAACATTTTAGTAAGTTTATAGTATGAGTTTATATCAAAAATAAATATTCCCTCATCATCTAAATGCTTGTATACAGAAGAAAAATAACTTTTTAACTTCTCTTTATCTAGTATGTAGTTAGTTGAATCTAATATACAGGTTATTAAATTAAATTTACCCTTTAAATCTAAATTCGTTATATCCTGACATACAAAGCTCGCCTTAATCTTATTACTCCTTAATTTATCTTCAGCTTCTGTTAACATATCATAAGATAAATCTACAGCCCAAGTCTGATTAAAATACTTTGCTATTTCTTTAGTCATGTTACCTGTTCCACATGCTAAATCTAAATATCGTTCTTTTTTTATTGAATATTTATCACATATTCCCATTATACTATTAGCCCATTTTTCGTAATCTACGTCACCGTATATTAGCTTATCATAAATTTTTGCAAATTCTTTATAACATTCCATAGTTTTACCCTCTTTATAATATGTAATTTATATATATCTCTCATCTATATATAATTCTTTCAATAATATAATACAACTATATACTAAAAATCAACAGAAAATAGGAATGTTCTTATTAAGTCCCATCTATTTTTCTGTTGATTCTCTACCATAATTAAAAGCATATAGTGTTTTATTAATATTTTCTTTCCTCACTTTTTTCTATTTCTTTTAAAATAATATCGTTTTTGGGAATCTTCATTTCCTTCTTCTTCTTCGTCATTATCCCACCAATTCTACCAGTCTCTTCAGCAGTAAGTCCACCCCATCCATATTTGTCTACTTTATCTTGTAAACCTAATTCTGAAGCTATTTCATATTTAACTTTTTCTCTTAATTTTTCTAAATCTGTTAATTCTCTATTTGATTTTAGCTTATTTTTAATTACTTTTTTTAATGGTGTATTCCCCATCTAGATTTTCCTCCCTATTAAACATCTGAACATAATACTATTTTTCACTTTTATTCATGTTTTATACCGTTAATTTTAATTTTTTTAAGATTATCTAGTTTGAGTTTTCTATTTTTTGTTAGGTATTAATTGTCATCTTATAAAACAAGAGCATACTATAATTATTAAGGACATGTATCTTTTTCCTAATTATTTACAACCAAAATATATAATTTATTATTAAAATTTAAGGATATATGTGTAAAATTTATCTAACACACAAAAATAATTGTAATTTCACTAATTTACGTTGTATAATTATAGTTAATATATTTTTTTAGATTTGGATGGAAATAACTATAACTTATACTTAGGGGGATTTATTATGCAATACAATGTTGCAGTAGTCGGGGCTACTGGTATGGTTGGAAACAAATTTATAGAAGTTCTTATGGAGAGAAACTTTCCTATAGAGAACCTTTATTTGTTTGCATCTAAAAGATCTGCAGGAAAAACTTTAAAATTCAAAGATTCTGATATTGTAGTTGAAGAGCTAAAAGAAGATAATATCAAAAATAAAAAAATAGACTTTGCACTATTCTCTGCTGGTGGAGATATAAGTCTTGAATATGCTCCAATATTTGCAAGATATGGTGCTGTAGCTATTGATAATAGCAGTGCTTGGAGAATGGATCCTGATGTTCCATTAGTTGTGCCTGAAGTAAATCCAGAAGATATCAAACTTCATAAAGGCATCATTGCAAATCCAAACTGTTCAACAATACAAGCCGTTGTCGCTTTACAACCCTTGCATAAAAAATATGGTATTAAAAGAATTATTTATTCTACTTACCAAGCAGTTTCTGGTGCAGGAGTTGATGGCTTCAATGACTTAAAAGAAGGATACAATGGAAATAAACCAAGCAAATTCCCGTATCCTATAGCAGGCAATGTAATACCTCATATTGATTCTTTTTTAGATACAGGATATACAAAAGAAGAAATGAAAATGATAAATGAAACTAGAAAAATCCTTCATAATGATGATCTTAAAATTACAGCTACTACAGTTAGAGTTCCTGTATTCTATGGTCATAGTGAAAGTGTTAACGTAGAACTTGAAAAACCTTTTGAATTAAATGATATATTTGAAATGTATAAAAGTTCTGAGGGTATAATTTTACAAGACGACGTAAAAAACCTTGTATATCCTCTCCCTCTAGATGCTGAAGGTCACGATGAAGTTTATGTAGGCAGAATTAGAAGAGACTTCAGCGTTGATAATGGTTTAAATTTGTGGATAGTTGCAGACAACATAAGAAAAGGTGCGGCATCAAATGCAATACAAATTGCAGAACGCATGATAAGCTGGAATAAGTAACACACTTCATAAGGAGGGTTTTAAATGAGTTTATTTAAAGGTTCGGGGGTCGCTATAGTTACTCCTTTTAATAAGGATGGAATAGATTTAAATAAGTTAAAAGAGCTTTTAGACTGGCAAATTTCTTCCGGTACAGATGCTATTATTATTTGTGGAACTACTGGTGAAGCTTCAACTATGTCAGAGAGTGAAAGAAAAGAAGTTATTAAATTTACTGTAGATGTGGTAAATAAAAAAGTTCCTGTAATAGCTGGAACAGGTACCAATAATACTGCTGCTACAGTAAATATGAGCAAATGGGCTGAAAGTATCGGAGTTGACGGACTGTTAATTATAACTCCATACTATAATAAAACAACTCAAAAGGGTATTTTTGAACATTTTAAGGCCGTTAATGATAGCGTTAATATTCCAATAATAGCTTATAATGTTCCTTCAAGAACTGGTCTGAATATTACGCCTAAAACCTTACTAACACTTTGTGAACTTAATAATCTGGTAGCTATAAAAGAGGCAAGTGGAAATATAAGCCAAGTTGTTGAAATGAAAGCTTTGTGTAGAGATAGGCTGGACATTTATTCTGGTAATGATGATCAGATTATTCCTATACTCTCACTTGGTGGAGCTGGTGTTATTTCTGTTATAGCTAACTTGCTTCCAAAAAAAATTCATGATATATGTCATCTTTATGTTAACGGAAACTATGATGATGCTTTAAAGCTTCAACTAGATATGCTTGAATTAATAAACGTAATGTTTATTGAAACTAATCCAATTCCTATCAAAACAGCTATGAATCTTAAAGATATGAATGTTGGAGATCTTAGACTTCCTCTTTGTGATATGGAAGAAGGAAATCTAAAAGCTTTAAAAAATGCTTTAGATAGTTATTATTCTAAAGAGGAGGAATAAATTTATGACTAGAGTTATTCTAAGTGGTTGTCTAGGAAAAATGGGAAGAACAATTTCTGAGAGTGTATTAAACTTTCCCAATCTAGAAATAGTAGCTGGAGTAGATGTAAATACTGATAATTCAGCAGGTTATCCTATATTCTCAAATATCTCCGACTGCCATATTGAAGCAGATGTAGTTTTAGACTTTTCTAGACCTGCATCTTTAGATTCTTTAATTAATTATTGTGCAGATAAGAAACTTCCTCTTATATTATGTGCTACCGGTTATTCTGATGAGGAGCTATATAAAATAAAGGAAACTAGCAAAATCATTCCTATATTTAAATCTGCTAATATGTCTATAGGTGTTAATCTTATAAATAATATATTAAAAGATATAAGTGCTATGCTATATAAAAATTATGATATAGAAATAATCGAAAAGCATCATAATCAAAAAGTAGACTCCCCAAGCGGAACTGCTCTTCTACTTGCAAACACTATAAAAGATTCTATACCTGAAGAAACAATATTTGTTAATGGAAGAGATGGAATCTCAAAAAGAGCTAAAAATGAAATAGGAATTCATGCAATACGTGGTGGAAGTATAGTTGGTGATCATGATGTACTCTTTGCAGGTGCAGGTGAAATAATTCAATTAAGTCATACTGCTCTATCAAGAGAAGTTTTTGCAACTGGTGCACTTAAAGCTTGTGAATATATGGACGGAAAACCTAATGGTATCTACTCTATGGAAGATGTTATTAGTAAATAAATACACGATCATAAAACTTAATTTAAATTTATGATCTCTAAAACAAAGAAATCTATGCACCTAATTAAGTGCATAGATTTTTTTATTTTAGTTACATTTTTATATAGCAAATCATTAAATTTATTAGTTCTGAATGAAATGCTGAATATTAAGCCATATCTCTAGTCTTTCTATTGCTTTTTTAAGTTCTTCCATACTATAGCAATAAGATATTCTTATATACCCTTCTCCACCGTGTCCAAAAGCAGTTCCTGGAACCATTGCTACTTTAGCTTCATTTAAAGCCCTTTCGCAAAATTCTTCACTATTCATATTGAACCTTTTTATACTTGGGAACATATAAAAAGCACCTGTAGGAAGATTAACATCAAAACCTAAACGAATAAGTTCATTATATAAATAATCTCTTCTATTAATAAATTCTTTCTTCATATCATCTACCGTTCCAAGGCATTGTTTAAGTCCTTCTAATGCTCCCCATTGAACAATAGATGGAGCACATGAAACATTATATTGATGAACCTTAATTATACTATTAATAAATCTTTCCGAAGCACACACATATCCAAGTCTAAGTCCTGTCATAGAAAACATCTTAGAAAATCCACTTACAACAATAACCTGCTCTTTTATATCTTCATATTGAGCTATAGAATAATATTCCTCTTCAAAAGTAAGAGCACTATAAATCTCATCAGTTATAACTACTATTTCTTGATCTTTTATAATCTTATATAGTTCTTCTTTATCACGTTTTGTCAAAGTTGCTCCTGTAGGATTACAAGGGTATGAAAGAACTAAAACTTTAGGCTTATGTTTTACTATAATCTCTTTTAATGCTTGGTGATCTATAGAAAAGTCACTTTTTAAATTATAGTTCACCACTTCTCCCCCCAAAAGTTTAACACAACTTTCGTATGCTGGGTATGCCGGAGTAGGAATTAAAACTTTATCTCCAGCATTAATTAATGCTGTAAAAGTTGATAAAAGTCCTTCACTACCTCCTATAGTCAAACATATTTCATCTTTTAAATAATTAATATCAAAACTTTTCTTTAAGTATTTTGAAATTTCATATCTTAACTCATCAATTCCCGCATTTGATGTATAAGAAGTTTTATCTTCTTTAATAGCATCAATCATTGCTATCTTTATTTCTTCTGGAACCTTAAAATCCGGTTGACCTACAGTTAAGGAAATAGCTTCTGGCACCTTTATGACTTTATTAAAAAACCTTCTTATTCCTGATATTTCAATACTTTCAACATTTTTAGAAATTAAATTTTTCATAGTAACGCCCCAATACTCTAATATATAATTATAAAATAAATTTTACCCTAATCATCCACATATGTCTATAGGTGGAGCAATTATTAAGTAATCATCACAGATTAAATAATAGATTTTATAGCATTTTACATATTTTAACTTTGATTTGTAAACATTATTTATTATAATACTATCTATATGTTAATTAATAAGGAGGCTATAAAATGCATTATGATTTAACTGATCCCTACGAAATAGCTCGCTACATAAAAGAAGCTAAAAAAACTACTCCACTTAAGGTTTATATCGATGGTGATTTATCCGATTGCAATTTAGGTAATATAGATTGCTATGGTGGAAACAACTTTTATATTTTATTTGGGGAAGCTTCAGAAATATCTGATTTTCTTGAAAGCTATAAAGATAAGATAAAAAAATATAAACTTGAACAAGATAGAAGGAATTCTGCTATTCCTTTATTAGATACTAAAAATATTCAAGCTAGAATTGAACCTGGCGCAATAATAAGAGATAAAGTTTTTATTGGAAAAAATGCTGTTGTAATGATGGGCGCTGTGATAAATATTGGAGCTGAAATCGGTGAAGGTACTATGGTTGATATGAACGCTGTACTTGGAGCAAGAGCTAAGCTTGGTAAAAATGTTCATTTAGGTGCTGGAGCTGTTGTAGCAGGAGTATTAGAACCACCAAGTAAATCCCCTTCTGAACTTGGAGATAACGTACTAGTTGGAGCAAATGCAGTTATACTTGAAGGTGTTAAAGTAGGAAATAATTCTGTTGTTGCTGCTGGATCTGTAGTTGTTGAAGATGTTCCTGAAAATGTAGTTGTAGCTGGTAGTCCTGCAAAAATAATTAAGCATGTTGATGCTAAGACTAAAGATAAAACTAAATTAATGGAAGACTTAAGAAGATAAAAGAACTTGGCCATTTGGCCAAGTTCTTTATTTTGCTATTCCCTCACAAAAATTAATATCTTCAATAGAATCTCCATTTTCATCTGCTAATTCTAACTTAGATATGGAAACTTCATAAGCAGTTTTAGTTATTAAATCAGATTCTCCAAGTTTTTTCTGATATTGTCTACTTTGAAGTCTACCCCATACTTTTATATTATCTCCAACTTTTAATGTTCTACAAAATCTTGAATTTCTTCCCCAAGAGATTGTAGGTATATAGTCAGATTTATTATAAGGTCTATTTACTGCTAATAATATGTCTGATATTTCTCTTCCAAAAGGAGTAGTTCTATACACTGGTTCCTTACATATATATCCATTAAGGAATATCTGGTTTGGATTTTTACTTTTCTCAATACATGGTTGAATATCTCTTGCAAAAACAGTTAAGATAAGTCTATTAGAACCATCAATAAATTTATTATAGGATCTAAGTTGTCCCTCAATTACTAATTCTAGACCTTCTTTAATCTCAATATCTGTAATAAGCCTTTCTGAAATAGTTACAGGAATAATGTCACTTGCATCACTTAACCTATTTACAGCCACTCTAAAGACATAAAAACCTTCTCCATACATTTCATGACTAAACTCAAGTCCCGATACACAAGTGCCCTCTAAATAAATTTTGTTGTTCAACATTAAATTGTCCATCATAACCCCTCTCTCCCTTAGTTTCCTTTTTTTATTTATCTTACTGAAATATAAATATTCAATTAATTTTGAAAATATAACATCTATTTTTAAAATTAATATATTTTATTGTGTTCTCCATATAATATTTTTTACATAAATATCCAAATGTTATTTTACGGATATTTCCATTATAATACATATATTCGTTATATTTCAATACCTTTTAATTTAAAATTTGTCTACCATTACTATCAATGTAGTATTTTTCTTTATATATTAAATCCGATACCTTTACAAACTGATATCCTTGAGATTTTAATTCTTTAATAACCTTATCTAAAGTTTCTGGTGTGTATTTAGCTCCATTATGAAATAGCATTATAGAACCTGGTCTAGTTTTCTTAATAACTCTTTCATATTCTACATCAACCCCCTGTTCTTTCCAGTCAATACTGTCTACATCCCATTGTACAGGTATATGTTTAGTCTCCTCTACCGCCAATATAGAGTCATCACTATATGAGCCTGAGGGAAATCTAAATAGCTTAGTCCCGTCTCCTGTAAGCTTTATTATTTTAGCATCCGTTATTGCTATCTCTTGTACAACTTTTTCTTTAGATATGTACTTCATATCAGGATGAGAATTTGAATGGTTTCCTATGTCATGTCCTCTATCAAATATTGCCTTAGCCTGAGAAGGATATTTATCAATCCATACACCGATTAAAAAAAATGTCCCCTTAACATTATTTTTATCTAATACATTTAAAATTTCTATGGTATTATCTACCCCCCAACTTGTGTCAAAAGAAATAGCTACTTTTTTTTTCGCAACTTCTACACTATAAATAGGCACTTTCTTTTTAGTTTGTGAAAATACTGTTGATGCTTTATAGTCTAACAAGGTCAACACTAATGCAGTAATTATAAGTAGCCCTCCAAATAAAAAAATATTGTTTTTCTTAGAGCATTTTAAAAATCCAGTTATTTTCATATATCCTCCTACAATAAAGTTGTTCTAATAAAATTTATATAGAAATACAGATAAATATTACTCATTTATATCTTTGTGTATAATTTATTTTACGAAAACGTTTTAATATAAATTAAAATAAAAAGCACCAATAGCTTTTGGTGCTTTTTATGATATAATAGTGTAAGAATTAGACTTAAAGGAGTGAAAACCATGTTTAATAGCACATCGGAGCTAGCTGAAGATAAACTTCTTTTGCTTTATTTATTAGAGAAGATAAAACTTCCTCTTTCAAATAATCAAATAACTCATATTATCCTAGAAAATAACCTTATGAATTATTTTACTCTTCAACAATACATAACAGAATTGACAAGTACCCATTTTATTCAGGTTATAGATCAAGAAGGTAAGCATAGAATTACTATTTCACCTGAAGGGTCCAAAGTCTTGTCTCTTTTTCAAAATAGAGTGTCTAAACAAAAATTAACTGATATAGATTTATATTTAGATAAACAACTTCAAAATATAAAAAAAGAAGTTACAATTTCTGCTGATTATACAATAGAAGGTAATAATTATATTGTAAATCTTAAAGCATTAGAAAATAATTGTATTTTAATGGATTTAAAGTTAAATGTGGCTTCAAATAAGCAAGCAAAAGAATTATGTCTAAAATGGAAGCAGAATTCCTCAGAATTATATAATCAGCTTTTTAAAGTATTAATAGACTCTTAAGCATATGTCATACCATTAGGTTCTCCTCCTATTGATATGACTTTTTTATCTTCGCTTTCAATATCTACTGATATAAGTAAATCATTATAGCTATCCGTTACATATACATTTCTTCCCATCCTAAATACCCCTCTTGGCATACCTCCTATATTTATATTTTTAATTTCCTTATAATTATTGATATCCACTATACTAACAGATCCATCTCCAAAATTAGTAACAAAGCAATATGGTGAGCTTGGATAAATATCTATTGGATATTTACCCACTAAAATTTTATTAAGTAACTTAAATCCCTTTAAAGATAAAATACTTACCTTTCCCTTTACATCACTTCCTAAATTACTTTCACATATCAAAATATTATTTCCATCTACTGTGAATGATACTTTCGTCGGATATGCGCCTACTCTTAAATTAGCTATATTTTTTTTATCCTCTAAATCAATCATCGTTAGACTATCATTATGAAAATTAGATACAACTATAATTTTTTTTTGCTTATTAATATCAATACTATGTGGCAAATTACCACAAGGTATTTCCTCTTCTACAGTTTTACTGATTAAATTAAACACTGATACATGATTAGAATCTCCACATATAACATATGCTTTATCCTCATATACGACTACATCATTACAGTGCATACCTATAAAAAAGCTATCTACTTCCTCTTTTGTTTCGATATCTACTATGGATATAGTGTTGCTATAATTATTAGCAACTAACAACTTATCTTTGTATACGCAAATACCATGAGGGCCAACCCTATCCATCTTGGATAATTGAAGAGGAATTTTTACCTCTTCTTTAAAATTTTCTGTGTTTACAACAGATATATTATCTGATGACGTATTGCAAACATACAAATATCCCACACATTTCACCCCCTCATAGTATACTATGAATCTGTACAATAAATTGAGATTAACTATTTTATTAAATTTAATTTGTGATTACAAATTATAATATTATTTTATATAAATACTACAATAAAGAATTTATTTCAAAACATAAATTTGGAATACTATCTTGTTGTTTATTTGTAAATGATATTCTATAATATAGTGTGACTAATAGGATGATATTTTGACATTAATATAGGGGGATTTGTAATGTATAAATATACTACTAAAGGAATCTGTGCTAGTTCAATATCTTTTGATATAGAGGATGAAAAGCTTAAAAACGTGTCCTTTTTTGGTGGTTGTGATGGAAATTTAACAGGTCTTTGCAACCTATTAGATGGTATGGATATTGCTACTGTTATAGATAAACTTAAAGGAATTCGTTGTGGTAGGAAATCTACTTCTTGTCCTGACCAATTAGCTATAGCTTTACAAGAAATAATGAAGAAATAAAAACAAAGAAGCTTTGCATTAAAACTTGCAAAACTTCTTTATTTTTTAGAAACGTATTTATTGTCTTTTATATAAAACCTCCATAAAAAATCTTTTGCTTCCTCTGCATAATCTATGCCTATGCGCTTTGATGAAACTGTCTCAAAATTTTCTTCTTCACTTTCTACAACATATATTTTATCTCCACACAAATCCTCTCCATTTAAGGTCTTATCAATATTCATTGCATTGCACAACTTACCTGGTCCATTAGATAAATTCTTCCTTTGATAAGAAGTCAACTCATGATAATTTTTTTTATATCTATTCTTACTCATAATCTCAATATCTTCTACTGGCTCTATAGCTCTTATAAGTACTGCCTGTGGTTCATTCTCATTGGCAGCTACAATATTAAAACAGTAGTACATTCCATAAATCATAAATATGTATACATATCCACCTTCTTTGTACATAACTTTAGTTCTTTCTGTGACTTTTCCACCATAAGAATGAGCCGCTTTATCATTTGGTCCCATGTACGCTTCAACTTCAACGATTCTCCCTATAATTCTTCTTCCATTGTTTTCATAAACAAGTAACTTTCCAAGTAAATCTCGTGATACCTCTAGTACATTTCTAGTATAAAATTCTCTTGTTAATTTGTTCATTATTATCCTCCAAAAAAATCTATATAATATTATAAAAAAATACAAATTTTAAAGACACATTTTACAGCTATTACATATACTATAGTGTAGGACAAGCCGAGAATCCTACATCCATTATACCTCTTTAACGAAGGGGGGTTAAGTATATGAAAGACTGCTGCCCACGCCCAATATTCGATGATAATCTTTGGTTAATAATACTAATAATTATATTATTCTGTTTCTGCGGTGGAATTGGTTGCGCTGCACCACTTTTCTTCTGCTGCTAGTACAATAATAGATTTTAGCGGTATATTTCTATAATATACCGCTTTTTATTCTTTTGTAATACTAGATGATACATATTAATATTATAAAACTTTCTAAATTTTACTAGAAATACATTTAATTTAAAATATAACGATTGAGTGAAAAATCTTTAAGTGATATAATTATTCATATTGTGCTTAAGAAAAATCAAAAGGGGTTGTATTTTTTGTTTAGTGAAGAAAAAATTCCATATCTTAAATTAATACCAATACTTATTATTTCTTTTTTACTTTTTAAAGCAATTGATAATATTCAACTTTTAGCTGATGGATTTTCTATTATGATGTCAATTTTAACTCCATTTTTTTGGGCATTTAGCATCGCATATATACTTAATCCTCTTATTGTTCACTTAGAAAGGACATTTAAAACCAGAAGAATTTTAACAATAGTTATAGTGTATCTTATAGTTTTTGGTATTATTACTCTTATCATAACTATTATAGCACCAACTATTACTGACAATATCGGAGAGCTTCTTCAAAATATGCCGAGCTACGCTAGAAATACTCAAAATTGGTTTGATCATACTATTAAAAAATTAGATTTATCTAATAACCAAGATATTATAGATCACGCTAATAAGGCTCTAAATGATATGCTTGATATATTAACAGCATCATTAAATTCAACAGTAAATTTACTACTAAATAAGGCTATATCTTTTACCTCATCTTTTCTCAAGATGATCTTCGGATTTATTATATCTATATATATTCTTAAAGATAAAGAAGTTTTTATAAAAAATGCTAAAAAACTTTTGTATGCTTTATTTAATGAACATTCAGTAAAGAATTTTTTATATTTCGGAAGAGAAGTGGATAGTATATTTTCTAGATACATCATAGGAAAAACTATTGATTCCTCTATAATTGGATTGCTTTGTGCTATAGGTATCAGCTTAATAGGAGTTCCTTATGGACTACTAATCAGCTTAATAGTAGGTGTTACAAATATGATACCTTACTTCGGCCCATTTATAGGTATGATTCCTGCTTTTATAATAACTTTACTATTCAATCCTATAAAGGCATTTTGGGTAGTACTATTTATATTTGTTCTTCAACAATTTGATGGTTTTTATCTGGGTCCCAAGATTCTAGGTGACCAAGTTGGTGTAGGTCCATTTTGGATTATCCTTGCAGTTATTATAGGTGGTGGAGTCTCTGGAGTATTAGGAATGTTTCTAGGTGTTCCAATAATTGCGATTCTAAAAATACTTCTTGAACGTTTTATGGCGAAGCGTTTAAAAATTAAAAATATACATAACAATGATATTTAAGCATATTAAAACAAGGCATGTAATAAATCACTCATGCCTTGTTTTTTTATATAACTAACTTACTTCTATTACTTTTTTCATATCACCTATCATATACAAAGAACCAGATACTAAAATCAAATCTTCTTTATTACTGTAACTTAATGCTAAACTATATGCTTTTTCATAATCTTCTACAGCTATACAATTTTCATTATACTTTTTAACTTCCTTCTCTAATTCAGCTGCTAATTCCGCTCTTTCACTTTGAGGAGTTACACATATAATTTGCTTTACCCCTGGTGTTATTATTTTTACCATTTCTTCAATATTTTTATCAGCTAAAATACCAAGAATCAATATTAAATTATTGTATTTTAGATATATTCCTGCATTCTCTTTAAGCTTTTTAATTCCATCTATATTGTGAGCTCCATCTATCACAACTAAAGGCATCCAATTTAATATTTCAAACCTTCCAGGCCATTTTACTGTATACAATCCTCTAAAAATAGCTTCTTCATTTATTTTTAAACCTAATTGTTTCAGCTCATCAATAGCATATAAGGATGTAGCACAATTTAGTATTTGATGATTTCCTAGAAGTGATAATTTCATATTATATTCATTAACATTAGTATTAACTCTAATATTTTGAACTCTTTTGATATTTCCCTTTTCTTGTATATCCTCTACTCCTAAAAACTCAGCTGAATCTAAAGATACTTCAATAAGCTTAGAACTTCTTTCTGTGCAAATTTTCTCTATAGCTTTATTAACTTCTTCTTCTTGAGGATATAAGATCACTGGTACTCTCTCTTTAATTATTCCGCCTTTTTCATAAGCTATTTCCTCCAGTGTATCCCCTAATACATTCATATGATCATAACTTATAGAAGTTATGATACTCAAAATAGGTGTTATAACATTGGTAGAATCTAATCTTCCTCCAAGGCCAACTTCTATGACTGCATAGTCTACTTCTTGCTCATAAAAATATAAAAATCCTGCACATGTAATTATCTCAAACTGAGTTGGATCATCATAACCTAGTTCTACAACTTTAGTTACAGCCTCCGAAACCCTTGTAACTACTTTAGCTAAATCTTCTTTAGGAATATTTATTCCATTAACCTGTATTCTTTCTTCAAATTCTTCTATATATGGAGAGGTATACATTCCAATCTTATATCCAGCTTCTTTTAATATGTTTGATATAATAGCTGTTGTAGAGCCTTTGCCATTAGTTCCTGCAATATGTATTGTTTTTATTTTTTCTTGAGGATTTCCTAAAATCTCAAGTATCTTTTTAGTTCTTTCTAACCCTAACTTCATACTAAACTTTGCAGATTCATCTATATACATCATGACTTCCTCATAATTCATTTAAATTCCTCCATTTCTATTAAACTATCTCTTATCTTATAGAGACCTTAATCTCAGTTATTTAGTTAAATAGTAAGCTGGAGCCATTTATGGACCCCAGCCTACTATTATCCTTATTATACATCTATATAGTTAAACATAGAATTACTTTTGAAGACTATCTAATCTTTCAATAACAGCCTTATACATCTCTTTATATTTTTCCTCTTTTTCTCGTTCTTCTTTTACTACTGCTTCTGGTGCTTTACTCATAAATTTCTCATTAGAAAGCTTACCCTCAACTCTTTGAATTTCTTTTTGTAATTTTTCTTTTTCTTTATTCAATCTTTCTACTTCTTTTTCAATATCAACTAAATCTAAAAGAGGCATAAACATTTCTGCTCCCATAGTAACTGTTGATACTGAATTCTCAGGAATTTCTCCCTTTGAATTAACAAAAACTACTTCTGCTGCTGAAGCTAACTTTTCAAAATAAACTTTTCCTTCTTCAAAAGCTTCTCTACCCTCTGATGCATAGATTATTACTTTAGCTTTTCTTGAAGGCGGAACATTCATCTCTGCTCTAACATTTCTTAATGCTTTAATAGCTTCTATTATATAATTCATTTCATTTTCTGTTTTTTCATCTTTTAATTCATCATTATAAGTAGGCCACTGAGAAGTTACAATAGTTTCCTCTGAATTCGGAAGATTTGTATATATTTCTTCAGTAATATATGGCATTACTGGATGTAGTAATTTTAATCCTGTAGTTAAAACTTCATTTAATACATTTAAAACTACACCTTTTGATTTTCTATCTTCTCCATATAAAATTGGTTTTACAAGTTCTATATACCAATCACAAAACTCAGTCCACATGAAATCATAGATCTTCTGAGCTGCCATTCCTGTTTCAAACTTTTCTATGTTTTCACTAACTTCTTTAACAACTGAATTTATTCTTGATAATATCCATTTATCAGCGAGAGTATATTCTTTGCAGTCTTTAAATTCATTAATAATCTCTACATCTAAATTCATCATTACAAACCTAGATGCGTTCCATATCTTATTTGCAAAGTTTCTAGCAGACTCTACTTTCTCTTCATAGTATCTTATATCATTTCCTGGAGAGTTTCCAGTAACAAGCATAAATCTAAGAGCATCCGCTCCGTACTTCTCTATAACTTCTAGAGGGTCTACGCCATTTCCAAGAGACTTAGACATCTTCTTTCCTTGACTATCTCTTACTATACCGTGAATCAGAACAGTATCAAAAGGAATTTCTTTCATGCTATGAATTCCTGAGAAAATCATTCTTGCTACCCAGAAGAATATAATATCATATCCAGTTACCAGGGTGCTTGTAGGATAAAAATATTTAAGATCTTCTGTATTCTCTGGATATCCTAAAGTAGAAAATGGCCATAATGCAGAACTAAACCAAGTATCCAATACATCATCATCTTGTCTTAACTTATGACTACTACATTTATTACAGCTTGATGGCTCATCAACAGCTGCTATAATCTCTCCACAGTCTTCACAATACCAAACTGGAATTCTATGTCCCCACCATAATTGTCTTGATATACACCAATCTTGTATGTTTTCCATCCAGTTAAAATAAGTTTTTGAAAATCTCTCTGGAACAAACTTTATTTTTCCTTCTCTTACAACATCAATAGCTGGATCTGCCAATGGCTGCATTTTTACATACCATTGTTTAGAGGTTACTGGTTCAATAATTGTTTCACATCTATCATGAGTTCCAACATTATGAACATGTTCTCTTGTTTTTACTAAGTATCCTTGAGCTTCTAAATCTTTAATAATAGCCTTTCTAGCCTCATATCGATCAAGCCCTGAATACTTTCCATAACCTTCTGCAATACTACCATCCTTATTCATCATAACAATCTCTGTTAAGTTATGTCTTCTTCCCACTTCGTAATCGTTAGGATCATGAGCAGGTGTTATTTTAACTGCTCCTGTACCAAATTCCATATCAACATAATCATCTGCAATAATAGGAATTTCTCTTTCCACTAGTGGTAATTTCAATGTTTTTCCTAATAGATGAGAGTATCTCTTGTCTTTAGCATTAACTGCAACAGCTGTATCTCCAAGCATGGTTTCAGGTCTTGTAGTTGCAATTTCTATAAATTCATCACTATCGATTACAGGATACTTTATATGCCAAAAGTTCCCGTTCTTTTCTTCATACTCTATTTCTGCGTCAGATATTGCTGTTTGACATTTAGGACACCAGTTAACAATTCTGTTTCCTCTATATATAAGTCCTTCATTATATAAATCAACAAATACCTGTCTAACGGCTTTACTTAAGCCTTCATCCATAGTAAATCTTTCTCTTGTGTAGTCAGCCGATATTCCTAACTTATTATATTGATTTTTTATTTTTTCTCTATATTCATCTGACCATTCCCAAACCTTTTCTAAAAATGCTTCTCTTCCCATTTCTTTTTTATAAAGACCTTGCTTTAAGAGTTCTTTTTCAACTCTTACTTCAGTTGCAATACTTGCATGATCTTCTCCTGGAAGCCAAAGTGTACTAAATCCTTGCATTCTTTTTGTTCTTATTAAAAAGTCCTGCAATGTTCCATCAAGTGCATGACCTAAATGAAGCTGACCAGTTATATTTGGTGGTGGCATCATTATAGTATAAGGCTTCTTATTTTTATCTACCTCTGGAGTGAAATACTTTTTTTCTTCCCAAGTTTTATATATTCTCTCTTCAAATTCTTTAGGATCATAGGTTTTCGAAATATTTGCTTCTAACATTTTATATCCTCCTTAAAAGTTATTTTAAAATTATTTTTCTCTTTTGTTATGATATTTAAGACAAAATAAAAAGCGCTGCCACCTCAAAGGACGACAGCGCGCGTTACCACCTTAATTCCTGAAACATTCAGGCTCTCATTAAAATTAACGATGTGACCACCGTCTTTATCTACTAATAGTTCAATAAAGAAGCTCCAAAGCTACCTTCAAGATTAGTTATATAGAAGATCTTTCAGCCTATGAACCTTCCTCTCTTAATACACTTATATCTTTACTCCTCTTTTTCTCTGCTTTTCATATTTAGTTATTTTTTATTATACCTTTATTTTATAACCTGTCAAGAACTATTTATAAACTTATTTATATCTACTAAACTTCATAATATATCTTTTTTCTCCGCTACTCTTATATCCTTAACTATAAAAATATTATTATTTTTATAAAACACAATATATTTAGTAATCTATTTAATGTAAAGTGAATACTGTAATAATAAGTAATATATTTTGTATTAAAATGGGGCAATAATATGAAACACTTAGTTATTGAAGGAATAGATTTATCTATATGTAAAATAATACACAGAGGTAAAGATGAAAAAATTTATTTAACTCCTGATAACAAGGTTATAAAAATCTGCAGGAATCTAGATGACTGTAGACGTGAATATCTAATTTTAAAGTATTGTCAACACAGCAAGTATTTTCCCAAGGTTTATAAATATAATCTTGGTTATATAATAAGAGAGCATATAGATGGCATGTGTTTAATTGATTATATTAAAAAAAATGGCCTAGATGAAAGTTTAACACTTTCTTTAGTTGATCTTATCGAAAATTTTACCCTTCTTAATTTCACCAGATTAGATACTGGCATTTCTCATATTTTCATTACAAAAAATGGTGATTTTAAAGTAATTGGTTTAAAAAATAATTATACAAGAAAAGAAAAACATCCTAAACACTTACTTTCCGGACTTAGAAAACTCAAAGTATCTAAAAAATTCTTTAAAATTCTAAAAAAAGAACGTCCGGATTTATATGAACTGTGGAAAAACTAATATACCATATTCACCCCTTATATATAATTTTCATATAATAGCTTATGACATAAATTAGTCAAAGGGGGAATGTTTTATGAGGAAAAAAGTGTTTAGTACATTTCTAGTTATTGTGTTACTACTTACCTCAGTTACATTATTTGGTTGTAGTAATAAAAAAGAAGAATCTTTGCAAAAAATCAAATTAAATGAAGTTGTACGTTCTGTATTTTATGCACCTATGTACGCTGCTATAAATGAAGGCTTCTTCAAAGAAGAAGGTATAGACATTGACCTTTCCACTGGTCAAGGAGCAGATACAACTATTTTGAAAACACAAGTATACTTATATTTTATATTTACTTTCATTAATAACTTCTATAAATGCCGAAGCTATATGTGGATCAAATTGAGTAGCACTACACTTCTTAAGTTCATTTATAGCTTCATCATAAGTTTTTCTTTTATTATATGGCCTATTTGATGTCATAGCATCAAAGCTATCTACTACTGCTAAAACTCTTGCTAGATAAGGTATATCCTTCCCCTTAAGATTATCTGGGTATCCCTTTCCATCATATCTTTCATGATGATGCAATATAAGTGGTGAAATATCTCGTAAAGATTTAACAGGATTTATTATTTCTATCCCATTAAAGGGATGTTGCTTAAGTAGTTCCCACTCTTCATTAGTTAATGGCATCTGCTTATTTAATACTTCCTTTGAAATATTTATCTTGCCAATATCATGCATATACGCACCATATATTAGTTTCTTTTTATCTTCCTCATTAAGTTCAAGTTTATCAGCCAACATTCTACTATAAACTACTACTCTTTCAACATGTCCATATGTATATTTGTCTTTCGCATTAATAACACTTATTAATGTTTTTATAGATGTAACAAGGTCTATATGTTTTTCTTCTATATCATTTTTCAACTCATCCAGTATAGAAGTATAGATTTCAACTCTATTTTTATTGAAAAACTTAGCTCGATATAAAGCATCATCCGCACTTTTAATAAGCTCAACATCATTCTTAGCTTTATC
>JAVBVX010000011.1:0-11770 GCA_036677665.1 Clostridium sp. | reverse complement strand
TTAGGTATGGGTTCTGGATCAAGAGGTGGAAAACTTGAAATGCATTCTGCTTCTCAACCTAGAATAAAACTAAAAAATTGCACCGCTTGCAGTCAATGTATAAAAAATTGTTCTCAAAATGCTGTGAGTTTAGGTGAAAATAAATTAGCTTTTATAGAATATTCTAAATGCATCGGATGTGGTCAATGCGTTGCAGTATGTCAATTTGATGCAGCACAAGTTATATGGAATGAATCTGCTGATACTGCTAATGAAAAAATAGCTGAATATACTCATGCTGTTATAAAAGATAAAGAAAATTTCCATATTAATTTTATAATGAATGTTTCACCTGATTGTGATTGCTTTAACTCAAATGATATACCTATTGTACCTGATATAGGGATAGCTGCATCCTTTGATCCTGTTGCACTTGATATGGCAAGTGTTAATTTAGTAAATAAAGCTCCAATTATTAATGGATCTAGAATATCAGATAAACATTATCACGAAGGAGAGGATAAGTTTAATCACATCCATGCAAACACAAACTGGGAGACTGGTTTAAAACATGCTATGGCACTAGGAATCGGTAATTTAGAATACGAGTTAGTAATAGTTTAATCTTACTCATAACAAAAGGCTGTTGATAAAATATATTTATCAACAGCCTTAGTATTAAAAATCTATATTATTTTTTTTATTACATCATATAAGTATCGACGTCTTTCCTCTTTCTCTACTACAAGAGGAGTATCTATGTTTCCCTTTAACTCTTTATTATCTTCTATAATTACATACTTATCTGTCACTACATTATAAAGTGTTGCATTTTCTCCTATTATATTATTAGGAAGAATTATACAATTTTTTATTATAGCTCCTTTAGCTACCTTAACCCTTCTAAAGAGTATACTATTTTCTACAGTACCCTCTATTAAACAGCCATTAGCTATTATGGAATTCTTAACTTTACAATTATTACCGTATTTTGCTGGACTTTCGTCACTAGTTTTTGCATATATAGGTCTTTCACTAGAAAAGAGTTCTTTACTTATTTTGTAATCTAATAAATCCATACTTACTTTATAGTAAGCTTTTAAAGAATTTATACAAGCAAGATAGCCCTTAAACTCGTAGCTCTTCACCTTTAATTTATCCAAAGAATTATATATATAAGATTTAACTTTTCTATAGCATCCTGTACTTATGCATTCATTAATTATTTTTATCAAAGTCTCTTTTTTCATTACGTATATATTCATACTAATATTAGAATTAACCTTATTAAGTATGTTTTTTCCAACACTAAGTACATTTCCCAAATCATCTATATTTAAAGTATCACAGTCATCAAAATTACTGTCTGCATTCTTAACTTTTTTATATACCATAGTTATATCACAGCCTGATTTTATATGACTTTTTACAACCTCTCTAAAATCAATGTTACATACCATATAAGATGAAGTAAATATAACATACTCTTGTTTAGCT
The DNA here is from genome assembly GCA_036677665.1 of Clostridium sp. Taxonomy (GTDB): domain Bacteria; phylum Bacillota; class Clostridia; order Clostridiales; family Clostridiaceae; genus Clostridium_H. Next base: position 10,294 of record JAVBVX010000011.1, on the reverse strand, counting down.
CTATATAAAAACTCCATATTGTCTACAAAGTTATTTATATCATCTAAATAGGGATCCGTATTTGTAAAGTTAAAGAGTCTCAATCCATCTACTTTTCTGTTTAGCTCCCAAGGGCTGCCATTAGTCAAATGATCCATTAAAGATCTTGATTGCGCTTTAGCAAATACACCTATATTCTCTACTCCTGAGTTAGTAAGATTAGATAATATAAAATCTATAATTCTATATCTTCCTGCTATTGGAATAGAGGCTAACGGTCTATTTCTTGTAAGTTCTCTTATTCTTTCTTCATTTTCATCTAAATTAATTAGTCCCAAGCAGTCTTTTAACATATGTCTACCCCCCCGTAAAACAACCTAAGTTTTTTATACTATCCTGTTACAGCAATAGAGTTTACCTCCACATTCTCACTACTATCTACTAATGTTATTTTTTTACCATCACCAATAACAGAACCACTTCTTATAACAACGTTACTTCCGATAATTGCTTTATTAATAATTACGTTATCCTCAATTTTACTATCTGTCATTATTACCGAATTTGTTATTTTAGAATTTTCACCTATAGTAACACCTGCAAATAGCACAGAATTATCTACTTCTCCGTAAATTTCACATCCATCTACAATAAGACTATTTTTAACCTCAGAACTAGGCCCTATATATTGTGCTTGTCTAATATGCTTCTCTGAGTATATTCTCCAATTTCTATCATGCATTTTCAGCTCATTATCTTCTCTAAGTAAATCCATATTTGCTTCCCATAAGCTTTCTACAGTACCAACATCTTTCCAATATCCTTTGAAAGAATAAGCATGCATTTTAGCTCCATCATTAAGCATTTTAGGTATTATATCCTTACCAAAATCATTGCTTGATTCTTTATTTCTATTATCTTCCTCTAAAAACTTCTTTAAAAACTTCCAATTAAATATATAAATCCCCATGGATGCTTTTGTACTCTTAGGATTTTCAGGTTTTTCTTCAAATTCATATATGGATCCATCTTCATTAGTATTCATGATACCAAATCTGCTAGCTTCTTCTAAAGGTACATCTATAACAGCTATAGTAGCATCTGCATTTTTTTCTTTATGGTATTCTAACATGTTTTCATAATTCATTTTATATATGTGATCTCCAGATAAAATTAAAACATATTCTGAGTCATATTTATCTATAAAGGAACTATTTTGATATATTGCATTTGCAGTACCTTTGTACCAATCTCCTCCACTTTCCTCCTGATAAGGTGGTAGAATAAATAATCCCCCATCTCTTCGATCTAAATCCCAAGGTGTTCCTACTCCTATATGGCTGTTAAGCACTAAGGGTTTATATTGTGTTAATACTCCTACAGTATCTATCCCTGAATTTGAACAATTACTTAAAGTAAAATCAATTATTCTGTATTTCCCACCAAAAGGAACTGCTGGTTTTGCAAGTCGTTTTGTAAGTACACCTAATCTCGATCCTTGTCCTCCAGCTAATATCATTGCTATAATTTCTTTTTTTAACATAAAAAGTCATCTACCTCCTAAACACTTTGTTAGTAATTCGATTATGCATTACATGGATCTATCGTTAATTGTTTTACATAAACTAATGTATAAATTTATATATTTTTGCTTCTAATGGACTAATTTTTATATATTCTAAAGTTATATCTTCCTCTAATATATTTTTATTTAATATCCTTTTGATATGGAAAGTTAAATCTTCAATTTTTGAATAGTTATCAATACCTAAGGACTTAAAATTAATATTATAAGAATTTTCTCTAGACTTATTTATTACTACTAAAGATTTTATATTATCATAGGCTCTTTCATAACAGAGTATATCTTCATTTATGCTATGAAATTTTAAGTCTCCTTCAATAAAAACCTGATTATTATTTCTTATTTTTATAACTTCCTTATAAATATTATAAATATCCATATTTTCATTTCCCCAAGGGTAAGGTTTCCTATTTAATGGGTCTTTTCCTCCTGTAAGGCCAGCTTCGTCTCCATAGTATATAAGCGGCACTCCAGGCATAGTCATTTGGATAGCCAAAGCTATTGTAAGTTTATATATAATATTTTTTCCATCTTTATATAGTAAAGTTAAAATTCTCTCAGTATCATGAGTCCCTAGTACATTTAGATTACAGTAGAAATTTTCTTTAGGATAATTTTCATAAAGACTCATAATAATTCTTGTAAAATCCTCTGAAGTAATTTCAGAATTTACAAATTTAATTACTGCTTCCTTGAAAGGGTAGTTTGTTACTGAATCCAGCTCTTCGCCAAATAGATATTGTCTTTTTTGGTGATAGCTTATCTTATTAGATGCATCTTCCCAAACTTCACCTATTAATACTGAGTCACTCTTAATCTCTTTAATATGAGTCTTTAGTATTCTTATAAATTCGTCTGGAAGCTCGTCAGCTACATCCAATCTCCAACCACTAGCCCCTAACTTCATCCATTTATTAATTACAGAATCATCATCTTTTATTATGAAATTTATATAATTACTATTCATTTCATCTACACTAGGATGATTATCTATTCCCCACCAGCATTCGTACTTATCTGGATAATTAGTGAAATTATACCAGTTATAATAATAAGAGGCCCTAGATTGATACGCTCCTAGGCTATCATAACTTCCGAATTTGTTAAAATATACACTATCCGATCCAGTATGATTAAAAACTCCGTCTAACACTATTTTTATTCCTAACTTCTCAGCCTTAATACAAAGTTCTTGAAATATACTATCATCACCAAACATTGGATCTATTGATTTGTAATCTCCAGTATCGTATTTATGATTGCTAGCTGCCTCAAAAATTGGATTTAAGTAAATTATACTAATTCCTAACTCCTTTAAATATTCTAGCTTTTCTATGACTCCTTTAAGGTTTCCTCCATAGAAATCCCAGCGTACTATTCTTCCATCTCCATCTCTTATATATGTGGGCTCATCTTCCCAGGTTCCATATATAAAGCTATTTTTTTTAGGATTATCCACTTTTCCATCTTTATTGCCATTTCTAAATCTATCTACAAATATTTGATATACTATGCCCTCTTTAAACCATTTAGGTGCTTTTGCTTCTTTGTACACTGTTATCTGATAAGTTCTAGGATAGGATTCATAAATCTTTCCTTCTCCCCCTAATCCATCAGAATTATTTCCATAAATTATTGTCTTGTAATCCTTATAAAGTCTAAAATAATAATTTATTAATCCTTTATAATCCTCTTTTATCATTATTTCAGTGAAATAGTTATATAAAGTATCATTAATTTTCATCGAAGAAAATTCTCTAATTTCTTCAGTACCATCAAAATACATCATAACTATTTCAGCCTTATCAAAATACTCTGCTTCCAGAGCTAGATATAACTGATCTCCTGATTTTAATGCTCCAAAAGGCTTTCTAAATCTTGTTTCCCATGAATTGTGTTTTATATAGTAATTCACAAAATCACCTCTTAGTGTATATAATCCTTTTAACACGAAAATATTCAGGACTTCTAAACATACTCTCATAAAGCTCTTTATATTCTTTAGCTGATTCATCCCAACTATTGACACTATCCAGTGCTTGAATCACTATAGTTTCCCAAAGCTTTTTATCTTTATAATAATCTAGTGCTGATTCTATAACATATAATAAATCATGTGCATTATTATTAGTGAAACTAAAGCCATTACCTTCTCCAGTAAATTTGTTATATGGTTTTACAGTATCTTTAAGGCCACCTGTTTCTCTAACTATAGGCAAAGCCCCATATCTTAAAGCTATAAGTTGACCAAGTCCACAAGGTTCAAATAAAGAAGGCATTAAAAGTAAATCTGTAGCTGCATATATTCTGTGAGCTAATATATCATCAAAATATATATGTGCAGATACTTTTTCTGGATACTTTTCATTAAGATATTTAAAATACTCCTCGTAATCCTTGTCTCCAGTGCCTAGCACTACAAATTGTATATCTCTATTTATAAATTCTTCACCTATATGCTTGATCAAGTCTATTCCTTTTTGTGCAGTAAACCTTGAAACTATAGCTATCATAGGAATTTTTTCGCTTACCTTAAGTCCTAACTCTTCTTGCAATTTTGTTTTATTAATATATTTATCTTTTAAACTATACTTACTATAATTTTTATAGATATAACTATCCTTTTTCGGATTGTAAATATCATAATCTATTCCATTTACTATACCTGAAAGATCTCTAGCCCTACTTCTTAATAGTCCATCTAACTTTTCTCCATAATATGCACTTTGAATCTCTTTAGCATAAGTTTTACTTACAGTTGATATCCTATCACTGTAGTTTATTCCACCCTTCATAAAACTTACTTGGCCATGAAATTCTAAACTTCCATCCATATACAAATCATCACTAAGTCCAAAGAGTTCCCCTAATATATTTGGATCATAATTTCCTTGGAATAATATATTATGTATGGTATATAAGACTTTTATGTTCCTATAAAAATCATCTTTTTCATACTGAGTTTTGTATAAAACTGGCACCATCCCTGTATGCCAATCGTTACAGTGAATCACATCTGGCTTCCAGTCCATCTCCTTTAACATCATAAGTACAGCCCTATCGAAAAATGCAAACCTCTCTCCATCATCATAGTAACCATAAAGACTATCTCTAGAAAAATAGTATTCATTATCTATCAGATAATATTTAACTGAATCTACTTCACTTTCAAATACTCCCGCATACTGATTTCTCCATCCTACAGGTACTGTAAAAGATTTTTTAAATTCCATATAATATTTACTACTTGGTTTTATTGTTTTGTACTTTGGTATTACAACTCTTACATCTATACCTAGTGTTTTAAGGTATTTTGGAAGAGCGTATGCAACATCTGCAAGTCCTCCTGTTTTAATAAAAGGATCTGCTTCAGAGGCTATAAATAATACTTTCATTATTCAAATTTCCTTTCTTTGCTCTTTCTATCACTATTCTTTTTACTATTGTTCTTTTTATCACTATGATCTTTATTATTATCATCATTCTTTTCATCATTTATATCATAGATTTTATTCACCTTAAGTATAACTGATGCCATAGGTGGAACTTTAATCTTTATGTGATATTTTTCTATGTGCCATGGTTCTTTTACTGAGTAAAGGGTGCTCTCCATAACTTGTCCTGATCCACCATATTTCTTACTATCCGTATTCAAAAGCTCTCTATACTCTCCTAAGTGTGGTACCCCAATTTTATAATCATAATATACTACTGGAGTAAAGTTACATATAATAATTAAAGTTTCCTTTGGTTCATTTGTATTTCTCATAAAGCTTATAATACTCTGATGGGAATTATCCGCATCAATCCATTTGAATCCATCAACTTTATAATCATTAAGCCATAAAGCTTTTTCATTCTTATATAAAATGTTTAAATCTCTAAAAAATTCTTGAGTAATTTCATGCATCTTAAAATTACTAATTAAATTCCATTCAAGTTCTTCATAATATCTCCATTCAACAAATTGGGCAAATTCGGTTCCCATAAAGGTGCTTTTTTTCCCTGGATGAGCAAACATATAGGCCATAAATAATCTTAATCCTGCGAACTTATTCCAGTAATCTCCCCACATTTTATTCACCAAAGATTTTTTACCATGTACTACTTCGTCATGAGATAAGGGTAATATGAAGTTTTCTGTATAATTGTACATCATAGAAAAAGTTATTTTATTGTGATTAAATTTCCTATGTATGGGATCTAAATTTATATAACTTAAAATATCATTCATCCATCCCATGTTCCATTTAAAATCAAAACCTAGTCCCCCTGACTTTATAGGCTTTGTTATCATTGGCCATACAGTTGACTCTTCTGCAATGATAAGTAAATTAGGTTCTTCTCTATATAAAGCATGATTAAGCTCTTTTAAAAATTCAGCAGCTTCGAGATTTTCACACCCTCCATTTTTGTTTGGTGTCCATTCTCCTTCTTTCTTGTCATAATTCAAATAAAGCATATTTGTTACTGCATCTATCCTTAGTCCATCAATATGATATTCTCTAATCCAAAACAATGCATTTGATATAAGAAAACTCTTTACTTCTGGTTTCCCTAAATCAAAATTTGATGCTCCCCAGCCTTTATTTTCTCCTTTATTTATATCTTCATATTCATAAGTAGGTGTACCATCAAATCGATAAAGTCCATGCTCATCTTTACAAAAATGACCTGGAACCCAATCTAGTATTATTCCTATACCAGCCTTATGTAATTTATTTATAAGATACTTAAAATCCTCTATTGTACCATATCTACTTGTAATAGAATAATATCCCGTAAGCTGATATCCCCACGAAGCATCTAGGGGGTGCTCCATAACTGGCATTAATTCTACATGAGTATACTTCATATCTTTTACATAGGTTACTAGCTTGTCTGCTATTTCTTTATAATTTAAGAACTCCCCATGTTCATCTCTTCTCCAGGAACCTAAATGTATCTCATAAATATTTATTGGAGCCTCATATATGTTTTCAGAGCTTCTCTCCTGCAACCATTTTTCATCTCTCCAGATAAATTTTTTCTTTTTTATAGCATAAGAGGCAGTATTAGGTCTTTTCTCACTATAGATTGCATAAGGGTCAGATTTGAGAACTTTTTTACCGCTTTTTTGAGTTATTTCATACTTGTAGATGAAGTTTCCTTTTAAACCTGGAATAAATAGGGTCCATAATCCGCTATTATTTATTTTTTTTAGAGAGTATTCTTCTCTAGATTCCCACTGATTAAACTCTCCTACTACTCTTACATCTAAAGCTTTTGGCGCCCATACAGTAAATCTTACTCCCAGTCTCCTATTTTCTTTCCCATGATGTGCTCCCATAAACTTATAGCACTCATAATGAGTTCCCTGGTGAAAAAGGTGAATATCATAATCAGATATAATACTTATATTCTTTTCATCAATTTTATTTTCCACCATTACAATTCACAGCCCTTTCTATATACAACTTATCATACATCTTACTATTTTCTGTATGAATTGGTATTTATATTCAATATTTCTTATATATTTTTAATTTATCTATATTATACCACTAAATCCATTAATAATGAAAGTATACTTTTATTATGATATAATAGAAATGATTGAATATCAAACATTTTTTATACATTTTTTTCCATAAGGAGGGTAATAATGAAAGATAAAACTATAGGATTTATTGGAACTGGTGTTATGGGTTCAAGCATGGCTTCTCATATTTTAGATGCTGGATATAAGGTTTTAGTTTATAATAGAACAAAATCTCGTGCAAATTCATTAATAGAAAAGGGAGCTATTTGGAAAGATACTGTAAAAGAATTATCAAAGGAATCTGATGTTATTATCACTATAGTTGGATATCCTAAAGATGTAGAGGAAACCTATCTTGGAGATGAGGGTATACTTAACAATGCTAAAACAGGTACTTATGTAATTGATATGACTACCTCTAAACCAAATTTAGCTAAAACAATTTATGAAAAAGCTAAGGAAAAAGGTATATATTCTCTTGATGCACCTGTATCTGGTGGAGATATTGGAGCTAAAAATGCTACCCTAACTATTATGGTTGGAGGAGATAGCGAAGTCTTTGAAAAAATAAAGCCTATACTTGAAATAATGGGTAAAAATATTATTCTTCAAGGAACTGCTGGTTCTGGTCAGCATACAAAAATGTGCAATCAAATAGTTATTGCTTCAAATATGATGGGGGCATGTGAAGCTATGATATATGCAAAATCTGCTGGTCTTAATCCTGAAGAAGTACTTAAAAGTATTGGTTCTGGTGCTGCTGGTAGTTGGTCACTAAACAACTTAGCTCCTAGAATGATCCAAGGTGATTTTGAACCTGGATTCTATATAAAACATTTTGTAAAAGATATGGATATTGCTTTATCCGAAGTTAAAGAAATGGGAATTACCACTCCTGGTCTTGAACTATCAAAGTCTTTATATGATACCTTAATACAGAAAGGAAAAGGCGACAAAGGAACCCAAGCTTTATTTGATTTACTAGATAAATAACTAGTATGTTAAGAACTTTTCTTTTCTATTTTGAATACTTATATATAATCAAACTATAATTAAAGATTTTAAATTCTTTTTATTAGGGGGGTCCTATGTATAAATTAAAAATAATACTCCCAACTGTTTCTGCAATACTAAGTTCAATGATTATTGGACTTAGTTTATTATTTACTAAAAATGCTGTTGCTATTTTCCCACCTTTACCTACTTTAGCTTATCGTTTTTCAATAGCATTCTTAGTAATGTCTATATTAATATTACTTAAGATAGTAAAAGTAAATTATAAGGATAAAAATCTAAAAATCCTTTTACTCTTTTCTATGGTTCAACCTGTTATGTTTTTTACTTTTCAAGCTTATGGAATGAAGTATACATCTAGTTCAGAAGCTGGCATAATAATGGCGCTAACCCCTATAGTTATTATGGTTATGAGCTACTATTTTTTAAAAGAAAATATAATGATGCGACAAAGGTTATTTGCTCTTCTCTCAGTTTCTGGTGTTATAATTATTTCTATAATGAACGGTGCCACCTCTAAAAACAGTTTACTCGGACCTGTTCTTATATTGCTTTCTGCGATATCTACTTCTGCATATACAGTTATGGCAAGAAAACTGTCAACTAGTTTTACACCTATGGAATTAACCTATGGAATGATGTTAGTGGCTGCAATCTTTTTTAACCTATGTACTTTTATATTTTATAGAGAAACCTTTTCTGCAACTTCTTATTTATCAGCATTACAAAATAGGCAATTTCTTATTACAATTTTATACTTAAGTATACTATCTTCTATCGGTACTTCCTTTTTATCAAATTACGCAGTTTCTAAAATGGATGCTGCTATTGTTGGTATATTTGCAAACCTATCAACTGTAGTCAGTATTTTTGCCGGTGTATTTGTATTAAATGAAAATTTTTATATGTATCACTTTATTGGCACTGTTTTAATTTTGATTGGTGTTATTGGTGTAAATAAAAAGTTTAATAAAACTAACTAAATATTTTTTATAATAATAAAGGAGATGGGCTAATCCATCTCCTTTATTATTCGTTTTACATTCTTCTTTTACTTATCAGCAATTTTTACAACAAGTTTAGCTAACACATGCCTATCTTCATCGTTTGCAGCATCCCACATTTCTTTCAGAAGTCTTTCTTCATCATTATGAGGATCTACATTATTTGAAAAATAGGTTCCAACCTTTTCAGCTAAATTAGTTATTGTTCTATCAGACATACCTACAGTTTCACCAAGATCAACAGCTTTTCCTAGAGTCTTTCTCCAGTCATTCCAATTATCCATTATATCCATATATATATCTCCTTTTTATTGTGGATATATATATTATTTTATTTTAAGCTAGATTTATGCAATCTGAATGTCGGTAAACTTATTTTTTAGAACTAGCTATTCCATACCTTATAAACTCTAAAATTTTATCAGTAACTTCTTCTATATATTTATCCGTCATGCCCTCTTCTTCTTCAAACCCTTTAGCTATAAAATTTGAAGATAAAATATATATTGCCTTTTCTATAAACTTAACATCAATATCACTTCTTAATTCTCCAGATTCTATACCTGTTTTTATCACAGGCTCAAAAACTTTAGATGCATCAAACTCCTCAAAGAAACCTTCTTCATATTTTTCAAAGGATTCAGCTATAAACTTTGTCTTCTCTTCCTTAATAAGAAGAATTATATATCTGTATAAATCTGTTTTATCCTCAAAATAATCATAAAAACTACTTCTTGGAATCTTTGCCTTATTTACAATATCTGAAATTTTTACTTCATTAAAAGATTGATTAGAAAATTCACTTATTGCTACATTAATAATATGTTCTTGCTTTTCTTTAATTAGTTTAAAAAACGTTTGTTTTGGCAAATAATCAACTCCTAAATCCTTCATGAACTTCTTCTATATATTTTTTATTTTCCATTTCCTTAAGTGCATTAGCTAAATCAGTTATTTTAAGATCTTTTTCTCTTAATGGTTTTATAGAATATCCTTTAGTGTAAAGTCTATTAGCCCAGAATGGCTGATCTACTGTAAATGGCATAATTAATTGAGGTGCTTTTTCTACTTATAGTTTACATAAAACTTATCTATCTAGGACATCTTATATATATATTTACGTATTAGAAAGGAGTATATACTAATGAAAGTTATTGCAGTCGGTAGTGATGCACCAAATTTCACTGTAAA
>JAVBVX010000010.1:0-2637 GCA_036677665.1 Clostridium sp. | reverse complement strand
CTTTTGTATCAGACAAAATACAATCAAATCTTCTTATAACCGTTAAAGGTAAAATAACCTCTCCATATTCATGTGGTTTGTATACTCCAGTTAATTTATCTGCAATTGCCCATATCAGAGCAGCCTTTTCACTTACATTAGCATTTAAACTCATTTTTTGTTTCCTCCATTTTTAACTTGTATTTTTTCTCCGTTAGTCAGGGTAAATGTCTGCTCATAAGAAATATTGAATTCTACAAATCCGTCACCATTTGACGCATATACATAATCTATATCCAATGCTTTAGCATGACCCAGGGCTTATTGTAGTCCAGAACCCATTGAACGATTGTTATCTTTCGCTTCCACAATAGCTAAAGGAAATTTACTTTTATAAAAAAGAACATAATCTGCTGGCTTTTGCTTTCCCCTTGCAGTTATGTTTCCACGAAGAATGATTCTTCCTGCTGTAAAAGCGTATTCTAATCTGACTTGCTTTTTCATATCCCATCCAGCATTTGTAATTGCTGGCGTAATGTACCTAGCTTTAATATCCTCTTCTGACAGGTGTCGTTTACTCATCTTTTCAACCCCCCTTGAAAAATTCACTATCTTTTATCTATTTCAAATTCCATAATGTCCGCAATATTACAATCAAGGCACTTGTACATTTTAAATAAACTTTCTAAATTCACTGGTTTTACTTTTCCAAGACGGGCTACTATATTGTATGTAATGCCTGCTTGATCTTTTAAGTCTGTTTTATTGATTTTTTTGTCAATCAAAAGTTTCCATAGTTTATCATACTTAGTAACCATATTGGTCTCCTTATTTTGGATATAAAGTACCATTTTTATTATAACACCTCGATTAAGAGAGTTAAAGATTCGCTCACGAATTCATGAATAAGATGGGTATATTTCTAAATAAAAAATCCATAGGTACTACCCTAAAAGTTGTTCCTTTGGCCTGCTCTTGGCTCCTATAGTCTTCATATTATTGATATGTTTATTGTACTTACCTCCTAAAAATCGGCATAAAAAAAGCATCAACCTTTAGATGCTTTTTTATAACTTATAATCTTTACTTTTCACTAACTAAAATCAAATTATTATTTTGATCCATGATTCCTTATCATTTTTCCACGCTTACATAGCATTCAATTTCAAGTTTATCTCCAGACTTATATTCATTTAAATAATTAATAGTAACTTCTTTAGGTAATAAGAATTCCTGTTCATCTATTCTGGAGCTTATAAAATTTACATAGAACCCTTTAGTACCTTCTGGCAAATAAATTTTTAATCTATAGTCAGTTTCATGAGATAGAAGAATGTCCTTTTTAACTAAAGAAGTACTCATGAATCCTTTCTCAGTAAAAGAAATGCCATTCTCAAATGGATTAAAGTTTAACAAACGGAAAACCACAATATTTTCATTCAAAGAGTATTTTGTTAAAAATTCATTTAATAACTTAATTTCTTTCATTATTTCATTATCTTTTTCATTATTCCTTAAAACATAATTAGCTCTTGGTTCATCTTGTTTACAGTAATTATAAATAGCTTCTTCAACATTTTTATCTATATGTATATCCTTATATCTTCTGTATGCCCATTCTTTAGCTTCTTTATCGTTAAATTCTCTAAAATTTGTTTTTATTATATAATTATTGCTTTTTCTCAAAGTTTCATGAAATCCTTGTTCTTCTTTAAAATCATTATTATTAATCGCTTTAATACTATTAACATTAACTATTTTCTCAATTTTTTTATCTACAATGCTCCTATCTTGTTCCTTATTAAAAGTTGTGTTTGTTTTCAATTTCTTTAACTTCATAAATTTATAATATCTTAATAATCTATATATTAAATTCATTATTACCCTCTCCTTAGTCCTAGTCACTCTAAAACTTATAACTCCTAGGAAATATTATTATGGCACTTTTAGAATTATATTTTATATATCACCGTATTATTCATAGAACAATAATACCTATATAATCTTATAAATCCCTATCCATACTTTAACTTTCTTTTAATTTATAACAAACATTCTTTATTTTCCTACTTCCTATTCTTTCTTCTTTTAATCCTGTGGTTTCTTTAGTACTCTTATACGCTCATCAGCAACTTGTGGAGGTAGTATCCCAATAAGTATTCCTGTTGTAACTCTAGCTGCCCTCTGTTCAAATTTAATTATATTTTCTATATCTTCTTATATCTCAAAACAATATAGAATTTAATTGCTTACCCATAAATATATATTTATAGAACATCAATATTTATCGGAGGCTTTCTATTTGAATTGCTCAGACATTACCATAACTATAACTAAACCAGAAAACATGGATAAACTTATAAAGCAGTATAGTATAGTAGCAGCTGAAATAATGGCAAAAAAACTTCCAAAACATTCATTAAATAATTTAGTGAATAAGTTACAAACTATTAACAATATGAATGATTGTTCAAATAAGTGAATTAAATAATCAATCATAGAAGGGAGGATACATGAATACTGCTGCTATATATACTAGAAAGTCAAAATATACTGGTACAGGTGAATCAATAGATAACCAAATTAAGTCATGTAAAGAACATCTATCTAGAAACAAGATTGAAAATTTTTTAATATATGAAGATGAGGGGTTTTCAG
>JAVBVX010000009.1:0-33987 GCA_036677665.1 Clostridium sp. | reverse complement strand
CGGAGGTCGAGGGTTCGAGTCCCTTCTGGGTCGCCATATGCTGGCATAGCTCAATTGGTAGAGCAACTGACTTGTAATCAGTAGGTTTCGGGTTCAATTCCTGATGCCAGCACCAAAAAAACTTAGATATTAATCTAAGTTTTTTTATTTGCAAATTTATAATTAATATAAAACCTTTATGATGCATCTTTTTTCAATTACATCATAAAGGTTTTTAATTATGTAAGATAATTATTAAGTTCCTGTAAAGTAGAAATATTTTTCTCTTTTAATCTTTGGAAGAAGCTCTCTAGATATTTATAGTTATTCTTATTTGTATTCCTTGCATACAATAAGGATCTAAATACAATACTATTATCTATTTGCTCACAAAAATCTCTTATATTCTTCACTTCAGTATCATCATCGTTAAAATACTTTCGATAGTAATACTCTATCTGATTAAAAGAATCTTCATTAAATAGTATCTTATTATTATTGTGTCTTGTTCTAGAACTATTAAGAATACTTTTTAAATTATCTGTGTTATTCATAGACGATTTAGGACTTTTAGAATCAAAGGTTTTGCTATTAGTATTACTAGAAGTCACAGTTTTAGGTGCTAAATTCAAGTTAGATTTTTTAAAGAAATATTCAACCTTTGTAGCTGTATTTAATCCAGAAGATTTCCACTCATTTATTGTCTCCATAAAAGAAGGGAGATCAGTTTTTCTATTTGAACTACAATAGTCTATACACATTTTAACTACTTTAGGCTCTAACTCTTTGAAAAGTTCTGTAATATCTTTTTCAATACCTATTCTATTTCCTATCTTTTTTTTAAACTCTCTTATTATTTCTTCTTTTTCTATATCTTGTGCCATAAAAGAACTCTCATCTTTATTATTGTTAGAAGTGCTAAATTCAGAAGATAAGCCAAGGTGCTCTTTAACTTTATCAGCAGTGTTAAGGTTAAATCTTATCCACTCGTTCAAGGTATCTATAATAAAGCTTATTTCACCTTTGTTTTTTAACTTTGCATAATCTATAGCAAACATTATCACTGATAAGTCAACTTTAGTTGAAAAGTTTTTAATTATAGTATCTATTTGTTGTCTATTATCACAGATTTCTCTTGTATAATAATTAATAACTCTTTCTAATTCTATATGCTCGTCTGCCATGGTATCACCCTTACCTATTTAAAATAATTTTAATGAAGTCTATATCTATAATTACTTAAGTGGAATGTTCTTTTTCGTGTAATTATTTCTTATTCGTATATCATTTCCGTAAAAGTTATGAACTATAAAGTTTCCAAGCAATCTAGAGGTTATTCTGTCTGAATAAGTTTTTAATATTTCATCTAAAGAATAGTTAGTTGAAATCAGCATCTTTTTCTCTCTTAATAATTTTTCATTAATTAAATTAAACAATTCAGTTAGAGTAAAATTAGTGATTTGTTCAGTACCTAAGTCATCAATAACTAAAAGATCACAATTAATTAGCAAGTCTTCTAAGTCACTATCGTTTCCTAATCTCATTTTTCTTAAATCATTCATTAAACCGTTAGCTGTTCTATAGACTACTAAAAATCCTTTATCTAATAATTCCTTAGCTATACAATGAGTCAAGAAAGTCTTGCCCGTTCCAGGAGTTCCGTAGAATAGCATATTATCCTTATTAGAATCGAAGGAATTAATAAAAGTCATGCAACTAGTTAATATGTTTTCTAAATTCTTTCTAGGGCTAGAAGGATATTCTTCACTACGCTCTTTAGAAAAGTAGTTGATATTAAAGTTATCAAAGTTTTCTCTTGCCAAAATTGATTTAAGTTCAGAATTATTATAGTAAATATGAGAAAGCTTCTCTTTAAAACAGCTACAAGGCTTTATTCCAATAAAGCCTGTATCTTTACAAAAATGACATTTATAATGAAGAGTAAGGTAATTCATAGGATAATTGTTACATACAAGAATCTCAGACTTTTTAATTCTTAAATCGTTAATATTTTCTCGCAGGTTTTTTATATACTCATCTCTATTTTTTATAGATTTAAAGGAAGATAAAGATAATTCAATAGATAATTTATTTATCTGTTGTTCGATTTTAAAAACCTGAGGAAGTTTTTCTTCAATTTCTTTTCTTCTTTGTTTTAAAGAATCTTGTTCTTCTCTTCTAATAGTTTCATAATTATTTAATATTTGAGATTTATAACCTTTAATCATTATTATCCCATCCTAATAAGTTTCTTTCTATTTCATCTATATCATAAGACCCTTGCTTTCTATTGGTAAAGGTATTGTTTGAGGAATTATTATTATAGGTATTGCTCTTATTAAATTTAGGTTTAGATTTTGTTTCTACATCCCTAAGAGTTTTTATGTTATTTCTAAACCAGCTATTTAAAATACCATCAATGTATTTAAAATCAGATTTATTTATTCTCTCAAAACAAATATCGCAAGCTTTATATATCATCTCTAGAGAAAAGTTATATATATCAAGCCATTTTTCAATCATCTGTTCTTGAGGTTTCATAATCTCCATATTCTGAATACCTAGATACTTTAATACTTTTTTAATATTTAGCCATTTATCCTCTCGACCCTTTATGAATATTTGAGCTTCATCAATATTTTTAATTTTAGCATCATGCCAGGAAATAGCTATTCTTTCAATATATCTGTAGTCCGTTTTCCCTTTTGATGCGCTATATTGAATTAAAAGTAGTATTAATTCAGGTGAAAAATTAAAATCTTTTTGCCAACTTAAATACATTGTCATCTCTTTACTAGATAATGGCCTACATAAAAGCTTTTCTATATCCTCCATCATATCTTTTATAGAGTCATTCTTTAACTCGGCTAAAAGATTAATATTTTCCTTCGGTTCTGCTGCGGAAATATTAAGTTCTAAGAAATCTACAGAATAATTACCCATAGTATCTATTTGATCAATTTTAATTACTCCCTCATCGTGCCAGTAGTTCCAAGCATTCATAACGTCGCTTTCAAGTAAATTTAGGGTATTAGCTATATTAAAGGAATTAGCGCCAAGTTCGCCAGAGAGACAATAACGTAATCCTAAAAGATAAACTTTAATATATTCTCCACGAGCCTTTGGCATAAATTTATCTATGAATACATTGCTTATATGAGTATACTCAGTATTCTTGTTTTTAAACATGAATGTGCTCATGAAATCGCTACCTTTCTATTTAATATCGCACTATATATAGTATACATAGTGATTAATCATAACAAAATATAGAAATCATCTTAATTTATGAAGTTAATAAAGATGAATCGTGTCAAACTATATTATATACAATAATTCAGATTAATTAAATGAAAAATATATTTATAGAATTATATTTTATGAAACTTAGGGAATATTAGTATATGGTGAAAGGAGTGCAGTAACTTTGGAATATATTGAGGAAAATCAGAAAGCATTAAATCTTATGCTTATAATATGTACATTTATAATTTGCTGGGCATTAATTGTTTTATATAAACCGAATGCTTATGAGATAAAAATGAACGGAGAATATACTTTTTATGTAGAAGATAAAAATGCCTTTGAGGAGAATTTAAAAAATTGGCAAGCAGAACTTAATAAAGGATTTGAGGACTTTAAGTTTGAAGATAGATTTACATGGAGCAAGATACATATTGATTCTAAGTACATATATTCTTATGAAGAAATAAAGAAGATAATAATAGATAATAGTAAATCTAAGTTTAAGGAAATTAAAAAGGAAGTTAAGAAGGAGTCGAAGGAATTAGAACCTAAGGATAAAGTAACTAAGGAAATAGCTGTAAAAGCAAATACTAATATATCCAACAAAGGGGCTTCAAATAAAAAAGTTGCTAGTACTGATAAGTCGGTACTAGGTAGTAAAGTAAAATTGCTTATTCCTAGTGAAGGTAAAATAAGCTCTAACTTTGGCATGCGATGGGGAAAGATGCATAAAGGATTAGACATAGCAAGTTCTATAGGTACGCCTATTTATGCTGCAATGGATGGAGTAGTTACATATTCAGGTTGGATGGAAGGGTACGGTAAAGTTATAGTAATAGATCATGGAAATAAACTAGAAACAATCTATGGACACTGTAATCTTTTAAAAGTTAAAAAGGGTGATAATGTTAGTAGAGGTGACCATATAGGGGATGTAGGAAGTACAGGAAGAAGTACAGGACCACATCTTCATTTTGAAGTAAAGATTAATGGAGTAGCTGAAAACCCAGCTAAATATATATAATTATAATGCGTTTTATAGTATGAATAAATCTTACTATAGTAGTAATTTTAAAACATATAAATTCTCAAATTTTGGGATTGACATAGATATACTAATAATATATACTTTGATTATCAAAATATTTGACAGTCGAAACATATTTAAATTGAGCGAGATTTTACAGATAGAAAGAGTGTGGTGTGTTGGATAAATCTATAAAAGCTATATTAAATGAACTACTAGTAGATACATTTAATGATATATTAACAATAGAACAAATAGCTTTAAAATCAGGAAGGCTAAATGATTTGTCTGTAACAGAAATTCACACTATAAATGCTATAGGAATGTATATACCTAGGACTATGTCGGAGGTGGCAAGTGATCTAGGAATAACAGTAGGAACTCTTACAACCGCTATAAACAATTTAGTCAAAAAAGGGTATGTAGAGAGACGAAGAAATGAAGCAGATAGAAGAGTTGTGAAGGTTACTCTTACCAGATGTGGAAAGCTTGCATACAGAGTGCATGAACATTTTCATGCAGAGATGATTAAAGCTACTATTGATGGGCTAACTGAGGACGAAGAAGAGTTATTAGCAGCAGCTCTTACTAAACTTAATGATTTCTTTAAAAGCAAATATATTAATAAATAATAGTGAGAAGGAATAATATTATGTTTGAAGTTAAGATATTAAGCACTGGAAGTTGTGCACCAGAGAATATTATAAAAAATAATGATTTATCAAAGATTGTAGATACAAGTGATGAATGGATAATGGAAAGAACAGGAATAAGAGAAAGACGAATTTCTAAGGGAGAAAACACTTCTGATATAGCAACAAAGGCTGGGGAAAAAGCTTTAAAAAACTCAGGATTAAATCCAGAAGAATTAGATTTAATCATAGTTGCAACAGCTACACCAGATTGTTTTGTACCTTCTACAGCATGTATTGTTCAAGATAATTTGAAAGCCGTAAATGCTATTTGTTTTGATATAAATGCTGCTTGCACAGGATTTATATATGGAATTACCATTGCTACTCAATTTATAAAAACAGGACAAAGCAAAAATGCATTAGTTATAGGCTCAGAGGTTCTATCTAAGATATTAGACTGGGAAGACAGAAACACCTGTGTATTATTTGGAGATGGAGCTGGAGCAGCAATACTTCAAAGAAGTAATGAGATAGGAATTATATCTCAATATACAGGAGCAGATGGATCTGGAGGAAAGCATTTACTTTGCAATACAGTGCCTGTAAAAAATCCTTACCTTGAAGAAGTAAAGGATATAAGCAATACTTTAAGTATGAATGGAAGAGAAGTATTTAAGTTCGCAACAAGAGTAATACCTCATTGTATAAATAAGGTATTAGAAGACAGCCAGTATAAATTAGAGGATATTAAGTATGTAATACCTCACCAAGCAAATGAAAAGATAATTGATCTTGCAGCGAAAAAACTCGGACTAGATAAGTCTAAGTTCTATTTAAACTTAGATAAATATGGAAATACATCTGCTGGAAGCATACCAATCGCCTTAGATGAAATGAATGAAAAAGGACTTTTAAATAAGGGAGATAAGATTATATTAGTTGGCTTTGGTGGTGGACTTACCTATGGAGCTCAACTTATACAATGGAATTAATGAACATTTTAGAACATAAATAAAAGACTTAGATATATGAGTAAATTTTAGGAGGGGTTATTGTGGTATTTGAAAAGATTAGAAAAGCAATGGCAGAACATTTAGGTATAAGCGAAGATGAAATAAAGTTAGAATCAGATTTTCAAAATGATTTAGGTATTGATTCTTTAGAAATATTTGAAATAATTATGGACCTTGAGGATGAATTTAATATAGAAATTTCTAATGAAGACCTTGAAAATATAAAAACAGTTCAAGATTTAGTTGAATACATAGGTTCAAGAGCTGAATAGATAAGGGTATTTACAATACAAGACTGCTTCTATACTAGCAGTCTTATTTTGATAAGGAGGATATTATGAGCAAAAGTGCTTTATTTGATAATTTAGGAATAAAATATCCCATAATTCAAGGAGGAATGGCTTGGATAGCTGACAGTTCACTTGCAGCAGGTGTTTCAAATGCTGGAGGACTTGGAATTATTGCAGCAGCAAATGCTCCTGTAGAGTATGTAAAAGAAGAAATTAGAAAGACAAAAGCCTTAACGGATAAGCCTTTTGGAGTAAATATAATGCTTTTAAGCGATAATGCAGATGAAATAGCAAAACTTGTTTGTGAAGAAGAAGTTAAAGTAGTTACTACTGGGGCGGGAAGTCCAGGGAAGTACATGGAAATGTGGAAAAGCCATGGAATAACTGTAATACCAGTTGTGGCTTCAGTTGCTTTAGCTAAAAGAATGGAAAGAAGTGGCGCAGATGCAGTAATAGCTGAAGGCTGTGAAGCTGGTGGTCATATTGGTGAGATTACAACTATGGTTCTTATTCCTCAAATAGTTGATGCTGTAAATATCCCGGTAATAGCTGCAGGGGGAATAGGTGACGGAAGAGGAGTTGCAGCTGCATTTATGTTAGGTGCAGATGGAATTCAAGTTGGAACTAGATTTTTAGTAGCTAATGAATGCACAGTTCATAGAAACTATAAGGATAGAGTCCTTAAAGCTAAGGATATTGATTCTGTAGTTACAGGAAGAGCAACAGGCCATCCTGTAAGAGTTTTAAGAAATAAGCTTTCAAGAGAAATTGCATCTTTAGAGAAAAATGGATTTGATCTAGAAATATTCAATGAACTAGGAAGAGGAGCTCTTCCAAAAGCAGCTAAAGAAGGCGATATAGATATGGGCTCAGTAATGGCAGGACAAATTGCAGGTTTAATTAATAAAGAACAAAACTGTAAAGAGATTATAGAAGAAATGTTCAATGAAGCAAGAGAAATTATGGAAACTAAAAAGGTAAAAATGTTTTAATATTTAGTTTGTATATATTAATTTAAGTGGAGGTTAATTATGGATAAAATAGCATTTATCTTTTCAGGTCAAGGAGCCCAGTATGTGGGTATGGGAAAAGAGCTATATGATAATATCGATGAGTGTAGAGAAG
The DNA here is from genome assembly GCA_036677665.1 of Clostridium sp. Classification (GTDB taxonomy): domain Bacteria; phylum Bacillota; class Clostridia; order Clostridiales; family Clostridiaceae; genus Clostridium_H. The sequence continues at coordinate 26,672 of JAVBVX010000009.1, read as the reverse complement.
TCTTTGAAGCAGCTGATAAAGCATTAGGTTTTTCCATAAGTAAACTTTGTTTTGATGGAAGTAAAGAAGAGCTAGATAAAACAGAAAATACTCAACCAGCTATCGTAACAACTAGTATTGCTTTGCTAAAAGCTCTTGAGGTGAATGGAGTTAAAGGAGAGATAGCAGCAGGACTTAGTCTTGGAGAATATTCTGCCTTAGTGTACTCTGGAGTTTTTAACTTTGAAGATGCAGTGAGATTGGTTAAAAAAAGAGGTAAGTTTATGCAGGAAGCAGTACCAGAAGGAATTGGTACAATGGCTGCAATTATGGGTCTTGAGGGAGATAAGGTAAGAGAAGCCTGTGAAGCTGTAAAAGATGCTGGAATAGTTGAGGTGGCTAATTACAATTGTTCCTCTCAAATAGTTATTGCCGGGGAAATAGCGGCTGTAAATGCAGCATGCACTAAAGCAAAGGAACTCGGTGCAAAACGAGCTATGCCACTTTCAGTAAGTGCTCCTTTTCATACATCTATGTTAAAAGAGGCAGGAGATAGACTTTATAAGGAACTTGAGAGTATAGAGCTTGGAGATATGAAGGTCCCTGTGATGACAAATGTTACAGGTAATTACATAGAAAATAAGGACTCCATAAAAGAAATTTTAAGAAAACAAGTAATGAGTTCAGTAATGTGGCAAGATATAGTGAAAAACATGATAAAGGACGGAATAAATGTTTTCATAGAAATTGGACCAGGAAAAGCATTAAGTGGATTTGTTAAAAAAATAGATAAAAGTGTAAAAGTTTTAAATGTAGAAGATTTTGATTCTTTAAATGCTACTATTAAAGCATTAAATACAGAAAAAATTGAAGTTATAGGTAACAACTAGGAGGATTTTAAGTAATGATGTTAAAAGGTAAAAACGCAGTAGTTACTGGTGCTAGCAGAGGAATAGGAAGAGCAATAGCTCTTAAATTTGCAGACTTAGGAGCTAATGTTGTTTTAAATTATAGAAGTGATGTTAATTCAGTTAATGGAGTTATAAAGGAAATAGAAGCAAAAGGAGTTAAAGCAGTAGCAATTCAAGGAGATGTAAGTAGCTTTGAGGATTCAAAGAAAATCATTGATGAGGCTATTGAAAAGCTAGGTTCTATTGATATTTTAGTTAATAATGCAGGTATAACTAAGGATTCTCTTATCATGAGAATGAAAGAGGAAGAGTTTGACAAAGTTATAGAAGTTAATCTTAAAGGAGTGTTCAACTGTATTAGGCATACAGTGCCAATAATGATGAAGCAAAGAAGTGGCAAAATCATTAATATTTCTTCTGTAGTTGGGCTTTCAGGAAATGCAGGTCAGGCTAATTATGCATCAGCAAAGGCTGGAGTAATAGGTATGACAAAATCTGTTGCAAAGGAAATTGCAAGTAGAGGCATAACTGTAAATGCTATAGCACCAGGATATATCGAAACTGATATGACTGAGGTGTTATCAGATAAAGTTAAAGAAACAGTTAAATTAAATATTCCTTTAAAAAAATTAGGAAGTCCAGAAGATATAGCTAATACAGCAGCATTTTTAGCATCAGATATGGCAAGCTACATTACAGGTCAAGTTATAAGTGTTGATGGTGGAATGTATATTTAGGGAGGTAATTAAATTGAAAAATAGAGTAGTTATTACTGGTATGGGATCTATTACTCCAGTAGGTAATGATGTAAATACATTTTGGAATAGTATTAAAGATGGTAAGTGTGGAATTGATAAGATAACTGCTTTTGATGCAAGTGATTATAAGGTTGAACTTGCGGCAGAAGTTAAAGATTTTGATGTAACTAAATATATAGATAAAAGAGAAGCTAGAAGACTAGATAAGTTTTCACAATTTGCTATGGTTGCTACAGATGAAGCTATGAAGGATGCAGGATTAAACGAAGGAAGTTTTAACAATGAAAGATTTGGAGTAATCGTTGGTTCTGGAATTGGTGGTATAGCAACTATAGAAGAACAACATAAAAAGCTTATGGAAAAAGGACCAGGAAGAATATCTCCATTTTTTATTCCTATGATAATAAGCAATATGGCAGCAGGAAATATAGCTATAAAATATGGTGCTAAAGGAATCTGTACTACAGTAGTTACTGCCTGTGCTACAGGAACTAATGCTATAGGAGATGCTTTTCATAATATAAGAAATGGAATATCAGATGTAATAATTGCAGGAGGTGCTGAAGCTTCAATTACTCCTCTTTCAATGGCAGGGTTTATTTCTCTTACAGCTTTAAGTACTAGCTCAGATCCAAATAGAGCATCCATTCCTTTTGATAAAGAAAGAGATGGATTTGTTATGGGAGAAGGGGCTGGAATAGTAATTGTTGAATCTCTAGAACATGCGTTAAAGAGAAATGCAAAAATATATGCAGAGATAACTGGATATGGATCTACTTGTGATGCTTATCATATAACTTCTCCATCACCAAACGGAGAGGGTGGAGCAAGAGCTATGAAGTTAGCTATTGATGACTCTGGAATAAAAGAAGAAGAAATATCTTATATTAATGCTCACGGAACAAGTACTCCATACAACGATAAGTTTGAAACTGCTGCAATAAAAACTGTATTTGGAGATACTGCATATAAGATTCCAGTAAGTTCAACTAAATCTATGACAGGACATTTGCTTGGAGCAGCAGGTGCAATAGAAGCTATTATTTGTGCTAAGGCTTTAGAAGAAGGATTTTTGCCTCCAACTGTAGGATATAAAGTACCTGATGAAGAATGTGATTTAGATTATGTTCCGAATGTAGGTAGAAGTGCAGAATTAAAATATGCAATGTCTAATTCCTTAGGCTTTGGCGGACATAACGCTACAATAGTTTTAAAGAAATGGGATGAGAGGTAATAGCATGGATTATAAGAATATTCAAGAACTTATTAAAGTAATGAGTGACTCAAAATTAACATCTTTAGAAATTGAAACTGATGGAGTTCATATTAAGATGAAAAAAGAAGAAGCTCAATTAAAAGGGAATTTAGTTAGTAGCTATAAGGTTGAAGAAAAATCGAACTATATAGATAAGGTATTAGATGAAGTTAGTCTTGAAGAAGTAATTATAGATAAAAAACCAGAGATAAAGGAAGCGGCAAAAGCACTTGAAAATACAATAGCTATAAAATCACCTATTGTTGGAACTTTTTATAACGCTTCATCTCCAGAGGATGCTCCTTTTGTTAGTGTAGGAAGTAAAGTTAAAAAAGGAGATGTACTATGTATAATAGAAGCAATGAAACTTATGAATGAAATAGAAGCGGAAGACAATTATGAAATTGTAGAAGTGTTAGTAGAAAATGAAAATATGGTAGAGTATGGTCAAGAAATTTTTAGAGTTAAGAAACTTTAGAACTTAAGTGGAGGTAAGAGAAATGCTTGGTATAAAAGAAATTCAAGAGATAATTCCCCACAGATATCCATTTTTGCTTGTTGATAAAGTAGAAGAGCTTGAAATAGGTAAAAGAGCTGTAGGATATAAAAATGTTACTATGAATGAATATTTCTTTGCAGGACATTTTCCAGAAGAACCTGTAATGCCTGGTGTACTTATAATTGAAGCATTAGCACAAGTAGGGGCAATATCCCTTTTAAGTGTGGAAGAGTACAAGGGAAAGATAGCTTACTTTGGTGGAATAAGTAAGGCTAAGTTTAGAAGAAAGGTTATTCCAGGAGATGTACTAAGACTTGAAGTTGAAATAATTAAAATGAAGGGCCCTATAGGGGTAGGAAAAGGTATAGCTACAGTAAATGGAGAAACAGCAGTTGAAGCTGAATTAACTTTTGCGGTAGGAAAGTAGGAGGAGCTATGTTTAATAAAGTATTAATAGCTAATCGAGGAGAGATAGCAGTAAGAGTAATTAGGGCTTGTAGAGAACTTGGAATACAAACTGTTGCTATTTATTCAGAAGTAGATAAGGATGCTTTGCACGTAAATATGGCAGATGAAGCTGTATGTATAGGACCTGCAAGGCCTCAAGAAAGTTATCTTAATATGGAAAACATTATAAGCGCTACAGTTTTAACAGGTGCACAGGCTATTCATCCTGGTTTTGGATTTCTTTCAGAGAATAGTAGATTTGCACAAATGTGTAAAGACTGCAACATAACTTTCATAGGACCGGATATAGACACTATAGAAAGTATGGGAAATAAGTCTAAAGCAAGAGAGATAATGATAGCATCAGGAGTTCCAGTAATCCCAGGAACTAAAGGCAGTGTAGATACTATAGAAATGGCTGTAGAAGAAGCAAAATCTATAGGTTATCCAGTAATGGTTAAAGCTTCTGCCGGCGGTGGCGGAAGAGGAATAAGAATCGTAAGAAATGAAGATGACTTAAAAAGGGCTTTTGATACTGCAAAGGGAGAAGCAAGAGTAGCCTTTGGAGACGATACTATGTATATAGAAAAGTTCATAGAAGGTCCAAGACATGTAGAATTTCAAATCCTAGGAGATAACTTTGGAAATATAATTCATCTAGGAGAAAGAGATTGCTCAATACAGAGAAGAAATCAAAAGGTTCTTGAAGAAACACCTTGTCCTGTTATGACCGAGGAATTAAGAAAAAAAATGGGTGATGTAGCAGTTAAAGCAGCAAAAGCTGCAAATTACAAGGGTGCAGGAACTATAGAATTCCTTTTAGATAATAAGGATAATTTCTATTTCATGGAAATGAATACTAGAATACAAGTAGAGCATCCTATTACGGAAATGGTAACTGGTGTTGATTTAGTAAAAGAACAAATTAAAATTGCAGACGGAAGTAGTTTAGAGTTAAAGCAAGAAGAAGTAGTGATGAGAGGTCATGCTATTGAGTGTAGAATAAATGCAGAAAATCCAGAGAAGGGTTTTAGACCATCACCTGGAACTATTAAGATTAAACATTTGCCTGGTGGAAATGGAGTAAGAATTGATAGTGCAATTTATCAAGAGTATAAACTTCCGTCAACTTATGATTCTATGATAGCAAAGCTGATAGTATATGGTAGTGATAGAGAAGAAGCTAAATCTAAAATGAAGAGAGCTTTAGAAGAGTTCGTTATAACTGGTATCGATAGTAATATTGAATTTCAACTTCAAATACTATATAATGAGGTGTTTGATAAGGGAGCTTATGACACTGGCTTTATAGGTAAAGAGTTTAATTATTAATTTTTGCAGTCTCGAACAGTATTTAAGGGCTGTTTTTAAGGTAGGTGAGTTGTATGTTTAAATTTAATCCTATATTCAAAAAAACTAAGTATATAACACTGAAAAATGAGTCTAATGTTGAGATGAATAATGAGATAGAAGAGAATATTAGTGATATTAGCGATATTTCTAATGCTCCAGCTATCCCTAATGGAGTATGGATTAAATGTGATTCCTGCGGAAAAACATTATATAAAAAAGATATAGAGGATAATAATAAAGTTTGTCCAAGTTGTGACAAGCATAGCAGAATGAGTTCTAGAGAAAGAATAGAACTTATTATTGATACAGGAACCTTTAGAGAATTGGACAAAGATCTAGCAACTGTAAATCCTTTAGATTTTAAAGGTTATGAAGATAAGATCAAAGACTCAATGAGAGACACAGAGCTCGGAGAAGCAGTTGTAACTGGATATGGAAAGCTTTATGGTAAAGATGTAATAATAGGAGTTATGGATAGTAGATTCATGATGGGTAGTATGGGATCTGTAGTTGGAGAAAAAATAACAAGAGCTATAGAAAGAGCTACAAAAGAAAAACTTCCTATAATTCTATTTACAGCATCAGGTGGAGCTAGAATGCAAGAAGGAATGTTTTCTCTTTTACAAATGGCTAAAACTAGCAGTGCTATTGCACGTCATAATGAAGCCGGTCTTTTATATATACCAATACTTACAGACCCAACTACTGGTGGGATAACTGCAAGTTTTGCTATGCTTGGAGATATAATTATCTCAGAGCCAAAGGCTCTTATAGGTTTTGCAGGACAGAGGGTTATAGCCCAAACCATAAAGCAGAAGCTACCAGAAGGATTTCAAAGTGCTGAATTTTTACTTGAACATGGATTTTTAGATAAGATAGTTCATCGATCAGAGATGAAAAAGGTTTTATATAAGATCTTAGATATGCATTAATAAAGATTTTTTATGGCCAAGTAAGGAGGTGTAAAAGTGCTAGAATGTGAAAAGAAAATAGAAGAGCTTAGCAAGAAGATACAAGAATTAAAAGGTTTTTCTGAAACTAAGGATTTAGATCTATCCAGAGAGATAAATACATTAGAAGAAAAATTGAAAGAGCTTGAAAAAAACGCATATAAGGATGTATCACCTTTTGATAAGCTTACTCTATCTAGAATGTTAGAGAGACCTACAACTCTCGATTATATAGAAAGAATTTTTGATTCTTTTATAGAATTTCATGGAGATAGATACTATAAAGATGATCCTTGTATAGTAGGTGGAATAGCGAAGCTTAATGGCATGCCTATAACAGTTATAGGACAACAAAAGGGAAGAAACATGAAGGAAAATGTTAAAAGAAACTTTGGAATGCCAAATCCAGAAGGATATAGAAAAGCTTTGAGACTTATGAAACAGGCTGAAAAGTTTAAAAGACCTGTAATATGTTTTATAGACACTCCAGGAGCATACCCAGGTATAGAAGCTGAGGAAAGAGGTCAAGGAGAAGCTATTGCAAGAAACTTAATGGAAATGGCTAGACTAAAAACTCCTATAATATGCATAGTAATAGCAGAAGGCGGAAGTGGAGGAGCATTAGCATTATCCATTGGTGATGAAATTTGGATGCTTGAACACTCTGTTTACTCTGTACTTTCACCAGAAGGCTTTGCTAGTATACTTTGGAAAGACGGTTCTAGAGTTAAAGAAGCAGCTGCAATTATGAAGATAACAGCACAAGATATAAATAGCTACGGTATAGTAGATAAGGTTATACAAGAGCCAGTAGGTGGAGCACATCGAGATGCAGACAAAATGGCTGAAACTATAAAAGAAGAACTACTAAAAATACCTTTTGATAAGCTTATTTATAATATAGATGAAACTATAGAAAAACGATATTCTAAATATAGAGCTATAGGACAGTACATGGAACAGATTTAGTTATAAAATAAATAAGTGAACATCACAAAGCCTATAATTTTGTGATGTTCACTTTATTTATTTTTTTATCCTCTTCGAAGTCTCCGAACTCCATATACTCTATTTGAAAAAGCGAATTTTAATAGAATTGGTGTTACAAGTGTAGTTACAATAACCATTATAACTATGGGAGTAAAATACTGCTTAGAGAGTAACCCAAGTATAGCACCTTTATTGGCTATAATAAGTGCCACTTCCCCTCTTGACACCATACCTATGCCTATCTGAAGAGACTCATCTTTATCATAGCCACATAATTCCGCACCTAAACTGCAACCAGATATTTTAGTCATTATGGCTATAATCACTAAAGCTATAGTAAATAGCATCAATCTAGCATCAGTACTTTCAAGAGTAATTCCTATTCCTATACTAGCAAAGAATACGGGAGATAGTAACATGAAGGATAGGGTATCAATCTTATTTTCTATATACTCTAAGTGGTATAGATTAGAAAAGACTATTCCAGCAATATACGCACCTGTTATATTTGCAATACCGAAATATTCTTCAGCTAAGAAGGATAGTATTAAGCAAAATGAAAAGGCGAATATGGCTATTCTTTTTTTAGCTCCATGTTGAGCAATTAAAATAGAAAATAGTTCCCTTGCTATAAAGCCTATGAAAATGGAAAATAATAAAAATATTAATATTCTTAATAGAACTAGGCCTATGTGTATGGAAGGATTATTAAAGCTAGTTATAACTGTTAGAAGTATAATTCCTATTATATCGTCAATAACAGCAGCACTCATAATAGCAACTCCAGAGCTAGTTTTTAGTTTGCCCATCTCTTGGAGAGTTTCTACAGTTATACTAACAGAGGTGGCAGTAAGCACTAAACCTATAAAAATATTTTCAAGGAATTTCTTGTTACTTATAATAAATATGCTGCCATCATTATTAAAGATCATTCCTAGTAGAAAGCCTCCTGCAAGAGGAACGAGTATGCCAAGCAAGGCAATTAGAAGAGAAGCTTTTCCACATTTCTTCAATTCTTTAAAGTCACTTTCAAAGCCGGCTTGAAACATAAGGACTATTACACCGAGTTCAGCTAGCTTAGAAATAAAATCAGTTTCGCTAATTACTCCTAGGCAAGCTGGGCCTAATATAATACCTGCTAAAAGTGCGCCAACTACTTGAGGCATTTGAACTTTTCGTGTGATAAGCCCAAATAATTTTGTACAAAGTAGTATAATAGATAGATCAAATAAAAATTTAATTGAAAGCATGAAATAGGTACCTCCTGTTTTTTCTGGGAGACTTACAGTAATTTGATTAGATTAAAAGTAAACTACATAGAAATATATGATATCTAATTGAAATTTAATATAAAAATTATAATAAGTTTTAATCAGATTTAAAATCCTTAAAAATAGCCATAAGTATTTATGCAAAATAGTTGAATAAATATAAAGAGTGATGTATAATTATGCCGTAGATGATTACAAGGGGGAATATTAAATGAAGATAAAAGGAAAAGTAAAAGCATTAGTTCTTGCTTTAACAGTATGCCTAGGTGCTACACTAGTTGGATGTAGTGGTAACAAAACTACGAAGATTGATCAAATAAAAAAATCAGGAAAAATAGTTCTTGGAACTTCTGCTGAGTATCCGCCTTATGAATTTGTTATAATGAAGGATGGAAAAGAGGAGATAGTAGGTTTTGATATTGAACTTGCTAAGGAAATAGCAAAGGATTTAGGAGTAAAACTTGAAATTAAAAACATGGATTTTGAAGGACTTATTCCTTCACTAAAAACTGGTCAAATAGACCTTGTTATATCAGGAATGACTCCAACAGAAAAGAGAAAGAAGGAAATAGACTTCTCAAATATATATTATAAAGCAATACAAAGTGTAGTTATTAGAGCTACAGATAAAGATAAATATAACTCAGTAGATAGTTTAACTGGGATAAGAATTGGAGCTCAAACAACTTCAATTCAAGAAGAAATAGCTAAAGAAAAGGTTAAAGAGGCTAAGGTTATGTCATTAGCAAGGATTCCAGAATTAGTTATTTCCTTAAAGACTGATAAAGTAGATGCAGTAATAATGGAAAACCCAGTAGCAAAAGGACATGTATCTAGAAATTCAGATTTAACAATAGCTGACATTAAAGTTGGAGATGAAGATGGTGGTTCTGCAATAGGAGTACAAAAAGGACAACAAGACTTCGTTGATGCTATTAACAAAACAATAGATAGATTAATAGCAGAAGGAAAAATTGATCAATTTGTAACAGATGCAATTAATCTTCAATAATAACTTCAGATTAAACAATAAATAACAATTTTGAATTTAATAAAGATTAGTGATAAAAGATAATGGATTAACACCATTATCTTTTGTTGAGTTTTAAAGTTTTATATATTTATTTCTATATTAGGAGGAATTTACATGGGAGAAATTATAGAGTTTTTATCCACGTATCTAGGGTATTTTATTGAAGGAGCAAGCATAACTATTGCATTGTCTTTCTTTACGGTGTTACTTGGATCTTTAACAGGTACTCTGTTTGCTTTAATGAAGTTATCGAAGAGTAAGGCTTTAAAGAGCATTGCTACAGTATATATTGAAATTGTTAGAGGTACCCCTTTACTAGTTCAAGTGTTTATTCTTTTTTTTGGAGTAGCGAAAGTGATTCAAGATTTGGGATATGCTATGCCGCAGATACAATTTTTAGGTAATGATTTAGTGAGTTTTATATCTATTGTTTTTGCCATGACAATAAATAGTACAGCCTATATTGCAGAAATCATAAGAGGTGGAATTGAGTCCATTGATAAAGGGCAAATGGAAGCGGCTAGGTCACTTGGATTAACACATAAAATGTCTATGATATATGTAATAATACCTCAAGCTATAAAAAGTATATTACCTTCTCTAGGTAATGAGTTTATAACTGTAATTAAGGAATCTGCAATAGTATCAGTAGTAGGAATCAGAGAGCTTATGTTTAGTGCAAAGACAGTACAGGGTTCAACCTATATGACATTTACGCCACTAATAACAGCAGCAGTTATGTACTTCGTATTAACTTTTAGTTTATCAAAATTATTAGGAATTGCTGAAAGGAGGATGAAGGCTAGTGATTAAGGTAAATAATCTTCATAAATATTTTGGAAAGTTAGAGGTTTTAAAAGGAGTAAATAATCATATAAAAAAAGGTGAAGTTGTTGTTGTTATAGGACCTTCAGGTTCAGGAAAAAGTACATTTTTAAGATGTCTTAACCTTTTGGAAGAGCCTACAGATGGAGAAATCATTTTTGACGGACAATCAATAACTCTAAAGGAAAATGATATAAACAAGCAAAGAGAAAAGATGGGAATGGTTTTTCAACAGTTTAACTTATTTCCACATCTTAGTGTTTTAGATAATATAACTCTAGCACCAACTAAGGTAAAGAATTTTTCAAAAGAAAAGGCAGAAGAGATCGGAGTAAGTCTTTTAGAAAGAGTAGGACTTAAAGATAAAGCTAATGCATATCCAAAACAGCTCTCAGGTGGACAAAAGCAAAGAATAGCAATAGCAAGAGCCCTTGCTATGTCACCAGCAGTTATGCTATTTGATGAGCCTACTTCTGCACTAGACCCTGAAATGGTTGGAGAAGTTTTAGAGGTTATGAAAGAGCTTGCAAAGGAGGGTATGACTATGGTGGTTGTTACTCACGAAATGGGATTTGCAAGAGAAGTTGGAGATAGAGTTCTATTTATGGATCAAGGAGTTATTTTAGAAGAAGGAACTCCAGAAGAGATATTTGGAAATCCTAAAAAGGATAGAACAAAAGACTTTTTAAGTAAAGTATTATAAATAGTCATTTAAGGGGTATTAGACATAACAATAATAAAAAAAAACATCTTGGACTATTTAAAGTTCAAGGTGTTTTTTTATTGAAGAAGACTATATATAAGTCTGTTTCTTGCATAAATTATAGGTATAATTTATATTTATATAGTGAAATCAATAATTATAGAGGATTTGTATGAGCAAACATTATTATGAGAGAGAAGTAATGTCAGATAGGAATTTAACTTATGATCGAAAGTTAGCAAAAGAGTATGCTGAAAAATACGCACTAACTCCAAATACAGGGGAGTATCCATATTTTGAAAAGGATGATTGTGCTAATTTTATATCTCAAGTTTTAAAAGCTGGAGGAATAAAAGAAGTAGGAACACGATGGGATAAACTAGAAGCTTGGTTTTGCCGAACTAAGAGCTTTAAGGATCTAAAAAGTATATCTATTACTTGGAGAGCTGCACGCTACTTTAGAAGACATTGGGCTAATGAAAATGGGCTTGGGGGAAATAGAGCAGCAGTAGCTATAACTATAACGGCGAAACAGGCTTTGGATAATTTTGATAGGCTGTATACTTTACTAAAAGAAGGGGATGTAATTCAATATGGAAAGCCAAATGATAATGACCATCCCTATCATACACAAGTAATACATGATAAGGGATTTAACTGGAGAACTAACCGATATGATTTATATATGGCTCAGCATACTGAAAATCGCCTATATGTATCACTATATGAATATTTAAGTAAATTTCAAGATAAAGAGATAAGGAAAGTATATATTTATAGGATAAAGGATGATTAAAGTTAGAAAATGACACTAAGTTATTATATATAATCAAGGGTGAACTATTATTAAAGTTATGGTAGGATAAAATATATACTAAAGGCAAAGAGGAGAAGAAATACATGAACATTCAAATTTTTGGGATGAAGAAATGTTTTGATACGAAAAAAGCAGAAAGATATTTCAAAGAAAGAAAAATTAAATATCAATTAATTGATTTATCTGAAAAGGCTTTAAGTAAAAGAGAGCTTGAAGGAGTTAGAGTAGTAGTAGGATTAGAAAACTTAATTAATAAAGATTCTAAGGAATATGAAAAATCTAATATGAAGCACATTATAAATGCTAGTGTTAAAGAGGAAATTCTTTTAAATAATCCTAAGTTATATAGAACACCAATAGTGCGTAATGGAAAGCAAGCTACAGTAGGATATGAGCCAGATATATGGAAGACTTGGGAGTAGTTTGAATGTGGAATCAATATCATTAGGAAAGAGCTTAACACAAAAATTTGTGTAAGCTCTTTCTTAATGTAAAGAAGAAACTCATTCTCGTTCCTCCAATGAGTCACTTATATGCTTGGATTTTCTCTGAACAGGGGCTCTTCTTTTTCATAAGTAGGTTTATCATTTGGAGTATTGCCTTTTAAATCATCATAAAAGTTAGCAAAGGAAACCCCCATATAAGGAGCAAGCCATAAGGATCCTATTCCAAAGGTTAGAGCAGTTAGAAGCATCCATCCTATAAAACTCAAATAGAGTAAGAATAATTTTCCTTTATACCCTTTCATCATTTTCTTGCTTTCAGTTAGTGCCTCCATTGCAGATAGATGTGGATTATCTTGTAGAATAAAAAATGCCATTGAATAGCTTAAGACTGCTATAATTCCAGGTATAACTAATAATAAAGACCATAAAAAAGTAAATATAGATATAATCAGATATAATACAAAGGAAGTTAAAAAGTTTTTAAATCCATCAAATAGTGATTCAACAGAAGGAGTTTCGCCTCTTTTTACTCTAAGAGTGAAGGCCGTTAATCCTAACATAAAAGGACCAGCTACGACAATGCCTCCAATTACCCCTAATATTGGTATTGCAGCAAGTATACTCATAATAGCTAAGTAAACTAATAATGGTAAAATACATTTAAGCCATTTACCACTAAGTTGTTTTCGAGCTAAAGCTCTTAATTGAGAATTTTCCATAAATATTAACCTCATTTCTAAAATATACTATCTAATAATATATTATACAATAGTTCAAAAGATGCATAGCTTTTTAGCTAACTTTTATATTTCATGATCATAGTGACTTTCATTGAAATAAGTTATAATAAGTTATAATACAAGAGTAAGGAAAGGGTTAAAGCTATGAGTACTAATAAAACCATTAAAATTTCTGTAAGAAATTTAGTGGAATTTATACTTCGTTCTGGAGATTTAATATCTACTTTTATAAGTAGTTCAAGAAATGTAGATGCCATAAGGGCGCATCAAAAAATACAAAAGGCTGCACCAAAGGAATATAAAGCAGAGATTATGTTATCCTATATTTTTGAAAGTAAAGATATAAATTTAGAGATTAGTGGAAGAGCAGATGGAATAATTGAATATAGTGATAAGGTTATTATAGATGAAATAAAGACAACAATGGCTCCATTAGAGCTTATAGATGAGGATTTTAATAAGCTTCATTGGGCACAGGCTAAATGCTATGCATTTATATATGCACATGATAAAGGTATGAGAGATATAATAGTACAACTTACTTATTATCAAATGGAGACAAAAGAAATCAAGAGACTTGATAGAACATTCTCTTATGAGGAGTTAGAAGAGTTTTTTAATACATTGGTTAATAGTTATATAAATTGGGCAAAAACTCTGCAGGAATGGGTGAGTACAAGAGATACTTCTATAAAGAAACTAGAATTTCCTTTTAAAGATTACAGAGAGGGTCAAAGAAAACTAGCTGTTTCTATATATAAAACCATATTAGAGGGGAAAAAACTGTTTGCCCAAGCGCCAACCGGGATAGGAAAAACTGTAGCTACTTTATTTCCAAGTATAAAAGCTATGGGAGAAGGTCACACTTCAAAAATATTATATCTAACAGCAAAAACAATTACTAGAACTTCTGCAGAAAAGGCAGTAGAAGGTATGCGAGAGTTAGGACTTAAATTTAAGCACGTAACCATTACTGCTAAGGATAAAATATGTTTTAATTCAGATGGTGGATGTGATACTGAAAAATGTGAATTTGCAAAAGGGTTCTTTGATAGAATAAATGGAGCTGTTGAGGACATATTTAATGAAGATAAATTTACAAGAACATTAATAGAGAAATATTCATTGAAACATAAGGTATGTCCCTTTGAATTTTCTTTGGAACTATGTAATTTTGCAGATTGTATAATTTGTGATTATAACTATGTATTTAATCCTAGGGTATATTTAAAGAGATTCTTTATGGAAGGAAGTACAGACTTTACATTTCTAATTGATGAAGCCCATAATCTAGTAGATAGATCAAGAGAAATGTTTTCAGCAGAGATTAATAAAAAGGAAGTATTACAACTAAAAAAGGATAGCAAAGTTTCTGCAAAGGAAGTATCAAAAATTCTTAACAAGATTAACTCCTATATGGTTAACATAAAAAAGCTATGTGATGAAAGTAATAATCACTATATACAAAAGGATCTTCCAAACGAGTTAGTGCAACTATTAAGAGAATTTACATTTTATGCTGAAAAGTGGATTCTAGAAAATAAAGAAAACAATACTAGTTTTAAAGATTCTCTTATGGAATTCTATTTTAATGTATTATCATTTATAAGAACTTCGGAAGACTACAATGAGAAGTATACAACGTATGGAGAAATCCTATATGAAGATGTTAAATTAAAACTGTTTTGTTTAGAACCATCTCATTTATTAAAAGAAGCAATGAAGAGAGGGAAGGCATCAATCTTATTTTCAGCTACACTTATGCCTATGGATTATTATATTGATATACTAGGTGGAGATGAAACTTCGTATAAAATAAAATTGAAATCTCCTTTTGATAGGGAAAATTTATGTTTAATGGTAGACAATAAAATATCAACTACTTATAAAAATAGGGAATTTACATATGATAAAATCGTAAATGATATAGAGCTTATCATAAAAAGTAAACTAGGTAATTATCTTGTTTTTTTTCCTTCATACAAATACATGAATGAGATTTATTCAAGATTTTTTGAAAAGAATACAGAGTTGAAAATAGAATGTCAGACAAATCTAATGGATGAAGAACAGCGAGAGATATTTTTAGATAAGTTTTCTGAAAAAAATACAGAAACATTAGTAGGCTTTGCAGTAATGGGAGGCATATTTTCAGAAGGAATTGATTTAACGGGAAATAGATTAATAGGAACTATAATCGTAGGAGTAGGACTTCCAAAAGTGGGACTAGAGAGAAATATAATAAGCAATTACTTTTCAGATAAAAATAATAAAGGCTTTGAGTATGCTTATATGTATCCTGGTATGAACAAAGTAATGCAAGCAGCAGGCAGAGTAATTAGGTCAGAGAAGGATAGAGGAGTAGTATTATTAATTGATGAAAGATTTTCTTATCCAAGTTATTATAAATTATTTCCTAGGGAATGGTATCCTGTAATTAATATAAAAAATGCTCAGAATTTAGAAGAAATCACTAAAGAGTTTTGGAGCGATAATATATTAAAGAAGGTTGAAATATAATGTCGTTTTAATGGATATATTATACATTTATACATTTTATAATCAGAAAATGTTGACAAGCGAACGGGTGTTCTGTATAATCAAAATATAGAATTAATTGGTATATTTGATTATTGGGGGTATATTTATGCAAAACGGAGCTAATTTCTTTGTAAGAGTAAACTATTCTATTGATGGTAAAAATACAAAAGGTAACTGTACAGGTGCACATATAACAACTATGGGCACTGAAGGAGAGGGAAAATACTTAATCGGTGGAGGTTTCTTTAACAAGAACAGAGGTTCCTTTTTATTTAAAGCAAAGGATCTAAAAGAAGCTAATGAGATGGCGAAAAATAATAGCTTTGTAAAGAACAAAACCTATAGATATGAGTTAATTATTTTAGATAGTAAAATTAAAATTGCATAATATACCTATAAGGAATAGTATAGTTATTAAAGGTTCATGATGAACCTTTAATTTTTTTCATATAATGTAGAGTAGATTAAAGCGAAGGAAGGTTAAAAAATGATAGCTGAAATTTTAGCAGTTGGAACTGAAATTTTATTAGGAAATATAGTTAATACCAATGGTCAATATATAGCTAATCGATTAGCAGAACTTGGAATAAATGTGTATCATCAATCTGTTGTTGGAGATAATGAAGAGAGATTAAAACAAGCATATGATTTAGCCTTTAAAAGAGCAGATTTAGTAATAACTACTGGAGGACTCGGACCTACTAAAGATGATTTAACGAAAGAAGTGGCTTTTGATTATTTTACAAAAGAATCCATTCTCTATGAAGACATATTAAAAAATATAGAAGGTTTTTTCAAAAGATTGAATGTAGAGATGGGAGAAAGCAATAAAAAACAAGCTTATTTTCCAAAGGATGCTATTATAATGCCTAATAATAATGGTACAGCACCTGGATGTATAATTGAAAGTCATAATAAGGTTTTAGCTGTATTGCCAGGTCCCCCAAGAGAGATGAAGGCTATGTTTGAGGAAAGCCTACTTCCTTATCTATCAAAATTCCAAGACGGTGTCCTCTTCTCTAAGACACTTAGAATTATTGGAATTGGAGAAAGTCAGGTAGAAGAGATGATAGAAGATATTATAGATAATTCTACAAATCCTACTGTAGCTCCTTATGCGAAAGAAGGAGAAGTAATATTAAGAATTACTGCTAAGGCTAAAAATAAAGATGAGGCAGAAAAGTTAGTTCTCCCTGTTGAAAAATCTATTAGAGATAGGTTAGGAAATCAGGTATATGGTGAAGGAGAAACTTCTATAGAAGAAGTTTTAGGGAAAATGTTAGTTGATAATAACTTGAGTATAGCTACAGCAGAATCTTGTACGGGAGGACTTTTAGCAGGAAGAATAATAAACTATCCAGGTATTTCAGCTGTATTTAAAGAAGGAGCAATTACCTATACTAATGAGTCCAAAATTAAAAGACTTAAAGTGAAGAAAGAAACTCTAGAAAAGTTTGGAGCAGTAAGTAGTCAAACAGCAGCAGAGATGGCACAGGGTATCGCTAAGGTAACTGGAACGGATATTGGAATATCTACTACTGGAATTGCAGGCCCAGGAGGCGGAAGTGAAGAAAAGCCAGTAGGGCTTGTGTATGTAGGGTTTTACTTTAAAGGAGAGATAAAGACAAAGGAGTTCAACTTAGTAGGAGATAGACAAAGAATAAGAAATAATACAGTTACTAGAACATTAGAATGGGTAAGAAGAGAGATTTTAAAAAGTTTAATAAAATAATAAAACAATAAAATAATAGAAGTATAAGTGTTAGAGGGAGTTTTTTGCTCTTATAACGCTTATACTTCTTATAATATTATGATGAAGTTTCTGCAGCTTTTGTCTAAGTTTGACATTGACAGAGTATATAAAAGGTGATATTATCTTAATGTACTTAAATAAAAGACAACTGTACGCTATAGAAACACAGGGAGATGACAAAAAGGGGGCTTCACAATATAAAATGGGCTTCATACCGAAGATAATTATGGGGCATAATTATAGGTAGTACCATAGGGGCTATATCTAAAGCTACGGGGGCGTACTTTAGGTAATAAAAGTAGAAGGTGCAGAATTGATATAATTCAATTTTGTATGTTCTTTTTTTATTTTAAGCGAAAAAAATCGGCATAGCCGACTTTTTGATTTTATATTAAAAAACTTATGTAATAAACAAATGACTTGTATAGGAAAATAATATTATCAAAGATAAAATACATAATGTCAGACCTTTTATTAGTAGCATTTTCTTTTTAAAATTTTTCATATTACCAGAAAGCTCAGTGTGTTTTAGCAATGCTCTTTGACTATACATTAGATCTCTCCTTTCTATAGAGTTGCATTATGTAATATAAATATAATTATAATTATATACGCAGATATAGTACTATTAGTTACAGAATAATTACACTTTTCTTAAAAAATAACCAGGTACAATGTAGTACCTGGTTAATTAAATATATGCAGTTAAAGTAATTAAGCACCAGATTCAGTTGCAGGTGGGGTAAAGACCCTTTGAGCAAGCTCTGAATCTAGGATATATAAGGCAGTGTTATCGTTATTTATTCTTTTTAATCTTTTAATAATATCACTGAATGTAGACTCTTCTTCCACTTGCTCATCTATAAACCATTTTAAAAAACTCATAGTAGCGTGTTCTCTTTCTTCTAAAGAAATATCCGAAAGCTCATATATTCTTCTAGTAACTTCTTGTTCGTGTTCAAGAGCCTTTTCAAACACATTAAGAATTGATGTATATTTATTATTAGGAAGTGTTAAAGAGCCTAATTTAATATCACCATCTCGTTCATCAATATAATTAAAAAATTTCATGGCATGAAATTTTTCCTCTTCAGATTGTACTTTAAAAAAGTTAGTGAACCCACTTAAGTCTTGCGAAGCACAATATGCTGCCATGTCAAGATAAATGTGAGCTGATTCAAACTCAAAGGTCATCTGGCTATTTAATTTTTCAAAAAGTTGTTCACTTATCATTTTTTCCTCCTTATAGTGCATTAATAGTTCATAATAAGTAGTATTACACTATAACAATAGAAAATACATTAATGCTATGGAAGAAGCTTGCTTATATTTATAATTCCTGAACCTTGAACACACTTTGACATATTCAGTAAAGTACATGAGGTTTTAAGTAAAGAAGTTATGTCTTTATATGTTAGGTTAGGATTGTTTTCAAAAAGTAAGGCACAAATACCGCTTATATAGGCAGCTGCACAAGAGGTTCCTGTGTAAGAGGTATAAAGCTTATCTATTGGTTTAGGGTATATTTTTTGTCCCTCTTTTTCAGATATATAATTTATATCTGAGTTTAATGAGCAAATATCTACGCAAGCAGCAGACAAGTCTGGTTTCTCTAGCTTGCCGCTTTGTCCTGCAGAGGAACCAACGTAAGGCTTCTTGATACCAGTTGTATCTAAGCCACCAACAGTTATACAGTTATTTAATAGTGCAATTCCTCTCATAGAACCCTCTACGTTTGTATTATGACCGCTTGAAACTATAATAACTAAGTTATTTTCTATGGATTTATCAAAAAGCTTAGAAAATAGGGATAATGTAAATTCATCATAATCTATAACTTCAAAAGGAAGACAAATTATTTTAATATTATATTCTTCGCTTTCATCTATTAGTTGATTAATGCCATATAATATATCAGAAATAAAACCTCGTCCTAAACTATTGAAAGCCTTAATCATGTAAATATTACTCTTTTCCGCTACCCCCTTGTACATTCCATTGGAGCTAAAACCACTTGATGAGATAATTCCACTAACAAAGGTGCCATGGCCATTATCATCATAAGGGTGATTTAGATTATTAATTAAGTCTACAAATTGTATAATTCGATTATTAGGTTTCTTTAAGTCAGTGTGAGGATATATACCACTATCAACTACACCGATACATACATTCTTTCCAGTTAGCTTATACTTTCCTTCTAACTTTACTCCATTAGCTCCAAGAACACTGCTTCCACATAGTAAAGCATAGTTATCAAAGCAAATATGATCTACCTGAGGATATTCAATAAGCTTTTCTATAATATTTAAAGGTAAGGAGGCCGAAATACAACCTAGATAAGGAATTGAACGTATAATAGTACATCTTGAATTTAGAATTTTACTCTCAACTTTTTCTTGAAGAGAGGTGCAATGTATTATAACACGATAATTTTTATATATTTTATTTTTTAAAGCGCTTTTTAAATTTGGCTCTAATTTGCTTTTTAGGGAAAACATAAATACCCTCCTAATACAATACTCTATTATATAATATAGTTTTATAGAGACTTAAATGTTAATTCTAAAGCTAATAAATAATATGATATAATAGTGCTGATTAGTTACATAAAAGTTATAAAGAGTGTAAATATAAAAAAGTAGTTTAAAACATAAAAAGATAAGAGTTAGAAAGTATCCTCTCTAGCTCTTATCTCTTCCATTTAAATACTAATATACCTAATAGCATTATACCTATACCTAATATTTTATTCATACCGAAACTACATGTTTCAGAATCAAATAGTCCAAAAGCTTCTATAAGGCCCGCAGAGATAAGCTGAGCAATTAATATTGCACCAATGGCATAAGCAGGCCCAAGTTTCGAAATACCGCACATTACAGTGAAAATAATAGCAGATCCAAGAGGACCACCTAGAAGATATAATTTATTTGCCGAACCTATTTCTTTAAAGCTGCCTTTTCCTATAAACATTGTAATAGCTAGGGTTAGTATAAATCCGATACCTTGTACTAAAGTATTAGTTTCCCAAAGACCTATTTTGGCAGAAAGACGAGTGTTAAATACACCTTGTAAACTCATAAAAACACCTGCAAGAATAGAACAAATTAATCCAAACATAAAAAAATCACCCTCCATAGCTAGTGTACCCTAAAATATAGGTTCTATTAATCTAGATGGATAGGTGTATTGGATCATTCTTAATAACCAGTATCTTGTCTTTTATGGTTTATTACATTTTTAGCATGATAGGCTTTTTCAACTTCAGACACAGAAAAACCAAGGGATACTCCTAAGGACAAAAAATCTTCAAACAGGGTTTTATAATTATCCATAGAAGGACAAATGATCAGATCATTAATGTCTATATGTATATTTACAAATTTTTCAGTCAATTCTGATTCATCATATCTTAATTCAATATCTATATCGGAATAGTTTTTTTCAAGACCTAAACTTAATATAAAGTGTAAACAATCTACATATTCTTCTAAAATCACTTCTTTTGATGATGGACCTTTAGTACTCCAAAATTTAAAACATCTAGTTTCATTTGCAAGTTCACTTATTTCAACTTGAAGGGCTAGAATTTTTTTTAAACATAGAGATTGATTATGTAAACCGTGTTCTTTGATTATTCTCATATCGAGATCTCGTTGTAACTCAAATAGATTGGTAAGATTCATGGTGTAGTACCGCCTTTCTTCACATTCCGCATAAGTACATTTTATAATATTTTTAAAAATATTGGAAGAGAGGCAAATCGTTTACATTTTTTTTTGGAGAAAAATTTAATTTATTTGGAGTAATATATAAATTGAAATCGATTGCTTAAAATTATAATTAGTATTCTCTTAACGGATAGTCACGAACTAACATTTCTTTTTTATTACTAACTGATTTCCAAAGTTGAAGATGAGTTATTTTTGCAAAGTCATAAGAAACCTCTTCAATTTTATCTATAGCAGTCGTACGTTCATCTTGGGTGAAGGATTTTCTTATGTTATAGTTAGAACTTGCAAGCGCTATTTGTAATTCTTTTTCATAATCAGGTTTTATATTAAATCCACTTAAAGAAAGAGTTTCAGATATATTTCTCGCAATTCTAATTATATATCCTTTACTATCTATCTTAAGATTAACGGTCTTTAAGGATTTATCTAAACAAATATTAGGAGCTATTCTAACTTTGAATTTTTTGTATGGAGCTAAAGTGTCAAGAATAATCTTATTAAATTTATCTATATCAGGGTCTATCACTGTTTGTATAGGAATAAAAAATTGGTGTTGATTAATCTTATGAAGTTTGTATTTTCTGCAAAGATTTTTCTGGGTAACTTCTATTAGTTTGTTAGAATTATTATCAAATAATGCAACTAAATTATATTTCATGGTTATCCCCCGACTACAATAATGTTTATTGTTATTATATCATATTTATTATAATTGTAAATTTTAAACTTATAAATATGCAAATATATAGGAATTTACGTATAAATTCTACAGTAATCTTATAAATATTTATATAGTAGAAATTTTATACTATACTTACATAAAAAAATAAGTATTAAAAATAATTAGGATTATGCTATAATAATTTCTGTAACATATTAATTATGATATTTAAGATATAAAATTTACATAGATGAAGAATATTATACTTAGAGTATACAATAAAATAAATAATAAGGATGGATAATCATATGGATAAGCTGATTATTGATGGAGGCAAATTTTTAAATGGTGATATAGAAATAAGTGGTGCAAAGAATGCAGCAGTAGCTATTTTACCTGCAGCTATAATGGCTAGCCGAGGAATTTGTACTATTGAGAATATACCGCAAATTAGTGATACGGAATGCATAGAGAGAATAATTGATAGCCTAGGAGCAACAGTAAGTAGAAATAAAAATACTGTAACTATAGATAGTACTACTATACATAGCAGTGATGCAAATACAGAAGATGTTAGAAGAATGAGAGCATCTTATTATTTGATTGGAGCTCTTTTAGGAAGATTTAAAAAGGCTAGAGTTGAGATGCCAGGAGGATGTGCTATAGGTGTAAGGCCTATTGATCAACATATAAAGGGCTTTGAGGCACTTGGGGCAAGAGTTAAGATAGAACATGGAGCAGTAGTTATAGAAGCAGATAAGTTAATTGGTACTAATATATATTTCGATGTAGTAAGTGTGGGAGCTACTATAAACGTAATGCTTGCAGCTACACTTGCAGAGGGAAAGACTATTCTTGAGAATGCAGCAAAAGAGCCACATATAGTAGACGTTGCAAACTTTTTGAATACTATGGGAGCTGATATAAAGGGAGCAGGAACAGATGTAATTAAAGTATCTGGAGTAAAAGAATTAGTTGGATGTAATTATAGTGTTATTCCAGATCAAATTGAAGCTGGTACATACATGATTGCCACAGCAGCTTGTGGAGGACGAGTAAAGATAAATAATGTTATACCAAAGCATCTAGAATCTATTTCAGCAAAGCTTATAGAGATGGGTGTTAATGTAATTGAGCATGGAGATAGTATTACAGTAGAAAGTACAGGAGACTTAAGGGGAGTAAATGTAAAAACATTACCTTATCCTGGATTTCCTACAGATGTTCAGCAACCTATGACTACTCTTTTAAGCATAGCTAAAGGAAGAGGAATAGTTAATGAGAGCATATGGGAAAGTAGATTTAAACATGTAGATGAGCTAAAGAAAATGGGAGCTAAGATAAGCGTAGAAAATAATCTAGCTATTATAGAGGGAGTTGAAAAACTCACAGGAGCTAGAGTAAGAGCTACAGATTTAAGAGCAGGCGCGGCTATGGTTATAGCTGGACTTGTAGCGGAAGGAATTACTGAGATAATAGATATTGAACACATAGACAGAGGATATCCATTTATCGAAGAGAAATTTAATAGACTTGGGGCTAAGATAACAAGAGTCACTGAAAGCTAAAAGATATTTAAATGATTGGAGAATCCAAGATGATATTTTGCCCTTTATACAGTGGTAGTAGTGGAAATAGTATATATGTTGCGTCGGAGTATGGTAGTATTTTAGTAGATGCAGGATTGCCAGGTAAAAGCATAGAAAATGCTCTAGCCAGTATTAATAAGAATCCTAATGATATAGATGGAATTTTTATTACTCATGAACATAGTGATCATGTTAAAGGGGTTGGAGTATTATCACGAAGATATGATATTCCTATATATGCCAATAAGTTAACTTGGGAAGGTATGGGAAAAGGTATAGGAAAGATTAAAGAGAATAATATAAAGATACTAGATAGTGATGAAGTTGTTATAAAGGATCTATGTATATCTAACTATTCTATACCACATGATGCCGCAGATCCTATTGGGTACTCTGTATTCTGTGGCAAGAATAAAGTAAGTATAGCTACAGATTTAGGGTACTTTTCTAAGGAAGTAGAAGAGGCAATCATGGGCTCAGACATAGTATTGTTAGAGAGCAATCACGATGTAGAAATGCTAAAGTTTGGGCCTTATCCATACCCACTAAAGAGAAGAATATTAAGTGATCATGGTCATTTATCTAACTATGACTGTGGTAAAGCTAT
This sequence comes from Clostridium sp., assembly GCA_036677665.1. Lineage (GTDB taxonomy): Bacteria > Bacillota > Clostridia > Clostridiales > Clostridiaceae > Clostridium_H. The sequence goes on along the minus strand of JAVBVX010000009.1, from coordinate 2,807 downwards.
AGTTAGTATGATTAAAAATAATAGCAAAAAAATTATATTAGGGCATCTAAGTAAAACAAATAATTATCCAGAACTCGCCTATGAAACAGTAATAAGTGTACTCAGAGAAAATGACATAAAGATACAGGAAGATGTATGTATTAGTATGGCTAAGAGAGATATGCCTAGCAATTACATTGAGTTTTAAGGGGGATAATAATATGAAAAGATTGTTCAAGCTATTATTAGCCATATTAATAGTGACAACTTTAATTACTCTTATAGGATGTGGTAAGCAAGATAAGCCAATTGTAAAGAGTAATGAAAAAATTAAGAACTTGAAACTAGTAAATTCTGATGAAGATTGGATTAATATCGAAGTTTATTTTGATGGATCAGTAGATGAAAAGAAAGCAGAGGTTATGAAAGAGGAAAGGGTTATTAAAGAGGAGGAACTTTTAGGAGAGGTTATAATGCAAGAACTTATTAAAGGACCATCTATTAAAAGTCAATTAAAGCCTATATTTCCAAAGGAAGCTAAACTTTTGAGTTTTTCAATTAAAGATAAAATTGCCTATGTTAATTTAAGTTCAGATGTAAATTATAATATGACCATAGCTAGAGAAGAGGCTTGCCTTAGAAGTATAGTATTGTCATTAACTCAATTGAAGTCTGTAGAAAAGGTGAAAATAGTAGTTGAAAATAAAAACATAGGAACATTAGGTGGTAATTTTAACATTGAAAAGCCATTTGACATTAATGATATTAATAGCATGAGGAAATAAATTCTAATTGAAAAAAAAGTAAATATTTATTATAATATGGATGAGATTATAGTTAAATGTAATTTACAGAAGGAGAATGAACAATGAATTTGTACAAAGAGTGGACAGATATGGTTGTAGAGTATGTTAAACACAAAGGAGAAGCTGCTTTCTGGAGAGAATACGGCGATATGGAAAAGAGTATATATGCAAAAATACTAGCAAATCACAATGAGACAGTTAAGGGACCTATTGAAGAATTGTCAAACAAGTTTAATACTGATATAAAGTTTTTTGTAGGATTTTTAGATGGAATAAATGATAGTTTAGTAGAACCATTTGACATTGAGAATTCAGAAAAGAATACTGTAGTTGAGTTAAATATAGATTTTGAGAAGCTATACTTTAATATGATAGATGCAAAAGCTGATTATTTATATACTCTTCCACAATGGGAAGGCATATTCTCAGCAGAAAAGAGAAAAGAAATAACTCAAGCATGGAGAGCTTCTAAAGTAGTAGTTAAAGAAGATAAAGTAGGAAGAAATGATCCATGTAGTTGCGGAAGTGGCAAAAAACATAAAAAATGTTGTGGTGCTAATGCATAATTAATATAGGTAAGAATCGACACTGTCGATTCTTTTTTATATTAATTTATAAAATCTTATCATCCTTGTACTTGGCCATACGATAAATTAATTATAAGGAGATGTTTATTATGGCAAATATATTAATAGTAGATGATAAAGCATATATCAGAAATAGAATTAAGGAGCTACTAGAAGAACATAGAATTAATATATATGAAGCTACCAGTTCTAGGCAGCTTTTCACTATACTAGCTCAATTGAATTATGATATAGATCTTATAATATTAGAAATTAATTTAGGTAACGAGAATGGACTTGACATTATAAGCAAATTAAACATTAAAGGAATGAACATACCTGTATTAATATTGACCACAGAAAATAGGAAAAAACAGTTTGTAAAGGGGATAAAGGCTGGAGTTGTTGATTATATGCTAAAGCCCTTTAATGATAAAGTTTTAGTTAAAAGAGTACTTGAAAATATTCAAGAGGGTAAAAATAAAATAGCTCATAGAAAATTTATAATTCAAGGAAATAAGGTTTCCGTAAGTAATGTGAAAGAACTAAAGAATAAAGAAATATCTCCGTTTAAACCTGAAGTTATAGTAAATAAGCAAGAGAACAATCTATCTATAATTATGATAACATTTTTTAAAAAAGTTGAAGAATTTACAGTTAAATTAGAAAGAGAATATAAAATTGTAGCTGATATTATATATCCTAAGTTAAAAGAGACATTAAAGGACCCAGAGGTATTAACTAAATATGGTTTTCAAAGTTTTATAGCAGCTTTTAGAAGTGTAGATAACAAAGAAGAAAAGGTTATAGAAGAAAAAATTAGACAATTATTTGAAGAATTAAAAAGAAGTACTGAAATTCTTAAGCCTTACTACTTAGAGTGTACCTTTGTTAACTATCCTAATGATGGAAGAAATAAAGAAGAATTGATTCTAAAAGCTAGACAAGAAACAATTGAAAAAATAAATAACTTCAAAAGAATGGAGAAAATATGAATATAACAGTTATCTCAGTAGGGAAGTTAAAAGAAAAGTACTTAAGAGCTGCCATTGATGAATACAGCAAAAGATTAAGCAGATATTGCAAATTAGATATAGTTGAGCTAAATGATGAAAAGACTCCTGACAATGCCTCTGAGAAAGAGGAGTTAATTATAAAAGAAAAAGAAGGAGCAAATATACTAAAAAATATTAAAGATAATATGTTTGTAGTAGCCCTAGCTATAGAAGGTAAAATTATATCTTCAGAAGAACTAGGGGAATTTATAAAGGAGCAAGGGATAAGAGGCAATAGTAATATTACTTTCATTATAGGAGGCTCTCTTGGGCTATCTAAGGAAGTTTTAAATAGAGCTGACTATAAGCTCTCTTTCTCCAAGATGACCTTTCCTCATCAGCTTATGAGGGTTATATTACTTGAGCAGGTTTATAGAGGGTTCAGGATAATTAATGGAGAA
>JAVBVX010000008.1:0-43616 GCA_036677665.1 Clostridium sp. | reverse complement strand
TCTATTCTCTCCAGCATTCCATTAGCATCGAAGACAGATTGTTTTATAGATTCTTGAGCATTTTTTTTAACTTCTGTTAACTGATTATATGTATGATTTAATGCATCAGCTAGTGCAGCTGATTGCTGAGCTACAATTGTTCTAGCATTTGAGGTTTCAGCTTGTTTCGATAACTGTTCCCATGAGTCAAAGAACTTTCCTACAAGAGTTGAGATTCCTGTATCAGAAGGTTCATTAAAAATACTTTCTATTTCGCTCAAATATTTATCTCTTGCTTCATATTGACCAAGAGTACTTTTCTCTCTTCTAACTTGAAAATCCATAAAATTATCTCTTATTCTTTGAATAGAAGATACTTCAACTCCAGTACCAATCTGTCCTGGTCCCACCTGATTATTCATAGTTGGCATACCAAAAGGTCTTGTAGTTTCCATTATAGCCCTTTGTCTCGAATAGCCTTCTGTATTAGCATTAGCTATATTATGGGCTGTTGTATTTATGGCTTGCTGTTGGCCAAACAATCCTCTTTTACCCACATTAAAGGTTGCAAATAAACCCGACACTGTAACACCCCTTTTTTTAGGTACTAGGAGTTAGGTGCTAGGTACTAGGAGATGATATTTTGCGTAAGGCAAAACTTATAATTTTAGTAATTAAGCTTTGCTTAATCATCTTCTTCCTAGAACCTAGTACCTAGTACCTTCTATTTATCTCTGTATTTTTCCGTATCCATTATATGTTTTCGCTTGTCTATCCGGATTTAGCATTATAAGCATTTTGTTTGTAAAGCTTAACCCTTGCTTTATTAGAAGTTCATTGGTATCCTTTTGAAGTTTTACTTCTTCTAAAAGTTTTCTTAGGATTCTTAAGCTATTTTCTAATCCATCATCCATTAAATCTTCTATAAGCTTTACAAAAGTTTTTTCTTCAAGTAATCCTTTTGTTATTTCTCTTCTTTTAAGTTCATGATTTGCTATTTGCTGATTACATACTTGTATTTTTTCAACCATAGCTTCCATATTAAATACATCATCTTTTACTATATATTTATGTTGTTCTTCTAGCATTTCTAGAAGAACCCTTATCTGATCAATTTGTGAATTCATTAAAGCCTGTAACTGTGGTATTAACTTTTCTATATACATAGGCTCACTCCTAAACTTTTCTTCCCTTCATAACATCTATTATTTTTTCCGCTACTAGTTTAGCATCCACATTATATGTTCCCTTAGAGATTTCCATCTTTATTTGCTCAATCTTTTCAGCTGAAATCCCTGTGATTTCTCCGTTTCCAAAGGCACTTAAGCTTTTGCCAAGCTGAGAAATTTCTATATAATCTTTTTTATTTGTAACTTCTTTGTTCTTTTCAATATGACATTTATTCTTATCGTAAATATTAACTATATTATTTACGGATGTCCCTGTTACCTTCATTCTAACACTCCTCGCAATTCCATTGTTATATACATTCATTATCGACTTACCTGAAATAAAGTTTATACTCTTTATAAAATTTTAACATAATACTATATGAATTTTTCCCAAAGTCAAAAGACATATAGACGCTTATTTATTAGAAAAACTTTTTCTTTCCAATAATAACACTATATGCCCTCATCTTATCCTTTTAACGTTTTTACTCTTTCTTCGCTACTTACAATACTTACTATTCTAACACCAAAATTTTCATCAACAACAACAACTTCTCCATAAGCAACTTTTTTCCCATTAACATATATTTCTACTGGCTCTTCTGCTAACTTATCAAGTTCAATTAAAGACCCTGTTCCAAGAGCCAGAACTTCCTTTATACTTAGCTTAGATTTTCCAAGTACAACCGAAATTTCAAGCGGTACATCTAAAATTAAATCGATGTTCTTTGGAGCATCGTGTACAGCCATCTGTTTAAGTGGTTGAAAAGATGCTTGGTGTACATTTACAGGTGGTTGTGGTGGAATAAATGGTTGTTCATAATAATATGTCTCAGCTGGTTTTGGCTCAATCTGAGGTTGTGGTTGCGGTACATATTGCGGTTGAATAGCCCCAGCCTGATGTTGCACTTCAGCAGGTGGTGCTTGTTTAGGCTGCTCTTTTTCTTCCACAATTTCTTCTTGACCCATCATTATAGAAACTATTTTTTTAGCCGTAGCAATAGGAAGCACCTGCATCATGGTACTATCTATTAAATCACCTATATTAAGCCTGAAAGATACCTTTATTATTTCCTCATCTTCACTTATAGTATCTGCTAAAGGGCCACCTAACTCATCCCAAACCTTAGATGTAGGAGGAGATATATTTACTTCTCTTGCAAACATAGTAGCCATGGAAGTAGCAGCTGATCCAATCATTTGGTTCATAGCTTCCGAAACTGCACTTATCTCAATCTCAGATAATTCTTTTTTCTCAACAATATCCGTTCCATCCTTACCCATCATAAGATCCGCAATTACAGCTGCATCAGGAAGCTTCATTATAAGTAGGTTTCCCCCTACAATTCCACTTGTATATTTAACCTCTAATGCTATATTGGGAACATAAAATGTATTTCTCATCTCTCTTAAGCTTGTAACTTCAACTTTCGGAGTAGTTATATTAACCTGCTGACCTATGATAGTTGAAAGGGCTGTAGATGCTGAACCCATGGAAATATTTCCTATTTCCCCTAATAAATCTATTTCAATGTCAGAGATTGATTGATGTTCCTTAGAGCTCAAATTACTTTCAGGTATATTAGATTCTATTTCATCTGTTGAGGATGAATCTTTTGATTCGCTACTGCTTCCTCCACCATTTAATAGTGCATCTATTTCGTCTTGTGAAAGGAATCCGTTATCGCTACTCATAATTTTCCACATCCTTATCAATAATATCTAGTACTTGTATACCCTTATTTTTTCCTATTGTACCCGGTTTAGCATAAACATATGATTGATCTCCTACTAAAATTTTTACAGGGTCAGTAGTTAAGTTATCTAAAGTTACTACATCCCCTACAGAAAGATTTAAGAAATCTCCTACTAGTATATTAGTAGTGCCTAATAATGCTGAAACAGGTAGTTCTACTATATCTATTCTCTTTCTTATTTTAGTTCTAGAATCTTCTAGTACACTCTCATCATTTTCTCTAAACCAGTACTGAATTACTAATTTATCTAATACTTTTTCAATGCTTAAATAAGGAATACAAATGTTAATAAATGTACTGTTCCCTCCCAATTCCACTGAGAAGGTTATGAGTGCCACAGGCTCATTTGGAGCCAAAGTTTGATTTAAAGCAGGGTTAGTTTCTAACCCTTCAATTTCCGGTTCCACCTCTAGCACATCTTCCCAAGCGAGCTTTAAGTTAGCAATAACTCCTTTATTCACTTGTTTAATTATATTTTTATCAATATCAGTAAATTCTCTACTCTTGTACTGTCCTAATCCAGAACCTCCAAGAAGAATATCTATTATTTGATAAACAAACTGTGGATTTGTTTCAAATAATATAGAGCCACTTAATGGAGGCATTTTAAACACAGTTAAAATAGTAGGATTAGGCACTGAATGAATAAATTCTTCATATGTTATCTGCTGAACTGTTTCTATCTTTACTTTGACATTACTTCTCACTTGAGCTGTCAAATAATTCGAAATAATTCTAGCAAAATTATCATGAACAAGCTCTAAAGTCCTAATATGATCTTTTGAAAACTTTTGTGGTCTTCTAAAATCATACTGCTTAACCTTATGCTTCTCCTCTTCCTTCTCAAGTTCATCAGGATTTAATTCACCAGAGTCCAAGGCAGATAAAAGAGCATCTATTTCTCCTTGTGATAAAACGTCTGCCATGTTTGTCCCTCATTTCTATAACCAATTTAAAATAGTTTATCAATATCAATTAAAGTTACTATTCTATCCTTAAAGTTAATAACCCCTTTAATGTAAGCTTTTCTCTGATCATCAACTTTTTCTATCATGGTTTCCTCTATATCCAAAACTTCATCTACTTGGTCTACTGTAATCCCAACTTGCTCATCTTCCATTTTTAAGATAATTATATTACTTTCAGTTTCTTCTTTAGATTTTGATATATTTAATAATAAATTTATATCTAAGAGAGAAATTATGTTTCCTCTTAGATTAATCAATCCCCTTATATATTCTGGAGAATTAGGTACCTCTGTTATCTTCATAGTATCATTTATACCTTGAGCTTTTGAAGTTTCTACAGCAAATTGCTCGTCTCCAAGTCTAAATATAACTACTTGCACTTTTCATTCCCCCTATTAACCTACAGCTTTTCTAATAGCTTCTAAAACTCTATCAGCCTGAAACGGTTTAACAATAAAGTCTCTTGCTCCTGATCTTATAGCATCCATAACCATTGTTTGCTGACCCATAGCGCTACACATAATAATTTTTGCTGCAGGATCGAAAGCTTTTATTTCTTTTACAGCTTCAATTCCATCCATGTCAGGCATTGTTATATCCATCGTAACTACGTCTGGTTTTTCAGCTTTATAAAGTTCTACTGCTTTAATTCCATTACTAGCTTCTCCTACTACTTGATATCCATTCTTCTCTAATATATCTTTTATCATCATTCTCATAAAAGCTGCGTCATCAACAATTAATACTCTAGCCATGTGTTTATAACCTCCATTAATTTACACCTAATGTATTCAATATTTTTTCTAATGATCCTGGCATGGGAATATAATAAAAATGCCCACCTAATTCTTTATCATTACTTCTTAAGAATCTTGTTTCTAAATCTAGAACTTGATCATCAAATTGACCTGACTCTATAAATGTAGTAGACAATATAGCCCCTAACATATCATAACTAACTGCTGGTACGGAAGGTGTTATAACTAAGTTTGTAAATCTTGCAATAGAATTCATATAAGAAGAAGCTATTATATTTCCTATTTCACAAATTACTGAATAACCCATTTCAGAAAGCTGTTCTGATTCTTCTCCGGTTAATTCCTTTATAATCTGCATTGCTTCATCTTTTTCTAAAACAAAAAGTATATTTCCTGGTGTATCACCTAATACTCTAACAATAACCCCTATTACTATTCTTTCTGTACCATCTCCAGCAAAAACATCCTCAAAAGGTATAATATTTACTGCTGGAACTGTCATATCAACTTTCTTATTTAATAATTGTGATAAAGCAGTGGCTGCATTACCAGCACCAATATTACCAACTTCTCTTAGGGCATCTAGTTGCATAGGAGTCATATCAAGAATACTCATTCAAATTCCTCCTTATATTAGGGCCGCAACATCAAGTATTAAAGTAACAAGTCCGTCACCATAAATAGTTGCACCTATATACTCTTTAAGACTTTTTAATGTTTTTCCTAAGGGTTTAATTACTGTTTCCTGCTGTCCTAATAATCCATCTGCTAAAAGGCCTACTGTCTTTTCTCCTACTTTAACAATAACTATATAATTTTTGTTGCTATTATTGACTTTTTCAAGTCCTAACTTCTGATAGACTCTTATAAGAGGGATTACACTTTCATTATATATTATAACCTCTTTATTGTCAGTTTTCATCACTTTCTTTTCATCAAAGTCTATCACTCTATCAATATATCCAAGAGAAATAGCCATGGTTTCATTTCCAACCTTAATAAGTAAGGCTTGAATTATTTGTAGTGTTAAAGGAAGTCTTATTATAAATGAAGAACCTTTGCCCATTTCACTTATAACATCTACAGTTCCTCCGAGAGAGCTTATTTTAGTTTTTACAACATCCATTCCCACTCCTCTACCAGATATATCTGTAACAACTTCATTTGTGCTAAAGCCTTGATCAAATATTAGATTTCTAATGTCATTATCATCCATACCTTCAGTATTTATACCTACTTTGTTTGCTTTAGCACGCACTTTTTCAACATCTATTCCTCCACCATCATCCTCTACCTTAATTATAGCTTTTGTTCCTTCTTGATAAGCTATAAGTTTAATTGTTCCTATTGCATTTTTGCCTCTGTCCATCCTTACTTCTGGTCTTTCTATTCCATGATCAGCAGCATTCCTAATTAAATGAATAAGTGGTTCTCCTATTTCATCAATTACTGTTCTATCAAGTTCTGTGTCTTCTCCTTTAATTATAAAGTTAATTTCTTTATTTAACTCTACTGACAAATCTCTTACCATTCTTGGAAATCTATTAAATACAGTATCAAGTGGAAGCATTCTAATCTTCATTACAAGATCTTGTAGATCCGAAGTTGTTCTTGCTACTTGCTCTAAGGTTTCATTGAGTTCTGTTGATTTATAGTTAGTGCTTATTTGTTCTAATCTTGTTCTGTGTATAACAAGTTCTGATACCATATTCATAAACTTATCAAGTCTTTCAAGATCAACTCTGACAGACTGATGAGCTTTCTTTTGTTTTTTTCCTTCAGCCTTTTTTTCAACATCTTTTGGTTCTATTGTATTTTCGTTTAATTTAGATATTACTTTATTCTCTGGCTTTATAATTTCTTTTAATACGATATCTGTGTTTTCTTTTATCTCATATGTTGCCTCATTTATTACATTTTTATTATAATTTAAATCTACTTTATCAACTTGCACATTTGTAACTTCAGATACGCCAATTAAAATGTTACGAATCTCTTCTTTGCTCTTATGACTCAAGTAGATCATTTCTATTTCAAAATCAAAATTTTCACTTTCTAAGTCTTCTGCTGCTGGTATACATTTAATTATTTCACCAAATTCCTCTAAACCCTTAAATATTAAAAAAGCTCTTGCTGATTTCAATAAGGTATTTTCATCTAATGTGATTTTTATCTGTTGAGCATAGTACCCTTTTTCTTCCGCTTGTTTAATTATGTTTATATCATAATCATTCATTTGTGATAACAAAATACTCTCTTCTACAACTTCTTCCATTAAACTTGTTTTAGACTCTCTACTTATATCTTCATTTGAGTATGTTGGTATAGCCTGGGGCTTGTCTGTATTTTTCCCCTCTACTATAGCTCCTAAACTCTCTATTATATCTTCTATAGGCATATTTCCATCATTACCCTCAGAAATATTATTAACCATTTGTTCTAAAGTATCTAGACACTTAAACAATACAGTCACAACTTGTTGAGTTACTTTTAACTTTCCTTCTCTAAATTGAGATAATACATCCTCCATTTTATGAGTTAGTTCTGCCATTTCATTGAATCCCATTGTCGCAGCCATACCTTTAATTGTGTGAGCAACTCTAAATATCTCATTTAGCTTGTCAATATTCTCTGGTTCTTGCTCTAGTTGTAATAGAGATTCATTTAAAGTTTGAAGATTATCCATTGATTCTTCAAGAAACATTGACATATATTGTGATGTATCCATGATCATTTTCCTCCTTATAGCTTCTTATAAATAAAAGTTGAAGCTTTCTCAAAACCATATTCTTTGTAATTGTATATACTTTCCGTAGCTCCTACAAAAAGAAGTCCACCTTTTTTTAACGAAGCACTAAACTTTTTATATATTTCATTTTTTATATCTTGATTAAAATATATTACAACATTTCTACAAACTATTAAATCAAATCCTTTTTCATAATTTTCTAGTATTAAATCATGTTTCTTGAAATTAACTAAACTCTTAATTTTAGAATCTATTATATATTTATCGTTAACTTTTGTAAAATACTTTTGCAAATACTCATCTTTTACATTTTTTATTTCACTTGCTACATATTCTCCCTGCCTCGCTCTTTCAATTATGCTACTATCTATATCTGTAGCTAGGATACTATGTCTTCCTTTAGTTTTAAGACTATCTAATATCATAGCTAAAGAATAAGGTTCAGCTCCTATTGAACACGCTGCACTCCATATCTTTAGATTACTTTCATTTAGAATTAGTTCTGTCTCTATTTTCTTTTTAACTTCATCAAATATCTCAGGATTTCTAAAAAATTCTGATACATTAATTGTTATAAAATCTAGAAACTTTTGCCTCTGACTTTCATCTCTTTTAAGAAGTGTTATATATTCATCTACAGAACTAACACCAACTCTAGTCATAAGACTTAAAATTCTTCTATGCAATTGATTGGACTTATAAGCTGATAAATCTATTTTAAATTCTTTCAGTGCCCATTTTTTAAAGTCTTCTAAATCCATACCCTACCTCCCTATAGCCTTTACATTTCTTATGATAGCATCAGATATATCATGTAAGGGTAATACTTCGTCTACTTTCCCTGTTTCAAAGGCAGCTCTTGGCATACCATAGATGGTACAGGTTGACTTATCTTCAGAAATAGTTATCCCTCCACTATCTTTAATCTCCACAGTACCTTGTGCTCCATCTCGTCCCATACCAGTAAGAACAACACTTAATACATGAGCTCCATAGACCTTTGCCACTGAGCTAAATAGCTTGTCTACTGCTGGTCTAACTCCCCACATAGCCGGTTCCATATTTAAATGTATTTTTTTATCTATTCCAACTTCCATATGATATCCACCAGGTGCTATATACACAACGTTTTTTTCTACTATTTCCCCATCTGTTGCTTCAACAACTTTGATTTTACTATTTGAATCAAGTCTTTCAGCAAAAGCCTTTGTAAATCCTACCGGCATGTGTTGCACTACAAATACTGGTACCTCTAAATCTTTTGGAAGAACTGTTATAACTTTATAGAGCGCCTTTGGTCCACCTGTTGATGCTCCAATTGCAACAGCATTAATTTTACCCTTGTTTCTAAATGAATTAGTCGTTACTTTATGCTTAGCTTCTATTTTATTATATACATTACTCTTATCAATAAAACTAATTTTATTACATGCTAATCTTATTTTATCAATTAATTCCTCTGCAACCTTTTCGATGTCTAATGATATTGCCCCTGATGGTTTTGATATAAAATCAAAGGCTCCTTTTTCTAGACACTCTATAGTAAGCGCTGTTCCTGTTTTTGATACACTACTTAACATAATTACGGGTATGTTATAATTTCTGCTTTTCAACTCTTTCAAAGTAGCTATACCATCCATTTTAGGCATCTCTACATCTAAAGTAATAACATCAGGTATATAATTAATGATTTTTTCAAGCAAATCTTCTCCATTTCTCGCAGTGTATATAACTTCAATATCATCCATAGAATTAATCATATTAGAAATTATTTTCCTCATTAAAGCTGAATCATCTACTACTATAACTTTAATTTTTTTCAAGTTTATATCACTCCATTAAATTTGTTTTATTCCCATACCTACAGTTTTTATTTGTACTATTCCGGTTGCAGTATCAAAAATCATAGTTCTTCCTTTATTGCCCCCAACATCTTCACTAATTATGGGAATTCCTATACTTTTTAAAACATTTTTAACTGAGATTCCATTTCTATTTCCAATATCCATGATCATACTTTTATCTGAGAAATTAAACATTGATGCTCCACCTGCTATTTTCGCTTTTAAGCCTCTTTTTGAGGCACCTTCTTTTTGCATCTTTTCTAGCAATAAAGGGATAGCAAGATCTGCAAATTTCATTGGATTAGTTACGTTGTTAAATTGAGTGCTATCAGGCAACATAATATGCGCAAGTCCACCAACTTTAGTAACTGCATCATATATAGCAATCCCAATGCATGAACCTAATCCAACAGTTATAAGTTTTTTCGGTGGCTCAGCAATATTTAAATCTGCAATCCCTACTCTTATTTCACCATTTAACATAGGAAACTCCTTACTTTAATATCAATTCTTTTTCTTCATTGGTAAGAATTGTACCTAAATTTAAGAATGTTATTATCTTTCCATTTCTCTTTATTAATCCTTTAATATATCTTTTTGATATCCCTGCTACAATTTCTGGCGCTTCTTCTATACTTTCAACTTGTATATCACATACTTCTGAAACCACATCAACAATTATTCCTACTTTATTTTTCTCTTGTTTAGAAACTATAATTTTAGTTTCTTCTTTAACTTCGCCATATGGAATGTTGAATTTTTTAGATAAACTCATTATAGGCAAAATATTTCCTTCATAATTTATAACCCCATCAATAAACTCTGGTGAGTCAGGAAGTTGTGTAGGTGCTTCGTACCCTAAAATTCTTTCTACTTCCATAATATCCGTAGCATAATATTGGCTATTTATATTAAATATTAATACTTTTATTTCTTTTTCACTCACGTTATATTTCCTCCTATATAATACTCTAAAGTATAAATTTGTCTACTATTAGTTCCCCTTCATTATTTAAATAGGCATGTACGTTTTTGCTAGGACATTCTAGTACATACTCTCTTTCCCCTACCATGAAACAAGTGTTTTGATATGCCACATCTACCGAAATATTTCCTGAAGCTTCTACTATTAGTTTAGTAGAGACTCCACCTTCGCTTCCGACATGCTTACACTTTATATCTTTTCCAGCTTTTATAACACCACCTCTTACTAAACTATTTGGGTTAATAAACTCAATACTCTCGTAAGCAGTTAAATGTGATACATATTCCCCTTTACCTACAACTATAATATTACCTGAACTATTTATTGTGGAATCTTGACAATAATTCATCTTAATATCAACTGGTTCTGAAAGTTCTCCTGATAACTTTGTTTTAACTTCTTCTATTTGATTCATTAAGAGCCTCAATTCATCTGAAGTTTTAATATTAAGAGGGGCAAATCCAATTAATTTTTCTTTAATAGTATTTGATAGATTTATCTCTTCATCTGAATCTTCCTTTAATACAGAAGCCATAAAATGAATACCTGTGGGAATTATACCCTTAAACTTATTTTCTATCAATACTTTTACAACTTCACCATCATGAACTTTTTTTCCTAAAAGGCTGAATTTTTTAATATGATCTACTGTAATTATAAGCTGAGAAATAAATGAGTAAAGCTTTTCTAAGTTTTTCACCTTATTTAACTTATTTATATCCGTTCCCCCAGCACTAACATGTGAATTTATTATGTTTCCTGTTACTTCTAAATCCCCTTTAGCATTTACAATAGCACTTTCAACATTTTGATGTATAATTAAATTATGACCTGCATTAACCTTCATTCCTTCTTTTACATTTCCATAAATAACTACATCACCAACGAAATCAATATTCCCTGTTTTTAAATCCACATCGTTATCTATAACATGAAGCTTATGTACCGATATCACATTTCCTTTACAAGAGGGCTTACCCTCAATTAATGCAACAGCAATATTTTCACCTCTAAGTTCGCAACCTTCACCAGCTTTTAGTTGAACTTTCTTTAATACTTTATGTTTTTTAGGTATGCCTTTTACATCTATACCGTCTTTTCCTTCTTTTCCTTCTCTTCTTACTACTAAGATATCTCCCTTTCTTGAAGCTTCAACACGACCTATGCTTTTATAATCTACTTTTCCTTCTTCATCCTCAACTAATTTTTTACTATTTGTTTTTTCACTAAACTTTATTTCTATTTTATCATCTATTCCATTAATAGCTGGTATTCCTTCTGCAACTAATATATTATCAAAATCCTGTTGTTCCGTTAACTTAACTAAAACATCTTCCTTTATGCCATATTTAATTCCACTCAAAGTTAATTGTTCTAAAATCTCCGTTTTAGTATAGGCTTGTGGAAATACTTGTTCTTTTACTTCTATCTCAATATCTAATTCATTGCTCTCTTCAGTATCTTTCAGAATGTACGTGTTTTCAGGAATATATTTTATACTTACGTAAGCTTCCATGTTGTCTTGAGTAATACTAATATTAAGTCTTCTCTCTGCTCTGTTACTTTCAAAAATTATCTCTATAATAGTATCTTGTAAAACTTCAATCTTTGATTTTATTTCATTTTGATTTACCACTACTCTTGCTTTTTTAAATGGCTTGATAAAGGCAGGTATTCCTCCCTCTTTTGGATTTTTAACAATAATCTTACCATCTTTAACCTTAATCGTTCCATTTCTATTTTCTTCTATTGATCCTTCAATTCCTACTGATATTGAGACCTTTTTATTAAAGAGTCCTTTTTTACACTCTATGATTTCATATTTTATTTCTTCTTTTTTTATTTTTAATTGGGAAGTAGCCATATCTAAACACTCATCTAATGTTTTGGCTGTAAAAATTTTTTTATTCATAAAAACTCACTCCCCCTATATAATATAGTTTTATAATGAGTATATCATATTTTAATGAATCACTTTACTATCTTATCGTTATTTTACAAGCTTACTTTATAATATTTTTATTTTAAGTAACTAAACATAGCCATAAATAAATTTTAAACCTGTGTTTATCATTTATTTATGAGCATTTACATATTCCTCTACCAATCTATTATATTCATTTTTTATTTCTTGGAGTATTTTATTATGAATAGTAATCTCCACATCATCTATTTTTGAGATTGGTAAAACCTTAGGAGATGTTCCGCATAAGAATATTCCATCTAATTTCTTAATATCATTCGAATTAGTTTTTTCTTCTATAATTTCATATCCTAAATTGTAGCAAGCTTTAAATACATATTTTCTAGTTATCCCTAGTAAAACATCTTCCTTTGGTGCAGTATAAACTTTATTCTCTTTAATCATAAAAATATTACTTCTGCTACCTTCAGTAATCTTTCCACTACTATTTACCAAGATAACTTCGTATATATTTTCTTCTTTTATTATTTTATCTGTTATTTCTCTTAGGCTCATGTTTATTACTTTTGCATTCGGAGTTTCTCTTTCAGCATTATATAAAGCTACCTCAATCCCCTTTAAGTACATTTCTTCTGTAGGGTAATTGTGCTTAATAAAATAAATAAGAAATGTATTTTCTGTCTTTTCATTAAAATTAAAAATAATTTTCACATTACCATCTCTAATGAAATTAATCTCTGATAATTTCTTAATAGAATATTTAATTTCTTCTTTCTCCAGCCATATATTTACTCCTGTAACATTAGCTGATTGAAAAAGCCTATCTAAATGATCTTCTATAAATAAAGGTACTCCATCTATAATTCTAATAACCTCATATACCGATTTCCCTTGCTGGATTAAGGTATTATCAAACTCTTTGCAATCCATCACCTTATTATTCACTATAAACTTTTCGCAAAAACATTCATTCATATATTTAGTACTCCTTAGTTCCACTTTAGTATTTTTATTTTATCATGCTTCTTTTTATAATTTATTAAATATGGATTACCTACAATATCAAAAAGAGGAGAGTCTGATAAGGAATCTGAAAACATATATGAATTCTTAAAATCAACTTCTATATTTTCCTTCTTAAGCTCTTCTTCTAATCTTTTCACCTTAACTTTTCCTTTATTATTTTCACCCTCAATAAAATTTCTATATACTCCATTTTCTAATCTAAGTCTTGTTCCTATAATTTTATCTATTTCCTTTATATTGTAGAATTCATTTATATATACTTCTGGAGATGCAGAAATTAGATATATCTTGTATCCCTCTGACTTAAATTTTCTTATGGTTTCTATAGCATCTTTATATAATATTTTGGATAATCTTTCGTCATAGAATTTCTTAACTAAAATTTTCATATCATTTTCCTTTATTCCACATAAAAACTTTGAAAATGTTTCTTTAGTTTGGGTTTCGTTATAGACCTTAAGTCCATATAAAATTCCTGATAGCATTACTCTAGGAATGTATCTAAGCAATCTCAAATCTTTTCTTAACATATATAAATACAATTCAATAAAGGTTTCCCTCTTTGTTAATGTATAATCAATATCGAATATAGCTAACTTCTCCATAAAATCACTCCAATAAATAAAAAAGTTTTATGATTAATAAAAAAGCCGATGCATAAGCAACGACTTTTTTGAGGTTAAAATTATTCCTCTTCTTCTTCCACTAAGCTATCATAATAAGCAGTAACTTCTTCGAACTCTTTGTCCTCTGGAACAACTAATTCTGAATCGTCACCTTCTCCAACTACCTTAAATAAATAAACCGATCCATCTTCTGGGTTTTGAACAAGTGTATATTCATTATCTTTATACTCAAATCCATCAACAACTTCGCATGGAACTACATTACCATTTTCATCTTCTAATTCAACAATTACTGCTTCATGGCCATGATCGTCACATCCACATCCGCATCCACAATGCTCTTCTTGTGAATTACTTCCACAAGCCTCATCTTCACAACCACAATCATGTAATTTTTCGTTATCCATGATATAACCTCCTATAAGTTAAGTCTTTCATTAATGTATTATTACATTATTATTATTATTTTAAACCTTATTTCTAAATATTAAAAGAGTTTTTTGTAATTTTTTTATAAATAGAAGAAAATTATGTGAGTATATATCCTTTTTCCCAATAAAAAAGAGGCATTTCTTTTTAGAAATGCCTCTTTCTTATTATTTATAATTAGTTTGCTGCTAATCTCTTGTATGTTTCTAATCTTTCAAATGCATCCTTTTCAGTCTTTTCGAATAATGCATTTGCAGTTTCTGGGAATTCCTTAGCAAGTGAAGCGTATCTTACTTCTCCCATTAAGAATTCTCTAAAGTTTCCAGTTGGTTCTTTTGAATCTAGAATGAACGGATTCTTTCCTTCTTCTTTTAATGTTGGATTGAATCTGTACATAGCCCAATATCCTGTTTCAACAGCTTTCTTACCCTCTTCTTGAGTCTTGCCCATACCACTCTTTAATCCGTGGTTGATACATGGTGAATAAGCTATTATTAATGATGGACCTGGATAAGCTTCAGCTTCAGCTATAGCTTTTAATGTTTGGTTCTTGTCAGCACCCATTGATATTTGTGCTACATAAACATATCCATAACTCATAGCCATCATTCCAAGATCTTTCTTCTTAGTTTGCTTACCACTAGCTGCAAATTTAGCTATAGCAGCTGTTGGAGTCGCTTTTGAAGATTGTCCACCAGTATTTGAGTAAACTTCTGTATCAAATACAAATACATTTACATCTTCTCCTGATGCAAGAACGTGGTCAAGTCCACCGTATCCGATATCATATGCCCAACCGTCTCCACCAAAGATCCAGTTAGATCTCTTAACTAAGAAGTCTCTGTCTTCGTAAATTTCATTTAATAATGAATTATTTGCTTTTTCAGCTTCAATTGCAGCTATTACTTTATCTGCTCTTTCTCTTGTTCCTGTTCCAAGATTAAAGTTGTCTATCCATTCTTGAAGAGCTGTTTTTGCTTCTTCACTAACGCCAGCGTTTATAGCTTCTGTTGCTTTCATAGCCAATCTTTCTCTTATTTGTTGAGCTCCAAGGTACATTCCCATACCAAATTCAGCATTGTCTTCGAATAATGAGTTAGCCCAAGCTGGTCCATGTCCTCTGTGGTTTTTAGTATATGGAGTTGATGGCGCTGATGCTCCCCAAATTGATGAACATCCAGTAGCATTAGCTATCATCATTCTTTCACCAAATAATTGAGTTACAAGTTTAGCGTATGAAGTTTCCATACATCCTGCACATGCTCCTGAGAACTCAAGTAATGGTTGTTCGAATTGGCTTCCCTTTACAGTGAATTTATTCATTGGATTTTCTTTATGTGATACTGTCATAGCAAAATCCCAAGCTTCAGTCTTTTCTATTTGAGTATCAAGTGGTTTCATTACAATTGCTTTTTCCTTAGCTGGACAGATATCAACGCAGTTTCCACATCCTGTACAATCAAGTGGTGAAATAGCCATTGTATACTTAAGTCCTTTAGCTCCTATAGCATCTTTACCTTCAAATGTTGCTGGTGAATTCGCTAATTCTTCTTCAGTTGTAAGAATTGGTCTTATAGTAGCATGTGGACATACATATGAACATTGGTTACATTGTATACATTTATCTATTTGCCATTCTGGAACGTTTATTGCTACTCCTCTTTTTTCATATGCAGCAGTTCCATGTGGGAACGTACCATCTTCCATTCCTACGAATGCACTTACTGGAAGTTTATCTCCATCTTGTCTATTCATCGGATTAACGATTTTATCTATGAATTCTGGCACTTCAATTGTTGCAGCAGCTTCTTCTACAACTTCATTCCATGATGATGGAACTTCTATTTTAACTATTGAGTCAACACCCTTATCGATAGCAGCGTTGTTCATATCAACAACTTTTTGTCCCTTTTTACCATAAGAACTTACAACTGCATCTTTTAAGTATTTAATAGCATCTGCAACTTCAATAACTTCTGAAATCTTGAAGAATGCTGATTGCATTATCATGTTAATTCTTCCACCAAGACCGATTTCTTGTGCTATCTTAACAGCATTCAATGTATAGAACTCAATGTTGTTTTCAGCTATAAACTTCTTATATGCAACTGGTAAATTAGCTTCTACTTCTTCTGGACTCCAGATAGTATTTAATAAGAATTTACCGCCTTTTTTCAATCCTTCTAATACGTTATATTTATAAACATAAGATTGATTGTGACAAGCTACAAAATCAGCTTTATTTATTAAGTATGGTGATTTAATTGGGCTCTTTCCAAATCTTAAGTGAGAAACTGTTATACCACCAGATTTTTTTGAGTCATATGCAAAGTATCCTTGTGCATACATATCTGTATGGTCTCCAATAATCTTTATAGCACTCTTGTTTGCTCCAACAGTACCGTCTGATCCAAGACCCCAGAATTTACAAGCTTTAGTTCCTGCTGGTGTAGCATCTATATCTTCTCCAACTGGTAATGAAGTATTACTTACATCATCAACTATAGCTATAGTAAATCCATTTTTCGGTGTATCTTTCTTTAAGTTTTCAAATACTGGTAAAATATGAGCTGGAACAGTATCTTTTGATCCTAATCCATATCTTCCACCAACTATTACTGGTTGATGTTCTCTTCCATAGAATGCATTTTTAACATCTAAGTATAAAGGCTCACCAAGTGATCCTGGTTCTTTAGTTCTATCAAGAACAGCGATGCTCTTAACTGTTTCTGGTATATATTTTAAGAAGTGCTCAAGTGAGAATGGTCTGTATAAATGAACATTTAATAAACCAACTTTTTCACCCTTGCTCATTAAGTAGTCTATTGTTTCTTCAATAGTATCAGTTATAGATCCCATAGCTACGATCATTCTTTCAGCATCTGGAGCTCCATAATAATTGAATAGGTGATATTCTCTTCCTGTTAATTTAGTTATTTCAGCCATGTAGCCTTCAACAATTTCTGGAAGTGCTTCATAGTATGGGTTAGAAACTTCTCTTTCTTGGAAGTATATATCTGGATTTTGAGCAGTACCACGTGTTACTGGGTGGTCAGGATTTAAAGCATTTTTTCTAAATGCTTTAACAGCATCCATATCAAGTAATTTTGCTAAATCTTCATATTCTAAAATTTCAATTTTTTGTACTTCATGAGATGTTCTAAATCCATCAAAGAAGTTTACAAAAGGAACTTTTCCCTTTATTGCAGCTAAATGAGCAACTGCTCCTAAATCCATAACTTGTTGTACTGAGCTTTCTGCAAGCATTGCAAAACCTGTTTGTCTTGCTGCCATAACGTCTTGGTGATCACCAAATATGTTAAGTGAGTTTGCAGCTAGAGCTCTTGCTGATACGTGAAGTACTCCTGGTAAAAGTTCTCCAGCAATTTTGTACATATTAGGAACCATAAGTAAAAGACCTTGAGACGCTGTGTATGTTGTAGTCAAGGCACCAGCTTGTAATGAACCATGAACAGCACCAGCCGCTCCTGCTTCTGATTGCATTTCCATAACCTTTACAGTTTGTCCAAAAATATTTTTTCTTCCTTCAGCTACCCATTCATCAACATGTTCAGCCATAGGAGAGGAAGGAGTAATTGGATAAATAGCCGCTACGTCTGTAAATGCATATGAAACGTGTGCAGCAGCTGTATTTCCATCCATTGTTTTCATCTTTGCCATTTATATACCTTCTTTCTATAATAATGTTTAACTTTACTATACTTTATAGCAAGTCAATTTATTAGATATTTTAGCACCTTCTTTATTCAAGAAGGCTTGGACATAGTTTAAAAAATCATATAATACATGCAACAGTTAATATTACTATAAATTTTTAATCTGTTACATATATTATATTAATCTGTTATACTCTTTGTCAAATATTTCGTAAACCAAGTAATCATTAATATACTACGAATTACTAGTAAATCCGCTGAATTACTTGGTTTTATCAAAAAAAATCTTTTTATTCAATTTCTACATATTTTTTTTCGTATAAAGGGTATTTAGAACAAATTTCTCTAACTTTATCCTTTATCTCACTTAAGTCTCTATCTTTATTTTCTATAACATAATTAATCAAGTATGCAATTTTCTTCATTTCCTCTTCTTTGAAGCCTCTAGTTGTAACAGCAGGCGTTCCAATTCTTATTCCACTAGTTACAAATGGACTTTTAGTTTCAAAAGGAATAGTGTTTTTATTTACAGTAATCCCCACGCTGTCTAATAATTTTTCTGCATCTTTTCCTGTAATATCTTTATTGGTTAAGTCTATTAAAAGAAGATGATTATCAGTTCCCCCTGAAATTAGTCTAAAGTTGTATTTTTTAAGTTCTTCCTCAAGAGCCTTTGCATTTTTTACTACTTGATTAATGTAACTCTTATAATCATCCTTTAGAGCTTCTCCAAAGCAAACAGCCTTAGCAGCAATTATATGTAGCAATGGTCCACCTTGTATTCCTGGAAAAATTGCTTTATCTACTTCTTTTGCATATTTCTCTTTGCATAGTATAGCTCCACCTCTTGGACCTCTTAAAGTCTTATGAGTAGTAGTTGTAACAAAGTCTGCACATTCTACTGGTGATGGATGCTTTCCTGCAGCAATAAGACCAGCTATATGAGCCATATCTACCATAAAATATGCATCTACCTCATCACAAATTGATTTTATCTTTTCAAAATCAATTACTCTTGAGTATGCACTAGCACCTGCAACAATCATTTTAGGTCTATGCTCTAATGCCAATTCTCTTAATTTTTCATACTCTATAAGCTCTGTTTCATTATCTACCCCATAAGATATGAAATTAAATAGCTTTCCCGAAAAATTTACCGGACTACCATGAGTTAAATGTCCTCCATGACTTAAATCCATTCCAAGTATAGTATCTCCTGGCTGTAAAACCGAAAGATATACTGCCATGTTTGCTTGAGAACCTGAATGTGGTTGAACATTAGCATGTTCAGCTCCAAATAATTTTTTAAGTCTCTCAATTGCTAAAGCTTCTACCTTATCTACTTCTTCGCATCCACCATAATATCTTTTTCCTGGATAACCCTCAGCATATTTATTAGTAAGCTGAGTCCCCATAGCTTCCATTACAGCTTTGCTAGTAAAGTTTTCTGAAGCAATCAATTCAATATTATTGTTTTGCCTACTATTTTCTCTCTCTATTAGGGAGAATATATCTGGATCATTGTTCTTTAAGTTTAGAAATTTCATTTATGCCCCTCCTCACTTTTGTTTACTAAATTATAAAGTGTTGTATCATAAATATCAATAATAAAAATTTTTTTCCTTTAAATTTATAATAAATTATTAAATTAATCTATGATATAATAAGGTATGAGAATAGCTAATGATTTTAAGAGAGGGTTTACAATATGAATGAAAGTCATAAAATATTACATATTGCAGCAGAGGCCGGGAGAATAATTCTCCAAAGCGGCGGAGAGACATACAGGGTCGAAGAAACAATGCTCAGAATTTGCTATGCTTTTAAAGTAAAACATGCGGATAGCTTTGTTACCCCTACTGGAATAATGATATCTTTAATAGATAAGAATAACGAAACTATTTCTTTAATAAAAAGAATAAATAACAGAACTGTCAATTTAGAAAAAATCTCAAAGGTAAATAATTTATCTAGAGAAATTAGCACTAATCCTATTTCTCTAGAGCTAGTTGAACAAAGATTAATAGAAATTGATACTACACCTGGTTATAGTAATAATACATTAATAATAGCATCAGCTTTTATTGCAGCTTTTTTCACACTATTATTCGGAGGAACTTTTAAGGACTTTGTAGTATCTATTTTTATTGGTATTATAATCAAAATCATTTCCATTACTCTTAATAATATGCAACTTAATGATTTTTTTATTAATTCACTTGGTGGATCTGTTGCAACTTTACTAGCTTTAATTAGTGTTAGATTAAATTTAGGCAATCACGAAGATAAGATTATTATAGGTTCTATTATGCTTCTTGTTCCAGGACTTATTATTACTAATTCTATAAGAGATACTATAGCCGGTGATTTAATCTCAGGAATTTCCAGAGCCATAGAAGCAATTTTTGTAGCCGTTGCAATAGCAATCGGAAGTGGTATAGTTATGAAACTTTGGTTTATGTATATAGGGGGAGTAATATAATGATACTAAGTTCACTCTACGCTCTATTGGCTAGCTTATTTTTTGGGATTATATTTAACATAAGAGGTAAAAATCTTTTTTTTGCTGCTTTAGGAGGATCATTAGGTTGGTTTTTCTATTCTTTTTCTATAAATCATGGCTTTTCCGCTCTATTTGCTCTGTTTATAGGTTCTCTAGCTTGTAGCATATATTCTGAGATAATGGCCAGAGTACTAAAATCTCCCGTTACCGTCTTTATGATTTGTGCAATAATTCCACTAGTACCAGGTGCAGGAATGTATTACACAATGTTTGAGACTATTAAAGGAAATTTAGATAAATCTATAATCTTAGGCATTGAAACCATAAGTAGTGCCGGGGCTATTGCCGTAGCTACAGTTTTAGTTTCATCAACTATAAAAGTTATAATTGCTTTAAAAAATAGAAAATCAAATATTAGAAAATATTAATAGGCAATCTAAACTATAATTTAGATTGCCTATTTTATAAACATTGTTAACGTTTCAACTAAATCATCCATTTTCATATCATGCTCATAATTTTTTTCTTCATTAGCCATACATTCTTTAGCATAATTCTTTAATATTAATGCACCTACCTTATTCATAGCTGCTCTTGCTGCTGCAACTTGCACTAATACATCTTTACAACAAGCATTACTATCAATCATCTTTTCGATTCCTTTAACTTGACCTTCTATTTTCCTTAGTCTTACTTGTATATCCTTTTTAGGATCTTTTTTCTTATCCATATACAATTCTCCCATTCTCGAATGCTCATTTATACCTATACCCCGTAGTGTAATTATATCAATAATAATTTATATATTCAACACAGTAAATTCATCACATATTATTATATTTTTATATAAAAAGCTCCCACCATATCGTTTTACAAGTAATAATTGAACCTGTTTTCAACAGGTGGGTATCTCCTTTTTGTTTCACGTCCTTTATATTGTACTAATGTACTTAAAAGTTTCATTACGCAAAAAGAGTTAGATTCCCTTTCAAATAAAATGTTGGGTCAATACACACTTGCATTACATATATAGTAGGAACTTTTATAATTATATTATGCTACATTCTTTCAAAAAATATAATATGAAACTATTGTTTTTCTTGTAAAATTAATCCTAAATCATTTAACTGTTTGTTTTCTACTAGGTTTGGAGCTTCCGTTAATGGACAGAAAGCATTTTGATTCTTAGGAAATGCTATAACATCTTTTATGTTTTCATTTCCAGTTAAGAACATAATAATCCTATCTAATCCATAAGCTAATCCTGCATGTGGTGGTGGTCCAAATCTAAATGCATCAAGCAGAAATCCAAATCTCTCCCAAGCACTTTCTTTAGTGAAACCAAGCACTTTAAACATCTTCTCTTGGAGGTTAGTATCGTGTATTCTAACACTTCCTCCTCCAAGTTCTTCTCCATTTAGAACTATATCATATGCTATTGCTCTAACCTTTCCTGGATCACTCTCAAGATACTGAATATCCTCATCCATAGGGGCCGTAAATGGATGATGCTCTGCTTGATATCTATTTTCTTCTTCGTTAAATGAAACTAGTGGGAATTCTGTAATCCACACAAATCTAAATTCACTACTATCTTTTAATAGTTCTAACTTTTTAGCCATTTCAAGTCTTAACGCTCCAAGTGTTTGCAATACTACACTATCTTTATCCGCTACAATTAGTATTAAATCTCCATACTTAGCATCTATGGTTTTAACTATATCATTTATTTCTTCTTCTTTTAAGAATTTTGATATAGGTGACTTTATTTCATCCTCTTTATAGGATATCCAAGCAAGTCCTTTTGCTTTAAAAGTTTTAACAAATTCTGTTAACTTATCAATTTGTTTCCTTCCCATATCAGCACAATTTGGAGCTTTTATAGCTCTTACACTTCCACCAGCCTCTAAAGCATCTTTAAACACTTTAAAATCGGCATTCTTAACCGCTTCACTTATATCGTTTATTTCCATACCAAATCTAAGGTCTGGTTTATCAGAACCGTATTTATTCATAGCCTCTTTATAAGGCATTCTTTGAATAGGAAGCTGCACATCTACATTTATTATTTCTTTAAACATTCTTTGAATCAATTTTTCATTCAATCCAATAACATCTTCCATATCAACAAATGAAAGTTCCATGTCAATTTGA
The DNA here is from genome assembly GCA_036677665.1 of Clostridium sp. GTDB lineage: Bacteria > Bacillota > Clostridia > Clostridiales > Clostridiaceae > Clostridium_H. The sequence goes on along the minus strand of JAVBVX010000008.1, from coordinate 21,065 downwards.
GTAAACTCCGGTTGCCTATTTGCTCTTAAATCTTCATCTCTAAAGCACTTTGCTATTTGAAAATATTTATCGTATCCTGAAACCATTAATAACTGCTTAAATAATTGTGGTGATTGTGGCAATGCATAGAACATTCCAGAATAATTTCTACTAGGAACAAGATAGTCTCTAGCCCCTTCTGGTGTACTTCTTGTAAGTATTGGAGTTTCTACTTCAAGAAAACCATTTTCATCTAAAAAGTCTCTTACTATTTTTGAAGTTTTATGTCTCACCTTAAGTATTTTTTGCATATCAGGTCTTCTAAGATCAAGGTATCTATATTTCATTCTAATTGTTTCATCAGTATCTAAATTTTCCTTTATGTATATAGGAGGTGTTTCAGATTCAGATAATATTTTAATTCCTTCTCCCTTTAATTCAATCATTCCTGTAGGTAATGCTTCATTAGGTGATTGTCTTTTTATTACTTCACCTTCAATAGCTATGCAATATTCTGATTTAACTAAGTCTGCTTTTTCAAAAGCTTCTTTATTTATTTCTTCTCCAAATACTACTTGGAGAATACCTTCTCTATCTCTTAAATCTATAAAAACTAATCCTCCAAGATTTCTTTTTCTTTGAACCCATCCCATTACAACATGATTCTCACCTATGTTACCTTCTCTTAATTCTCCACACATTACGGTTCTTTTAAGTCCAGCTAATGTTTCTCCCATATTTTCGTCCTCCTCGTTTTTTATAAATACTAGCCATTAATTATATTCACTATTTCATCTAAATTATTTAAACTCACTTCAAATTGTTCTCCATCTTCCATTCTTTTAAGATTAGCTTTTCCTTCAGCTACTTCTGTTTCTCCTATAATCATACTATAAATAGCTGATATTTTATTTGCGTATTTCATTTGAGCTTTAACCGATTTATTCATGTGATCACATTCTGCTTTTATGGCTTTTGCTCTCAGAGAATTAGCTAATTTAAAGCTCTCTATTCTCCCACTGTCACCCATAGCTCCAATAAACACTTGAGTATAATTCGGTTCTGAAATAGCTATATTATTTTCTTCTAAAGTGAGAAGAAGTCTTTCTATCCCCATACCAAAACCTACTGCCGGAGTTGGCTTCCCTCCAATTTCCTCAATCAATCCATTATATCTTCCACCACCACAAACTGTTATATTATCATTAATAATTTCAAATACTGTTTTTGTGTAGTAATCAAGTCCTCTTACTATATAAGGATCGATTTTATATGTAATTCCTAAAGCATCTAGGTAAGTTTTTAGTTTATCAAAATGTTCCTCGCAGTCACTGCAAACATAATCTAAAATTATTGGAGCATTTTCTCCTATAGTTTTACACTTCTTATTTTTACAGTCTAGGAGTCTCATAGGGTTTTTATCAAATCTAGTTTTGCATAGTTCACATAACTCGTCATGCTTTTCTCTAAAGTAATCCTTTAAAGCTTTATTATATACACTTCTACATTCCGGACAACCTATATTGTTTATATTTAATTCCAAATTTTTTACACCAAATTCTTTAAATGCACTCATTGCAAGATTTATTACTTCTGCATCTACTGAAGGCTCAGGTGAACCAAATACTTCAACTCCGAATTGATGATGTTGTCTAAACCTTCCTTTTTGAACATTTTCATATCTAAATACAGGAGTAAAATAATACATTTTAATAGGTAATGTTTCATTAAATAGACCATTTTCAACAAATGCTCTAGCAGCTGGAGAAGTTCCTTCTGGCTTTAAAGTAATACTTCTATTTCCCTTATCTAAAAAAGTATACATTTCCTTTTGAACTACATCCGTTGTATCTCCAACTCCTCTTTCAAAAAGTTCCGTGTGTTCAAACATAGGCGTTCTTATTTCTTTACAGGCATATGCGGATGCTATGTTCCTAAGCTTCCCTTCAACATATTGCCATTTATACGAATCCATAGGTAATAGGTCTTTTGTACCTTTTGGTGCTTGAATAGTCAATATTAATTCACTCCCCTTTAATAAAGCTCTTCTAGCAGCTTTATTTTTTCTTCTACTTTTTCCTCTATTCTATTTATATATTCTTTCAAATCCTTTAAATTTGCTGATCTTTCAATTCTATTTGTTTCTAAAAATACAACTTTTGTAACAGCATTTGCACCTAATGCAATTATTGTCTGTTTTTCTTCTATTATTTGAATATTATATATTCCTTCCTTAGAAGGTTTTGAGTAACCTACATTTTCCATGTTTCCTACCATATTTTTTTGTCTATACATATAATAAGGCGTCATACCAAGTTTCTTAGATAACTCAACAGTTCTTTTATACATTTCATCTAATTCATTCTGTTCTATAATTTTAACTTTTTTCAATAGTATTTGTTCGTGTAGAATAGATGCTCTTTTAAGAGCCATTCCATGAACGGTTATACTATCAGGGTTTAGTTCTAAAATACCTTTACAAGTATTTTCTACATGGGTTAAATCCTCATTTGGTAATCCAATTATTAAGTCCATATTTATATTATCAAACCCTAAGTCTCGAGCCATATTAAATTTCTCAATAACATCTTCTACATTATGGCTTCTTCCTATAGCCTCTAGGGTATCATTATTCATTGTTTGTGGATTAATACTAATTCTATTAACATTATATTTTTTCATAGCTATTAGCTTTGCTTCAGTTATACTATCAGGTCTTCCACATTCAACATTAAACTCTTTAACATTTCTTCCTTCTACAAAGCTTTTATAAACAAGTGCTAGAGTACTATGAAATTGCTCATCATCTACAGCTGTTGGAGTTCCTCCTCCAAAGTAAACACATTCTATATTTAAATCTTTTTTATCCACAAAAGCCTTAATTCTATCTATTTCATATTTCAAAGCTTCTAGATATGGTTCTACCATATTTACACAACTTTTTATAGGATTAGAAGCAAAAGAGCAATAAAGACATCTCGTAGGACAAAAAGGCATTCCTATATAAATGCTAATTAATTTAGGATCTTTGTTTATTTTTTCTTTTTCTACTTTAGCTACATCTATACAAAGCTTTGCCTTATCTTCTTGAAGAAAGTATTCTTTTTTCATTGTACTAATTATCTGCTCTTCATTTAATCCATTTTCCATCATTTCCACAACAATTTTAGTAGGTTTAATCCCCATGATCATCCCCCAGGGAAGATTTTTACCTGTTTTGTTTCTTAAGTATTTGAATAGAATTCGTCTAATTTTTTTTATCTCTTTTCCATTTCCCTCTAAGTCATAATGCATCTCTTCCCTTTGTTCTGTCACTATAGTCAGTTCTTCTTCCTTTATTGAAATCTGATAATCATAATTTTCATCAGTTTCATTATTAAACTGTATATTTTCAAACCTGTAGAAAAGATTAAATATATGGTACACATCGTATCTATAATCTAAATTGTTAAGTTTTATTTTTATCATATCTTGTAAAATTCACACCCTTTTATCAATAGCAAATAAACTACTGCACAGTATATTAATTTAAAATATAATAGAGAATAAAGATAAATTGATAATTAAGTATCATCAATTTATCTTTCCTCTAAAATATCGTCAATTAAGAATAATCTTTCTTATAAGAAGGGATTGTGGTCTCTTTCAAATTTGATATTACTTTCTCTTTCATGCCCTGGTAAAACTATAACATTATCTGGTAAAATCATAAGTTTAGTTTTTATATTATCAATTAGTTGTTTATGATTTCCTCCTGGGAAATCCGTTCTTCCGATTGAACCATAAAATAATGTATCTCCTGTGAACACAACATCATCTACTAGAAAGCACATGCCCCCCGGTGTATGACCTCCAGTCTCAATGGCCTTTATTTTCAAACTTCCCAACTCTAAAATATCACCATCATTTATTTCTTTATCTTCCGGAGTTATATTCCATAAGCCTCCAAATACGCCACTATTCTCCTTCATAAACATCTTATCTTTACCATTTATATATACAGGTATATTAAATTTTTCCTTTATAGGATTAACTGCTCCTACGTGATCTATATGACCATGTGTTAGTAATATATACTTAACCTCTATATCACTATTTTCTATTTCTCTAATTATGATATCCTCATCTCCGCCTGGATCTACCACACAACCTACTTTACTAACTTCATCTATTAAAATATAACAATTTGCACCATACATTCCTGCTGGTATTTTTTTTATTTTCATAACTTTATCTCCTATCTATATTAAAATATTTTTTTACTATCAATTATTAGAGTAACTGGTCCATCATTTTTTATATCAATAAGCATTTCAGCTCCAAATATACCTGTCTCAACATTCCCTAATTCTTCCTTGCATAAGCTAACAAATTGCAAATATAATTTTTCTGCTTCTTCACCACCTAAAGCATCCATAAAATTAGGTCTTCTTCCTTTTCTACAATCTCCATAGAGTGTAAACTGTGATATAATTAAAAGTTCTCCTCCTACATCTATTAAAGATTTGTTTAACTTTCCTTCTTCATCTTCAAAAACTCTTAAGTTAACTATTTTATTCTTTAAGTATTCTACATCCTCGAAGGTATCTTCTTTTGATATACCAAGCAGTACGTTAAATCCTTTATTTATTTCTCCTACTATCTTATTATCTACAGTAACACTTGAGTATTTAACTCTTTGTACTACAGCTCTCATTAGCAACACCCCATTTTTAAACAAAACTTATATTTTTAAGCCCAATAAATAACTCAAAGAAATCAAGTCAAAAAACTAAAAATGAAGTATATAGGACTAAGCACTTAATTCTTAGTTCTATATACTGCTATTACGCCTTTTAACTTTCTCATTTTTCGCATAACTTCTTTTAATTTTTCAACATCAGATATTCTTAATTTTATTGTAATTATTGCTAGATTAGCTTTTGATGTTTTAGCATTTACAGCATATAATGCTATTTTAGTATCAATTATAGCCTCCATTAATCCTGCTAGTAGACCATGTCTATCTTCAGCTCTAACTTCTATTTCTGTAATATACTCTGTTTTTCTTAAACTTTCATTTTCCCATTCAACATCAACGATTCTATTTCCCTCAGCTAAAAGCAACGTTTTTAGATTATCACAATCTTGTCTATGAACTGATACTCCTCTGCCCTTTGTTATGTAACCCGTAATATAATCTCCCGGAACAGGATTGCAACACTTAGCAAATCTAACCAGCACATTATCTATACCTTTAACCTTAACTCCTGGTGAGTTGGTTTTTTTTCTATTTCTAGCAGTCTTATCTAATTGTTCCTTCAACTCTTCTAAACTAACTTCTTCTTTTTCTTGGACTCTAAGGAAACTTAATAGCCTATTTACTATAGAAGCTGCCGGAATTGCTCCTATACTTGCAGAAACATATAAATCGTCCACACTATTAAAATTATACTTTTTAAGTAATATTTCTAAAGATTCCCCTTTAGCTAGTTTACCGAAGTTAACACCTTGACGCTTACATTCTCTTTCAATTAACTCTTTACCTTTTTCAATATTTTCATGTCTTTTTTCTTTTTTAAACCAAGCTTTTATTTTAGTCTTAGCCTGATTACTTTTGGTCATATTTAGCCAATCTATATTAGGTCCCTTTGGAATAGTTGAAGTTAAAATTTCAACAATCTCTCCAGTTTTTAAATGATAATCCAATGGAACTATCTTCCCACTAACTTTTGCACCTATACATCTATGGCCTATATCAGTATGAATCTTATAGGCAAAATCAATAGGTGTAGCTTGATAAGGTAAGTTTATCACAACCCCTTTAGGTGTGAATACAAAAACTTCATCTGAAAACATATCAACCTTGAAGTCTTCCATAAACTCTTCTGGATTAGATGTTTCTCTTTGCCACTCTAAAACTTCTCTAAGCCATACTAATTTGGTCTCAAAATCCTTAGGAGCCTCATCAGCGCCGCCTTCTTTATACTTCCAATGAGCTGCAATACCATATTCTGAGGTAAAATGCATCTCATAAGTTCTTATTTGTATCTCAAATGGCTTACCTTGAGGTCCTATAACAGTGGAATGTAAAGACTGATACATATTAGGCTTTGGCATTGCAATGTAGTCTTTAAATCTCCCTGGGATAGGTTTAAACAAAGTGTGTACCATTCCTAAAGCTGCATAACAATCTTTTACATCATTTACCAAGATCCTAACAGCAGTTAAATCAAAAATTTGATCTATAGTTTTATTTTTAACTACCATCTTTCTATATATACTATAAAAGTGTTTTGGTCTTCCCGCTATATCAGATTGTATACCTGCCTCATCTAATTTATGTTTTAACTCACTTATTATATTAGTAATGTAGGCTTCTCTTTCATTTCTCTTTTCAGCCACTTTTCTAACCAAATCATAGTACTCATTTGGATTCATATATCTTAAAGCTAAATCTTCAAGTTCCCATTTAATCTTTGATATACCAAGCCTGTGCGCTAAGGGAGCAAATATATCTAAAGTTTCTTTTGCTTTTTCTTTTTGCTTTTCAACACTCATATATTTTAAGGTTCTCATATTATGAAGTCTATCAGCTAGTTTTATTAATATAACTCTTATATCCTTAGTCATAGCAAATAACATTTTTCTTACGTTTTCTGCTTGTTGTTCTTCTTTTGTTCTATATTTTATTTTTCCTAGCTTAGTTACTCCTTCAACTAAATTTGCTACCTCTACATTGAATTCCATTTCTAAATCTTTATAAGTAAATTCAGTATCTTCAATTACATCATGAAGTAGACTAGCTGCAATGGTATTCTCATCCAAACCCATTTCAACTAAAATAGAAGCAACTTTGACTGGATGTACTATGTACGGTTCACCCGAAACCCTTTTCTGCTCTTTATGTGCGCCTTCAGCATATTTATAAGCTTTAATAATAATATCTTTATTAACATTATTACAATTTTCATCAATTTTCCCTAATAAATCATCCAGCATACGAATAACTCCTCTAAAATCAAAAGCTGGTTTATATAACCAGCTCACATTTTTTTATAAATATTATATAATACAGTATCGAATATTGCAATAAGAACCTCTTACACACTATTAGTGTTATCTACTATAAAACAATAATTCGGCAAAGAATACTAAAATACAAAACTATGCCATATATATATAAATTAAGTTCTTGTCAATATTAACAAGAACTTAATTTATATTAAATATTATACTGTACTAAAGACATAATATCATATTTTTTTAGTTTTTCTCTTCCATTTAAATCAGTTAGCTCTATTACAAATCCAAGACTAACTACAACTCCACCAACTTGTTCAATTAATCTAACCACAGACTCTACAGTACCTCCTGTTGCTAAAAGATCATCAACAATGGCAACCCTTTGACCCGGCTTTATTGCATCTCTATGAATTTCCAATATATCAGTACCATACTCCAAATCATATTCTACACTAATCGTATCTGCTGGAAGCTTTCCCTTTTTTCTTACTGGAACAAAACCTGCTTCTAAAGCATATGCTACTGGTGTTCCAAATAAGAATCCTCTTGCCTCCGGTCCAACAACAATATCTATATTTTTATCTTCTAGATGTTTCACTAGACTATCTACTGACATTTTAAAGGCTTCTTTATCTTGTAGAAGTGTTGTAATATCTTTAAAACTAATACCTTCTTTTGGAAATCCTTCAATTACTCTTATGCTATCTTCTAATTTCAACTATTATTCCCCCTAGTATACAATACTACAATATTGATATGCATTTTCAACTACTTCTACATTATATATTAAGTAGGATTTTAAATTCAAGTTATTTTAGGCATTATGTTCTTTAACTTTTAGTTTATTTTCATTACACTTCCAAATGTTCTTCATGTATTTAACAATTTGCTCAGCTCTATGAAAGTCTGTTGTTGTAAACAATTCAACAACTATTCTTGCATCATCCATTCTTCCAATAGCATTTACTTTAGGCATTATTATAGCTGATATTTTTGCAACTACTTCATAATCAATATTAATAATGTTATTTAATTTATTTATTGCTTTTACTCCATAATTATTTGAGTTGGCTAAATAAGATATTCCTTTTTGCAACATAAGTAAATTTTCTCCTACAAGCGGAGCATTAGAGGCTACAATTCCAATAGCTACTAAATCTAAGTATTTTTCTATAGATTGGACATGATAATGTTCCGCTATAACATAGGCTAATTTATAAGTTATTCCTACCGCCCTTAATTCTTTAAAGGGATAACTACAGTCCTCTTGATTCGGATTAACTACAATAGTATTAGGCAAACTTTTTTCTGGCTTATGATAATCTGTAATAATTACATCCATACCCAAACTTTTACATATTTCAACTTCATAAAGTGAGTTTATACCACAGCCTACTGTTATAATCAACTGTGCGCCTAGTAACTTAATATGATTTTTAATTACATTAGTATTGAATATATCACCATCATCTATAACATCTGGTATATAGTATTCAACATCAGCATTAAGATATTTTAAAATAAGCATCAACAAAGAAACGCTAGTTATTCCATCTAAATCACAAGATCCATAAACAACTATCTTCTCTCTCTCATTAACAGCTTTTATAATCCTACCTAAGGCATATTTTATTCCCTTTAATTGGTAGGAATCATGTATATTAATTAAATTTAAAATATTATTACAAGAATCATTATTTTTCATATATAATCCCCCAAAATTTATAGGAAGCAAATAATATTATAATTTAAATTTAGTGGTATTACAAATATTTTTTTCACTAAATGACATTATATTTAATAACTATACATTTCTCTACGTGTTTTTAAAATATTTTTTACATAATTTTATGTAATATTATATCTAATTAATTTTAATATAAAGAAAAGCCAGAGTAAATTCTCTGACTTTTCTTTATATTAAGCTATGGCTTTCTTTGTTTTTTTACCTAATAAAACCCAAATCGGACTCGCAATAAATATAGAAGAATAAGCTCCTGATAGGATTCCTATTATTAACGGAAAGGTAAACTCTCTAACTGAGGGTACAAATATATACACACATACAATAGTTATTAATGTTGTAAGTGTTGTATTTATAGATCTAGACATAGTTTGAGTTATACTTATATTTGTAATCTCTAAAATATCTCGACCCCTCATTTTTCTTCTATTCTCTCTTAATCTATCAAATATAACAATAGTATCATTTATAGAGTATCCTACAATTGTAAGCATAGCTGCAATAAAAGGTGTATTTACAGGTATACTAAATATAGTATACACACTTAAAGTAATTAACACATCATGTATTAAGGCTATTATAGCTGCAATTCCAAACCTAATTTCAAATCTCATCCATATATATGCCAGCATTGCAACAGTCGCTAAAAGTAGTGCTCTTACTGCTTTATTTCTCAACTCTTTTCCTATAGATGGACCCACATTTTGAGAAGTTAATGCCTCGTCTGCTATCTTATATTTATCTTTTATTTCAGAAAACATCTTACCTATATTTTCACTGTTTAGAACATTACTTTTAACTTCATACTGAGTTTTATTTGCAATATAAGTAGTAGCATTTTTATCATACTTTTTTACTATTACATCAATTTCTTCTTTAAGTTTCTGGTTAAAATCTTTACCCATTTCTATATTAACTGTAGTACCACCCTTAAAGTCAATACCAAAGTTCAAACCATTCTTGCCTAAAAAGACCATACCAATTATTATTACAATTAAGGATACAGCTAACCACAGCTTAGTTTTCTCAACAATTTTTAGCATGTTCTTACCCCCTTTTAACACCGAAATGAGAAGCACTATTTATAAATCCCATTCCCATGCTTAACTTTAGTAATGTTTTAGTAACTACAAGAGCTGTAAATATGCTCCATAATATACCTATCATAAGGGTAAGTGCAAAGCCTTTAACTCCACCTGATCCTAAAAAGTATAAAACTAAACCTGCAATTATAGTTGTTATATTTGAATCAACTATAGATGAGAGGGCTCTACTAAAACCATTCTCTAAAGCTGTTCTCACAGCCTTTCCTTGATTCAATTCTTCTTTAATTCTTTCAAATATAAGAACATTAGCATCTACAGCCATACCTACCGTTAACAAAAATCCCGCTATTCCTGAAAGTGTCAAGGTGACTTCAAGAACCGAAAATGTTCCTAACACTATAAATACATAAAATACTAGTGCAATTCCAGATATTAAACCTGGAAGCCTATAATAAATTATCATAAATAGAATAACTAGTGAAATACCAATTACCCCTGCTTTAGCACTTAGCGGAAGTGCATTCGCTCCTAATGTAGCTCCAACTGTTTTAAATTCAACAGCTTCCAAAACAACTGGAAGAGCTCCAGATTTTATAATATTAGCTTGACGCTGAGCTTCTTCCAAAGAAGAACTTCCTGTTATAGTAGCTGTACCTGCCGTTATAACATCATTAACAGTAGGATTAGTTAGTAGTTCTTCATCCATGTATATTCCGATTTTTTGACCTATAAATTTGCTAGTTGCATCAGCAAATTTTTTTGTACCTTCTTCATTTAATTCTAGTCTAATTGAAGGGCTTTGCATATCATCTAAGAAAGCTACAGCAGTTTTAACCTCTTTACCCGTTAATATTACAACTTCATCTGGGCCTTTAAATTCTAATTTACCAGTTTTACCTATACTTTCCAATACTTTTTTAGAGTCGAATTCCCCTGGAATTTCAATTCTTATTCTATTTTCTCCTTCTTTGGTTAAAGATATTTCCTTTACACCATCAGGATTAAGTCTCATTGATAACATTTCGATAGTTCTTTCAATGGTATCATTATTTGCCTCTCCCTTAATCTCTTCTAAAACAGATATACCACCTTGTAAATCTAATCCTTTATTAATAGTTTCATTAAAGGATTTTACTCTATACCCAAAAATATTCTTAATCCCAAAAAATCCAGAATAAGTAAATAACCCAATTAATAGTATACTGATTATAAACCAAACTGCACTTTTAGTTTTCTGGGAATTGTTAGGCTTTGTGTTCCTCATCTTTATCCCCCTTAGTAACTTAATTTCAGAATAATCCTACTAATTATATTACTTTTAAATACAATAGTCAATAATAGGTTATTCTATCATTTTATTGTTCATCTTCCATCTTTTTAGCCTTTAATGCTATTGCACATTCTATCCTCTTTTTTTGCATTTCACATCCTACTTCATAAGGAGTATTCATATCCCCATTAAAATTATAATTATTAGCCTGACATCCACCACTACAGTAGAACTTAGCCCAGCACTCTCTGCAAACTGGTTTATTGTATATATGAGCTTCTTTAAATGTTTTTGATATTTGCCAGTTTATATTTTCATCTTCATCATATATGCTTCCTATCCTAAAATCATTATTTCCTACAAACTGATGACATGGATAAATATCTCCCTCTGGTGTTATAGCTATATACTCATGTCCTGCTCCACAACCTGATATTCTTTTATAAACGCAAGGGCCTCCTTGCAAGTCTATATTAAAGTGATAAAATTTAAATTCATTCCCTTTTTTATATCTATCATACATGTCATTATATAATTTATCATAATTTTCAAAAATAGTTGGTAGATCTTCTTTTCTTAAGGATAAATCATGCTCATCGCCTAAAACAACTGGTTCAACTGATATTTCTTTAAAACCTAAATCTGCTAAATGTTTTATATCATTATAGAAGTCTAAATTTTCACGAGTAAAAGTTCCCCTTACATAATAAGATTTTGACTTATCTCTTTTTTCTACCATATCTATTATCTTTGGAAGAATAGTTTCATAAGTCCCACTTCCATCAACCTTAGGCCTCATATTATCATTGACTGATTTTCTTCCATCTATACTTAGAACTATATTTCCCATTTCTTTATCCATAAATTCCATAATTTCTTCATTTAATAAAGTTCCATTAGTTGTCATTGTAAATCTAATAACTTTATTATGTATTTTTTCTTGTTCTCTTGCATATGTAATTATCTCTTTAATTTCTTTTACTGCAATTAGAGGTTCCCCCCCAAACAAATCTATCTCAATATTTCTTCTTGGGCCACTATGTGCTATAACAAAATCAATAGACTTCTTTCCTATCTCTGGCGACATTACTTTTCTGGCACCGTGATATTTCCCTTCATCAGCAAAGCAATATTTGCAACGCAAATTACAATCGTGAGTTATGTTAAGGCATACAGCTTTAATATAATCCTCTGAATTTTGACTTTTTAATGCTATTTCTTCATAACTATCTTCTGTATAAAGAAAGCCCTCTTTTTTCAGTTCTACTATTTCATCATAAACCTCGTTTATATCCTGAACAGAATACTTGTCCTTAAATTCATTAACAAGTTCTTCCTTAGTTTTTAATCTATCTTCCTCTAATAAGTCATATACTAACTCATCTACAATATGTACAGCTCCAGTATTTACATCTAATATATAGTATTCTCCATTTTGAACAAATTTATGAATTAATGCCATTTTATACTCCTCCTTCTATAAAAACGTAAAGCAGTAACTTTTCGTTACTGCTTACTTTAACACTCTAGTTTTCACAAGCTAAATTTGCAACCGTACAAGAAGTTTTACATGCTGATTGACATGAATTAGCACATTCCTTACATCCTGGTTTATTTAAACTCTCTTTAATATTTTTTTTGTTTATAGTTTTTATATGCTTCATTCTTATTCCTCCATTCCCACTTTAGAATTATCCTGTAAAATTATATCATAATACAGGATAATAATAAAGATTTTTTATATATTAATGCCTAACATACCAGATAATACACCAACAAACATCGCTAAACCTATTCTAAGTACTCCCAAGCTAGAAATATCAAAACCTCTTCCATTGACAGCAGATACCAAATACACAATAAGCATATATAGCATAGCTACAATTAATCCAACTAACCAACCTTTTTTTTGTATATGTTTAACAGCATATATTGAGCCATACATAACACTCAGTGCAGTTATAACAACAAAAAATATGGCATCTATCTTTGGATTTGGCTTTGTAAAATATGTTATTACTGCATAGGCCAAAAGTGAAATTAGAGTAATAGAGAAACTTCTTAAGACACCTTGTCCAATGCAAAGGACATTATTTCTTTCATGCAAAATAAAACACCTCCTATTTAATAAATATCTATGTACATAGAAGGCAATTTATTACTTACTTTTCAGTTTCATATGCTAGTAATTCATTTAATATAGAAGCTATAGCATTTTTCCTTAACTTTAATTTAACTTTGTCTGGACCTGATTCAATAATAATAGATTCTTCTTGCATTTCAATAATTCTCCCTAGTATTCCACCTATTGTTACTATCTCATCACCAGTCTTTAAGGATGAGATCATTTCATTATACTTAATTTTTCTTTTTCTTTCAGGAATCATAATAAATGCATAAAATAAGATCAACATAAATAAAAAAGGTATAACCACAATAATTACATTGTTATCTTGAGGCATGGATTTTCCCCCTCTTTACGCTCTTCCACCCCATTCTTCTAGCTTTTGGGATTTAAAGTCTTCAAAATAGTCTCCGTCTATAGCATTCCTTATATCTTCCATAAGTTTATTATAGAAGTATAAATTATGCAAAACACAAAGTCTCATAGCAAGAAGTTCTTTAGCCTTAAATAAATGTCTTATATAAGCTCTAGAATAATCTTTACATGCCGGACAATCACAACCTTCATCAATTGGATTACTATCAAGTTCAAACTTTGCATTCAATAAATTTATTTTACCATATTTAGTAAATACATGTCCATGTCTACCATTTCTAGCTGGTAATACACAATCAAAAAAATCTACTCCTCTTGATACAGCCTCTAGTATATTACTTGGAATTCCTACTCCCATTAAATATCTAGGTTTATCAGAAGGTAAATACGGCTCTACAGCTTCTATAATTCTGTACATCTCTTCGTGAGTTTCACCAACTGCAAGCCCCCCTATAGCGTATCCATCTAACTCCATCTTAGATATTTCCTTGGCGTGTTTTATTCTTATATCCTCGTAAATTCCACCTTGATTTATTCCAAATAACATTTGTTTTTTATTAATTGTATCCTCAAGAGAATTTAATCTTTTCATCTCATTTATACATCTTCCCAACCATCTAGTTGTTCTATCTACGGATTTCTCTACATAATCTCTTGGCGCCGGATTTTCAACACATTCATCAAAAGCCATAGCTATAGTAGAAGCTAAGTTGCTTTGTATTTGCATACTTTCTTCTGGTCCCATAAAGATCTGTCTGCCATCTATATGAGAGCGAAAATAAACTCCTTCTTCTTTAATTTTTCTCATTTTAGCTAGAGAAAAAACTTGAAATCCACCTGAATCAGTAAGTATTGGTCTATCCCAATTCATAAATTTATGTAATCCACCTAATTTTTTAATAACCCCATCTCCCGGTCTTAAATGAAGGTGATACGTATTAGATAATTCAACTTGACATCTAATATCTTTTAAATCCATAGAAGACACTGCACCTTTTATAGCAGCTAATGTTCCTACATTCATAAATACTGGTGTTTGTATAACTCCATGAGGAGTGTGAAACTCTCCTCTTCTTGCATTTTTATTTTTCTTATGTAACTTAAACACTATTCTTCTCCTCCTATAAGGTAATCCTAATCTATTTTAAAATCATAGCATCTCCAAAACTAAAGAATCTGTACTTTTCCTTAACAGCTTCATCATAAGCTTTCATTATTATTTCTCTAGAAGAGAAAGCACTTACAAGCATCAATAAAGTGGATTGTGGTAAATGGAAGTTAGTTATTAATCTATCTACTATTTTAAATTTATAACCTGGGTACATAAAAATATCTGTCCACCCTGATTGTTCTCTTACACTTCCTATGTCATTTGCTATAGTCTCTAACGTCCTACAAGAAGTAGTACCTACAGCTATTATTCTTCCTCCATTTTCTTTTACTCTATTTATAGTTTCTGCTGTTTCCTTTGACATAGTGTAGTACTCCGAATGCATATGATGTTCCTCTATACTATCTACTTTTACTGGTCTAAAGGTTCCAAGTCCAACATGCAAGGTTACAAAAGCTATTTGTATTCCTTTTTTATTAATTACATCTAAAAGCTCTTCAGTAAAATGAAGTCCTGCAGTTGGTGCTGCTGCTGAGCCCACCTCCTTCGAATACACTGTTTGATATCTTTCTTTATCTTCTAGTTGCTCTGTTATATATGGCGGCAGAGGCATTTGCCCTAATCTATCTAGTACCTCTTCAAATATACCAGTATACTCGAATTCTATTATTCTACTTCCTTCTTCCCCGATATCTTTTACTTCTGCTTTTAATTCTCCATTACCAAAAGTAAATCTAGCACCTACTTTAGCTCTTTTACCCGGCTTAACAAGTGTTTCCCATGTATTCGTACTTATTCTTTTTAGAAGTAAAAACTCCATTCTACTGCCAGTAGTTTCTTTTTCTCCTATCAACCTAGCTGGTAAAACTCTGGTATTATTTAATACAAGACAATCTCCTTCTTTTAAGTATTCTATTATATCTTTAAATACTTTATGTTCAATATTACAACTCTCTCTATCTACAACCATTAATCTTGATTCATCTCTTTTTTCTAAAGGATGCTGAGCAATCAATTCCTCAGGTAAATAAAAATCAAAATCCTTAACTTTCAAATACGTCCACTCCCTCTATTTTAGCTTAGTTTGTTCCATAAACTGAACTTTAAAGTGTTTATAGGCTTTTTCAGTTGCTTTTCTTCCTCTTGGCATTCTTATAATAAAACCTTTTTGAAGTAAATATGGTTCATATACATCTTGTATTGTATCTAGTTCTTCTCCTATAAAATAAGATAAAGTCTCTAATCCCACAGGACCTCCATCAAAATTATAAATAATAGCTTCTAAAATTTTATTATCTATTCTATCAAAGCCTTGTTCATCAATTTCTAGTAACTCTAGTGCCATTTTAGTAATTTCTAGATTAATTCTTCCATTTCCCTTAACTTCACAATAATCTCGTACTCTCCTTAATATTCTATTTGCAATTCTAGGAGTTCCTCGAGACCTTCTTGCAATTTCGTAGGCTGCATCTTCTTCGATTTTTATCCCAACGATTTTAGATGATCTTGTTACTATTTCTTTTAATTCATTTTCCTCATAGAATTCCATAGGGCTTAATACACCAAATCTATCTCTAAGAGGAGCTGTAAGCAATCCAACTCTAGTAGTGGCTCCTATTAAGGTAAACTTCGGTAAATCTAGTCTTATTGATTTAGCTGCTGCACCTTTTCCAATTACTATATCTAGTGCATTATCTTCCATAGCTGGATATAATATTTCTTCAACTGTTCTATTAAGCCTGTGGATTTCATCTATAAATAATACATCGTAATTATTTAAAGTAGTTAGTATAGCTGCTAAGTCTCCTGCTCTCTCAATGGCTGGACCTGATGTTACTTTAAGATTTCCACCCATTTCTTTTGCTATTATATTAGCTAAAGTAGTTTTCCCAAGTCCTGGAGGACCATAAAGCAAAACATGATCTAAAGACTCTTTTCTTCTTTGAGCTGCTTTTATGAATATATCTAATTTTTCTTTTACTTTTCTCTGACCTATATACTCTTTCAAATTTTGAGGTCTTAATGAGTATTCTATATCTATTTCCTCAGTTTTATGTAATCCTGATACAATTCTCTCCTCCATAAAGTTTCCCCCTAATTCATGAGATGTTTTAGGCTATTCTTAATAATTTCTTCTAGGCTTCTATTTATATCTATATCTTTAAGAGCCTTCTCTGTCTCCTTTTGTGTAAATCCAAGTCCCATTAATGCTTCAAGTGCTTCACTGTAATTTTTATTAATATTAAATTCATTAGCTCCCATTAAACCTTCAGAAACAACTTCAGTATTATTCAACTTAGAAATCTTATCTTTTAGCTCTAAAACTATTCTCTGCGCAATCTTTTTACCTATACCTGGAGCCTTCATTAAAGTGCCATAGTCTCCATTTATGATAGCTAGTTTTAAGTTATTTACATTACTTATGGATAATAAAGATAATGTAGCTCTACTGCCAACTCCATTAATAGTTAGTAGTAAATTAAACATTTCCCTTTCTTCTTCTGTAAGAAATCCATATAATCCTATATAGTCCTCTCTGACTATTTGCTCAATGTATATTTTTACCGCTTCATTAATATTAGGCATTTGTGCCATAGTACTACCTGATGTATGTATTTTGTATCCCTTATTTTCATTCTCTATTATTATGTAATCTTTGCTCATCCCTACATATTGACCCTTAATGTATTCAAACAAATTAAACCCTCCAAATAGTCTTATATATAATCATATATTACTTTACCATTTCAGGTTATATTTATCAAGGAAGGCCACCTTTATTCATACAAAAAAATATGAAATGCCTATTATTCAGGCATTTCATATTTTATATCAAAATCTTTGATACCATCATTTAATTGTTCAATATTTTCAAACTGCATTAACTCATTACCTTTTACAATATTATCAATATCATTTTGTCTTAAACTTGTAAATTTCGTACCTGTTCCTTCTTTGCTCAATAAATTTCCATTTCCATCAAAGATATTTCCTTTATCATCACTTTTCACTATTACAATTTCATTATTTTCAATAAAAAGAATATATCGGTTTGGTTTGTATACTAAAGGATTTCTTACTAATTCAACTGTATTAGATTTTATATCTTTAAGCTTATATCCATACAAATTATACTTTTTTTCTATTTCCGATACTGTTTTACCTACTATTTCTTCTTCCTCTGCTGTTCTAGTTCTCTCAATAATAATCTTGTTATTTTTAGGTTGAATTTCAAATAATATTTCCCAATCTTTTTCAATTATCTTATTTAAAGTCTCATTATTATCTGCTTTTATTCCACTTACATCTATAGTTAAATTTTGTTCTTTAACATCTTTATTTTCAGTGTTTATATCTCTACCTATTAAATATCCCACTAAAAGAAACAGTATACTACACAAGACTAAAGTTAATGAAAAATATTTCTGTTTTTCCATAATATCACTCCTCATGTAGATATTATGGTCAAACTTTCTATTACTTATTCATTTTTAATAAATTTTATACTTTAATCTTTAATTAATTGAGGAAGTATATATTGTTGAAAGAAACTCTCTAAATCAACTTTTTCTTTTACTTTACCTAACAGTATTTCAACACCCTCTGCAATATATCTAGTTGCTATATCTTGCTTCATATTTAATATATCTCTTGATTCTGCTTTTTCATTATTTATAGAATAAGCATTTCTTACTCCTAAGATAATTCCCGGAATAACTATATTTTCAAAAATTTTTTCTTCTTTTATTTTTTCCTTAGCTTTGTCTAGAGTTACCCCTTTAGCTTCATTAATTGATGTACTAAACTTATCCATTTCTCTACATACTTTTTCTTTTATCTCACCTATATTTCCTTTGTGTATTGTATTTAAGTAAAGTATATAATTATATAAAATACCATGCCTTATCTCATCTGTTATTATCCCAAATAATAGTTCCTTATATTGATTATAAGGAAGGCCTTGGCTTATTTTTTTATATTTTTCCACTGCTCCCATTTCACTCATTAGTGCCATCTTTATTCCTTCTATATATGTCTTTGGTTTCTTAAAATCATCATCCTCATTTTCGATTTCCTCTGTAGTAAAATCTTTATATATTCTTTTAAATATCATATTATGTCTTTTCTCATCATTCTTTATTGATTCTATGATTTCTTTTTGTTCTTTAGTAGGTGCGAGCTTAATTAGATAGTTATAAAATGATTTATCTTCTTTTTCACCTTTAATAGATTCTTTTATAAGTTTAAGTGCTTCTTTTAAATTTTCTTGTGGGAAATTCATATAATATTGTTCCATATTATTTCTTACGTATGCCATTAACAATTTACCTCCTAAACTTCAATACCCTTATATACTATGAATTCACTTCAGAAATTGTAACTGTTAATGCGCAAAAATAAAAGCCACTTATTATGTGACTTTTATTTAATATTATTATATAAATAAAGTACCTATAAAGAACATTTTTTCAATTTAGTAACTATACTATTTTAACATTATCATATCTTTATCTTTAGAATTTTTTATAGTGCTAATTATATTTGAATTAATCACACTGGTAAAATCAAATATCTTAGCATCTCTAACTGAGTCAAACATTCTTATTATAGTGCTATTAGTTGAAGTATTTGCTTCATCAATAAGTTGGTCTTGACTTTTTACTTTTGATACATATATATCTAGCTCTTTATTATAAAACTTCTTAACAACTTTTTTTACAATATATTCACACTCTCCAAGAGTTGGAACAACTACGATATCTCCTATTTGAGTGGTTAGGTACATAATATTATCTGTTTCAATTCCTTGAATTATTTCTTCAAAAGAATCATAATTTTCATCTAAGCAAGAATAAAAATTAACTATAAAGTTCATCAAATATTGCCTCCTCAATTTATACCAGCACTTACTAATAATGTTACATGTAATATAATCATTCATATAAATTATATTAATCTCATACTTAAAATGTGCCTATATAAATGAGCTTTTTATTTAAAATTTTTATATTAAAACACTTATTCTATGCAATCTAACATCTTATCAATTCTCTTAACTAAAGCTTTATAGACATCTTCCGATTTCTTATTAATATCATAAACAAGATCTAGTGTATCTTTTATATTTGATTTTTTCCTAAAAAGAATATTAGAGTTACTTAAGTCACTAGCGGAAGATGCCAAATTTGATGAAGCCGATGTAATTCCAGTTAATGTAGTTAAGAGCGGTAATATACAATTGTTAAAATATTCTCTCTCACAAGGGTTTAAAGATAATTTACAAAGTTCCTCTCTAATTATGTTTATATTTCTTAAATTAGCACTAGTTTCAGTGATAGTATCACTAATAGGCACTTCAAACTCTTGATTTTTATCTATTCTATCTTCTGCTTTTTCTGAAGATAAAGTTTCATCATCACTCTTATTACATTCTTTATTTAAATCTGTATCCACTTTTCTTCCTCCAACATTCATTGCTATATTACTTAATTTCATTTTTTATTTTTTATCTTAACTACCACATTAAGTAACGATTTCAAGCTTGATATGGAGCAAAACTCCTACAGAAACCAAGAATGATATTTATACTCATATAATTTTATGAAAAATCATTAATAAAAATTCCTAATCTATATATGGACAAAATAAAAAGACTATTGTTAGTCTCTATTCTTCCTTTAGAAATTACCTATTTAATATTAAGTTTTGCATTATTACACAGATAATTTAAGTGCTTAATTCCAACTTCTAATATTATACCTTTTTGTATAAATTCTTTCTCTATTTTTTCAATAATCTCTTGAAATGTCTTCGTATATTCATTTGCATCTAAGTCCATCACTTCTTCAACATGCCTTTTATCCATTATTACTTCTTCCCCTCTTATATACATCATATATTTATCATATATACGTAATATTATAAAAATATGGAGCGGTGTTAATAGAAATAAATAATCATCAATAAAAACATAAATAAGAATTACTACTGAGTACGCGCTCTTAGTAGTAATTCTTATTTAGAAAAAATCTTATATTTTATTAATTTACATTGAATTACGCACGTTCCTAAAATGAATCAATTATTTCTATCTATTAAGATCTTCCTTCAATTTTTCAATAATCGTCTTTTCCACATTAAGATTTTCAGACAAAAATTTAAGAATTAAATCTAATTTTTTATTTAACTTTTCTATTTCTATTTTCTGCTCACTAACTTCGTTGTCAAGTCCCAGTATTATACTTTCTAGCATCTTTTACACACTCCTATTAATCTAATGTTCTCTAATACCATATCCTATAAATAAAAGATATTTATCCTTCCCACTCTTCTGGGAACTCTGCATTGTGGTAGATATCTTGAACATCATCATCATCCTCTAACATATCTAAAAGCTTTTGCGTTTGAGG
>JAVBVX010000007.1:0-38412 GCA_036677665.1 Clostridium sp. | reverse complement strand
TACCAAAAGATTACAAGAAAAATTAAACGGCCTTAGCCCAATGGAGTTTAGGGCTTTAGCCGCTTAAATTGATTTTTATTATTTCCACTGTCTACTTGACAGGGTGCAGTTCATTTTAACTGTTTCTGTCGGTCTTTAATTTGTTTATTTTATTTTTTTATTCTTTCCTTTTAAATACTAGTTTACCTTCCTCTACTGTAGCGAACACACTATCTCCTTTTTTAATATGTCCTCTTAAAATCTCCTCTGATAAATTATCTTCTACAATTTTAGTTATAGTACGTCTTAGAGGTCTTGCTCCATATGCACTGTCAAATCCATCTTTTGATAATAACTCTTCTGTAGCTTCATCAAAATTAAGATTTATTTCTTGTTCCTTTAATCTACTTGATACTTCTCTCAGCATTAGCTTCACTATATAT
This sequence comes from Clostridium sp., assembly GCA_036677665.1. Lineage (GTDB taxonomy): Bacteria > Bacillota > Clostridia > Clostridiales > Clostridiaceae > Clostridium_H. The sequence continues at coordinate 37,990 of JAVBVX010000007.1, read as the reverse complement.
CTAAGATGCTCTTTTTCTAAGGAATGAAATACAATCGTATCATCTATTCTATTTAAGAACTCAGGTCTAAATGAACTTTTAAGTTCATTCATAACATTTTCTTTCATTTTTTCATATTCATTTGAAGCAGCATCTCCTGACACTGCAAAGCCTAATGCCTTTTGTTTCTTTATTGTAGACGCTCCAACATTTGATGTCATTATTATTATAGTATTTTTAAAGTTTACTGTTTTTCCTTTTGAATCAGTAAGTCTTCCATCTTCTAGTATTTGAAGAAGAATATTAAAAACTTCAGGATGTGCTTTTTCTATTTCATCAAATAATACTACTGAATATGGTTGACGTCTTACTTTTTCTGTTAATTGACCACCTTCATCATGCCCTACATATCCTGGAGGTGAACCTATAAGTCTTGATACAGCATGCTTCTCCATATACTCTGACATATCAATTCTTATCATATTATCTTCGTCACCAAACATAGCTTCTGCAAGTGCCTTTGAAAGCTCCGTTTTTCCAACCCCAGTAGGACCTAAGAATATGAATGAACCTATAGGTCGTTTTGGATCTTTCAACCCTACTCTAGCACGTCTTACTGCTTTTGAAATAGATTTTACTGCTTCCTCTTGGCCCACCACTCTATTATGAAGAATTTCTTCTAATTTTAATAATTTTTCTGATTCAGTTTCTGTAAGTTTCTCTACAGGTACGTTAGTCCACTTAGCTACTACTTCTGCTATTTGTTCTTCTGATACTGTTTGAGTGGCTCCATGGTTTTGTTTTTTCCAATCTATTTTATGGCTATCTAATTTTTCTCTTAATTCTTTTTCTTTATCTCTAAGAGATGCCGCTTTTTCAAAATCCTGTACTCTAATAGCATCTTCTTTTTCATTTACAGCCTTTTCAAGCTCCTCCTCTATTCCTTTTAGGTCTGGCGGAACTGTTAAATTTTTAATTCTAACTCTTGCTCCAGCTTCATCTATCAGATCAATTGCTTTATCTGGAAGGAACCTATCTGTAATGTATCTATCGGATAGCTCAACAGCTGCGTTTATAGCGTCATCTGTAATCTTAACTCCATGATGAGCTTCATATCTATCTCTTAGGCCCATTAAAATTTGAACAGCTTCTTCTTTACTAGGTTCTCCAATATTGACTGGCTGGAATCTTCTTTCTAAAGCTGCATCCTTCTCAATATATTTTCTATATTCATTTATAGTTGTAGCTCCTATACACTGAATCTCTCCCCTTGCAAGAGCGGGTTTTAAAATATTTGATGCATCAATTGCTCCTTCTGCCCCACCTGCACCAATAATTGTATGAATCTCATCAATAAATAAAATTACATTTCCGTCCTTTGTTATCTCTTCCATAACTTTTTTTAATCTATCTTCAAATTCACCTCTATATTTAGAACCCGCTATTAGTGACGAAATATCTAAAGTCACAACTCTTTTATTTCTTAATATTTCAGGGATGTTTCCACTAGCAATTCTTTGAGCAAGACCTTCAGCAACAGCTGTTTTACCTACTCCTGGATCACCAATTAAACATGGATTATTTTTAATTCTTCTACACAATATCTCAAGAACTCTTTCTGTCTCTTTATCTCTACCTATAACGGGGTCAAGTTTTTCTTCAGATGCCATTTGTGTTAAATCTCTACTGTATTGATCTAGAGTCGGGGTGTTATTTTTAGGTTTTGGACTTCCTTGATTCGTAGTTCCTTGTACAAGTTCCTGATTAAAGGTCTTTAACAGTTCTTTTTGAAGCTTTTCAAAGTCCAATCCTAAGTTATTTAAAATGGTGTAGGCAACACCTTCTGACTCCTTTATTAGTGCTAATAATATATGTTCTGGAGTAATATAGTTATGATTTAACTTTCTAGCTTCAAGTGAACTAAGTTCTAGTAATCTTTTTGTTCTTGGGGTTAGAGGAATTTCATTTTTACTTAGCTCTAATTCTCCCTTACCTTCATATTCCTCAATTAAACTTTTTACATTTTTTTCTGTTATATTCATTTCGTTAAGTAATTTGTTGCCAGGCCCTTCCGTTTCTTTTATAATGCCGAGTAATATATGCTCTGTTCCTATATATCCATGTTTAAATTCTTGTGCTTCTTGTTGAGCATAATGTAATACTTTTTGAGCTCTTTCAGTAAATCTACCAAACATCATTATATAATGCACCTCCTTAACTTATATGTGTATATCTTTAAATTTTTCTTTAACTAAGTTTGATCTATATAAACTTTTTTGTTTTTCATATCCTTCTCCGCCATAATTTTTTTGAATAGTGGCAGACTGAGTATCTACAAGTAACTTATTAAGCATAGTTTTATCAACATTTTTAAGTATTCCCATTTCTACTCCTAATCTTACATTAGAAAGTAAATTTAATGTTTCCTTTGAACTCAACATTAATGCTGACTTTAATATACCAATAGATCTATAAATCTTATCTTCTGTCTCAAGTCTATTTTTACTTAAAATTCTTTCTCTTGCTTGATTTTCTCTATTAATAATTTGATTAATAACTCCTGTTAAGTTATTTAAAATTTCATCTTCTACTAATCCTAATGTAAGTTGATTAGATATTTGATAGAGATTCCCTTCACCTTGAGATCCCTCTCCATTTAAACCTCTTATAGTCATTCCTACTTGAGTGAGAGCACTTAATAGTCCATTTATCTCTTTATTAACTGTTAGTGCAGGAAGATGAAGCATAACAGATGCTCTAAGACCTGTTCCTAGGTTTGTGGGACATGAGGTTAAAAATCCTAACTTAGGATCAAAAGCATATTCTAATTTCTCTTCTAATAAATCATCTAATTTAGTAGCATACTCTAGTGCCTCTTTTAAATTAAGACCGCCTGTTATACTCTGAAGTCTTATGTGATCTTCTTCATTTATCATAATACTAACTGTTTCATCTTTATCTAATATAAAAGCAGCTTCACTGCTATTCATAATAAGCTTTCTACTTATTAGATGTTTTTCTAAATAAGATTGATTAGATATATCATCATTTTGCCATAAATAAATAGTATCAAATCTTTCTTCTATCTCAGGTGATAAATAAAAAGCTTCCTCTACCTTTTTTACAATATCCTTACCCTGATTTTCATTTAATTTATTAGGAAAAGGATGATTTTTTATGTTTCTTGCCAATCGTATTCTACTGCTTAAAACTATATCTTCATTTTCCGTCTTAGCTTCTACCCAATTCCTCATTCCTTCACCTCCAGTTTAATTAATATCTTTTTCAATCTTCTTTATTTCATCTCTTATCTCAGCTGCTTTTTCATACTCTTCTAATGTAATAGCCTTCTGCAATTCTTCTCTTAATTGAAGCACTCTCTTCTTTTGCATTAATTCCTCACCAGACCTTTTAGGTATTTTACCTAAATGCTCTAAATTTCCTTGTACTCCTTTTATAACAGATAAAATAGCCGGTTTAAAATAATCATAACATTGGCTACACCCTAGTAATCCACTCTCTTTAAAGTCCTTATAAAGTAAATTGCAATTATCACATCTTAATTCTATATCATTATTATTTTTATGACTTTTATTAACATACTCCATTAATCCACTTAATATATTCGGAAAAGCAAATGGTGCCATAATATCCATATCTGAAACCAAATTTAAATTTTGATTTTTACTAGCACATTCATGACATAAATTAGCTTCTTTCTTAACCCCATTTGTTATCTTTGTAATATGAATAGTAGCATCGTTTTGCCCACATGATTCACAAATCATACAAATCACCCCTTGTATATATTCAACACTTATATATAATAAATTTCCTAGGTAATATTTTTAATTTATCAGTATTCTTTACATGTTTTTTAATCTTTATAACAATATAACATTTAGCATTGATCTTAGTATTTGTGCTCTAATATTATTCTTTTGTTCCGCAGGAGCAACTATAACTCTATCGTTAATTGCTACTTTCATTATACTAGCCTCTCTATCTGTTATTAATTCTCTTTCTGCTAAAACATCTATAATATTATAGGCACCGTCACAAGTTATATTATTTTCTATTTTTTCATTCATAGCTTTTAATAAATATTCATTTGTATATGATTCAATCTTTTTTATTTTGATAAATCCTCCACCACCTCTTCTACTTTCCACATAATACCCGCAATCTGCAGAAAATCGTGTTGTTAAAACATAAGTTATTTGCGAAGGTGCACATCTAAATTGATTAGCTAATTCATTTCTTCCTATCTCTAGTTCTCTAGTATTAGTTTCTTTTAAAAGATCTTTTATGAATTCTTCAATTATATCCGATAATCTAGCCACTATATCACCTCAACTGACTTTGTCTTTCTTTGACTTTCATTAATTTAATAATAATATTTCTTTTATTTATATTCAATTTCTGAATTTAATTGTTTTTTATGTATTTTTTTATTTAACTTCTATTATCTTCATTTTTCTTAACATTACTCACAATTTATTGAATATTTAATTCACCCTTACCTTTTCCAAGATATGTTCTAAATAAATATCTACTAATAAGTTAAAAGGTTGTTTTTGCATCTATTTAAGATACAAAAACAACCTCTTTGTTAATTCATCATAACAATTAAACAAGCAACAAGAACTACTCCAAATAAAGCTACTGAGTATGTTACACTATTAAATTTTCTACTCAGTTCAAGCAATCTTTCATTTAAACTCAGAAAAGGCTCCGAGTTATCCTTTGTATTGCTTACTACTCTTCCAGTTTTAACTTCTATACTTCCTACAAACCTCAGGCCATTACCAAGTACCCTTACTACAACTACAAGACACTGGTCTGCAACTTTTGATAGCCCATGGCTTACATCAAACAATACTTTACCTATAGGCATATATACATGTTTCTCAATACTGAACCAATTAGTAGTAACATTTTGGTAAGTCCACGTTTCTCCAACACGGATTCTTAAATACTTTCTTATAAAGAAAACATATATCATAGCACCTAAAGCTATAGTAGTAACTGACCCTTTAATATCTCCAAAAGTATAAAAATGTAATTCTGCAGGCTTTATTGCAAAATAAGCAAGTGCAGGTTTCAATATAGCTATTATACTTCCTGGTCTTACTCCTATATAAATTATAGCAGCAGCTAGAACCCCCATCGGAACTATTGCTTTAAGTGAAATACTTCTTTTTGCTTCAACGCTTTCTTCACCTTTCTCAACAAATACTGCTATAAATATTTTTAAAAGGTATGCAACAGTAAAGCTACTACTTAATTTAAACACAATTTCAGCAACTATGAAGATGGCCCCACCATACATATGATGAGCTTCAGCTAAAGCGTGGTGTATTAAATTTTTACTTACAAAACCATTAAATCCTGGCATAGCAATTATTCCAAACATCCCTATTAAAAACAGAATCTTTAATGGAGTGTTATTTCTTCCGAAGCCCTTGATTTTATCAATATCTAACTCATGCAACTTTATATATATAATACCAGCTATCAAAAATAATAGCACTTTAAAGATAGCATGATTAATTACATGATATAGAGTACCATAAGCAGCTAGTGCGCCGTGATCTTTTAACAAGCCTATAAGACCACTCCCCACGAGAATGTATCCTATTTGACTCATACTGCTATAAGCAAGTATCGCCTTAATGTTTTTTTGAAACATAGCTAGGAATCCACCTAAAAACATATTTACAAACCCTAGAACTAATATTATAGTAGCAACAATTAAGTCATCCTTCACTATTGTTTGAATAGTAATCAAGATACCAAATATTCCAGTTTTTAATAATATCCCTGATAGTATAGCACTTGCAGGTGCAGGTGCTGCTGGATGTGCTTGTGGTAACCATATATGAAGCGGAACAATACCCGCTTTTATACCAAAACCTATTGTTATTAGAAGTACTATAAGATATTTTATACTTCCCATATCTTTTACCGCCATTGGCAGTTCCATAATGCTTAAAGTATTTGTGTAATAGTATAGAAGGAATAATCCCATAAGCAGTATTAGCGCTCCAGTAAAAGCCATTACCTTATACGTATGTCCAGCATGATGACAACGATCATTTTCATCATGTATAACTAACGTATAAGATGTAAGAGACATTATCTCGAAAAAAGTAAACAGATTTATAAAGTTCTCAGATATAAATATACCTATAGTACTCCATAGAGTAAGCATAAAAAACAGATAGTATCTATTTCTATATTTGTACTTTTTTAAATATTCATTAGAGTAAATTGTAATTACTGTCCATGCAAAACTTGCAATCAAAACAAAAACATATCTAAATGCATTAATGGTTAAGTGTATTCCCATTCCCATAATATAAGGTATAGAAACGTCTACACTCCCCTGTCTAATATGCGGAAATAAAGCAATTACAGCTATTAAAACAATTACAGTCATGAAAATATTAAAAACATCTCTGAGCTTTTCGTTTTTCCTTCCAATAATAAATCCTATAAAAGACCCTATGAAAGGGAAAAGCATTATAAACATCAATATTGACTTTGGATTCATAAAATTCATCCCCCTTTATATTATCTCTCTCGCAATTTCCTCTACGAAGGAAATTATCGGATTAGGAAGCAATCCTAAAACTACTACAATCACAGTTATAATAACAATTGGAGCTAGCATCCTTTTAGGAGCTTCTTCTATAATGATATTTTCGTCATTTCCGCCTTTAAAAAATGCTGATGTAACTAAAGGAAAAAGATACGAGGCAGTTAGTACAGCACTTAAAAGTAGGGCTACCGGGAATAACATTTCACCTGCTCCGAGTCCTCCCTGAGCTAAAAACCACTTACTTACAAACCCATTAGTTGGAGGTATTCCTATTAACGAAAGTGAAACTATGGTAAAGCACCACATAGTAATGGGCATTTTTTTACCAATTCCTTTCATCTCACTTATATTTTTCTTGCCTGTTGTATACATTATTGCCCCAGCAATAAAGAATAACGTAATCTTTATAACTGCGTGATTTACTAAATGAAGTACTGCTCCAACAAATCCATTCTTATTCAATAAAACAATTCCTAACATTATATATCCTAATTGACTTATGGTTGAATAAGCCAATCTCTTTTTTAGATCATCTTGAAGAAGAGCAATAAAGGAACCTAATAAAATAGTTATAACAATTAATATTGTCATATATATATTTCCTTTAATCTGTCTTATTGCATCTACTCCAAAAATATAATAACACATTCTAATAAGAGCAAATATTCCAGACTTCACAATAACTACAGAGTGAATAAGTGCACTTACAGGTGTAGGTGCACCCATAGCTGATGGGAGCCAAGAATGAAACGGAACTAAAACCGCCTTAACTCCAAAACCTATAAACATACTTATAAATATTCCTAAATATAAGTTAACTTTATCCGCTGAAATAAGTCCTATTATTCCATGTGGTTGAAAACTTAAATTGTTGGTCATACTAAATATTAATATCATTCCTAACAAAACAAGTGTTGCTCCACCAACAGAATATACTAGGTATCTCTTTCCGCTTTCTAATGCTTCTTTAGTACCTGAATGAATAACTAGAGGAAATGTAGCTAAGGTAAGTAATTCATAGAAAATATATAGAGTAAATAAATTCCCCGAAAATCCTATACCCATTGTAACACCTAAAGTTAAAATAAAAAATGTAAAAAACTTGGTTTCCTTTCCTTCACGCTTCATGTATTCCATTGAATAGAAACTAGTGAAAATCCATAAACTAGATACCAAAGTTGTAAATAAAATTCCGAGTTTATCAATTTTAAAATATATATCTATAAATTCATTTAGTGTAAATAAGTGAACTTGACTTTCTCCTAGAAGGTAGAACACCCCCATAACTATCATAAAATTAACTATTATTACTGACCCTACAAAGAAGTTTCTTTGACTCTCCTTAAATTTTATTGCTGGAATCATCATAGCTACTAAGAAAGGAAAGAACACCGGAAGTAAAATTAAGCTATTCATTAATATCTTACCCTCCTATATTATACTAGTCTTTATTAAACTTATAATTTCACCTGAAGCAAATCCTATATAAATCATAGCCACTACCAAACAAATAATTGGAAGTAACTCTTTTATGGATTTCTCCCTAGTTTTGTACACTTTGTCCTGTAAATTTTCTTCTCCAAAGAAGAAATTGATTATTATCGGAAAATAATGAGCTGCATTTAATAAACTACTAACTAAAATAACTCCTACTATAATCACTTTATTTACCCCAATGCTTGCTAAAGCTAAATTCCACTTACTTACAAAACCCGGCAATAAGGGTATTCCTGTCATAGATAAAGCTCCTAATACAAATAAGGCAGAAGTAACAGGCATTTCTTTTCCAATACCTCTTAGTCCACTTATTTCGTTACTACCAGTTTTCTCAACCATAGCTCCAACAGATAAGCATAGTATTGATTTTGTAACCGCATGTCCTATCATGTGGAATATTGCTATTGTAACTCCAAATTCAGTACCAAGCCCAATTCCTAAGAAAACATATCCCATCTGTGCAACACTTGAATAGGCTACCATTCTTTTAATCTGTTTTTGGAAAATAGCAAAAACCGAACCCATTATCATGCTTAGACTTCCAAGAATTAATATTATGTCCATCACTGGTAATTGTCCTATTATATCCATACCAAAGGTTCTATATAAAACCTTAATTAGTAGTACAACAGGAGCTTTTAATACCAATGCAGATAATATAGTCCTTGATGACGGTGGCGCACTAGAGTATGCATCTGGAAGCCATGTGTGCAGTGGAAATGTAGCACTTTTAACTCCAAGTCCTATAGTAAATAAGCTTAAGCAAATAAGAATTGTCCTTGGATGTTCACTATATACATTTATCAGCTCTTTGTGAATAAGGTCTATATTTAATTGACCCGTTATGGAATACACCAAGGTAATACCAATAAGAACAAGTCCGGATCCCAAACAACTCATAATAAGATATTTAATAGTAGCTTTTTTATTATCTTCTTGATTTTGCACTACTACTATTCCGCATGAAGCTAGTATTAAAACTTCAATAAAAATAAAACCATTAAACAAATCATTAGTATAAACTACACCTAATAATGATCCAACTAAAATATTAATTAACAAATAGTATAAGGAAATTTTGCTACTACCAATTTCTTTATTAACTCCATAAACGGAGTACCATACAATCATTAAGGATACAAAGGTAAATACTACCCCCATAATAGCTTCTATATTTCCAATATAAAATTCCATACCTACAGGTCCATTAAAATAACCTAAACTATAGTAAAACTTTCCTTCCCTTAATACATAAAATGCTGTTCTAATAGATAGTATAAGTCCTAAAGCTATAGAAACTACACTCATTGTTTTCACTAATTTTCCACTCTTTATGAATGGCATCGCAAAAGCAGCTATAAATAATATAAGAATAATTATTAATGGAAAACTCTTAATAATCAATATTCGCATCTCCTTTCATGTTTATAATTTTGTCTAAACTCTATAATCCAATATTTCTTATGGATCTTCATCACTAGAAATCTTATTATATCCTGTTGTCACACCACCTTTTAATATATTAATCTATTTCTTCTAACAGAAGTCTCAACTGAACTTTTTTAGTAAACGTTGCCACATACAAAAGTCCTTATAATAGTACCCTGGCTTACCTTCCTTAGGTACCTATTACTAAAAGTTCTAAATATATCAAGATAACTTGAAATGTCATTTTAAATATCTCTTTTACTTGTTATGTTAACTTTATAAAGCAACTATCATGCCAACTATTCAATATCTTCTTTTTCTTTTTTCTAATATCTCATTTTTACTGGCTTTCACAATATATTTTTTTTTATTCCCATAAAAAAAAAGCAATTATATTTTAGTATAATTACTTTTTATGTTTCATTTTAAAACACTTCGACTATTTTTGTCTATTTTCATGTTTCACTTTGAAACTTATGTTTCATTTAGAAACACATTTACCCCTTAGATCTCGTCAATATTATATTTTTTCATCTTTCTGTACATGGTAGTTCTTCCTATAGCTAATATTTTTGAAGCTGCTGCAATATTACCATTGCATTTCTGTATAACCTTCTTTATATACTCCTCTTCAACTTCATCTAAGGTACTTAATTGTTTTCCAAAATCCATACCTTCTATAGAATCTTTCTCTATAATATACGATGGTAAATCATTAGCACTAAGTATAGTCTCATTATCTACCATATTTATAACTCTTTGCATTACATTTTGTAATTCTCTTACATTCCCTGGCCAATTATAATTAATCATGCTATTATAAAAACTTGCTGAGATTCCCTTAATTACTTTGTTAGTACTCTTACATAATTTTTCAACAAAATAATCTATTAATAATTTTATATCACCTTTTCGCTCTCTTAAAGTAGGTGTATATATAGGCATAACATTAATCCTATAAAATAGATCTTTTCTAAAGTTCCCGAGTTCAACTTCCTTCTTCAAATCCTTGTTAGTAGCTGCAATTACTCTAACATCTATTGGTATAACATCATGTCCTCCAACTCTAACTATAGTCTTATCTTCAAGAACTCTAAGTAAACTAACTTGTGCATCAAGTGGCATATCTCCAATTTCATCCAAGAATATAGTTCCTCCATCTGCCAATTCAAATTTTCCAGGATGTCCTCCTCTTTTAGCCCCTGTAAAAGCCCCTTCAATATATCCAAAAAGCTCACTTGATACTAATTCTCTAGGAATAGCTCCACAATTTAAAAATACAAAAGGATACTCTCTTCTATCACTTTCATTATGTACCGCTTGTGCAAACATTTCCTTACCTGTTCCACTCTCTCCTTGAAGTAATATTGTTGTATTGGTCTTTGCGGAGAGGGCGGCTAGTCTTATTGCTTTATTTATTACATCACTATTACCTAATATGTCACTAAAAGTAAACTTAGCATTAGCTCCTACGATTTTATTTATTAAGCTATGAACCATTTTTGTTTCTCTCAAAGTAATTACTACTCCTCCAGCTGATTTTATAGGAGTAATATTAACAATGCATGCTTTTTTCCTACCATTTCTAGTTTTGAAATTAACTTCTTCTTCATCATTACTTTTTGCATTAATAATTGCTTGAAGAATATCCTCTCTATTTTCTGAACTTAGTATAGTTTTAATATGTTTTCCAATAATATTAGTTTCACTCACCGAAAGCAACTTACGCGCAAACCTATTAATACTTATTATATTCCCCTTATTATCTACTCTAATTATTCCCTCTGAAATAGATTCAGTTATCTCATAAAATCTCTCATTTATTGCTTTCAACTCTTTATTGTATTCTTCTAATTTAATTTCTTTTTCTATAGCTTCTGCTGCCGCTACTACCATTCCTAAAGTATGAGGATGTACTAACTCACAACTTCCAGTCATACTTAAGACCCCTAAGATAACTCCATTTTCATCTTTAATAGGACAAGCTGAAGAGGTTAGCTTATGGTACTGCTGTAAGTAATGCTCTCCTCCCATAACTTGTATTGGCTCACCAGTAAGTAATACCATTCCAATAGCAGTAGTTCCCATTACTTCTTCCTTTATATTGTAGCCATCCTCTAATCCTAGAGGAAAATACATATTTGCTGTTTTCTCTTCCCCAATATGCCCTAAAACAAATCCATCTTTGTCTGTTAACCTTATTATAAAATCTGTATTTTTAACTATTTTATACAAACTACTCATAAAGGGCTTCGTTGTCTTTAATAATATACTTGAATCTTTCCATCTTTTCTTTAACTCATTTTCATCAATTTTTATAGTAAAATCCTTTGTATAAGGATCTATACCATAGGCTTTACTTCTTCTCCATGATTCTCCAATATTCTCTTTAATTATTTCTTTATCAAAATATCCTTTTTTAATAAACTTTTCCCATTCTCTTATGAATTTTTCATTTTGATTTATAAGTTTTTCATTTTGGTTTATGAGTTTTTTCACCGTCATCAAACCCCTCCAAATTAACAGAGTTCCTCACTATAAAATTTGTTTTTATTATTAATATTATACCATAATGAAATATCACTAGTATTTAATAATAAAAAAAACTGAATTCTATGAAAATTTCATAAAATTCAGCTCTACAAGTCCTACATTTAAAATCATACTTCCCTGTTAATTATATAACACATTAAATTCCTGACATATCCTTTTTATTACTTATCAAAATATCTATCTAACAATCCCTTAAATGCCATTCCATGTCTTGCTTCATCCTTACACATCTCGTGAACAGTATCGTGAATTGCATCATAGTTTAACTTTTTAGATAATGTAGCTAAATCCTTCTTACCTTGACATGCTCCATGTTCTGCATCAACTCTCATTTGAAGGTTTGTTCTAGTATTATTAGTAACAACCTCTCCTATTAATTCTGCAAATTTTGCAGCATGTTCTGCTTCTTCAAAAGCTATTCTTTTATATGCCTCTGCAATTTCAGGAAATCCTTCTCTATCAGCTTGTCTGCTCATGGCTAAGTACATACCTACCTCCGTACACTCTCCCATAAAGTTAGCCTTTAAGCCTTCTAAAACTTCAGGATCTACATCCTTTGCTACCCCTACTTTATGTTCGTCTGCCCACTCTAATGAATCACTTTCTTTCTTTTCTATAAACTTATCCACTGGTGCCTTACATTGAGGACATGCTGATGGAGCTTCTTCCCCTTGATGAATATATCCACATATTGTACAAATAAATTTTTTCATATTTTATTCCCCCTATATTATTTTAATTTATATTTTTTATTAAGTAATAATAATTATTAATTGCTATATTTATACTATACATTTTTTTAGTGATTTTTTCAACCTACTTATAAGTCATAAATGGCTAGTTTATGAATATAACTAGGTATTTCTTTAATTATCTTATCTTTACTATTATATTCTTTGTTTATAATTTACCTATAATTTATATTGACATCTCATTTTTATATTTTTTATAAACCTACCCGACAGGAATCTTAACCTTTAAAATCTTCAAAAAAATTAATTTTAAAACCAAAGTGCATTACTATAATTAATCACGTGGAAGTAGTTTCTTGTTTACAGTTATCTTGAGTAGAGGTAAAATTATTCATAGGATAGTATCATATGCTCCTATATCTAAAAAGAGGGGGAACTAGTAGTGGAAAATAACTCTACAATCAAAATATTAACTCCAGTTAATATAGTAGGATTCATACTAGTTATGATGGCGGGATGGATTAATACAGTTGGATTAAAGCTTTTTCTAAATGAAAGAGTTTCATTTATGACAGGTCGTGCTGCCGAACTCGGTGAACTGATAGCTATAGGAAATATAAAAGAGTTCTGGTTTGTAATGTTTATAGTTGTTGGATTCATTCTTGGTGCAGCTATATCAGCTAAGATTACTAGAAAATGGGGCCTCATAGGTGGCTTGAGTTTTTCAGGAATGATTTTAATGATTGCGGCGTTTGGTATATATGAAAGAGATATAAACTTTATATCTCTAGCAATACCTATGGCAATGGGAGGACAAAATGGAGCCACAAGTTTGACACCAATTAACCGTACCACTCACTTAACTGGTCCAGCTACTGATATCGGGATAAATTTGTCTTCTAGTAACTGGAATAATATTGTATTTTGGTTACTTAGGTTAATATCATTTCCAATAGGTTCATTTATTGGACTTGAGTTTATAGAAAAATTCATAGTACAAAATCATATCGATAGATCACTGACACTTATAATTCCATCTATTATAATTATTTCAACTGGTATTATTCAGAAAATTACTGTAGATATACCTTTACTAGAAAACATAATAAATGAGAATGAGCAGTGTGATTTTACAACAGAAGATGAAGTTATAGCCTATGAGGAAGTATTGAAGCTTAGAGATGAATTAGAGAAGTTAGTTCTAAAAGAAAGAACATTTATTAATGAGTATCACCTAATGGAGGTGGGTTATAGTGAAATAGCCGCAAATATAGATAAAACTGATTCTGAGGTGAAGCATCACTAATACTTAGACAGTATATATTATCTATTTCTAATTCTAACAACTAGTTAATTATATTTTACAAAAGGTATAAAACTTAAATATTAAAGTTTTATACCTTTTGTAAATCTTTGTAACATTTATATCCACCTATTTCATAAGAATTCTTGATTCCTCTTACAACGGCTTTTTCTATAACTTTTGCAGCCATAAGTCCCACTACATTTATATCCGCCTCAATTTTTCCTGTTGCCATAGTAAAAATAGTATCTCCATCATGCATTGTATGTACAGGGTAGATACTCCTTGCAAATCCATTATGAGCCATAGCGGCCACTTTGTTCGCCTCAGATTTACTTAGCTTTGCGTTGGTTACTACAGCACCTATAGTAGTATTTCCATTGAAAATTTTTTTCTTATTATTATACTGACTTATCATTATATCCTCTGTACTTCTAAATGAAGTTCTTTCTTCCTCTAGAACCCCTCCAATAACCTTCCCATTTTCACTATCTACTACATTTCCTAAACAATTTACAGCTACGACTGCACCTATCATTAATTCTCCTACTTTTACACTATATATACCAAGTCCACCTTTCATAGCATATTCTGGACCCAATATTTTTCCGATAGTTGCTCCAGTACCAGCTCCAACATTTCCTTCTTGAACTTCTCTATTATTAGCATTTACACAAGCTTTATATCCCATATCCTTGTTTGGTCTTGTTTTATAATCACCTATAAGCAAATCGAATAAAGCTGCCCCACATACTATTGGAACTTTAGTAACTCCTACATCAAAACCTACTCCTTTTTTCTCTAGATACTCCATTACACCCCCAGCAGCATCAAGTCCAAAGGCACTTCCCCCAGTTAGAAGTACTCCATGTATCTTATCTATCATATTTATTGGATTTAAAAGATCCGTTTCTCTTGTCCCCGGTGCTCCTCCCCTTACATCTACACCTGCAGTTGCTCCTTCCTCACATAAAATTACAGTACATCCTGTAACTCCATCTAGATTTTCAGCATGCCCTATTTTAATTCCTTCAATATCAGTAATTTTTATAACTTTCATAATAAACTCCTTTTACTAATTATATTAATATAACCCAATTTAGTTATTTTATTTCTGTATAAATAAAAGCAGTAAAAACATCACCTGTCTTTACTGCTTAATAATATTCAATTTAGTTTTTTCTTACTTTTTTTAAGGCCATGATTACACCAACTGTAATTATCACAGCTACAATAATTTCTGGAATTCCATTTGTCATAGCTACTGCAACCATTACTTTTGCTACAGTATCCTGTGAAATTTTCTTAACTACAGAGTATTCATTTGCATAAAGAAGGTACATCATTCCTAAAAACCCTATTGTATTAATTGCTGTACCAACAGCTGCACTTAATCCTACTCTTATCTTTTCATTTTTAATAGGTATACCCTTATATACATAATAAGCTACAACACCAATTAAAATTCTTGGCAATACCGATACTAATGGGTTTAAATATGCCACTAATAATAGATTTCCAGTAGTAATAGCACGAACAATACTTATAATACCAAATATAAATCCCATAATAGCACCTATAATAGGTCCTTCTAAAATTGCTGCAATAATAACTGGTATGTGCATTATAGTTGCTGGTACTGGTGGCACTGGTATAATACCAAGTGGAGTAAAGCCAAGTATCACTGAAATAGCTGATAACATAGCAAGTGTTGTAATTTTTCTTGTACTAACCTTATTACTAGTGTTTAACTTAATTTTTCTTTCCATATCTCTTACCTCCGCTCTTATTCCTTTTAGGATATAAGTCGAGTATCCGAAACTTAAATGTTGTAATTATATCTCTAATTTAAGTTCAGCTTCTATACTAGAATACCGACCAAGAACATTTTATCACCTTTTTATATAAAGTTAAAGAATTATTTCAAAAATTTTGTAACCATTTACATCCAATTAATTATTTAGCTAATTCATAGATAGCATGAGCATATATCTTGCTATTTTTTATAAGATGTTCTATTTTAATATATTCATTAGGTTGATGATCTAAGTCTGGTTCCCCAGGAAATATAGGACCAAATGCTACTATATTAGGCATCTCCTTTGCATAAGTTCCTCCACCAATAGAAAGAAGCTCTGCCACCGATCCCATTTGTTCTTCATAAACTCTCGATAAAACTTTTATAGTATGATGATCTTTTGGAAAGTATAGTGGTTTTTGATGTTCCATATTTTCTATTCTTATTTTTGTTCCTTTTATAGCTGAATCTATTCCTTGCATCATATCTTCATAATTACATGTAACAGGATATCTTAGGTTTAAGGTCATTCGTGCTAAATTATTCTGAATATCTATAACTCCAACATTGAAGGATAACTTTCCTGACACTTCATCCTGAAGTCCTACTCCAAATGACTCTCCATGAACTTCCATGCCGATATATTTATTCATAAATTTTATAAAACTTACTATATCACTCTCATTTAAAGAAAGTTCCTCTAAAAATTCAAACAACTGCATTATAGCATTTTTACCTAAATGAGGTAAACTTCCATGAGCAGACATTCCATAGGACTTTACAATAACTAATTCATCTTCAGGCTTTACTCTTATATCATATCCTGTTCTATCTTTAAATTCCTTAGCTAGATTTATAACAATATTTTGATCATTTATAAGCACTCCAGCTTCACAATAATCTGGAACCATATTTGCTTTTTCCCCACCTTTAATATATTTAATAGTACTTTCAGTTTGAGTATTCTCTAAGCTCTGCACTAAATCAAAGGTAGTTAATCCTTTCTCTCCATTTATAATAGGATACTCTCCATCTGGAGTAAATCCGGATATAGGTGGCTTCTCTGTTCTAAAATAATACTCTATTTCTTCTCCACTTCCACTTTCCTCATTAGTACCAAAAATTATTCTTACTTTCTTAGAAATCTTTAGTTTTAAATCTTTTATTGCTTTTAAGGCATAAATTGAAGCTATAATAGGCCCCTTATCGTCCATAGCTCCACGTCCATATATCTTATCATCTTTAATCATAGCTTCATAAGGTTTATGTATCCATCCATCTCCTTCTGGAACTACATCAACATGACCTAGAACTGCTACATATTCTTCCCCCTCACCATATTCTGCGTACCCTATATAATTGTCCATATTTACAGTTTTAAAACCAAGTCCCTTGGAGAGTTCTAAGCAATATTCTAATGCCTTCGCTGGCCCCTCACCAAAAGGCATTCCTTCTTTCGCCGCTCCAGCTACACTCTTAATTCTAACCAAATCTTGAGTAGACTTTATTATTTCTTCTTGCATTTCATCAATTATTAAATTTATTTCCATGTTTTTCTCCTTAAAAATCATACTAATTAAACAGTTATAATATATTATATTTATTTAACCTATGTTTTATTTATATTTCAATTATATCTATTAATAATTAAGTATTATTGTACCATAACTCCCAACATATTACTTGAAACTGGTTTAAAAAATCTTAAATTGTCAACACTCTAGGTAATATAAAATTTTTACATTAAAGGAGAGTCATATGGGAGATATTTTAGAAATACGTAAAGAAACTAAAATAAAAATCTTAAATTATATAGAAGAGGGCAAAAAACTATTTGCTCTTAATCAAATAGATAAAGCATTTGATAGATTCAATAAGGCACTTAAACTTAATAGTAACTATGCTGAAACATATCTTGTAAAATGCGAAGCTTATATAGAGCTGTTTGAATTTCAAAAAGCTAAGGATTGTATTAAAAAATATTTAAAACTTAGTAATGATACTTATAAAACTTATCTTAATATGGTAGAAATATATACTGCTAGTGGTGATTTTAACAAAGCTTTGATATTTTGTAATAAATTAATTGATCAAAAGCCTGATGATGCTTTAGCTTACTACAAAAAGGCTTGTTTATTAAAACAAATGAACAATATAATAGGTGCTATCGATTGTTATAGTACGTGTATAGAGCTTCAATCTGATCACTATGATGCCTATTGCGATAAAGCAGAGTTGTTAGTGGCTCTTTGCAACCACGAAGAGGCCCTTCTGCTTTACGCAAAAGCTATTTCTGTAGATAAAAGTAATTCTGATGCTTATATAGGGAAAGCTCTTGTATATATGGATCTACAAGATTACCCCTCTGCTCTTCCTCTTGCCAAAAGAGCATATGATTTAAATCCCTCTGATGATTGGTGTAAATGTTACTTCTTTATTATAAAAGATATGATTAACAATACCTCCTCACCAAAACTAAGAGTAATTAAATAGATACTTTTAAATATAATATCAGAATTCTTTTAAAATTCTATTGCAAATCTATTCCATAAAACATATAATATGTAATATATTTGAAATGAGTTTGTGCATTTGAGATTAGTCAGGGGGGGATCTATTATGGCAGATAAGCCTAAAGTTAAAGTTAAGATTAACAGTGAGGTTAGTAAACCTTCTAAGACAGATAAAGATATTAAGATAAAACATCCTTTTTTATTTTCAAAGGATATTATAGAAGATTGTCTTTCAACCTGCTTAGAGTAGCTTTTCACAGGTCAGTAGATAGATAGAACCTATGAATTAATTCATAGGTTCTATCTATAGTCTAATTATTAAGTTTAGAAATTCTTAATTTTTTTCATAATTTGTTATACTACTTACAGTATTATCTTCCCCGGCAAAAACTACTATTGGTTTATATTGTCTCGCTTCTTCTACACCCATTTCACAGTACGCCATAATTATGATTTTATCTCCAGGCTGCACACATCTAGCTGCAGCTCCATTCACACATATAACTTTGCTATCTCTCTCTCCTGGTATAACATATGTTTCAAATCTACTTCCATTATTTATGTCTACTATCTGAACCTTTTCATATTCTAAAATATCAGCTGCTTCCATTAATGTCTTATCAATAGTTATACTTCCTACATAATTTAATTCAGCTTGAGTAATAGTCACTCTGTGTATTTTTGATTTAAGCATGTGTAAATTCATTATTATTTTTCCTCCATTTCAAATGTAAAATTATCTATAAGCCTTGTTTTTCCTATAAATACTGCTATAGCTACAAGAATTGATTTTTCTATATTTTCAATAACTTTTAGCGAAAGACTATCCACTACTTCTATATAGTCTATCTTAGCTTGTACCTCACTATTTATTTCTTCTTCTATTGCAGTTCTTAAAATCCTTGTATCTCTTACACCTTCATCTAAAAGCTTCTTAGCTTTATTTAAGCTTTTAGAAAGTATCACTGCAGCCATTCTCTCTTCTTCAGATAGATACTTATTTCTGGAACTCTTAGCTAGTCCATCCTCTTCTCTTATTATAGGACAACCCACTATTTGTACATCAAAATTTAAATCTCTAACCATTCTCTTTATAACTGCTAACTGTTGAGCATCTTTTTCTCCAAAATAAGCCTTTTCTGGACTAACAATATTAAATAACTTAGAAACTACAGTACATACTCCACTAAAATGTCCTAGTCTTTTTGATCCACAAAGACCTTCTGTCAAACCATCTACATTTACGTAAGTAGCTGCCCCTTCAAGATACATTTCAGATGGCTCTGGATTAAATATAAGAGAAGCTCCAGCCTCCATACAAAGCTTTTTATCTCTTTCTATATCTCTTGGATATGTGCTTAAGTCTTCGTTAGCGCCAAATTGAGTAGGATTTACAAATATACTTACTACTACTTTGTCATTTTCTTTTACAGCTCTTTCAATTAAACTTTTATGTCCTTCATGAAGATATCCCATAGTAGGTACAAAACCTACAGAAAGACCTTCCTTTTTCCATTCTTTTATATGTGATCTAACCTCATTTATAGTAGATACTAAATTCATCTTAATCACGCAGTAGCTTCCTGCTTCCTCCCCACCTATCAATCTATTTTAATAAAGTTTATCTAACACTTCTTCATTAATCTTAAAAGAATGCTCTTTAGACGGAAATGTTCCTTCCTGAACTTCTTTTATATATCCTTTAAATCCTTCTCTCATGATATCCCCTACACTCGCAAACTTTTTTACAAACTTTGGTACTATATCTGTAAACATACCAAGCATATCTTGATACACAAGAATTTGACCATCACATTCTGCTCCTGCCCCTATTCCAATAGTAGGAACTGATACTTCCCTTGTTATAATTTCAGCTAACTTCTCAGGTATACCTT
Organism: Clostridium sp.; assembly: GCA_036677665.1. GTDB lineage: Bacteria > Bacillota > Clostridia > Clostridiales > Clostridiaceae > Clostridium_H. Next base: position 17,728 of record JAVBVX010000007.1, on the reverse strand, counting down.
CGAGTACTATAGAAAACACTCCTGCTTCTTCTAAAATTTTAGCATCTTCAATAATACTTCTAGCCAACTCTTCTGTTTTACCTTGAACTTTAAAACCACCAAACATATTTACTGACTGTGGTGTTAGTCCTATATGCCCCATTACAGGAATCTGAGCCTTTACAATAGCCTTAATTTGTTCAGCGACAATAGCTCCACCTTCCAATTTAACTGCTTCAGCTCCTCCTTCTTTTATTAATCTTCCTGCATTTACTACAGCATCATAAACTGATGTTTGATAGGACATAAATGGCATATCCCCAACTACAAGTCCACTTTTTACCCCTCTTGCAACTGCTTTAGTATGATGAATCATATCTTCCATAGTAACACTTAAGGTGTCTTTGTATCCCAAACATACCATACCTAATGAATCTCCTACTAAAATTCCATCCACTCCTGATTCATCAATTAATTTAGCAGTAGAGTAATCATAGGCTGTTAGCATAGTCAGTTTTTTGCCCTTTTGTTTAGCTTCTTTAAACGTTGTTACTGTATTTTTCATTTAAAGTCCTCCCAAAAATTTTTGTAAATTCTCATAATTGGTTTGTGGATTTTTAATCTTAGAAAGCTCTATTAAATTCAAAGAAAGGGCCTTATATAATTTTAAATCCTCCCTAGGCATAGCTTCTATATGATGTTTGATTGTTCCTAGATCACATCTTTCCACGGGTCCTGTCAATGAATCAATGAAACCTTTACTTTTAATATTATTAATATTGTGCTGGATTAGTGGAAATAATCCATTAATAGCTTCTTCATGACTGATACCACATTCCTGAAGATAATTACAGCCTAAATTAATTAAAGATAGTGCTAGGTTTGATACCATTACATTTGATAAATGATATAATGCCTTTTTTTCACTATTAATTTTTATAACTATATTACCTAAACTTTCTAAAAAACTACATAGATAATCTAAGCGTTCTTCTTTTCCTTCAATGGTGAAGGATGCACTTTCTAAACTTTTATAGGAATTATATTTATCTGAGAAAGGAAACATAGGATGAATAGAATATCCGAATGCACCTGAATTGCTTATATTTGAAAAGACTTTAGAAGATAACGAGCCACTAGTGTGGCATAGAATTTTGCCCTTTATATTTAAAACACTGATTTTCTGCCAAATATCATATATACTATCATCGGAAATGGTTATAAAAATTGTATCACTATCTTTTATAAGGTTATCTAAATTTTTATACATCTTTGAGTTTGTAAATTTACTGGCTTCACTTGCAGACTTTTCAGTTCTACTATAATACCCTGTAACATTTACTTTATTTTGTGAAAAGTATTTTCCTAAAGAAAATCCTACTTTTCCAGCTCCAATAAACCCTATATCCAATAAGCATCACTTCCTTTAAAATATCTTTAGAAAATGATACAAAAAAAACCTCATGCTATATTGAGGTTCAATAATCTCTTATAGCCGTCTCATTCCGAATGATATGAGCAGAATAGTTATAAAGTTGAAATTCATTTAAATTCTAAATGTAAATATAATCAAAACGGTGTAGCTCACTATTGATACTACCCATCTTTTTGAGTTTATCACATTTATGTATATATAACAATGATTAATATTGCAAGAATAAAAAAAACCCCAAATTATCTTTGAGGTTTCCATACATATTCTCCACTTTTATCTATATATCCAAAGTTTTTACCTGATTGTACTAAAGCTAATCCGTCTACAAATTCATAAGCTTCATCAAATTTGGGTGTTATTATCGTTTTACCTTCCATATTCAAGTATCCCCACTTATTTCCTACCTGTACTCCTATCATTCCTTCGCTTACAACATCTACATTATCATATTCCAATGGAATAATCACTTCTCCATTCTTGTTTATATATCCAAACTTTTCGTCTTTACCTACAGCTGCGTATCCATTATAAAAATCATCAGTTTCATCATAGTTTGGATCTATAACTATTTCTCCATCTTTATTTATAAATCCAAGTCCTGATTTCACCTCAACTGAAGCGAGTCCCTCAATAAAGTCATTAGCCACAAGATACTTTGGCTCAATTACTATATTCCCTTTTACATCTATATATCCATACTTTCCATTTAGATCTACTGCTGCTAGACCTTCACTAAAGCTATGAGCATAATCATACTTAGGCTCTATAATTACATTTCCTTGCTTATCTATATAACCTTGCTTTCCTCCTATTTGGACTAATGCTAATCCATCACTAAAACTATATGCATCTAAAAATTTAAAAGGTATAACTTCTTCTCCCTTTACATTTATATATCCCCACTGATATCCAAATTGCACTGCAGCAAGTCCCTCAGAAAATTCATTTACTTCCTTGTATTTAATCTCTATTATTACTTCGCCTACAGAATTTATAAAACCTAAATTATCTTCTATCCCAACTATAGCTAGATTTCCTTGGAATTCTTCTGCATAATGGAACTGAGGCTGTATAACCATAGTCCCTGTTTTATCTATATATCCATATTTACCCTCAAGTAATACTGGATATAAGGTACTCATTTTTTCCATTTTTCTACCTCCTTAATTTATAAGTATATTTTTCTTCATATTTAATCTAAACTTTTAGAATATAGACCTTATCTATTATAAATACACTATTAATAATATTATCTTGTTATTTTACTTTTATATTTATGCTTTATTATTAATGTGTTAAACTTAACATATTAAATTATATTAAATTATATTAGAAGAGGTTTAATACCATGGAAAACAAAAATGTCAATTGCAGAGGGTGCAAGCACTTTTATATAACTTGGGATAAGCTATCTCCCTATGGATGTAAATCTATGGGGTTTAAATCTAAAACCATGCCTTCTGTTATAGTAACTCAAACCACAGGAAAAACCTGTTTAAGCTTCCACTCAAAGCCTAATATTAAGTAATATCTATTATATAATAAAATTCTAGACTTTTCTAATAAAATAAGCTAGAAGATAATTTAAACTTATCTTCTAGCTTATCTATATACTAAGTATTAATATCCATAGTATGGAGGATAGTATCCATAATCAGGTCTTCTTCTTCTTCTCCTTCTCGGTCTTCTCCTTCTATGATCTCGTCTTCCTACTAACTCATTTAAAAGGACTATTCCGATTAAATCATTTACAAATCCTCCACTATAACCGTATCCATATTGTAGTGGTATTCTATCATCGTCTCTATGCTTATTGTCCTTCTTATCATCATCGTCTTCTAAATCATCCTTTATTTTTTCATATATATTTTCTGTAATTTCTTTTATTTCTTCTCTCGTTGGTTCATAATCATCTCCATGCTTTAACTCCATATCACAGCAAAAATAACTCACCCAAGGATATATCTTACTATATATCGGAGGATACTTTTTCTCTAAATCATCGTCCCAATCTTCAACATTTTCTATTGCCTCATTATTATTGTAATCATAAGGATTAAAATACATATAAACCTCCTAAGTTAATTTAATTAATCTACATTTAATATACTATTCTGCAAACATAATATAGTTAATGTTTTTTCTAAATTATTTATATAAAATATCTAAAAGATTTTTATATTTTTATATGATAGAATAGTATCTAAGCTTATTTAATACAAATAATAAGTGATGAATAAGTTTAAACTTGACAAAAGAAGGTGATACTTTGAGTAGTAATTTACAAATAAATTTATCTGATGAAGCTTATTTAGAATTAAAAAAACTTTTAGAACTTAATAGTACTGATTATTCTTGTATTAGATTTTCTCATTATAAAAGTTGCTGTAAAGGTCCCAGTGTAGATGTATATTTAGATGACCTTATAGATAAAACTGAATATTATATTAAAGAGGTATCTGGTATTCCATTTATATTTGATAAAGATATAAACTCTAATATAAAAGAGATAGAATTAATATATAAAGATTCATCTCTTATGATTAAAGCCACCCTAATAGAGCCTAAAATTAAAGATTGTTCATCCTGTAGTGGTGGTGGATGTTCTTCTAAAAAAGACAGTAATTCTTGTGGTGGTTGTGGTCATCACTAATAAATTATAGATGATTTTTTAGGGGAGGGTTAGTTCTATGCACTTTCTTATTACTTTATTAAAATTATTAACATACTTAAATTTAATTTTTGCTCTTCTAATAATATTTTTTGAAAGAAGAAATCCTTCCGCAACTTGGGCTTGGCTAATGGTTCTAATCCTTATACCTGGTATTGGATTTATTTTGTATTTGCTTTTAGGACAAAATTTAAGCACTATAAAAATGTTTAATTTAAAAACAGAGGAAGATAGATTTCATACAGAACTATTATTGCAAGGGAGGCAACTCTCAGAGGATACACTAGAATTTCATGACAAAGAGATGATTAATTATAAAGATATGATGTATATGCATTTAATTAATAGTCAGTCTGTATTTACTCAAGACAATTCTATTGATATATATACTAATGGTCATGATAAATTTAAAGAACTATTTCGTTCAATCGAAAATGCTGAAGATCATATTCACATGGTTTATTATATAATAAAAAATGATAAGCTAGGAAATAGGCTTATAGAGACTTTAACAAAAAAAGCTTCTGAGGGTGTAGAAGTTCGATTTTTATATGATGGAATGGGTGGTATACGATTACCTAGAAATTTTTTTAGTAAATTAAAAACCGCAGGTGGAAAAGTTGCATGTTTTTTCCCCTCCCTACTTCCTTTAATAAATATACGTGTAAATTATAGAAATCATAGAAAAATTGCAGTAATAGATGGAAAAGAAGCTTTCTTAGGTGGTCTTAATATAGGAGACGAATATCTCGGTGAAAATAAAAGATTTGGATATTGGAGAGATACTCATCTTAAAATAGTTGGAAGTGCTATCAATTCACTACAGCAAAGATTTTTACTTGATTGGCGTTATGCTTCTAATGAAAAAATACCCTTTGATAAAAAATACTTTCCTCTACTTCAGTTCCAAGGAGAGAGTGGTATTCAAATAGTCTCTAGTGGACCTGATTCGGAATGGGAGCAAATAAAAAATGGATTTGTTAAAATGATTTCTTCTGCTAAAAAAAGTATATATATACAAACTCCATACTTTATTCCCGATGAAAGCATTTTAGAATCACTAAAAATTGCCTCTCTTTCTGGCGTAGATGTGAGAATTATGATTCCTAATAAGCCAGACCACCTTTTTGTATATTGGGCATCCCTCTCCTATATTGGAGAATTACTTAAAAGTGGTGTGAAAAGCTATAAATATGATAGAGGCTTTGTTCATAGTAAGACTATTGTAGTAGATGGTAAAATATCTTCTGTTGGTACTGCAAATATGGATGTTAGAAGTTTTAAACTTAACTTTGAAGTTAATGCTTTTATATATGATAGTAATATATCAAAAAGATTAAAAAGCATATTTGAAGAGGATATGGTATTCTGTACTGAAATAACCCATGAATTATATTATAGTAGATCTATTATAATAAAATTTAAAGAGTCTATATCAAGATTACTATCACCAGTATTATAAAAAGCTATGTTTATGTGGTTTGAATTTTATATTTCTTAACACATAAACATAGCTTATATTAATTTATAATTATTATAGATCTTCTACTTCTCTTCTCTCTTGCTTCTTATTTCCTATTTTCTGTCTTCTAACTTCTAGTTCCTCTACTACACTATCTAAACTAACCCCTTGATCTACCATAAGTACTAAAAGATGATACATTAAATCACATAACTCATTAACTAGTTCATCATTGTCTTTATTCTTAGCGGCAATGATTACTTCTGTACTCTCTTCTCCTACTTTTTTTAAAATCTTATCTAATCCTTTTTCAAATAGATAGTTAGTATAAGATTCACTTATTGGGTTTTCTTTTCTATCTTTAACTACTTCATAAAGTTCTCTAATAGCATCTATATTATTCAAATATACCCCCTCTTTCTTTTAAAACCTTTATTACTTTATAATTCTCTATAAAAACAACTTCTCTCTCCAGTATGACAGGCCGCCCCAGCTTGTTCTACCTTTATTAATATAGTATCCCCATCACAATCTACAGAAATACTCTTAACTTTTTGATAATGCCCCGATGTTGCACCCTTGTTCCAGAACTCATTTCTTGATCTACTCCAGAACCAAGTTGTTCTACTTGTAATAGTCTTTTCAAGAGATTCCTTATTCATATATGCCATCATCAAAACTTCACCATTTTCATAGTCTTGAATAATAGTCGGAACTAATCCCTCTCCTTTTTCAAAATCTATTGTATCAATAAAGTCCTGTGCATTCATTATTATCTCACCCCTTTGCTCACTTGATGTAGTACTGTATTCTAACTGATATTTAAATATAATCTCCGAAATTACAATCTAACCTCTATAGATTCTTTATGCAGGTGTTCCTTAACTTCACTTATACTAAGCTCTCTAAAGTGAAACAATGATGCCGCTAAAGCTGCATCTGCGCCACTTTCAATGAATATCTCGGCAAAATGCTCTAGCTTTCCACAACCTCCAGATGCAATTACAGGAATATTAACTGCCTTACATATTGCATCTGTAAGAGAAATATCATATCCTTGCTTTGTACCATCTGCATCCATACTTGTTAGAAGTATTTCTCCTGCACCTAGCTCTTCAGCTTTTTTAGCCCATTCAATGGCATCAAGTCCAGTATCAATTCTTCCTCCATTTATAAATACATTCCATCCTAAATTATCTTCTCTTTTCTTCCCATCTATAGCAACTACAACACACTGACTTCCGAACTTATCTGCAGCTTCTTTTATAAGCATTGGATTTCTTATAGCTGAAGAATTTATAGATATTTTATCTGCTCCTGCTCTTAAAATATCTTTAAAATCATCTACAGTTTTAATCCCTCCCCCTACTGTAAGAGGAATAAACACCTTCTCTGCAGTTCTTCTAACTACATCAATCATAGTAGCTCTTCCTTCGTGAGTTGCCGTAATATCTAAAAAGACTAGTTCATCTGCACCTTCTTTATTATAAAATTCTGCAATAGCAACAGGATCCCCTACATCTTTTAGATTTACAAAATTTACACCCTTAACTACTCTTCCCATATCCACATCAAGACAGGGTATTATTCGTTTTGTAATCATAAGCTTCACCTCTTTCTAGGTATGATTTTTACATAAGTACTACTTTCTTATTTCATTTCATCTATAATTTCTTTGACTTTTTTTATAAAAAACTCCATTTCTTCTTCAGAACCTATACTTACTCTTAAATAATTATCTATTTTATCTTTGCTAAAATATCTAACTAATACACTTTTTTCTCTTAGTTTAGAGAACAATTCACTAGCAGAGTAAATAGGATGAGTTATGAAAATAAAGTTAGCCTTGGAAGGTATAACTTTGAATCCAAGTTCTTCTAACTGAACAATAACCTTTTCTCTTGTATTTATTATCCTTGATGTACATTCCCTAAAATAGTCTTCATCTTTTATTGCTTCTACTGCAGCAGCAGATGCTACTCTATCTATTGTATAAGAGTTAAAAGAATTCTTTATTCTATTTAGTCCATCAATAAGTTCTTCACCCCCAAGAGCAAATCCTACCCTGATTCCTGCTAAGGAACGTGATTTAGATAATGTTTGTATTACTAAAAGATTAGGATAATCCTTTATAAGGGCTACTGCTGAAGTTCCCCCAAAGTCTATATATGCTTCATCAATTATAACTACCTTATCAGAGTTATAATCTAAAACTTTTTTAATTTCCTCTATAGGCATATATTTTGCTGTTGGCGCATTAGGATTCGGAATAACAACTCCGCCATTTTCCCTAATGAACTCATCTACTTGTATAGAAAAATTATCATCTAACTCTGCAAGTTTATAATTTATATTATATAACTTAGCATATACTGGATAAAAACTATAGCTGATCTCTGGAAATATAATTGATTCATTAGAATTAAAAAAAGCTAAAAATGCAAAGGCTAGAACCTCATCAGATCCATTTCCAATAAAAACTTGACTTTTGTTTAATTCATAATAGTTAGCAATAGTTTCTCTTAGTTCATCACAGTCAGGATCTGGGTATAATCTTAAATCACTACTAGCTACATTTTTTATTGCCTCCAATACTCTTGGAGATGGAGGATATGGACTTTCATTTGTATTTAATTTAATATATTTCTTATCTTTAGGCTGCTCCCCACAAACATAGGGTTCTATATTCTTAGTGATTTCACTCCAATATTTACTCATAATTAAAACACCTTCTATCTGTAATCTTCTTTAAATTATCTACATTCTTCTATAGCTTCTTTCAAATCTATATTACCTGAGTATATAGCCTTACCTGTAATTGCTCCGTGAATACCCATTTTATTAATAGCTTTCAAATCCTCTATATCTTTAATTCCTCCAGAAGCTATTATATTGCAGCTTACGCTTTTTTGAATATTATAAAGCTGCTCTAAATTAGGACCTTGCAGGGTACCATCCTTGCTTATATCTGTAAATATAATAGTCTTAACTCCTAATTTCTCCATCTCTTTTGCAAAATCTATATAGTTAACTTTGCTTACATTAATCCATCCATCAATAGCAACAAATTCATCTTTTGCATCTATTCCTATTGCAATTTTATCTCCATACTTCTTAACAGCTTCCTTTACAAACTCTGGATTATTAAGTGCTGCTGTACCAAGTATTACTCTACTTAACCCTATATTAATTAAAAAATCAATTGTTTCAATATCCCTTATACCACCACCAAGCTCAACTGGAATATTAACTTTTTTTATAATCTCAGAAACAATATCATAATTTACACCCTTACCTTTTAAGGCACCATCTAAATCTACCATATGAATAAATTCTGACCCTGCTGCTTTAAAGCTTAATGCAGTTTCTAAGGCGCTTTCTGCTACAACCTCTGACTTATCAAAATCCCCTTTATACAATCTTACACATTTACCATCTTTTAAATCTATTGCAGGTAAAATAATCATTTAACCATCTCCCCAAAGTTCTTTAGCATTTTTAATCCTATATCTCCACTCTTTTCTGGATGAAATTGTATTCCATAAATATTATCCTTACTAACTACTCCCGGAACCTTTACTCCATAATTTGCATAGGCATTTAAGTTTTCAGCCTCTTCAATTACCGCATAATAAGAGTGAACAAAGTATACGTGACTGCCTTCCTCTATATCCTTTAAAATAGGACTTTTAACTTCATAATTTAAACTATTCCAACCCATATGAGGTACTTTTAGATTCACTTGAAGTTTTTCTATTTTTCCTTTTAATAAACCTAATCCTCTACTACTAGTACCTTCTTCACTACTTTCAAATAAAAGCTGCATACCAAGACAAATTCCAAGCAGTGGAGTACCCTTTTTTACAGCTTCTTCTATTACCTTGTCTAAACCCAGCTCTCTTATATTATTAATAGCATCCGGAAAAGCACCTACCCCTGGAAGTATTATTCCCTTACTATTTAAAATATCATTTTTATCATTTGTAATCTTACAATCTATCTTTAATAAATGAAGAGCATTTTCTACACTCTTCAAGTTTCCCATTCCATAATCTATAATAGTAATCACAGTTTTAACACCACCCTCTTCTAGTAAACATTAGTCAGTTTTTAGTTTAGCTACTCAAAAATTATAGACCCACCAACTAATGGTTACTGATTCTATATACTCCCTTTTGTAGACATTACTCCTTTTATTCTTGAATCTATATCAACAGCCTCTCTAATAGCTCTTCCTAAGGCCTTAAATATCCCCTCTATCATATGATGATTATTCTTTCCATATATAACTCTAGCATGGAGAGTTATTTCTGCATTAAAGGCAAATGCTCTTAAAAATTCTTCTACAAGTTCAGTATCTAGCTCTCCAACTTTATCTGCAGTAAAATTAAAATCACATACAATGTAGGGTCTTCCACTTATATCTAGGGATACGGTAGTTAAAGCTTCATCCATTGGAACAAAAGAAGTTCCGTATCTTTTTATACTCTTTTTATCTCCTAAAGATTTTTTTAAGCACTGTCCTAAAACTATTCCTACATCCTCTACTGTGTGGTGTCCATCTACTTCTATATCTCCCTTAGATTTTATAATAAGATCTAAAAGTCCATGCTTTGCCATTAAATTTAGCATATGATCAAAAAATCCTATACCAGTATTAACTTCATAGTTTCCTTCACCATCTAGATTTAAACTTATATCTACTTCCGTTTCCCCTGTTTTTCTATATACTGTTGCTTCTCTTTTTTCCAAGGAAATCCCTCCTACTATCTACTTTCTGAGTTTATTCAAATCTTACCTTAATCGAATTTGCATGTGCAGTTAATCCTTCTGTATCCGCAAGAGTAATTACTTGGTCTTTAACCTTTGAGAGACCTTCTTCTGAATAATATATAAAACTAGACTTTTTAATATAGTCATCTACTGATAATGGTGAGAAAAACTTAGCACTTCCACTCGTCGGCAATACGTGATTAGGTCCGGCCATATAATCTCCTAAAGGTTCTGGTGCATATTTTCCTAAGAATATAGATCCTGCATTTTTAAGTTCTCCCATGATTGCAAAAGGCTCTTTAACCATAACTTCTAAGTGTTCTGGAGCTATTATATTAGACATCTCTATAGCATCTTTTATGTCTTCTACCACTATTATTCCGCCATAATCTTTAAGCGAAGTTAAGATAATGTCTTTTCTTGATAAAGTCTCAACTTGTCTTTCTAACTCTTTTTTTACCTCTTCTGCTAATTCTTTGGACGTAGTTACTAGTATTGATGATGCAAGCACATCATGCTCAGCTTGTGACATTAAATCAGCAGCTATATACTTCGCATCTCCAGTTTCATCAGCTATAACTAAGATTTCACTTGGACCTGCAATCATGTCTATATCAACAAAACCATAAACACTTCTCTTTGCCATAGCCACATATATATTTCCCGGGCCAACTATTTTATCTACCTTTGGTATAGAATCCGTTCCATAAGCAAGTGCTGCAACTCCTTGAGCTCCTCCAACCTTATATATCTCATCTACTCCAGCAATATCTGCTGCTACTAAAATATTGGGATTTATAGTTCCATCCTTTGATGGTGGTGTTACCATAACTACCTTGTTAACTCCTGCTACCTTAGCTGGAATTGTGTTCATTATAACTGATGAAGGGTAAGAAGCTGTTCCTCCAGGTACATATATACCTACAGTATCTAAAGCTCTTATTTGTTGCCCAAGAATTATGCCATCTTCCTTATTAACCATCCATGAGTTTTGTTTTTGTTTCTCGTGAAAAAACCATATGTTTTCTTTGGCTAATTTTATTGCATCTACAAATTTTTTATCCACAATTTTATAAGCATTTTTTATTTCATCCACAGTTACTTTAATATTCTGTGGGTTAACTTCTTCACTATCAAACTTATTAGTATATTTTATTACTGCTGAATCCTTATTTTCTCTTACATCCGCTAAAATACCCTCAACTGCAATAACTACTTCTTTATGCACAGTTTCTGCTCTATTCTTTAAAATATCAACATAATAACTTTTATTACTTTTATCTAAACTAACTATATTAATCATCAGTATATCCCCCTTTACTCTTGAAGCAACGTACTAATCTTCTCGATTATACTTGTTATTTCTTCTCTCTTAGTTTTCATACTAGCTTTATTTATTATCATTCTTGCACTTATAGGACATATTTCCTCTACAATAATAAGTCCATTCTCTTTTAAAGTAGATCCTGTCTCAACAATATCTACTATTGCATCAGCAAGTCCTACTATAGGTGCAAGTTCCACTGAGCCTTCTATTTTAATAAGTTCTACATCAAGGCCTTTATTTCTAAAATATTCTCTTGCTACATTTGGATACTTTGTAGCTATTTTTTTTCTATTATATCCTTCTTCCAATTTAAATTCAGGAAGTGCCGCAACTGCAAATCTACATTTACCTACTTTTAAATCAAGGACCTCATAGAACTCTTTATTTATCTCCATTAAAGTATCCTTACCTACAATACCTATATCCGCTGCTCCATATTCTACATAAGTTGTTACATCTGGTGCTTTAACTAAAAAAAAGTCTATGTTATATTCCTCATTTTCACAAGTAAAAATAAGTTTTCGCCCCTTATCTTGTAACTCTCTTATATCTACTCCAATGGACTTAAAAGTTTCTAAAGCGTGCTCCTCAAGTCTTCCCTTAGTTAATGCTATTCTTACTTTTTTCAAACTAACCCCTCCATCTGCCCTTATCTAAGCATAGTCAAAAATTTCTCTTTATTTAGAAAACTAAATTCCCCTAATTGAATGTTAAATACTTTCACATTATCCTCATCTAATATAGTTATCATCTTATCTATACTCGCTTCTCTAGCATACTCAAGTGACTTTTCTTCATCATCAAATAAACTTAGTTCACATATAAGTTCTTTCTGTCTAATTATCTTTTGTAATTCATAAGCCTCACTTATAAACTCTTCTTTATAAAACACACATACTTTTTTGTTTTCTTTTGAAGTTAATAGATTCTGCTTTTTAAGTGCTATAGTAATATTATCTACATTAATAGCAAAACCCGTAGCTGGAAGATTTATTCCAAACTGCTCAATTAAATTGTCATATCTTCCTCCACTTAGAATATAATCGCCGACTTCATCAGCATATCCTTTAAATATTACTCCTGTATAATAGTCAATATTTTGTACCATACCTAAATCAATAGTTATATAGTCGTTTAGTCCTATCTTTTCTATAATTCTATATATACCATGGATATTATCTAAAGCATCTATTGCCCTCTTATTTGTTGTTAAATCTCTAGCTTTATCTACAGTCTCTATATCTCCAAATAATTGAGGAAGCTTTTCTAATACCTTAATGCTTTCCTCATCTATATCATCTTGCTTATCCTTAAGAAAATTACTAAGAGTGATAAAATTTTTATTTTCAATAAGTTCCCTAAGTTTCTCAATTTCATATTCATCTAATTTAATGTCCTGAATTAATGCTTTAAAAAAATTAGCCTGACCTAATTCAATTTTAAAATTCTTCAGTCCTAAGTCCAATAGGGCATTTATAGCAGTAATTATTACTTCCGCATCAGCTTTTAAATTTCGTACCCCAATTATTTCTACTCCTGATTGAGTAATCTCACTCATTTTTCCATTTAAGTTCTCATTTATTCTAAAAATATTCGATGTATAGCATAGTCTTAATGGATATATACTATCTTTTATTTTAGTAGATGTTATTCTTCCAATAGGAGTAGTCATATCAGGCCTTAAAACTAGTATTCTTCCTGCACTATCAAATAACTTATACATTTTTTCTTGAGAAATAGACTGATTATTTGAATTAAATACATCATAAAATTCTAAGGTAGGAGAAATTATTTCAGAAAAACCACTATATTTATATACTTTTCTTAACCGCTCTTCTATAGTTAATTTAATATCACATTCTTCAAACAATATATCCTTCATTCCATCCGGTATATACCTTTTCCATTTACCCATTTGTCCCGCCCCCACTTTATTAATTTAACGCTTTACATTAGTAAACTATAAGAAAATGATAACTATTTTTTACCTATTTGTCAATATAAATATAATAACACAAAAAAACTTAAAGCCTCATATGCTATATCTCATATGAAGCTTTTTTTATTACAGTAGACTATTTCCAAGAACCTCTTTTAATTTTTCATTTCTATCGTAACTAGAAGCTACTGAATTTACTGTAGGAATATTTCCCTTGTATTCTCCCATAGTATAGTAATTTTCTAAGACATTGGCCTCATTCTTTTGATAGTAATGTGGGATTTTTATAACATTACCATTTGTTTCTTGCTGCATTGATCCATAGTTTTCCATCTTTATTTTCTCCTTCCTGATAAATATGAAAATTATTATTTTTTAACATATCATATATAACATCTGAATTTTCTATACTTTCATTGCTTAAGGTTATAGTGAACTTATCATTTACATCTACTATTCCCATATAATCATGTATCTTACTATAATCGCCTAAATTAATTTTGCTTAAAATATCTAGCTTATATTCTGACATTAAAATCTCCCTTTCGATCTAATTTATCTTATTTTTTGTATTTTTATATTAAATATACATAAGACTTTTATACTAGATATTGGTTGCATTATAATAACTACTTTGTTTGATATATGTACCCATAAATGTTATAATTTATTTAAAATCTAAACATTTATACAAGGGGGAGATTTAATGAAAAATCTTAAAGGAACTAAAACTGCTGAAAACTTAATGAAAGCTTTTGCTGGTGAGTGTCAAGCTAGAACTAAATATACTTACTATTCTTCTCAAGCAAAAAAAGATGGTTATGTACAAATATCAAATATATTTATGGAAACTGCTGAAAATGAAAAAGAACATGCTAAAAAATTTTTAAAATACTTATTAGAAGATACTAATCTTCATGGTTCTGCAATTAACATAAACGCTTCTTATCCCGTTGGATTAAGCGATACAAAAGCTAACTTAGGCTATGCTGCAAATGGTGAAAATGAAGAATGGAATGAATTATATCCAGCTTTTGCTGATGTTGCTGAAGAAGAAGGCTTTGCTGATATTGCTTCAACTTTTAGAGTTATTGCTAAGGTTGAAAAAGAACATGAAGAAAGATATAGAAAATTACTTTCAAATATAGAAAACAATACTGTGTTTTCAAGAGAAGAAACTACTCTATGGAAATGTGGAAACTGTGGTTATATTCATGAAGATTTATCAGCTCCAAAAATATGTCCGGCTTGTACACATCCTCAATCTTATTTTGAAGCTGTATGTAAGAACTACTAAAAAAATAAACTCTCGAGCTAATAGAATACTCGAGAGTTTATTTTTTTATTATATAAATATTTATTCTTTAATAAAAACTTTTTTTATGATCTTTTCAGCCTCATGTTGTGGAAGCTCTTCATACCTTTCAAATCTCATTTCAAAGTTTCCTCTTGCCCCTGTTATTGATCTTAAATCTGTTGCATATTTAAATAATTCAACCATAGGTGCCTCTGCTATAATTTTTTGTTTTCCTTTTAGTGTCTCCATTCCAAGAACTCTTCCTCGTTTCTTATTAATATCTCCAATTACATCACCCATATATTCCTCTGGAACTTCTATTTCAATATGCATAATAGGCTCTAATAAAACAGGTTGAGCTTCCTGAATTCCCTTTTTGTATGCTATAGATGCTGCAACCTTAAATGCCATTTCTGAAGAATCAACAGGGTGATAAGAGCCATCATAAAGAGTTGCTTTTAATCCTATTACCGGATAACCTGCTAATATACCTTTTTTTAAAGACTCTCTTAATCCTTTTTCAACAGCAGGTATATATTGTCTTGGAACTACCCCCCCAACAATTTTATCTACAAATAATAAATCTTCTTCGCCATCATCTCTAGGCTCAAATTTTATTTTTACATCTCCATATTGACCATGTCCTCCAGTTTGTTTTTTATGTTTTCCCTGCACTTGAGATTGTTTTTTTATTGTTTCCCTATATGATACTTTTGGTGTTTGAAGTTCAACTTCAACTCCAAATTTAGTTTTCAATTTATTTGCAACTATTTCTAGATGTATTTCACCAATACCTGATATTATAGTATCTGCATTTTCAACATCTCTTGAAATATGAATAGTAGGATCTTCATCTAAAAGTTTAGTAAGTCCTGTAGAAATTTTATCCTCATCCCCTTTAGATTTTGTTAATACTGCCATAGAGATAGATGGTTTTGGGAAATCTATTTCCTCATATGCTACTGATGATTCAATCTCACATAAAGTATCTCCTGTATTAGTAAATTGAAGTTTTGATACAGCGCCAATGTCTCCTGCAATAACTTCTGGTGTTTGTATTTGTTCCTTTCCCTTTAAAAAATACATTGCTCCAAATCGTTCTATTTTTTTCTTATTTACATTATAAACACCTGAATCAGCTTTAGCCTTTCCTGTAATAACTTTAAATATTGATAATTTCCCTACAAATGGATCTGCAATAGTTTTAAAAACAAATGCAGAAAAAGGTTTATTTTCATCAATATCTACCTGCACATTCATATCCTTTTCTTTATCATTTGCGTTTTCAGATTTTACATTCTTTGGCGCTGGAAAACATTCTATTATATCTTCTAAAAATGTACTTATACCTATACCTTCATAAGCAGAGCCACATGTAACAGGCGCAATTTCTCCAATTTTTACAGCTTTAATTAGTCCACTATATATTTCTTCACTACTTAAGTCGCCTTCTTCAAAATATTTATCTAGTAAGACTTCATCAGTCTCAGCTACTGCTTCTATTAATATCTTTCTATATTCGTTAATTTTTTCTATAAGTTCATCTGGAATACTTGTAATATCCATTTCTCCAGTCTTAGAATTATATATTCTTGCTTGTTTAGATATAATGTTTATAATCCCTAGGAAATCGTTTTCTTTGAAGATTGGATATTGTATAGATACTACAGATGACCCAAACTTCTTTTTTAAGTCTAATAGTATTTTTTCATAATTATTATTTTCTTTATCTAATTTATTAATAAAGAATCCTCTAGGCTTATTGTGATTACTTATATAATCCCATGCTTTTTCAGTTCCTATCTTAATGCCTGATTTAGCTGATACTGTAATTATTGCTGTATCTGCTCCTCTTAATCCTTCAATCATTTCTCCTACAAAGTCAAAATATCCTGGCATATCAATTATATTTATTTTTACATCTTTCCAATTACAAGGTAAAATCGATGTAGATATAGATATTTTTCTCTTTTTCTCTTCAGTATCATAATCACTAATTGTATTACCATCTTCAACTTTTCCAAATCTATCACTACTTTTGGTGTAATATAATATAGCTTCAGCAAGTGTAGTTTTTCCTGAACCACTGTGACCAATAAGTCCTATATTCCTTATATTTTGAGTTTTATAATCTTTCATAATAACTCCCCCTCACTTTAACTAAAAATATTTATATAAGCACTAGAAAAGCAATTTATTTCTATTTTTCTATTATTAAATTCTATTATAGATTCCCTTGCTATATTACTTTAAAAATAAAAATAGCACTATACTTTCTAATGAAAGTATAGTGCTATAAATTTAACTATTATGTTATGTATATTTTGTTCAAAAAATAAAAATGGCTCCGCGAAAAGGATTCGAACCTTCAACCTATCGGTTAACAGCCGAGTGCTCCACCGTTGAGCTATCGCGGAACATTTACCTGGCGATGTCCTACTCTTCCACACCGTCTCCAGTGCAGTACCATTGGCGCTATGAAGCTTAACCTTCGTGTTCGAGATGGGTACGGGTGTATCCTTCATGCCATAATCACCAGATGCTCTAGCTCTTAAAATCTATGATTTTCTAGAGATAGAGTACTCATCAGCTATGCTGAGGAGTTTCATTACTTATTTGCGTTGACAAATACAAAAGAATGTTTGAATTATTCTTTCAAAATTGCACAGTGAATTTAATATTTTAGATCAAGTCCTCGATCTATTAGTATTAGTCAGCTGAGTACATTACTGTACTTACACCCCTAACCTATCAACCTGGTAGTCTTCCAGGGATCTTACTAGCTTACGCTATGGGAAATCTAATCTTGAGGTGGGCTTCACGCTTAGATGCTTTCAGCGTTTAT
>JAVBVX010000006.1:0-5404 GCA_036677665.1 Clostridium sp. | reverse complement strand
TAGATTTTTTTATTATTGGTTTATATCTATGTATTATAATGAAATTTTCAACCAACTTGGGGGTGCAGGCGTTAGAAGTGCCTTGAACGCAAAAGAGGTCTTAAACCTTCCAATTGTATCAATGCCAGAAACTACTCAACACCGCATAGCTGACTACCTTGACCGCAAATGCTCTAAAATTGATGAGATTATTGAAAAAGAAGGGCAAGTTATTGAAAAGCTGAAAGCATATAAGCTATCGGTTATCACAGAGGCGGTTACAAAAGGGCTTAACCCTAATGTGCCGATGAAGGATAGTGGAGTTGAATGGATTGGGGAGATACCTGAGGATTGGAGAATTACTAAGATAACTCGTTTGCTAGACTATAATCACCCATATCCGATTGGCGATGGGGATCATGGTATTATAAAAACGCAGGATTATCAAGAAACAGGTATTCCTTATATTAGAGTACAAAATTTAGGTTGGGGAACACCTTTAAAATTAGAAAGAGTAGTATATATATCTGAAGAAAAAAATAAATCAATTAAGAATAGTACGTTGTGTCCTGGTGATATCTTATTTGCAAAAACAGGTGGTACTATCGGAAAAACAGCAATAGTACCTTATACAATTCCAAAATCAAATACAACATCCCATATTGGAAAAATAACAGTTCAAGAAAAGTATAATCAGCGATTTGTTTTTTATTTACTAAGTTCTTTTGTCGGATATAAACAATTTTGGGATATCGCTGGTTTAAAAAGCACTAGACCTGAATTAACGATAGATGAAATTAGAAAAATAAAAATAATAGTCCCTAGTACATTTTCAGAACAACAAATAATAGCCGACTACCTCGACCAAAAATGTACTCAAATAGATGTAACCATAACAAAAAAACAATCTACTATCGAAAAGTTAACAGCCTATAAAAAATCCCTCATTTATGAGGTTGTAACAGGTAAAAAGGAGGTATAAGCCATGTGCGATTTTGATGTAAAAGAAAAACGCTTTGAACAGGATATTGAAGAATATCTTATTACACAGGGTGGCTATACAAAAGGCTCTCCCTCTAGCTTTGACCGCAAACTAGGTCTAGATACAAAGACTTTTATTTCTTTTATTAAGACAAGTCAACCAAAACAATGGGAACGTTTTGAAAAAATTTATGGTGATGATAGTGAGAAACAGCTAATTGACCGTTTTTGCCGTGAAGTGAAAATGGTTGGATTGCTAAAGGTGTTAAGAGGTGGCTTTACCGATAGGGGAATTAAGTTTAAAGCAGTATTTTGGAAGCCTGAAACTTCTATTAATGAAACAAGTGCAAAGCAATATGCAGATAATATTTTGGATTGTACAAGGCAGTTACACTATTCTGTGCTTAATGAAAATAGCATTGATATGGTGCTATTTCTAAATGGTATTCCTATTGTGTCTATGGAGTTAAAGTGTCAGTTCACTGGACAAAATACAACCAATGCAATACAACAATATAAATTTGACAGAGCAAGTAAAGATGCAATTTTTGCCTTTAAAGAGCGAGTACTGGTGCATTTTGCAGTTGACCTTTCTAATGTGTATATGACCACACGCTTAGAGGGTGACAAAACTTATTTCTTACCATTTAATCAGGGTAGTAACGGTGCTGGGAATGTGGGTGGCAAGGGCAACCCTAACAATGAAAATGGCTATGATACCGCTTATCTTTGGGAGAATGTTTTATGCAAGGATAGGCTCCTTGAAATTTTGCATAAGTATTTGCACTTGGAAGTGGAAAAAGACGATAAGACAGGTGCTATCAAATCAGAACGCATGATATTCCCTCGTTTCCATCAGCTTGATGTTGTAACAAAGCTTCTTGATGATGTAAAAGAAAACAAGTCGGGTAAAAATTATCTCATTCAGCATAGTGCAGGTTCTGGAAAATCTAATTCTATCGCATGGCTTGCTTATCGTTTAGTGGGATTACATGATGAAAATGATAAGAAAATTTTTCAATCTGTAATTATTGTAACCGACCGCCGTGTCCTTGACAGCCAACTTCAAAATACGGTTTATCAGTTTGACCATGTGGATGGCGTGGTGCAAAAAATAGACAAGAACTCACAGCAACTAAAAGATGCTATTGATGATGGAACAGGTATTATTATTACCACACTACAAAAATTCCCTGTTATTTATAAAGAAGTTAATGCAGGCAACAAACGTTTTGCTATTATCGTTGATGAAGCACATTCTTCCCAAACTGGAGATGCAGCTAAAAAGTTAAAAAGAGCCTTAGCGGATACGGATAAAATATTAGAAGAATACGCCCAAATGGAAGGTGATGCGGAGTCAAAGTGTAAGGATGATGAGGATAAACTGTTAGACGAACTAGCAGCACAGGGCATTCATGAAAACTTGTCTTTCTTTGCCTTTACTGCCACACCAAAGGATAAGACCCTCAATATGTTTGGGTGGAAAGATGAAAACAGAAAGTATCATCCCTTTCATATTTACTCTATGCACCAAGCTATTGAGGAGAATTTTATACTTGATGTACTGAAAAATTACATGACCTATAAGATGTATTACAAAATTGCAAAAGCTATCCCAGATGACCCAGAGCTTGATACAGTAGCTGGAGTTAATGCCATACGCAATTATGAAACACTTCATCCACACAATATTTCTCAGAAGACTTCCATTATGCTGGAGCATTTTAGGAGTGTAACCATGAGTAAAATTGGGGGCAAAGCGAAGGCAATGATTGTAACACCGTCACGACTTCATGCTGTGCGTTACTTACAGGAATTTAAAAGACAGATTCAGGAAAAAGGGTATTCAGAGCTTGATGTGTTAGTAGCCTTTTCTGGTGAGGTGGAGGACGATGGACAGACCTACACTGAGGAAAAAATGAATAAAAATAAGGATGGAGAAACCATTAAAGAAAAGGCTTTGCCAGAGGCATTTCATACAGATGAATTTGGTATGCTTATTGTTGCTGAAAAATATCAAACTGGCTTTGATGAACCATTACTACATACCATGTTTGTAGACAAGAAATTATCAGGTGTAAAAGCTGTTCAGACGCTCTCCCGCTTAAACCGTACCACCCGTGGTAAAAAAGACACCTTTGTACTGGACTTTGTAAATTCAGCAGAGGATATTCAAAAATCCTTTGAGCCTTATTTTGAAGAAACGGTACTGGAGGAAGAAACAGACCCTAATGTAATTTATGATTTGAAGAACACCCTGGATGAATACCGAGTTTATCAGCAGATGGAGATTGAACGGTTTGCAGAAATATTCTATGAGGGCAAGTCACAATCTGCTGGGGATTTGGGTAAGTTACAAGGGGCAATGAGCCCTGCTCTCGATAGATATAATGCTCTTGAAGAAGAAAAGCAAGATTTGTTTAAATCTACCCTTGCTCGCTTTAATCGAATTTATGCTTTTATTACACAGGTATGCCGCTTATTTGATAAGGATATTCACAAATTCAGCATTTATAGTAAATTTCTTTATACCATGCTACCAAAGGGCGACAGAGATAAGGTGGTAGTGGATGATAAGGTTTTACTGGAATATTATAGACTGGAAAAAGATTTTGAAGGCGAAATTGAACTAGAGCCTTCGGCAGAAGGCTTTAGCCCTATCACTGGTGAAGCTGGAAGACGTGAGAAAAAGAAAGACCCACTTACCATAATCATTGATAAAATTAATGAAAAATACGGAACCAATTTCACCGAGATGGATAAGGTGCTTCTCCAAATTCAAAATGATTATGCATCAGAAGATAAATGGCAAAGCTATGCTAAAAATAATGACCGCAAAACTTTTATGCTTTTATTCGAAAAAGACTTCCCAGAGATGGCGGCTAACCGTTATGAGCAAAATGAGGATTTCTTTGTGAAAATGTTCTCTGACCCAGATATGATGAAAGGGGTAATGGAAAGTGTAGGGGCTGTTTTATATGAAAGATTAAAAAAGAAATCATATCATTCAAGACAAGAACCTGAGATGAGTATTGTAGCTGAAAAGTCTGCATCATATGGGAATTAGATAAAGCCCCCTGGGGGTCTTTACTTAATGAAAAAGAAAAACTACTTGTGTTTAAATGGAAGTGACCAAACAACCATTAACAAGGAGGTTGTCTTATGTTATCTAATAAAAATAATAAGCTAGTTTTTCATATATATTTTATATACAAGCCTTAGATATAATAAAAATCTATAAATATAGGTGTGAAATAGAACTGTTCTTTAAGTGGATTAAGCAAAATCTTAGAATAAAAAAGTTCATTGGATATAATGAAAATGCTGTGAAAATTCAAGTGTTTTCAGCACTTATTTCATATATGCTTGTATACTTAACTTGTATTGTTACTGTTGCTATGTATTCAATGGTCACTATAACAGGAAGTTCCTTTTGAAGTTGTGTATTTCCTTTTACTGGTATAAAATAATCAGTGAGAGGGGATGAAAATGGTGGAAATAGATAAAGAAAATGATAGCTTGAATTTATATAAGTCAATAGATATGCTATTAAAATTTACGAATAGACAAGGATTAACTGCTTCAATAGCTATGTTAGAAGCTAATCTTAATGGAGCTAATACTGGAAGGGTGAATAGAATTATTTCACAAGAAAAAATAGATTCAGATGTGCTAAGAGCAGCTTTAGTAGTAAAAAAGAGCATTTCACAAATAGATGTTGTTATTCATGCGATTGGCATTATCAATACTTTATCATACATATTAGAGGAAGATGAAAAAGTGGAATACTTATCATTAGGAGCAGGAAATACAGGTAGGAAATTTGATTTAGAGACGAATAAACGAGTTGCTGAATTTAAATTTATAAGCTGGTCTGGAAAGTCTGATACTATAAGACAAAATACTACATTTAAAGATTTTTTTGAGCTTGCAGAATATGAAACGAATAAAAAGAAGTACCTTTATATATTAGATAAGACAAAAGTAGTAAAATTCTTTAGTAATAATAGAGCACTAAAAAGTGTGCTAAGTAAGAATGAAGCAACGAGTAAACATTTTTTTAGTTTATATGATAATAAATATACTACTGTATCTCAATATTATCATGATAAAAAGAATATAGTGGATATTGTTGATTTGCATAATGTATGTCCAGATATATTTTAGGAGGTACTTCAATTGAATACTAAGATAATGGAGACAGAAAAAGAAATTATACTCAGAACTATAGAAGTATTAAATGAGAATGTAGCAACAGAAATTTCTGTATGGTACCTATCACCTTTAAAAAATTGGTAATATAGTGGACAAATTTTATTGCTAGTACCGCATGTACATACATGGGATTGGGTTAAGTAGTTAACTTATAAAGTTAAGGAGTGTTTTTATGAGATATACTTATGAGGAATTAATAGAGGATTTGGAAATGGGAATGGAGGTAGAG
>JAVBVX010000005.1:0-5247 GCA_036677665.1 Clostridium sp. | reverse complement strand
TACAGGAGCAGGCTTTTAAAACACTCTCACCATTTTATACAAATGATGAAAACATAGAACAAATACTATCAAGAATTATACCACTATCCACCTTTGTTGGTGGATTTCCTTTTTCATCAAGTGGATATAATGATGGGACAGGATATTACTTTGGACGTGATACTAGTGGTGGTTTAATTGTTCTTGATACTTGGAAGCGTGGCAATGACAGAACTAATACCAACATGGTTATTATGGGTGTTGCCGGTGTTGGTAAAAGTACAGCAGTAAAGCACATAGCTCTTGCTGAATATATGAAAGGTACTAAAATAATTTTTGTAGATCCAGAAAGAGAGTATAAGGAATTATGTGAAGCTCTTGGTGGAGATTGGATAAATGCAGGTGGTGGAAGTAATGGAAGAATAAATCCATTACAAATAAGGCCCACTCCTATAGATGATGATGACGAAGTTTATAAAGATGAAGGCTTCGGTATGGGAGATATGGCAATTTATATTAAAAATTTAGAAATATTCTTTAACTTGTATCTTCCATCACTTACAGATAGAGAAAGAGCTATATTAAAAGACTGTATTATTGAGATGTATAATAACTTTAATATAACTTGGGATACTGATATTACAAAATTGAATAATGAAGATTTCCCCATATTTTCTGATTTATATAAGTTATTAAACAAGAAAGCAAAGGCAAAAGAAAAAATACGTAAGGAAAGTGAACAGAATATATTCGCTGACCTTGTTTTATTACTTAAAGATATTGCTAGTGGAAGTGACTCCTTTTTATGGAATGGTAAAAGCTCTATTAACACCAATACTAGATGCATATGTTTAGATACCCATGACTTACAAAATACTAGTGATAATATTAAAAGAACTCAATACTTTAATATCCTTACATGGTGTTGGCAGCAAATGAGCAAAGATAGAAATGAGAGGGTTTTACTTATATGTGACGAAGCTTATTTAATGATTGACCCTAGTGTGCCACAAAGTCTAGTATTCTTAAGAAATGTAGAAAAAAGAGCAAGAAAGTATGAGGCAGGAGTGGTTATAATAAGCCATTCAGTTGTTGATTTTCTTGATCCGCAAATTAAAATGTACGGACAAGCTCTTTTGGATATACCATGCTTTAAGATAATTATGGGTACCGATGGCAGGAATCTTCATGAAACAAAGGAACTTTATAATCTAACAGATGCAGAAGAAGAGTTATTAGCTAGTAAAAAGAGAGGAAATGCTTTAGTAATGATAGGATCAAAGAGACTTCATGTAGTTTTTGAAATACCTGAATATAAGTTCCAGTATATGGGGAAAGCTGGGGGAAGGTAAGAAAATTTGGAAAATTTTATAATTTCATCTGTTGAATTATGGGAAGTAGTGGTATAATTAATGGTAGAATATATATAGTGGAAAGTAGAAAGGTGTTAATAATTAAAGTAATTAAGTAAATACAATTATGGATTAAAGGCTTGTATTATATGTTGAAAAATATATAGATTATTTATTGGTGTTTAAATCATAAGACTTTCAGAATTTGAATTGAAAACTATTTTTGATCTAGCATCGTAAATATACTTAGAAGTTGTAGGTATAGTGAATGAGTGGTATTTCTTCGATCTATTCAAAGAATATTTTGAATTTTATTAAAAGTTTTTAAAAATTAATAAATAAACGATGCTTTATGAATATATAATTGATTATCTATTAGGTGATTTAGAAGATTAGAGCTTTAAATTAAGATGAAATAGGAAAAGAGGTATATTAAAAGTAAATATGGATAAAGAAAATTTTTTTAAAATTGTTCAGCAGTATACTAAAGATGTGCCATTATTGCTTGTTGGTACAGGGGGAACAATACCTTATGGTATTCCAGGTATGAAGGAGCTTTCAGAGCATCTGGTAACTTCTTTAAATGGCAAATATAAAAGTGATGAAATGTGGGACAAATTTGTTTCAAAAATTAATAATGGAATAGATTTGGAAAGTGCATTAACTGATATAAATTTAAAATCCGAGATTTTAAATGATATAATTGCTCAAACGTGGATGTTAGTAAATTCAGCAGATATTGCTTTATTAAATAATATTTTAACTTATAAGACTATTATGCCATTATCAAAATTAATTAAAAAATTCCATATTCCAAATCCACAATGTGTAAATATTATTACTACAAATTATGATCGAGTAATTGAATATGCATGTGATCAATTTGCATTGCCAACAGATGTTAGATTTAATGGAAACTATTTCAAATCATTTAATACAGCTGATATTAAAAGTAAGTGTGTTGTTAACCTTATAAAGGTGCATGGATCACTTGATTTGTTTAAAGATAAGGATGATTTTGTGTATTCAATCCCTCTGCAAAATAATATTCCTAATGGATTTATTCCTGAAATAATTACACCAGGAGAAAACAAATATCGTGCTTTGTTAACAAGTCAGTGTGCAGATTTAAAACGTCATGCTGATAATTTAATAGATAAAGCTAATTCATTTCTTTGTATAGGATACGGATTTAATGATAATCAAATTCAGAGAAATATCATTCAAGAGATTAAAAGGGATAAACCTATTGTTCTGGTTACAAAACAGATATCAGATGATGCTATCAAACCGATTATTAATAATAGTAATAAATATGTCATAATTCAAGAATCTGCCGATTCTAACAAAACTGATGTATTTATTAATGCTGAACGAACCCAAATTGACGGTATATATTGGACGATAGATGGATTTTTAAACATTATATGAAAGGAATAGTTTATATGTCAGAAGAAAAAATATTTAATTTTGAGGGTAAAGATCCCATTGGTAAAGTTCAAAGTGTTGATACTTCAACAGTAGTTATTCATGTAGATAATTCTAGCTTGTTGTCTAAAGTACAAGTTAACCATATGATAGTTTTAAGATCTTCAAAAATAAATCAATGGTTGATTGGCTTAGTAAATAAAATCATGAGAAAATATGGTGATGATAGAGATTTAGCTGAAGGAGAGGAAATTGCAACAAGTGATATTATTAAGGTAACATTAATAGGAACATTTCTTGAAAAGGAAGGTATAAAAACAAATATATTTAAACGGACACTAGAGTCTGTTCCTGAAATTGATTCAGATTGTTTTATTATGACAGAAGAAATGATTACGTGCTTTATGAATATTATTTCAAATACAAATGCAAGTATAGAAAATCCATTATGCATAGGTAACTATATATTAAATGGTGAGGCTAAGGCGTGTTTGGATGGGAATAAATTGTTCCAAAGACATGCTGTAATAGCAGGAAGTACTGGCTCTGGGAAATCATATACAGTGGCAACGCTTATTGAACAAATTGCAAAGCTTAAATCTGGAAATGCACTGGTATTTGATATTCATGGTGAATATGAACCAATTGTAGGTGATGGAATTAAACATTTCAAAATTGCCGGTCCATCAGACACAAATGAAGAAAATATTATATTTTTACCATATTGGCTTTTAACCTATGAAGAAATGTTATCAATGATGTTAGACAGGAGTGATAACAATGCACCAAATCAAGCGATGATATTTAGTAGAACTGTCTTGGAAAATAAGAAAGAATATTTAACTTCTAATGGGAAAGAAGATCTTTCGAATATTATAACAATAGATAGTCCTGTTCCATATATAATTAAATCTACAATGGAAAGACTAGAATATTTGAATAACGAAACTGTCCCTGGAGCTAAAGCTGGAACTACAAAGGCTGGGGATTTTAATGGAAAATTGTCTAGATTTATTCAGAGGTTAGAAGCAAAAATTGAAGATAAGAGATTAAATTTTATATTTTCAGAAAATGAAGAACTTCTCAAATATGACTATATGAATAAATTGTGTAAAACACTTATTTCTCCAACAAGTAAAGGTGGGGGAGTTAAAATAATAGATTTTTCTGAAGTTCCATCTGATATTCTTCCACTGATTGTATCTTTAGTTTCTCGTTTGGTTTTTTCAGTTCAACAATGGACAGAAAAAACTAAAATAAATCCAATAGCATTGTTTTGTGATGAAGCACATTTATACATACCTAATGATGCAAAGCAAGGAGTAGAAATATCTAGTTTAAATAGTTTTGAAAGAATTGCGAAAGAAGGAAGAAAATATGGGGTTGGATTAGTTGTTATTACACAAAGACCATCTGAGGTAAATCGAACTGTTCTTAGTCAAAGTAATAATTTTATTACAATGAGACTTACAAATGCGGATGATCAATATGTTGTAAAAAAGTTAATGCCTGACAGTATAGGAAATTTTGCAGAGTTGTTACCTGTTTTGGATATTGGAGAGGCATTGGTTGTTGGTGATGCAAGTTTATTACCAAGTAGAATAAAAGTTAAAGAGCCTGAAAAAAAGCCAAATAGTAATACAATTAAATTTTGGGATGTATGGTCGCAAAATGATTCGAATGATACACTTAATGAAGCTATTGAAGCATTGAGAAGGCAAGCCAAGTAGCTATTAATTAAAGAGTTAATAATTCTAAGTTGAATGATTTTATTATTATTATCTATATAACATTCACATAAGCATCTGTCTAAAAAACAGGTGCTATTTTTTACCTCAAACCTAAATATGGAGGTCTGATACCATGGCACTTGATCCAAAATCAGCAGCAACCATTGCCAAAATAGCAATCCAAGCTGCAAAAGATGATGAAACTAGAAATGAAATAATTTTTATATCACTGGCACCGATTATTTCGGTGCTTTTAATTTTGGCTTTTGTAGTGTATATTCTTACAAATCCACTTGAAATGATTAGTAGCATTTTCTTTGGAAATGAGTTAACTCAGATTAAAAATATAAGAAGCCAGTATGGATATGAGCAGCTGATAAATCCTAATGACAATAGTTACTTAGAAAGCAGCATACTAGACTTTTCAGGTATATCTTTTAAAGATGGAGCTATAGAAGTAGTTTATTATAATCAAGCTGACGCAAGGTGGAAAGACAAGCCTTATGGAAGAACTGGAACTATAGGAAGAAGTGGTTGTGGGCCTACAGCTCTTTCAATTGCAGTTTCAAGTCTTACAGATAAAAAGGTTGATCCAGTTCAGATGAGCAAATGGGCTTATGAAAATGGATACTATTCTGAAGGGGTTGGTTCTTACCATACTCTAATCCCAAATGGAGCTAAATATTTTGGACTTAAAGTAGAAGGTTGCACGGAAAATGAGCCACAAAGGATAGTTGATGCACTTGCTAAAGGTAAAC
>JAVBVX010000004.1:0-15413 GCA_036677665.1 Clostridium sp. | reverse complement strand
TAGTTTTTCTTCTATAATTATTGGATAATATCCATTTTCTCTAATCATTGCTAGTACTTCATTTTCAGCGTTAGCAGTAAATTCACCTTCTATCCTTTTACCGCCTTCGCTCATTGCTTTATATTTAAATAAAGGCATATTCTCACCTCATCAAGTGTTTAAACATTATTCTTTTAAGAAGGCAACCTTAGCCAATTCCTCAACAGTTGTCTCTCCTTTTACTACTAAATTAGCACATGCACTTTTAAGAGATTTAGTACCATTTTTTATACTTAACTCTCTAATTTTTTCTGAACTTTCGTTATTCTGTATTAAGTCTCTATGCTCTTTTGTAATTTCTATTATTTCATAAATACCCTGTCTACCATGATATCCAGTATTATTACAGTAATTGCATCCTACACCTCTATACAGTACTAACCCTTCATAAATATTAACTCCAAGCATATTTTTTTCAAAGTCACTTGCTATATAGCTCTCTTTACACTTAGGACATATTTTTTTTACAAGTCTCTGTGCAACTATACCTGATATTGAGGCTGCAACTAAATAGGATTCTATACCCATATCTTCTAATCTTATAATAGAAGATGCAGCATCATTGGTATGCATAGTACTTAATACTAAGTGTCCTGTTATTGCTGCTCTTACAGCTATTTCAGCAGTCTCACCATCTCTTATCTCCCCTATCATTACTATATCAGGATCTTGTCTTAATATAGCCCTTAGTCCTGATGCAAAGCTAAGTCCTGCCTTTGTGTTGACGTTTACTTGATTAACACCATCCATCATATATTCTACTGGATCTTCAACAGTAATTATATTTGTATTAGTCTTATTTAGTTCTCCTAAAATTGTATATAAGGTTGTGGATTTACCACTACCTGTTGGTCCTGTAACTAGAATTATCCCATAAGGACTTTTTATAATTCTTTCAAGCTTTTCTATTTCATTAGGTTCCATTCCAAGTTTTTCTTTTCCAATTAAAAAGTTATCTCTTAATAGTATTCTAATAACTACCTTTTCTCCAAAGATAGTTGGAAGTACAGATACTCTAAGATCAACCTGACTTTCTTCAACTTTTGTTATTATTCTCCCATCTTGTGGTAACCTTTTTTCAGCTATATCTAAACTTGCAAGTATTTTAATACGAGCGATCAGTGAACTTGCGGTGTCCTTTGGCGTTCTTAAAACCTCTTGAAGAGATCCATCTACTCTATACCGAATTTTTATATAGTTTTGAAAGGGTTCTATGTGAATATCACTTGCTTTAGCTTTAATTGCATTCTTTATTATAGAATCAATAAGTTTAACTACAGGAGCATTTTTTACGTCATCTAACTCTTCTATGTCTTCTTGCTCTTCTTTTTTGCTTGCTTTACTTAATTCTTCTGCAGCTTTTTCTACATATTCTGTAGAATAATAGTTGCCTATAGCCTTTTCAATATCTGTTTTAGAAGATATGAAAGTGATAACTTCCTTTCCAGTTGCTATATGCACATCATCTATTGCAAATAAATTTAAAGGGTCAACCATAGATACTTTAATTTTATTCCCCTCAAAACCAATAGCTATTAAAGAATATTTTATTGCTAAAGATTCTGGTATTGCTCTAACTGCATTTCTATCTAATTGAATCATATCAAGATATACTCTTTGTATCCCAAGTTGGAATTCAAGTACGTCTATTATGTCTTCTTCACTTAAAATCTTATCTTTTACGAGAAGTTCTCCTAGTTTTATTCCAGTTAGTCTTTGTCTTTCAAGCTCAGTCTTTAATTGCTCTTTTGTTATTTTCCCTGCTGCTACAAGTAAGTCTCCTAATCTTTTTTTGTTAACTGGATTCATTTGTTATTCTCCTATTTTCTATCTGTATGAGAATCACTTTTATTTAATAATTCTATTAAATTATATATCATTTTGTCTTGTATTTTCAATGAGAATCTCATCTTTTTTACATTTTTTGAATTTAATTTTAATAGTTATTTAATTTAAATTGATTTTTTAACATAATTCAAATTTTCTATTAAATTCAGTAATATATGAAGATTTTTATATAACTTATATCGACTTTATAGAAATGTATTATATTTTACTTGATGATTTAAAATTGCACTAGTAAACTTTAAAGTTAGATTAGTTATATAACATTATTTATATATATGACTTTTTCTATTTAACAATGATAAAAACCTTGATGTAATTACATCAAGGTTTAGTTTCTTCTACATTCTCTTCTTTTTTCAAAAACCTATTCCACTCTACATATATTTTAAATAAACTTGCTACATCCTGCTCATTATATAAAAGAATTCTTTGTCTTTTCTCTTCTGGCATTCTATTCATATAATCAAAATCCTTCATTACTTTACAAAAGGTCTTTGAAAGATTAGATCCACTGATAAGTTCACTTTCTCTATATATATCAAATTTCTTCTCAAGGTTTTTAAGACCAATGTTTTCTTTCATAAGATTTTCATACTCTCTTTGAAGGTCTACCTTAATGAAGTGTTCTCCTATATCAAAATCCACATTATGTTTTTTAAACAAGTACTCAATAACCGAAAAATCGTTATTACCTGAAAAGGTAACAATATATCTTTTATTATGCTCCTTGTACATTTTTTCAAAGTATTCTTTAGCTAACTGTAAAATTACATTAGAATCCTTTTTATGTTCTATCATATACTGAGTAATTTTGAGTTCTTCTGTTGTAGAATCAAAATAACAACATCCAAAGACTCCAATACAAATTGGTTTCTTATATAGATAGTGTTCTAAATCAAAGAATATCGCATCCTTAAAAACATCATTTTTCCCGTCAATTTCTAAAGTAAATTCAGTAGAGCATTCATCTACTTTTATACTGTTCTCTCTTGTAATCACTTAATCACTCTTTTCTAGATAAACAAATAATTATTTTAAT
Source organism: Clostridium sp. (assembly GCA_036677665.1). Classification (GTDB taxonomy): domain Bacteria; phylum Bacillota; class Clostridia; order Clostridiales; family Clostridiaceae; genus Clostridium_H. Next base: position 12,487 of record JAVBVX010000004.1, on the reverse strand, counting down.
TATTATACTCTTAATTTTGCCTTCTTATTATCTCATACTTTTTTAACTTTGTGAACCCATGCCTAGTTCATTATTTTAAATATACTTTATAATAAGTAGAATTATCAATAAAATTGCTCCTATTATCTCTCTTCTATATTGACATTCTGTATAACTAATGTTATATTTTAACTGAGAATGATTTTCATGATTATTTTAATGGGGGGAACTTTTAAATGAGCATAATAGATTTAAAACCAGGTGAAAATGGCTATATTAAAAATATAATTGGAGATGAAAAACTCACAAAACGTCTTCTAGCATTAGGTTGTATTGAAGGAACTAGAATAACTTTTAAAACTACGGCACCTTTCGGTGATCCTATAATAATTAATGTAAGAGGCTTTGACTTAGCTATAAGAAAAAAGGACGCCTTTAGTATTAAACTAAAGGAGGCTTAATATGATAACAGTGGCTTTAACAGGAAATCCTAACGTTGGAAAAACTACTATATTTAATGCTCTTACGGGTGCTAATCAGTATGTTGGAAACTGGGCTGGGGTTACTGTAGAAAAAAAGGAAGGTTATTTAGGTAAATTCGTAAAAATCGTTGACCTTCCTGGAATTTATGCCCTTGATACTTATTCTAATGAAGAGAGAGTATCTAAAGACTATCTATCCACAGAAGATGCAGATGTAATTATCAATATAGTAGATGCTTCTAACCTTGATAGAAATTTATACTTAACTACACAGTTAAAACAATTTAATAAACCAATCATAATGATTTTAAATATGATGGATGTTGCTGAATCAAAAGGCATTGATATAGATGTAATCAAACTAGCTAAAGAGTTAAAAATAACTATTGTTCCTATATCAGCTTCTAAGGGTATTGGAATTCATGCTATTAAAGATATGCTTACAAATTTAGATCTTTCAAAGCTTTCTATTGATAACACTTTTAGCTCTCATGATTTTAAGAGTGAAAAAGATACCTATGATTATATTGAGAAGATCCTTAATAGATGTGTATCTTATAATTCTAAAAGCAAGCTACGTACACGAGATGGTATTGATGTAATCTTATTAAATAAATTCTTGGCTTACCCAATCTTTTTTGGAATTATGTATCTTATTTTTAAGTTTACTTTTAATTGGGTGGGACAGCCTTTAGCTGATCTTTTAGGTACTTTACTTGATGATTACTTAATGCCAACTTTAAATAATTTACTGGTAAATAGTAGTCCTTGGTTTAGATCTCTTTTAGTTGATGGAATTGTTGGTGGTGTTGGATCTATAGTTATATTTCTTCCAGTAATTTTAGCTTTATTTTTAGGAATATCCTTCTTAGAAGATAGCGGATACATGGCAAGAGCTGCCTTTCTAATGGATAAAGTCATGAGAAGAATGGGACTTTCAGGTAAAGCTTTTATACCTCTTATTGTTGGCTTTGGTTGTTCAGTTCCTGCTATAATGTCTGCAAGAACACTTGAAAGTGAAAAAGATAGAAAACTCGCTGCATTAATTATTCCCTTGATGTCATGTAATGCAAGACTTCCCGTTTATGCACTATTTGCATCTATATTTTTCCCCGGGCGTGAAACCCCTGTAGTATTTTCACTTTATCTTATTGGTGTAGTTATCGCCTTTATAATTGGTTTATTATTCAAGAGTACAATATTTAGAAAAGATGAAGAACCTTTTATAATAGAACTACCTGAGTATAAAGTTCCAGAGGTTAGAAATTTAGCACTACATACTTGGGATAAAGGAAAAGGTTTTTTAAAGAAAGCTGGTACTATAATATTATCAATATCAGTAGTAGTTTGGTTTTTATCAAACTTTAATATGTATGGAATGACAGATATGAATACTAGCTTATTTGCATCTATAGGTAAGTTTATCGCTCCTATCTTCAAGCCTTTAGGTTTTGGTTCTTGGGAGATTTCAGTATCCTTACTTACAGGTCTTATGGCAAAAGAAGTTGTTGTAAGTACTATGGGCGTTATCTTTGGAGCTAACTTAGAAACAATTTTACCTCAGCACTTTACAGCAGTTACAGCTTATGGATTCTTAGTTTTTACACTTTTATATACTCCATGCGTAACAACTATAGCTACAATGAAAAAAGAATACGGAAGTAAAATGATGTTTTTCTCTGTAGTGTATCAATTAGTACTTGCTTGGATAGCTTCCTTCTTAGTTTATAATATAGGCTCCTTAATTTTTTAACTTGCTTTAAGAGGTGATTTTATGGAAATATTAATAACAGCTTTAATAGTAGCTTTTGCCTTATATATACTTGTAAAAAGTGCTAAAAAGAAGTTAAAGGGTGGAGACTGCGAATGTGGAAGTTGTTCTTCTCACTGCCCAATGTACGATGATAAGAAAGAAGATAAAAAAGATAAATGCTAGGTGACTAAGTCACCTAACATTTATCTTTTTTATTTACAATTTTCTATAAAATGCTTTATTATATTTTCCATTGAAACTATTCCTATAACTCTTTCCTCTTCTACTACTGGTATTGCGACTATGTTTTTATCTATAAGTTTTTTTGCAGCTTCCACAACTTCATCATCAGCGTTAGAACTTACAACGTTTTTTGTCATAATACTAGAAATAGGGTATGTATCATAGTGGCCCTCTTCAATTAGAAATCTATAGATATCCGCTTTTACTATAATTCCAACTAGCTTGCTATCCTTGTCCACAACCGATGCTCCGTTAATCTTATTTACTTCCATAACTTCAAGAGCCTTTTTTATATTATCCTCTGGACTTAATCTTATTATATTCTTCTGCATAATTTCACTAATTTTCATAGCTTTTCCCCCTAAAATTATTGACTTATATAGTTAAAAACTAATAGCTGTTATTTACTATATTATTAAATTCGTCTAAATCTATGTTTCCTTTAAGTATATTATCAATAATTCTTCCAGCAGCTTTCTTTGATACCTTTTTTATATTAAGTTCTAAGTTGATATTATTTTTCTTAATAAGAAATTTTAAATATTGTAACTGTTTTTCAGTAATAGCATTTGATCTTTGCACTTCATCATTGTTCTCTATGTCATTTACTAGTTCTAGTATTATAGGTAAGTTAAGTACATCTTCAAAATTATGTAGCATTATAGTATCTCTAATTGATGCAGTTTTTGTATTTAAAAACTCATTATATAGTTCTACACTTAATGCCCCATCAATTTTATCTTTTCTTTCTATCCCTAAATACTCTTCTACACTTTTTAAACTGCATCTTTCCAGTCCTATGTATGTTTGATAAGGTCTTATGATTCTATACAAATCTATATGTTTTTTAGGAGTTATAAAATCTACATTGTTCATTTCTGCTTTTTTTAAAATAAAAGGCTCATCAAAGGCTTTTCCATTATAGGAGCACCATTCATTAAAGTTTTTAATATCTTCTTTAAAATATAATAAAATCTCCTTTTCTTCATCTGTATTTTCAGCAAAGTACTGTTTTATAAAAAAAGTATCCTTATTTAAAAACCATCCTCCTGAAATTAATATGAGCTTAGCTTTCTCTTTATCAAAACCAGTGGTTTCTATATCATAAAATATTATTTTGTCTAAATTATAATTATTGAATACTTCTTTTGATATATTCAGCTTTCTTCTGTACTTCTTTATAATCACGCTAAACTCACACACCTTTAATTTATGTATTAGGTACTAGGATTCAAGAGAATTTTCTATCCACTAGTCCCTAATACCTAAAATATAATTACCAACTATCTATTGTTAATTATATTACATCTTCTCTACTACTTCTAATCCAATTAAATCCAATCCATTTTTTATAACTTGACAAGTCGCTTCAACCATTTTAAGTCTTGCATTCTTAACCGCTACTTCTTCTGTAGCCATTATGTTGTGTGCATTATAGAACTTATTAAATGCTTTAGCAACATCAATTATATATCTTGTAAGAATTGATGGCTCTAGCTTATCAATAGCATTTACAATAACATCATTAAGATTAGCAAGTGTTTTAACAAGTTCATACTCTTCAGTTGAAGTTAAGGCAGAGTAGTTAATCTCCCCTTCTATTTCTCCAGCACGTCTTAATATACTCTTTCCTCTTGCATAAGTGTATTGAACATAAGGACCTGTTTCCCCTTCAAAGTTCAACATCTCTTCCCAGTTAAATACTATGTCTTTTTCTCTTTTGTTTTTTAAGTAAGTAAATATGATTGCTCCTATACCTACTTTTTTAGCCACTTCTTCCTTATTTTCAAGTTCAGGATTTTTTTCATTTATTACTTCTATTGTTTTAGCTATGGATTCATTTAATAATTCTTCAAGGAAAATAACTTCTCCCTTTCTTGTAGATAACTTTCTATCTGCAAATTTAACAAGACCAAATCCAACATGTTCACAATCCTTAGCCCAGTCATATCCCATCTTTTCAATAGTCTTAAAGACTTGTTTAAAGTGTAATGCCTGTGGAGAGCCAACTACATATATACTCTTGTGGAAATCATAAGTTTTCTTTCTGTAAAAGGCTGCCGCAAGATCACGAGTTGCATAGATCGTAGCTCCATCTCCTTTTAATATAATACATGGAGGCATATTTTCTTCTTCAAGCATTACAACCTTTGCTCCATTACTTTCAACTAACAAATTCTTATCTTCAAGTTCTTTAACTACAGTATCCATTTTATCGTTGTAAAAGCTCTCTCCTGCATAGGAATCAAAATTAACACCTAAAAGTTTATATACTATTTCAAATTCCTTTAAGCTTTGATTCTTAAACTTTTCCCAAAGAGCTACTTCTTCTTTGCTTCCATCTTCTAATTTTTTAAAGTACATTCTTCCTTCATCTTCAAGAGATGGATCTTTTTCTGCTTCATCATGAAACTTTACATATATTCTTAAAAGCTCTTTTATTGGCTCTTTTTCTAATGCATCTTCATCAGCCCATCTTTTATATGCTGATATTAGCTTACCAAATTGTGTTCCCCAATCCCCAAGATGGTTTATTCCAACAGGATTATATCCTTGTGATTTAAACATTTTATACAATGAATTTCCTATTGATGTACTAAATAAATGTCCTACATGGAAAGGTTTAGCTATGTTAGGTGAGGAGAAGTCAATTGTTACATTCTTTCCTGTTCCCATTTCTGAAGTACCATAATTTTTTCCTTCTTTTAATACTTTTTCTAATGTTGTATCTACAAAAGCCCCTTTATCCATAAAAAAGTTTAAATAAGGTCCTAATGCTTCAACTCTCTCAAAACCTTCATTATTTATTTTTTCTTTTAGATCTGCTGAAATCATATTTGGAGCTTTTTTTAATGTTTTAGCTAATTGAAAACATGGAAATGCATAGTCTCCCATTTCAGGCTTTGGTGGTATCTCAATTAATTTTTCTATTACCTCAATTTCTAATTCTAAATGTTCTTTAATTCTTTCAGCAACTATATTTCTATAATCCATCTTTTACTTTCCTCCATTTTCTTAAGTTTGAAAAAAACAAAAAAAACCGTCTCTATTTAAAAACAGAGACGGATATATCCGCGGTACCACTCTAGTTGACTTAAAATAAGCCCACTCAAAACTTTAACGCAGTTAACGGCAAACCTCATAATATTTAATCTATATAAATAAAACTTAGCAGCTTCTCCAAGATTCTTTTCTCCAATTAAAATACTACAGGACTTCCACCCTCTCCTGCTCGCTTTTAGTTTCTAAATGGATACTCTTCTCTTCAATGAAATTATTATACTACATTATTTACAAAATATTATATTATTATAATTTTGTCCTTGTCAAGTAAATATATACATTTTGATTAGTATATTTTTAAATATTTAAGAGCTTCTTCTAGGTTTACCATAGGTTTTTGACAAGCAAAATTTTCACAAATATACACAGCATTTTTTCCATCTACTAATCCTTTGTCAGTAACATGTGGCATAATTGCTCTCAGTTCTTCACTATTATCATTTAATAATACTGTAGTGAACGGAGAGTATTCTTTATTAATTTTTCTCAAAAATTTTACTACTTCCTTATCCTTCTTATCTCCTGCTATGAGAATTTCTTTGCTTGCTACATTATCAACTAACACCGACATCATAAAGTAAGCATGACCTCTCAGTGCCTCTTTAGCTCGGTTTCCAAAAATCTTAAACATTTCTCTACTTCTCTCTTCTAAATCTATATTACCTGTAAGCTTTCCTAACCTTAGCATATTAAGTGCAGCTACAGAGTTTGCTGAAGGAGTAGCTCCATCATATATTTCTTTTGGTCTCCAAATAAGCTCTTCACTATCTTCTCCATATAGAAAGAAGCCACCTTCATCTTTATCCCAAAAATACTTATACATATCCCCATTGAGTTTAAGGGCTTTTTTTAAGTACTCTGTCTTGAAGCTAGATTCATATAGTTCGATAAGCCCCAATATTAAAAAGGCATAATCCTCAGAATAGCCTTCATATGCAGCCTCTCCCTCTCTATACCTAGCAAGTAATCTACCTTTTTCATTAACTAGATTATCATATATAAACTTAACTGCTTCTTCAGCTTCTTCTATATACATAGAATCATCAAAAACCTTACCTGCATAAGCTAAGGCTGCTATCATAAGTCCATTCCAAGCTGTAAGTATTTTATCATCCTTATGAGGGTGAATTCTTTTCTCCCTGTGAATGTATAATATTTTATTTATATCTTCTAAAGTTTCTTTAAGTTCCCTATTATCTTCAATCTCCTCAACCTTAGTACTTATAAGATTAGGTATATTTTTTCCTTCAAAATTACCTTTTTCAGTTATACCATAGTATTTGCTGTACAGCTCTCCCTTTTCTTTACCTACTAGATCTATAATCTCCTCATAAGACCATGCATAAAATCTTCCTTCTACACCTTCTGAATCTGCATCCTCTGCTGAGTAGAAGCCTCCATTCTCATTTTTCATATCTCTTAATACATAGGATATAGTTTTTTCTGCTACTTCTCTGTATAACTCTTTTCCTGTAGCTGCATAACCCTCTGCATAAGCTAAGATTAAGAGAGCATTATCATAGAGCATTTTCTCAAAGTGAGGTACTAACCATTTTGTATCCGTTGAGTATCTTGCAAATCCAAAGCCAACATGATCAAAAATTCCTCCCTTATACATAGCATCAAGGGTTTTTGTAACCATATCTAAGGCTTTTTCAGAGTTACTATGTTTCCAATATCTTAATAAGAAATATAAATTATGTGGTGATGGAAACTTTGGAGCTATATTAAATCCACCATATTTAGATTCAAAGAAGCTTGAAAACTCACCAAAAGTTTGCTCTACTGCATCTATTCCTATGTCCGCTCTATCCCTTTTAAAATGATAGTTTTCTTTTATATCCGCAATTATCCCATTACTGCTGTCTATTATCTCATCTCTTCTATCTTTCCATGCTTCAGTTATATTATTAAGTATAGTTATTATGCCAGCTCTTCCGTATTTATCTTCAACAGGAATATATGTACCAGCAAAAAATGGCTTCTTATCTGGAGTCATAACTATTGTAAGGGGCCATCCTCCACTACCATTTATAGCCTGACATACATCCATATATACAGCATCAATATCTGGTCTTTCTTCTCTATCTACCTTTATAGCAATAAAACTATCATTTATTACTTTAGCCACTTCAACATTTTCAAATGATTCCCTCTCCATTACATGGCACCAATGACAAGTTGAATATCCTATACTTAAAAATATAGGTTTGTGTTCTGCTTTTGCTTTATTAAAGGCTTCTTCTCCCCAAGGATACCAATCTACTGGATTATATGCATGTTGAAGTAGGTAAGGAGACTTTTCATCTATTAATCTATTAACTGTTTCATTCATAGTTTTACTCAATGCTATCCCTCTCTTTTCATAATGTTTTTTTTAGTGTTCCCCTAATATAAAAACATTATGAAGTGAAAAATAAAGGTTTACTTCATCTTTCACAGTGTTGAAACTTAAAAAATTCCCCTAAACTTTTAAGTCTAAAAAAATTCTAATTATTTTAAAACAAAAAATATCTTACCTATTCTAATCTAAACTACACTTCTGATTCTATACACTGATGATAGTCACATACCTTGTCTCGTCCAGTTTGCTTTGCTTTATATAAACCAATATCAGCCTTATTCATAATTTCTTCTAAACTATCCACTGTTTCAGGATATGTTGCACTGCCAATTGATACTGTTATGTTAATAAATCTATTATCTCCAATAGAAAAATTATGCTCTTTTACACTAGTCCTTATTCTTGTAGCTATTTCAAAAGAACGTTCAGCAGGACAATCTAAAAGCAATACGCAAAACTCTTCACCGCCTACACGTCCTACAAGATCAAATGCTCTACAACTCTTCTTTAAAATATCTGCTAGTTCCTTTAAAACTAAATCTCCAACAGGATGTCCATAAGTATCATTAACTTTTTTAAAATGATCTATATCTATCATTAAACAAGATAACTTTTCATTATTTTCAATTACTCTTTCAAAAGTCATATTAAGTAATTTATCAAATTGTCTTGTATTATTTAGTCCAGTAAGAAAATCCTTTGTTGAATCTGTTTCGTACATTCTATATAATTCATTAGAATATTTAGCATATTTTAATAAAAAATATGCTAATACAGCTGAAGATATAATAACTATAGAAAATTCTAATATTATTAAGTAATTATTCTCTACATCATTTAATAGATAAAAAAATGTTGTATCTAATATCAAAACTACAACAGCTAACTTTGTGAACCAATTTTTTAAAGGTGTCTTAATCTTTTTATTAATTATGCTAAAAAATGTTATGTATAAACATATATGAACTAAAGCGAAAATTGATGATTCATTTATACCATAGTAACTTATACGATATATACTAATAATTATTCCTGTTACTAGTGTACTTAAAAATCCACCAATACTACTAATCATCATAATTGATAGTGAACGAAGATCAAGTAATGTATTAGTTCCAATCACTTGGATAGCATATATCATCATTAAAATTCCTAATATTCCCCCACCAATTCCTAATAGAATCTTTAATAAAATCTTATTTTTTAAACTTTCAGGTATCTCTCTTGATATATGTCCTCCGACAAAAGTAAATGAAATGAGTAAAAGTGTATTTATAAATAACTCATTTAACATAAAATTCCCCCTTTATCTTCATAGTTTTACAATATTATATGATATTGTTTAAATTTTTTCTATGAATTTTATACTAGCTTAATAAAGTTTAGTCAAATCTACTGTTATAGTACAGTGAACTTAAATCGGCAATAATTCCATATATTATAATACAATGCTTATTTTAGTATAATATAATTAGTTTATAAACATTGTGATTCTAAAAGTTGAAAGCTCTACATTATTTTATAAACTATTTGATAATCTAACTACATATTAAATGTATTTGTCAAGGGGGCATGTTAAAATAGAATAATTTGTAATGCAAAACAAACTGCAACAATCTTTTAATGAGTTAATTCCCTATATGCAAGTCTTTTTTGATGATGAAATAGCTTTTACTCTTTCTACAAAATCACATTTTATAAAGGTTGTAAATAGTAAAAACATAAATATGAATGCACTTCCTGGTGATGTTTTAAGACCTGGTGGCGCAGCTTACGAATGTATAAAAGCAAAAAAACAGTAACATTAATAGTTCCAAAGGAAGTTTTCGGTGTAGAAATAAAAGTCATTGGAATACCCGTTAAGGAGAAAAATGGTTCAATTGTAGGAAGTATCGTCTTAGTAAAGAGCTTAGCTAGACATCATGAAATATTAAATTTATCTAAGATCTTATCTGAATCCTTGGTAGAAATATCTCAGAGTTCAAGTAGAGTTTCAGAAGGTATAGAAGTCGTAGTAGAATCTAATGACAAGATTTTATCAGAAGTTACTGAAGCTGAAAATGCTACAAAAGATACCGATGATGTACTTCGTTTTGTGAAAAATGTGGCGTATTAAACAAATTTACTTGGACTCAATGCAGCTATCGAAGCTTCAAGAGCTGGAGAATGTGGAAAAGGTTTCTCTGTCGTTGCTAGTGAAATTAGAAAACTATCTAGTTCTAGTAGTAATTCAATAAATGAAATAAATAGCACTTTAACTAAAATTAAAACTTCAGTAAATAAAATATCTGATAGTATTACATCTTCTACAGATACCTTTAAGGGACAACTCTCCTCACTTCAACAAATAAATGCTACATTACAAGAGTTGAACTCCATAGCATATACATTAAAGAAGCTTGCTGAATAACTAGTAATAAATTTCATATTATAATATAAACGAGGATAACTTTAAAACAGTTATCCTCCTTTTATACATTTCTATTATTTTATTATATACAATACTATACCAAAATACTTTCTTAGCGTATTTTATCTATATTATATCCTTTTTCATTTAAGGCTTTAATTATTTCTCCTATGTGTTCTGGTCCATTAGTTTCAACTGTTACTTCAAGTACAACATGCTTTAATCTATCAATAGCTTTAAATTGATTATGGTCTAATTTTATTACATTAGCACCTTTATCTGATAAGATTTTTGCTATTTCTAGTAGTTGTCCCGGTGTATCTTTAAGATTAACAGAAAACCATAATACTCTTCCTCTTGAAACAAGTCCATGAGTTAAAAGTGATGACATTGTTACTACGTCTATATTTCCACCACTTATTAAAGATACAACCTTTTTACCTTTAAACTTTAATTTTCCTAATGCAGCTAAGGACATAGCTCCTGTTGTTTCTGCTACAAGCTTGTGTTTCTCTAGAAGAACATATACAGCATCCATAATATCATGATCGCTAACTGTAACAATTTTATCTACATACTTTCTTATTACCTGAAAAGTTATTTCACCTGGTTTTTTTACTGCTGCACCATCTGCAATAGTATCAATAACCTCTGCGCAAATTAAAGTATCACTATCAAAAGAGCATTTCATTGGATTTGCACCTTCTGATTGAACTCCAATTATTTTTATATTAGGATTAATCGACTTAGCCGTTACTGCTATTCCACTTATTAATCCACCACCACCAATTGGCACTAATATAGCATCTACATCTTTTAATTCTTCTATAATTTCAAGTGCTATGGTTCCCTGTCCTGCCATTACATCTACATCATCAAAAGGATGTATGAAAGTATATCCATGTTCTTTTTCTAATCTCTTAGCTTCGTCATAAGCCTCATCATATACTTTTCCTTTAAGGATTACATTTGCCCCATAGTTTCTAGTTGCTTGCACCTTTATGAGTGGTGTGGTTTCTGGCATAACAATTGTTGCATTAATTCCAAGTCTACTAGCTGCATAAGCAACTCCCTGGGCATGATTTCCTGCCGAAGAGGCAATTAATCCTTTTGCTCTTTTATCATCAGTTAATTTACTAACTTTATTTACTGCTCCTCTTAGCTTAAATGCTCCTGTTATTTGTAGGTTTTCTGGCTTTATGTATACTTCATTTCCGCTTTCTCTGCTATATTCTGGACTATATATTAATTTAGTATTTACACATATATCCTTTATCCTTTCTCTAGCATCTAATACATCCTTTATAGTTAAATATTCTGCTTGCCCTTCTAATGTTAAATCCTTTTTCATGCTATTGGTCTCCTCTCTCCCTGCTCCTCTAAGATATTATTTTATTAAACTTCTATTTTAAATACTTATACAAATCAATTTCAATTTTATTAAATAAGTGCTTAAACCAATAAGTATATAGCTGAGGGTTATCTTTAATATCAGCTTTTAGTTCATTAATATCAATCCATTTAAAATCTTCTACTTCATCTTTATTTGCTACTATTTCTCCATCATATTTCCCAATAAATACATGGTCATATTCATTTTCAAAAAGACCATTGTCAAATTCTACTTTATATATAAAACTAAATACCTCTTTCAGATCACATGAAAAACCCATTTCTTCCTTAAGTCTTCTATGAATTGCATCTTCTAGATTTTCACCATATCTTGGATGGCTACAACAAGTATTAGTCCACAATCCTGGTGAATGATATTTTCCTAAGCTCCTTCTTTGCAATAATAACTGATTATTAGAATTAAATATAAGTATAGAAAAAGCTCTATGTAGTACTCCTTTTTCATGTGCTTCCATTTTTTCGATATAACCTGTTTCTTTATCTAAATTATCAACAGATATTATGTATTCTGCCATATAACCTCCACCTTCTAATTATCTACTTAGACTTAAAGTAAATAAAATTCATCTCATCCATTTATTCTATCACATTTAGAAGGTTTATTATTAAATCCTTATTATTTTTTAAAAAAAGAGTAGATGGACTAACCTCATCCTATCTACTCATAAGCTTAAATTTTATATAATTGAGCAAATTTCATATTTTTAAATAGTTGATATAACTAATTTTTTTATAAATCAAAAAGGAGATTCACCCCAAATTGTTGAATATATTAAGTGCAAGCAAAATCACCAACAAAA
>JAVBVX010000003.1:0-90664 GCA_036677665.1 Clostridium sp. | reverse complement strand
CTTTTGTTCCATCTTCGTATTTTAAGTTACTTATACTCCAACCTATTGTATCTTTATTAATAAGACTACTCATATTATAAAAATAGCCTGATTTATCAACTGTTGGAATTACAGTTTTTATGATAAATTCCATTTTAACGGGCTTTTTTAGAAATTTACCGTCTTTTGATTTAACATTATTTGTTACTATAAATTTATATTTTATACCTTCAGTATAGGCAATAGAAGGCTTTAATATAATAGTTTTGTTATCTGAATCTAAGGTTATATTAGTAGGAATTATATTATTTTGTTCATCTTGAACTAGTATGGTTGTGTTATTTACTGTAGATGAATCTAGTTCTTTATTAAATTTTATTTTCCATTGTTTATTGTTTGTTACATTGGTACTTGTTCTTATATCATAGTCTGTAGATGAATTAGCATACACCTCAGTGGGTATTAATAGAATAATTAACAAAAGTATAAGTGATACTAAATTATTTCTTTTATGTATCTTTATTGTAATAACCTCCATTCATTTCAAGTTATTGATAATATATACTATAACATAAAATTTGTAAATATTCAGCTGTTAAAATACTTTATATTTGATGGTATTGTATATTAAATCAGGTTTTATAACTAAATTGTTATATATAAAATTATCGAAGAAGATATAATAAAACTATTTAAGATATGCTCTTTCAATTTATGTATAGTTAATATACTGAATGCTAAAATTAGATAAGAAATGAATAAGTGAACTATAAGAAAAGTGTTTTAAAGATTATGAAGAAAGGATGAAGATACATGAATAGAGAAATTAAGTATATTACCATAGATGGACGTGGAGAACATGAATCCTTTAGGGATTGTATTACAAAGACTATTGAGAATTTGAAACCAAAGGAAGGAATACATATAATTAAAGATTTTGAACCATTTCCAATGTACAAGATGATGGAGGAAAAAGGTTTTGATAAATATGTAGAAAAGATAAGTGATGAAGAATTTCATGTTTATTTTACACCTAAAGATGAATCAGAACAAATAAAGATGGGTGAATACCTAGAAGTTGATAAGGAGAAAATACAGAAGATAGTAGATATTAAGTTAGATTATCTAAAAGGAAAAATTTCTTTAGAAGTTGCAAAAAAGAAAATGAAAGACTCCTTTGATAAAGTAACTGCTCAAGAATTTGCTGTATGTGAGCAGTACCTTGAAAAACATGGAATTTCAGATGATGTTCTGGCTGAAAAAATGGAAGAAATTTTAGAAATTTTTGATGGAATACTTGTAAGTAATAAATTAGATTTACCATTAGGACATCCAATTAGAACTTACTTAGATGAAGTAGAAGCTATAAGAAGAGTACTTAAGGAAATAAGAGATATGGTAAAGAGAAAGTTTATTAAAAATCAATGGGCTGAGCTTTATGAAAAGCTAGGAGAGATTAATATTCATTTTTCAAGAAAACAAAATCAATTATTTGCAGCATTAGAAAGTAAAGGCTTTGATAAACCATCTAAAGTAATGTGGACACTAGATAATAATATAAAAGATATAATTAGGAAAGCTAAAGAGTGCTTAGAAAAGAATAATAATGATAAATTTTTAAGCCTACAGGATGAAGTTGTTGAAATGGTAGAAGATATGATGGTAAAGGAAGAAGAAATTCTATTTCCAACCGCTATGGATCTTCTTTCAGAGGAGGACTTTATTAAAATGAGAAAGGGAGATGATGAGATTGGCTATTGTCTAATTGAACCTCCTCTTTCTTATGGAAGTAAAGAAGAAAGAAGTATAGATAAATTTTCAAATACGGAACTACTTAAAGATTTAGCAAAGGTACTACAAAAGCATGGATTAGTTAATACGTTATCAAATGGAGAGGAGCTAGATGTAAGTCAAGGAAAGCTTACTCTTGATCGAATTAATCTTATTTTTAAACATCTTAATGTAGATTTATCATATGTAGATGAACATGAGATTGTTAAGTTTTACAGCGATACAAAACATAGAATATTTCCAAGAAGTGCAGGAGTTATCGGAAGAAAAGTACAAAATTGCCATCCGAGAGAAAGTGTAGATACTGTTCAAGAGATTATCAGAGCCTTTAGAGAAGGGGAGCATGATGAAGCAGAATTTTGGCTAGAAATTGGTGGCAAGTTTATTTACATCATTTATACTGCAGTGAGAGATGATGAGGGAAATTTTAGGGGAGTACTAGAGATGATGCAGGATGTAACTAAAATAAGAAGTTTGACAGGTAACCAGAGGCTGTTATCTTGGAATGATAAGAAGTTAGAAAAGAAAAGTGAAGAAGAAAATAAAGTTAATATTGAAAATAAGTATGGTATAACACAAAAAACTGTTATTGGTGATTTAGTAAAAGAATATCCTTTTATAAAAGAGTTCTTATTTAATTTATCACCTAAATTTAATAAATTAAAAAATCCAATGATTTTTAAAACTATGTCTTCAGTTGCTACTCTTGAAATGATAAGTGAAAGAGGCGGCTTTCAAGTTGAGGATCTTATAAATAAAATTATTGGGAAAATTGAGTCTAAATAATAAAAGCAAGTATAAGTTATAGATGAAATCTTATAATGTAATTATAGTTGAGCTAAAACTCACTAAGCATCAGATTGTTACATGTAAAAAGGACTGCTTGAATTCAAGCGGTCCTTAGTATTTATTGGACCTTTTATGAGAAGTTCTAGTACTACTAACAGCTTCCACCATTAATTATACCTTGTAGAATAGGTTGACCTGATAAACCGGTTAATGAGTTAAAAGGACGTACTACCACAATTGAGTTTGGTACTACTGATGCAACGGTTGGAAGTTCTATTCTAGTTGACCAAGTTGGTGGATTCTCAGGAGTTGGGAATAATTGATTACCAAAGCCACCAATACCAGGTATAAATATATCACCAGTATACATATTAAAGTTACCGAAGACTGTTGGTTGTGGTAATGTTGCCATAAAGTTTACAGATTGACCTCCTCTAGGAGCAAAATTTACAGAAGCCACTCCACTTGTTCCAAAAGGTACAGGTCGAACAGGTTTTAAAATAGTGCAACATGGATAAGGGACAAGTCCGGGAACACAAAGTACATCTCCAGGAAATAGTATGTTAGGATTTGGTATATGTGGATTATTTACTGCAAGTGCTTCTAATCTTACCCTGAACATTTGAGCAATGAGATAGAAGACATCTCCAGGAACAACAGTATATCTACCTAAAAAGCCTGGGGGACAGTTTTGTGGAACTCTTGGTTGCTGTCTAAACATAAACGCTACCTCCATATTATTGATTTCATTCTTGGAAAAAATAAGACTATAAAAATAAATCTTAATTCTTAAAAACTCTAGAATATAATATGATATAGTATTTGAAATTGTTAAATTTTCATATGATAAAATCTTCACTTTGTAAACTGTATAATTTCATCTAGTTTCTTTTATACTATTGTTGTAATAAAGTATAAAGGAGTGTGTTTATTGTGATAACAGCTGAAGTTGCAGTATATCCATTAAAAACAAGCAATGCCACAAAGGTTATAAATGATTCTATAAATTCACTTAAGTCAAGTACTATTGATTTCAGAGTGAACTCTATGAATACTGTATTAAGTGGTTCAAAAGAAACAGTTTTTGAAAGTATTAAAGACATGTTTTGTGAAGCAGAAAAAAGTGGTGGAGAAATAAATATGGTAGTAACTATAGGAAATGCAAATAAATAATGTGGAAAAAACTCCAATGTCTCTATAATCTTGAGCTATTGGAGTTTTTTAAATATTCTTAGTAACTGAAATTAGGTTTATTATTCCAATATAGGGGATAATATAATTTAAATATTAAAAGTAAGGTGGAGATAAAATGAAAGATTATTTTGATAATGAAGATGTTATTGAAAAAAATCTTAAATATTTAATTGAAAATCATGGTGAAATCTATGATGCTTATGAGAAGTTTGGGAAGCTTATACATGAAAAAGGTGGTCCTTTAGATGAAAAAACACGCTGGCTTATTAAGGTAGCCCTATCTACAGAATGTGAATACCAACATGCTTTAAGAACACATATTCTAAAAGCTTTAAAAAGTGGCTGTACAAAAGAAGAAATAGAACATGTTATGTTACTTGTGGCACCAACAGGAGGATTTCCAAAGATGATGGAAGGTTTGCTTGTACTAAGAAGTATTATGGAAGAATCAAAATAAGAAGCACTTATTTCTATAGAGTAACTTTTTAAAACTACTTTGAATATATTGAAGGAGATAAAATTTAATAAGGAGTTTTAAATGTTATATTTAGTACAAAGAAATGATACTCTAGCTAAAATTGCCATGAGATTTGGAACAACAGTTCAAGCTATAATGAATGCTAATGTAATTTGTAACCCTGCTCTAATATTTATAGGGCAGCCTTTGATTATTCCAGAAAGGAATCTAGAATTGCCAAAAGCAGGGGCTGGGCCTTATTATATTATTCAACCTGGTGATAGTCTATATTGCATTTCACAACAAACTGGAATATCAATACAAACATTAGTAAATATAAATAATATACAAAATCCAAATATGATTTATGTGGGAAAAGAGCTAATACTAACTCCACCAACTACTGATGATCCAGAACAGTTAAAACTA
The DNA here is from genome assembly GCA_036677665.1 of Clostridium sp. GTDB lineage: Bacteria > Bacillota > Clostridia > Clostridiales > Clostridiaceae > Clostridium_H. The sequence continues at coordinate 86,025 of JAVBVX010000003.1, read as the reverse complement.
ACATGGGAGAGAAGTCCGGATGAAAACTGTAATGTTTATGGCTTCACTGAACATGGTGTCTACTATAATGGATCTTTTGAGTGGGCGGCATTTGGAGGACTTGCAATAGAGTATTTATTAGAATTATTAAAGAATCCATGTGATATTGTACGTAGATATTCTGTTATTAGTCTTGGTAGGCTTGGGTTAAATGGAAGGGTTAGAAAAGTTTTAATTTCACTTTTACAAGATGAAGCCATATCTGATATTGTGGGCTTTGCTATTAGGAGAATTGATCTTAGTGCTATGGGACTAGAGAGAGTTCATGTAAATATAACAGATAATAATTTACTAGCAGCACCTGATCTTAATTCACCAGCAATAAAACTACCAAAGGGAGCAGAGATAGTTGTACGTAGGTGGTTTATACCAAGTCCAACAGCTGAAGAAGGTCCAAGAGGCGGTATTCAAGTTTATGATTATGTACAGTTAGTAAGTACAGGTCAAGTAGGATTTGTTCCTAGATTTGGCTACACAGAAATTACTTATATATAGTATTTCATTAAAATAATAAACTTATTTAATTATCTACTTAGCTTTAATTATATAGAACTTCTTAATTATGGAAAGGATAAGTGATAAAAATCTCACTTATCCCTTTAAGCAGAGTGGTTATTTTAAAATTTAATCACATAGTATATTTTATCAAGAGGATTATTTTAATTTATGATTTTTAAACCACTATAAATTCTGTCAAATATTCTAAATATGCCCCACATTCCTAATTCAATGTCCCAACGGAGTATACCAGATCTGTAAGCATAATCACCTGGATTCTGATTTGCACCATTTTCTAAAGAAATATTAAATACATTACCAATGCTTATTGCTCCTTGCACAGATATTATATTAGAAAATGGATCATTGTATTGAGCTTTCCATGAATGACCATGCAATACAAAGCAGTGATTTCGTGGTTTATCAGCAGGCATAAGAAGTCTTATCTTTATAGGATCTCCAGGATACGAGTTGAAAACAGGAGTAGCTGGATCACCATGAATCACAGAACTCATTACAAGATGAACACGAGGATCTACCTTTAGACGATTATAAAAACGTTCAGATCTATAATTAATACCCTTTTGTCCTTGATCTTCAAAATCAAGACGAGCCATATCATGATCTTCATCAGCTGGATCAGGTATTGGATTATTATCTTTATCATATAAGCTTATTCCATTTTGCATAAATACTACAAATTCTCTAAAGTCCGGTACTCCAGGAGTAGATATTACTACTTGATCAAGGAAACCAGAGGTCACTTCTTTACTAGTTCGACAATCAAGATATTTTGAACCAGTGGGTTCTACTATAATAGCACCAAAAAGTCCATGGTGTCTGTGATTTCGTATATCGCCAAAACCTGTAAGCATACAGGTGCCTAGCTCTAGATCAGCGTACCATCTATAGATTATACTCTCCCCAGGGGCAATAGTCTGATCAGGATTAAAACCTACAGTGGCTCCGTCAGAACCTAAAACATCATATTTCAGCAATTGTGCGTGAAGAGAAACTCTATTTGATGGAGGGTAAGGTACATCCACAGGGACTTCAGGATGTTTATCATCTGCTATTGGTTTGAAAATATGGTTTGTTAAGGTTATTTCTACGCAATCTCCTGCATTTGCTCTTATTATTAAAGGTTTAGGTTCCGTAGTTCCGTTTAAAACTGCCTTCTCTTCATGTTGTAACACAAACATTAGCCCATTTGGATCATGATCACCGAATCTATTGTATACAATATCCTTTTGTATAGCAACGATATGGTATTTTCGTGTATTAGCATCATTAGGAGCTGGATGACCAGAACATTTTGCTTTTGGTGGTGGATTATCAGTTTTAGCAGGTAGTGGGATTGTGCGGTTTATTGGAAGCGGTCTATCTTCAAGAGGTAATAGATGAGGAATTCTTTCTTTATGAACTCTTAATATTCCCCATAAACCAAGCCATAAATCATCTAGTCCTCCAAAGTAGTATAAATAATCTCCCTTTTTATAATCATCATTTATTTCTATATTAAAGGCCTCAGAGATGCCTAAGGTTTGAGATTGAACGAGAGGTGATACGGCATCGGTAGGTTCCTTTCTCCATCTTAGACCATGAAGATTAAAAGAATGTTGTTCTTCATGAGCACCATCAAACAATCTTATGCGTATTGGATCTCCTTCATAAGTTTCAAGAATAGGTGTAACAGGATCGCCGTGTACATAAGAACTAAATACATAAGCAGGATCACCTTTTCGAAATTGGAAAAGTTCATTTTTATAATTTATACCCATAACTCCTGGATCATCTTGAGAGCTTGGGAAAGGTGGTGGATTTAAAGGGTTACCATCTTTATCAAATAGTAGAGCAAAATCATGGACTGCTAGAACAAATTCTCTAAAATCAGGTTCTCCAGGTCTTTTTATTATTGCCTGTGTTCCACTTTTTATTTCCTTACCAGTTTTAGGATCATGATAAGTGGAGTTTACTGGTTCAATAATTAAAGCGCCAAATAAACCATGTTGTTGATGCACACTTGCAAATAAGTGATCGTGGAAAAATACTGTTCGAAGTTCTGTATCTGCATAAAATCTTTCTATAATAGTATCTCCAAAATCAGCAGAAGTGTCATTATCCCAACCATTAGCACCACCATCAGAGACAATGGTATCAAATTTAACAAGGTGTATATGCCAACCAGCCTCTGTAGTCTTAGTTACCAATTGAAAAGCATTGCCACCTAATGTTTTAGGAAGTTTATTTGTGAGCCTAATTTCTATACAATCTCCTACATTTGCTCTTATAACAAAAGGTTCAGGTTCTTTTTTCCCACATCTAACTGTTGCTTCATCTTCTTTTAAAACAAATATTCTTCCTTCAGGGTCATGCCATCCTTGGCTGTTATATTTTATAGGAATCTGTATAGCTACAACTTCAAAAACTTTAGTGACTGCATCTGCAGGACAAGGATTAGAATATAAAGCACCAGGTTCAGCATTTGGAACAAAGTTGGCCTCTTCAAGTTCAGTAGGTCCTCTACCCCCAATTATGCCTAGTGGTGGTTTAAAGGCTTTCTTACCTACTTCACCAGCTATAAAACGTGGAAAGCCTGGATGTTTATTGTCAGGAGGAGGTGGAGGGGTTCTATCAGGTAGTGGGATTAAAGCGGGTACACAGCTACCATCAGGAAGGGTATTTGTTCCATCTTCAAGCTTGTCCAGTATCCTCCAAAGTCCCCACATTCCTTCACCAAAGTGAGGATAAAGATGACAGTGCCATATAACATCACCAATACATCCATTTAAACTTCCAGCTCCAAATAAAGGTTCAATAGTGAAGCTTTCTTGAGGACTAAAAGATATTGAGTCAATTATAGTAGAATTAGGATTATTAGGCTGTAATCTCCATTGATGATTGTGAAGATGAAATACATGAGTTTCCATAATTCCACCATGAATTACTCTAAATTTGGCAGGATCACCTTTATAAGCACGTAATATCGGAGTTGAAGGATCTCCGAAAGGCCAAGAACTTAGGGATACTTCCTCACCAACCCCTCCTGTACCTTCAGGATGACGATTTCTCATAGGTTCAGCTCTATAGTTTATTGGCATAGTAGATTCGGGCATTCCTGTTTCGTGATTTACAGGTGTATCACCGTGAATGTTTTTTATCTCTGGTTCATCGTGAAATATTGTAACGTATTCTCTAAAGTCTGGTAATGAAGGGTGGTGTATATCAGCATATAAGCCACTTTTAATGCTTTCACCTGTTTCAGGACTTGTCCAAGTTGCACCAACAGGTTCAACTATTAATGCACCAAAAAGTCCGTGAACATTTGTAGCTTCCTCGGAACTTCTAGAGTCTCCCATATCATTAAAGAAGAAAATACCTTCTTTATCAGCTTCCCATATATATCTTATTTTCCTATTAGCTGTAGTGTTAGGATTAAATCCAACAGAAGCACCATCAGAATTCAAAACATTATATTTTACACCTTGTATATGAATTGATGCTGGCTTGTCCAATTTATTCTCAAAATCTACAATTAAAACATCTCCTAGATTTGCTCTTATAACTAATGGTTGTATAATATCTACGGGAGTTAAGGGATGGTTTTTTACTTCTTTTCTTAAATCAGCCTCATTTTCTTTTAGAACGTACATTAATCCGTTTGGATCATGATCGCCATGCATGTTGTATACTATTCTTGTGGAAATCGCAACAATGTTAAAGTGTCTAGCTTGTACATATTTTCCTTTGTAATAAATTTTATTATCTTCTGGTTTATAACTTTCTTCATACATTGTATTATCACTCCTATAATTTAAAGAAAGTTAGAGTTTATTAATAAGAATTAGTCTAAACATCAGACTAACTCTTAATATATACTATGGAGTATTATAGAATAGGTGATATATAATGTATAAATATTTTTAGCAATTAGATTTAAATATAATAAAAAGGTATAGTCTAAAATTAGATTATACCTTTTGGCTCTTCAATTAAATTTCCACAAACATATCTGTGAAGTATATGTCTATCATCTCCAGTATAAATAAATCTTTCAAGTCTTTGTTCAAGGGTGTAATCAGAATAATTAAGACTAGAATCATCAATGATAAGAGCGTCAAAATCATAACCCTTTTCAAAGCTTCCTACCTTTCCAAAGAAGCTACCGCCACCCTTTGTAGCTATATAAAAAGCTTCAGAATTAGAGAGGAAAGGAATTTCCTTATTAGAATTTGCCCAAAATAGTTTTGATACTTGAATTGCATATACCATTGTTTTGAAAAGTGAACACGTATGGCCACCACTTATATCAGATCCAAAACCAAGTTTTATATTGTTATCAATAAATTTTCTAATAGGCATCATACCACTTCCAACGTTAAGATTAGAACTTGGGCAGTGAACAGCCATTACGTTATTTTCTTTCATTAAGCGCATCTCTTCATCTGGAGAAAAACTACAATGAGCCATTAAAGTAGGGGTTTGACCAAAGAGATTAAAATTATTATAAACATCACCATAGTATCTTGAAGTTGGGTATAGATCTTTTACCCAAGCAATTTCACCTTTATTTTCAGATAGGTGAGATTGTACTGGCATATTATATTTCACACTAAGTTCTCCTAAACCCTGTAGAAGCTCCCTACTACAGCTTGGTACAAATCTAGGAGTTATTATTGGTTTTACTAGTGGAGATTTATCCTTAAATTTAGTTATTATTTCTTCTGTATCTTTAAGTGAAGATTCTAAGGTTTCTCGTATATGAGAAGGGCAGTGCAAATCCATATTTACTTTACCTACAAATGCTCCAAGTCCAGATTTAATAAAGAGGTCCATTAGATACATGGAGGCTTCTTTGTGAACTGTTGCAAATAATACAGTTCTTGTAGTTCCTTGTTTCCATATTTCTTTAATAAATCTGTCATATATTTCTTTGCTATAATCTAAATTCTTAAATTTTGATTCTTCGGGGAAGGTATAATCATTAAGCCAGGGAATTAACTCTTTATCCATGGCCATTCCAAGATGTCTAAATTGTGAAGCGTGAGAATGAAGGTCATTCATGCCAGGAATGATTAATTTATCACTATAATCTATTATATTATAATCTTTATATTTCCCAGGCAATACAGTATAAACATCATCTACTTTGCCATTAATAACTACAATAAAGCCCTTCTCTATAAGGGTGAATTTTTCTGAAGTAGAGGTAAAAATAATATTTCCTTTGAATACTTTAGTCGATGTCATTAAATTCATTTAGTGTCACACTCCTTTACTTGTTAATAAACCAATTTATAAGTCTTCGAGCTATACTGCCAGGTAGAGGTAGGTTAGGGAAATCTTCAACTTTATAAAAAGCGGCATCATCAATTTCAGCACCATCAACTTTTAAGTCTCCTCCAGCATATTCACAAGTAAAAGCAACCATTAAAGAATCAGGAAAAGGCCAAGGTTGGCTTCCAAAATACTTTATATTTTTAACCTGTATACCTACTTCTTCATAAACTTCTCTAGCAACACAATCCTCAAAGGTTTCACCAGGTTCTACAAAACCTGCAAGTACACTGTAGAATTCTTTAGGAAAAGTAGTATTATGAGCAAGTAATAATTTATCATCCTTAGTAACCGCTGTTATAATTGCGGGAGATATTTTAGGGTAACCAGTAAAGCCACATTTAGAACAAGTTTTAGATGGATCTTCTTTTTTAGCATCTATTAAAGTACCACATTTAGAACAATATTTATATGTATTATTCCAATGTAGAAGATGAAAAGCTTTTGAAGCTAAATTAAAAGTAGAGTTATCTACTAAACTTATAAGTACACGTAACTCATAAAATTTAAATTCATCAGTTATATCTAAATCTAAGTCTATTCTTCCAAAAAAATAATCTGTATTATCTTTTGTTGTTAAGAAAGATAAAGTGTTAGAATCTAGTGATAAAGATTTTATATCATTATCACTAGGTAGAGATATATTATCATCATTCATCTTAACAATTAATCTATCCTTATTAAAAATAAAATATAGTTTAATATTATTCATAGCGATACACCTTTTCTTATTTGATTTATGTTATAACATTAGTATAGATATTGACATAAATATAATCAAGGTAAAAATGACCAAATAGTTAAGTGATTTAACCCTATATCTATTGGTATATAAGAGTAATTAATATATACTTAATTTATGGAAAATTATGAAATTCATATAATGTACTAATTAAAAGTAAGGGAGATATTTATTTATGATATTTTATTTTTCAGGAACTGGGAACTCTTTACAAGTAGCTAAAGATATTTCTGATTATCATAATGAAAAGCTAATTTCTATATCTAAAGAAATGAATAGTGCTATGGAAGAGATTGAGTATACATTAAAGGATGAAGAAGTTATAGGTTTCATATTTCCTATATATGCCTGGGCTCCACCTAAAATGGTACTGCAATTTGTGGAAAAGCTAAAACTTAATAATTATAAAAATAATTATATTTTTTCCGTAGCAACTTGTGGGGATAATATAGGAAATACAATGAAGGTTTTAGAAAATTCTTTAAAGCGAAAGGGAATGAAACTTAGCAGTGGATTTTCACTTAAAATGCCTAACAATTATATTATAATGGGTAACATTGATTCAAAAAAAGTTCAAGAAGAAAAGCTTACATCAGCAGAGGCAAGTTTAAAGAATATTAATGAAGTAGTTAAAGAAAGAAGAGTTGGAGTATTTCAAATTAAAAAGGGAGTTTTACCGGGATTATTAACTACAGTTATAAATCCTTTATTTAATAAGAATGCTATGGATACAAAAAAGTTTAATGTAAATGATAAATGTATTGCTTGTGGACTATGTGAAAAAGTATGTAACTCTAATACTATTAAAGTCAAAGAAAAGCCAGAATGGGGAGAGGCGTGTACTCAATGTTTAGCCTGTATTCACTACTGTCCCACTAAAGCAATTCAATACGGAAAAGGTACTGAAAGTAAGGGGAGATATGTAAATCCAAAGGTGAATATAAATGAGTTTTTAAAATAATAATAAGTTTTAGACATAAGGTATAGACAGCATATTATGTCTATACCTTTTTATTTAAATTACATAAGAAAAGTGGTGAGAAGATGAACTTACAAGAATTAGAAGAAATAATTTTCAAACCAGCTTCTAATATTATGAAGAAAATGGGAGAAGAAATATTTAAAACTGGACTTATTACAAATGTACAAGGCAAAAAGATAGAAGATATATATCATATATATGCAGCAATAGTAAATAGTAAAAGTCATAGTGAAATAAAGACACATATGAAGGTAGATTTAAAAGATAAAGAATTAAAGTATGTCAAATGTACGTGTGAGGACTTTAAAGAAATTTCTAAAAATAAAAAAATGTTTATGTGCGAGCATTTAACAGGAACTACATATAAATTTTTGAGTTTAATAAAGAATAGAAAATCAAAAGAAAATAAGACATTAGAAGATTCAAAACAGAATTTATATAAGAATGAAGATTGTTATAAAGATAAAAGAATTCTTATAGATCTTGATGTGAAGATTTTACATAGAAGCTTTAGGGAGAAGGTTAATTACGAATTAGAATTTAGATTAGGTTTTGCACATAAGCATTTAATAACTGATTTAAAAAGCTTTATATATAAGCTTGATGAAGAAGGAAAAGTCTATTTCAATGATAAATTCACTTATAACTCTAAGAAACATGAAATTTCCTTAGAAGGTACAAAAATTATAGATTTCATTAGAAAATATATTTATAAAAGAAAAGAAATGCCTAACTCTAATAGGAGTTTGTTAATAGATTCTAAGGATTTAAGAGAATTTTTAAATTGTATTGTAGATAGTAAAGTTCTTTTTAAGTACGGTGGAGTAGAATATAGAATAAACGTTTTAAAGGAAGACTTACCCCTTACTTTTACTCTGCGGGAGGAGAAAGATTACTTTAAATTGACTACACATAAAAAGCTTCCCATACCTTTAAGTGAACATAAAGATGTGTATTTTTTTTATAATAAGTTATATATACCTTCTAAAAATCAAATTGAAAAATATATTCCTTTATATAATAAATTTAGAGATCAGAGTGAAATTTTATATAATAGAACTATAAAAAATTATAATGGAATTATCACTATAATCAGTAGTATTTCAAGAGATATTACACTTTCAGAAGAAGTTAAAAGATTCACAGGTAGCTTAGCAAAGTATGAATTTTTTATTTATACAGATAGAGATAGTATATATTGTGATGCTTATATACTTTACTATAGAGAAAAAATTAACTTATTAGAGAAGGATATTGATGGTATAGGTGTTATAAGAGATTTAAATGAAGAAGAAAAACTTCTTATGAAGCTAGAAAAATATAAGTTTATACAAAAATCAGAAAAGTTTATGTTTATTGGTGGAGATGAAGACCTTTTTAGCCTTTTAAGTAATAAGAAAAGTGGAATTTATACATTAGGTAAGGTCATTTTAGGTAAGGGTCTTGAGGATATAAAAGTATATAATTCAGCATCTATTAAAATAGATTTTTACGAAGAAGAGGATTATTTTAAACTTAATTATAGTATGGGAGATGTAGATAGTAGAGAATTTAGAAACATTTTTCAAAGCTATAATTCTAATAATAGATTTTATAAAACTAAAGATAATGGATTTATAGATTTTCAGGATGAGGAAATAAAAAGTTTTTTTAATTTAATTCAGTACTTGAATTTTGAGGAAGAAATAGAAGATGGTTCTGTTAAGATAGATAAAAATACAGCTTTATATATTTCAGAAAGTTTGAGGAATAAGAATTATGAATTTGGCACAGGAATGGATTTAATAAGAAATATAGAGAATAGAATAAGCAAGATAAATAAAGATGAGGAAACTGTTCCAAGGGATTTAAAAGCTAAGCTTAGAGCCTATCAAGTAAGTGGATTTAGATGGTTTAAAGCTTTAAGTGAATTAGGCTTTGGAGGCATCTTGGCAGATGATATGGGACTTGGTAAGACTATTCAAACTATTACCTTTCTTTTAAGTGAAAAGAATAAAAAATCCTTAATAATTGCTCCAACTTCTTTAATTTATAACTGGAAAGATGAAATGATAAAATTTGCTCCAAGTTTAAGAAGCGGCATAGCTTACGGAAATATGGATAGTGTAGAGAAGATAATAAATAGATTAGATGAATATGATGTAATTTTAACAACCTATGGAACTTTGAGAAATAATATTGAAAAGTATGAAGATATCCTATTTGATTATTGCATTATAGATGAAGCTCAAAATATAAAAAATCCTGAAGCTCAAGTTACAGTAGCAGTTAAAGAAGTTAATGCAAAAATAAGATTTGCATTAACGGGAACACCAATTGAAAATAATCTAAGTGAATTATGGTCTCTCTTTGATTTTGTAATGCCAGGGTATCTATATCCTAAGGAAGTATTTGAAAAAAAATTCATTTTTAACTCGCATAGTGACTTAGAGAACTTAAAAATAATGATAAAGCCTTTTGTTTTAAGAAGAACTAAAAAAGAAGTTATAGATGATTTACCAGATAAAATAGAAAAAAAGATATTAGTAGAAATGACCATTGCCCAAAAATCAGTATACAGTGCTTATATAAAGAAAATAAAAGAAAGAATGAAAAATGATACTCATAAAAAAATAGAAGTATTCTCCTACTTAACAAAGCTTAGACAGGTTTGTTTAGATCCATCTCTTGTTATTGAAGAGTACAGGGGAGGGAGTGGGAAATTGGAGGTTGCAATGAATTTATTAGAAGAGAATATAGCATCTCATGGAAAAACCTTGCTATTTTCTCAGTTTACTTCTGCTTTAAAGAAAATAGGCAGTTCATTAGAGGATAAAGGCATTGAATATTTTTATTTAGATGGTTCTACGGAATCAAAAGACAGAATTAGATTAGTAAATGAATTTAATAAGAGTAAGCAGGTTAAAGTTTTTTTAATTTCATTAAAAGCAGGAGGAACTGGACTAAATTTAACCTCAGCTAACCTAGTGATTCACTTTGATCCTTGGTGGAATCCAGCAGTAGAAAATCAAGCAACAGATAGAGCACATAGAATTGGACAGAAGAGTGTAGTAGAAGTAATTAAACTAGTAGCTAAGGGAACCATAGAAGAAAAGATAATCTCACTTCAAGAAGATAAGAAAGAACTAATTGATAATGTTATTACAGGAGAGCTTAAAAATAGCAATGCATTAAGCAAGCTATCTAGGGAAGAATTAATAGAGATTTTTTATCAGGTATAAGGTGATAAGTAAAAATTTATAAATTCAATAAACTGGCTATAAATCAGATTTTGACACATTTTATGAACTGTATGCTATAATTATACTATAGTAGTATTAAATGGGGGAGATTAAATTATGAATTTTGTAAATAATGATAAGGAAGCCGCAAGATTAGTTGAAATTGGGGCTATAATGGACAGTATAGGTATCAAAACAGTAGAAATTGCTGAAAAACTTAAAGAACATCTTGGAAGTTGTCCCGGTGGAAAAGGGTGTATTGAGAAACTCATATTAGAAAACAATAGTGACAATATTTAAGACAATCCAAGGCGTAAGATCGGAGAAATGTGCATATGGATAAGGGAAAGATAAAGAATATAGAAATTTTGGCAAAGACTAAGTTTTTAAGTTTATATAGTGCAGAGTATGAAAATAAGTTAGGAAATATTAAGCACTGGACCATAGCTTCAAGAAAAAGTGAGAAAACTTTGAAAGAACAAATTTTTGAAGGAAAAGAAGAAAAAATTGATGCGGTTGTTATAGTAGCCTTTCATAAAGATTTAAATAAGTTGGTCTTAATTAGACAATTTAGAGTGCCTGTCAATGATTATTTATATGAGCTACCAGCTGGGCTTATAGATGAAGGTGAGGAGCTTTCTACAGCAGTAGCAAGAGAACTTTTTGAAGAGACAGGATTAAAACTGATATCTATAGATAAAAGTAAGAATATAATGCCTGTATATGCATCAGGAGGAATGTCAGATGAATCTATGGCTCTAATATACTGTTTGTGTGAAGGGGAACCGTCTACAGATCATTTAGAAGAAGATGAAGATATAGAGGTTGTCTTAATATCACCAGAAGAGGCTAGAATTATGTTAAAGAGTAAAGTTAAATTTGATGCAAAGGCATATCTTGCACTACAGAGCTTCGTAATTTTAGGAAAGTATATAGTTCGGGAATAAGGCATAATAAAATAAATTTAAATAATTAAAAGAACTAGAGTAAACTCTAGTTCTTTTAATTATTATAGAGATCTATTCTAATTTTTTTTATTTGTATTTGAATTGCTTAAGAATAAAGCATATATTTCTTCCTGTTGATTTTCTTCATATAAGAACCTGTCACATATCTCTTTAGTATATTTTTTATTAAGATTTTTTCTATAACTAGAGCTTAAAAGATACTTTATAAGATTCATAAATTAGCCCCCCATTTCTGTTTTGAAATTTCATACTTAGTATTAATATAGTATATGAAATTTGTATAAAAATGTAAGTATAAATAAAATATTAACAGGATTATTTAAAATTTAACAGAGATTAAAGGGGGAATTTGCTAGTGATGAAAATAAATAAATCATTAGTTCAATTCTTGCTATAAGCTATTTCATTCTTAATAATATTTTTTAATCTTTAAATTTCTTTGCTTTCACATTATCTTTATTCTTGTTATTCTTGTTAGCTGTTACATATACAGTGCACTGAGCAAAGTATTTTCCATCTAATGTTTTAACTGTAAGAATCGAAGTACCTTCTTTTAGGCCAAGGATTTTTCCGCTGGTATTCACTGTAGCAACACTAGTGTCACTTGATTTCCATGTTAAAGAAGTATCTTTTTTATTTTTTGAAGTAAAAATAGGATTAATCTGTTTAGATTTACCCTTCTTTACTAAAAGAGAGTATTTATTTAATTTTATAGGGTTAACGGACATATTTGTGCTTACAGGGTTTACAGGACTTACTTCAACTATACATGTAGAGGTAAAACCACCATCTTCAGTTTTTGCTATTATTAAGACTGCTCCTTCTGATTTACCTGTTATTAATCCATTTTCATCTACCACAGCAATATCAGAATTAGCAGATCGCCATATAATATTTTTATTAGATGCTGTAAGTGGAAGTATGGTTGCAGATAACGAAGTTTTTTCATTTGCTTTTATAGTTACAGAATCTTTATTCAGAGATACCCCAGTTACATTAATAATACTAGGAGATAACTGATTTGTATTGGTAGTTTCAGACATTAGTATAACTTCAGAAGTTGCCATTACGTAATAATCTCTTATCTGAAAAACTACAATAAGCGTAAAAAGTATAGCTAACATTATACTAATATATTTTTTATTCTTCTTAAATTTCACTATAGAAGCCTCCTTGTAGCAATTAAGTAGTTAACATATAAATTCTATATAATAAATACGTATGTTTTGTATAGTTTTGATGTAGTATAAAAAGAAATCTTAAAAATTTTGTTTATGCTATAATAAAAACAATATATAGATGAGGTGATTATTATGGATGTAGAGGAAAGAATTAAACATTTAAGGCATCTTATGAAAGAAAGAGGAATTGATGCATACATAGTACCAAGTAGCGATCCACATCAAAGTGAGTATGTTGCCGAACATTACGCTACTAGGGCATTTATAACTGGCTTTACTGGATCTTTTGGAACGGCAGTTATAACACTTGAGGATGCTGGACTATGGACAGATGGAAGATACTTTATTCAAGCAGAGAGTGAATTAAAAGATACAGGTATTACCCTGTTTAAAATGGGGGAAAAGGATGTTCCGACTGTTGAAGAATTTTTAAGAGACTCACTTTCTAAGAAAGCTAAAATTGCTTTTGATGGAAAAGTTGTATCATTACAATACTTTAAAGAGTTAAAAAAGTGTTTAGAAAATAAAGAAATTTCCTTTGAGATTATGGAAGACTTAATAAATAGTATATGGAAGAATAGACCTGAAAAGCCATGTACTGATGTTATACTTCATGATACAAAGTATGCAGGAAAATCAAGAGAAGATAAACTTGATGATGTAGTTAAAGAAATGAAAGCTTTAGGAGCGGATTACTACGTTATATCAGGGCTAGACGATATAGCATGGTTACTAAATATTAGAGGAAGAGATGTTGAGTGTAATCCACTAACTATAGCATATTTAGTAGTTTCTGAGGGAAACTCAAATATATTTATAGATAATAGAAAAATTAATTCACAAGTTAGAGATGAGCTAAAGAAAGCCAATGTAGAAATAAAACCCTATGATAGTATTGGAGAATTTTTGGAGGAGATTACAGAGAGTACAATATTATTTGATCCATCAAAAACGAATATATGGTTGCACAGTGCTATAAAAGTTAAAACTATAGAGAGCATGGATATAACAACAAAAATGAAGTCTGTAAAAAATGATGTAGAGATTCAGAATGTAAGGAATGCAATGGTAAGAGATGGTGTGGCTATGGCTAAATTCATAAGCTGGCTAAAGAAAACTATAAAAACAAGTCACATTAGCGAAATAGAGGCATCGGATAAGCTAGAGGAAATAAGAAAAGTTGGGGATAAGTTTTATGATTTAAGTTTTGATACTATATCAGCTTATAGAGCTAATGCTTCTATGCCTCATTATAAAGCAACAAAAGAGAAACAAGCAATTATAAAGAATGAAGGTTTATATTTAGTAGATTCAGGAGCTCAATACTTAGATGGAACTACAGATATAACAAGAACTATAGCAGTAGGTTCTTTAACAAATGAAGAAAAGTTTGACTATACCCTTGTTCTTAAAGGTATGATTGATCTTAGTATGCAACGATTTTTATATGGAGCTACGGGTTCAAATATAGATATCATAGCTAGGCTTCCACTATGGAATGCGGGAATGGACTATAAGCATGGAACAGGCCACGGAATTGGATTCTTTTTAAATGTTCATGAAGGACCACATAGAATATCTACCGTTCCTAATTCTGTAAAACTTGAAAAAGGAATGATTGTTTCTAATGAACCAGGAGTATATAAGTCAGGAAAACATGGTATAAGAATAGAAAATCTTGTAGTTGTTCAAGAAGATGAAAAGACAGAATATGGTGGACAGTTTATGAAGTTTGAGACTTTGACACTATGTCCTATAGATAAGGAAGCTATAGATGTTTCTTTATTGACTATTGATGAAAAGACATGGTTTAATAATTATCATAAAATCGTATTTGAGAAGCTATCTCCATATTTAGAGGGAGAAGAATTAGATTATTTAATAAAGGCAACAGAGGGAATTAAATAATAGATTTAATAGCACATATAACCACGGCTTAGGCTGTGGTTATTTTTGTGTAAAGAGGATACTAAGATAAATTAGAGAAATTAAATTAAGAAATTAAATAATAAAAACAAAAAACATTTTAATTTATGTAGAGTCTAACTTATATAAGCAGTAAAAGGGGGCGGGATTTTTGCATGATCATTTATATGCAGTAAAAAAAGCTATTAGTGGAGATGGAGAATGCTTTATTAAGCTTATTGAGGAAAGAAAAGATATCTTATATAGAACTGCATTTCTTTACGTGAAAAATCAACAGGATACATTAGAAATAGTGGATGCTACAGTATATAAAGCATATTTATCAATAAAGAAATTAAAAAGACCTGAGTTTTTTTATACATGGCTTACAAAAATTCTTATTAATTGTTGTATGGACTTACTTAGGCATAAAAAGAAAGTGGTTCAACTTAATGACAATTATGATGAATTATATATAGAAAAAGATTCAGAAATTAAGATTGATCTTTGTAATGCAGTAGATAGACTTCAAGGGAAGTATAAAACTGCAATTATTTTAAAATATTATAACAATCTTAAAATACGAGAAGTGGCTGAAATAATGGAATGTACAGAAAGCAATGTGAAGAATTATATTCATAAGGCACTTAAAGAGTTGAGATGTGATATTAATGAAGGAGGAGATTATGCAGATGGAAGAATATAAATTTGATTTAGATAAGTGTAATGATATAGAAGTTCCAAAGGAAATTCATGATTTAGTAAGCAGTGCAGTAGCTAGAGCAGATATAAAAATGAAGAAGAAAAAGAGAGCTATAAAGTATTTTTCATTAATTGCAGCGTCCTTAGTTATATTCATATTTTCTATTAACATGTCACCTGCTTTAGCATCCAGTATATCAAAGATTCCAGGGCTTGAGTATCTTGTAGAACTTGTAACCTTTGATAAAGGTCTCACAAAAGCAATTGAAAATAATTTTGTGCAACACATAGATAAAAGTGTAGAAAGTATGAATATAAAACTTACAGTTAAAGATGTAATAATTGATAAGAGAAATATGATTATTGCCTATGAGGTAAGTACAATAGATAAGAAATATAGTGATTTAAATGTTTCATTGCGTAGTTCAATAGAAATAACTGATGATAAAAATAATAATATGGTTGGGAGTATACAAACAAGTAATTATCCTTATGAAGATTTTAAAATAACTGGAAAAAAAGAAGGAATAATAAAAGTTTATTTTAATGAAGATATTTTAAAAATTCCTGAAGCTTTAACAGTGAAAGTAAAAGAAATGGAGGATGGCTACTATGAAGGTGATTATCAAGAGGGAAGAAATTATAAAAGTGATAGAATTTATGGAGAATGGAAAGTACGCTTTAATATTGATACTAAACTTGCCAGTGTAGAGCCACATCTGTACTCTGTAAATAAAAGTATAAACATTGGTGAAATAGATGCAGTAATTCAAGATATAAATATCTATCCAACTTCTGGAGAAATAAATTTTAAAATTAAGGATAATAAAGACTATAAATTTATTGATTTTCTTAATGCAAGACTTGTTGATGAGAAGGGAATAGAATATAAAATGAAAGGTGGTTTCGGATCTGTAGATAATTTAAGTGGAACCCTATTTTCAGAGAGTACCTATTTCACTGAGGCAAAGGAGCTATATTTTAAAGCTGATGGAGCGTTATTTATACCTAAAAAGGATATGTATATTATAGTAGATATAAAAAATAAGAAGATTTTAGAAAATAGTGGTTTTGATATAGAGTTTGAAGATACAACCTTTGAAGATATAGAGGATAAAAAGGAATATAATGTTGCATTTGAAATTAAAGATAAAGAAATCCTTCAAATGAGTAGTATCGAAGGTGCTAATTTTGGAGGCATAACTTATGATGAAGTAAAAGATGAAAAAAATAATAAGTATAATATTATAGGCTTTTTTTCAAGTAATGTTATAGAAAATGTAATAAACGGTGAAAAATGTATCAGAAGTGGAATACGTATTTCTGATGTTACAGAAGAACCAAATATATTAAAATTAAAAATAGAAAGAGCTGCTAAAGGATTGTTAAAACCTATAACTATAAAAGTTAAATAATGTTATGTAAAGTAAACATGTAAAATAAATAAAGTACTTTAAATTATTTAACATAAAAAATTTATATAATTCTAATATATTATAATAAATTTTGGTGACAATATAATGTGAACGGGTTATAGCTAAAAAATAATTAATAATAATATTAGTTTAATAAGAAGTATATTAGCCTGTTTTATCTACTCACTAATGATAAAAAATTATGTTGGGAGTGATTAGTATGTCACACAAAAATAATAAAAACAGTAAAAATAATAAGAAAGCAGGTGAAAAGACAAAAAAAGAATTAAAAGAAATGGAATTTGAAATGTCTAATGAAATAGGTCATTCTAATGAATCAAAAAAACTTGGTAAAAATAAGACAGGAAAAACAAAAAAACACTAAAAATAAATAATTTAACTAATACACTAATTAATATAAAAAATGCTTGCGTTATATAAAAAAGTATGATAATATAAATATATTGCTTAAATGAATGGTAAATAATAAAATCTAAATATATTTCAATTAGTACTTTAAAAGCAGTATTTTAATTTCGAAATTTTATTAGTGTATTATTACAAAGAAGTTTAAGAAAAATAAAATTTCGGAGGTACACATCGCATGAATGGTACAGTAAAATGGTTTAACTCAGAAAAAGGATTTGGATTTATTACAGGAGAAGACGGAAAAGATGTTTTCGCACACTTTTCACAAATAAATTCAGATGGTTACAAAACTCTTGAAGAAGGTCAAAATGTTTCTTTTAGCGTAGTTAAAGGACCAAAAGGACCACAAGCAGAAAATATTACTATTATCTAATATAAATATTTTAGCCCTTAAATAGTTTGCTATTTAAGGGCTTTTTATGTTTTAAAAGAAAATTATAAAAAAATACAAAGTAACTATGTGATTTTATAGTAACTTTGTATTTTTTTAATAAGATATACTTAATTATTAATATCTAAGGTTTCGTCATTTTCAGGTGTTTCTGATTCCTTTACCAATAGAACATTAGCTAAATTAGATTTTCTATTATTTAAAGAATTATGAGTTATATGTTTAGTAATCATATCCTCAGGAGCATTCATTATAAAATCATGTAAAAAAACTCTACCAGTAGATGAATTAGCTATAGCGTAGTGCTCACCTTGATTTAAATAGTAAACCCAAGAATAACCACTATTAAGTACTCTATCTAAATCTTCTTTATCAATTAGAGTCCTTTCCTTTCGTCTACCATATTTATCTCTAAGTATGATTGCAACGGTTTCTGAATCTATCTCTTCATAATCATTAATTACTACATTTTGATTATATACTTCAATATTACATCTTCTATTGTCAAGAGTATCACCGTTAAGATGTCTAATAGGAGTTTTAGTATGTGTACCTAGAATAAAGGAATGTAGAGTTTGTTTTTCTTTAAGTGTTTTTCCATTCACAGTAGAAAAATTTAAAACTTGAACTAAGTAGCTATTGAAGTCTTTATTCCATTCTGCAAACCAAGTTCCTTTATCTAATACCATCTTTAAATCAGCAGTATCTATTTTTGTATCAATAATTGAACCATTCTTTTTACTAACTTTTAAAAAAGTAATATTTTCTTTTGTTTCATACTCATTAACTTTCACTTCGTATTTACCTTTTATGACAGGCACCTCTTTCTTTTAGTATATTATAGTATGTCTTATAGACAGCATTTTTTATTATATCACAAATATGAAAATTCATGCAAATATGGAAGAGTGAAAACTAGTTTATGTAGCTTTATTTTATTCTTACCTATATAATGTTAAGAAGAGAAGGCAATACTAAGGGAAATGAGCATTCTCTATATTTAAAATGTTTATTATAAATTTAATTAGCCAAGGGAGAAAAAATGATATTTAAAAACTTAAATCTTATTGAGCCTATTTTGAAGGCTCTAACTAATGAAGGATATACAAATCCAACCCCTATACAAGAACAAGCTATACCACATATTCTCGAAGGTAAAGATTTGCTAGGATGTGCTCAAACGGGTACAGGAAAAACAGCAGCTTTTGCTTTACCTATATTGCAACTACTTTATGGGGAGCAAAGAGCTTCAAAAAGAACTAAAACTATTAAAGCATTGGTATTAGCTCCAACTAGAGAGCTTGCTGTTCAAATTGGAGATAGCTTTACAGCCTATGGAAAACATATGGGATTAAAGAATACTGTTGTTTTAGGTGGAGTTTCACAAAATTCTCAAATAAAAGCATTAAGTGCAGGGGTAGATATTTTAATTGCAACACCAGGTAGACTTCTAGATTTGATTCAACAGAACTTTATAAGTCTTGATCATATAAAGTTCTTTGTCCTTGATGAAGCGGACAGAATGCTTGATATGGGTTTTGGACCTGATGTAAAAAGAATTATATCAAAGCTACCTAAAGAGATACAGAATATGCTGTTTTCTGCAACAATGCCAACAGAGATATTAAAGTTAGTTGATTCTATTTTAAAGAATCCGGTGAAGGTAACTGTAGACCCTGTCTCATCTACTATTGATACTATAAAACAAGCAGTGTATTTTGTTGAAAAGAGAAATAAAAAAGCTTTACTTATGCACCTTTTAAAAGATAAATCCATTGATTCTGTTCTTGTGTTTTCGAGAACGAAGCATGGTGCAAATAAAATAACTCAAGATCTTGAAAAGGTTGGAATAGAAGCTCAAGCTATTCATGGAAATAAATCACAAAATGCAAGACAGCTTGCCTTAAATAATTTTAAGGAAAAGAAAATCAGAGTTTTAGTAGCCACGGATATAGCAGCTAGAGGTATTGATGTAGATGAATTATCTCATGTAATAAACTTTGATCTGCCAGATACGCCAGAAACCTATGTGCATAGAATTGGACGTACTGGAAGAGCTGGAGCAAAGGGAGTTGCACTTACATTTTGTGATGAGGAAGAGAAAAAAGAGCTGAAAGATATTGAAAAGACTATACTAAAATCAATACCAGTAATTGAAGAGCATCCTTACGTTATGGACACTTCAAGTATAGTAAAAACTAATGAAGTTAAAAAGAAAGTCTCCACAAACAGAGATCGAAAAAGAGGCTATCATAGAAGTAATGAGAAAAAATCTCCCCAAAAACAATATTCTAAACAAAGCAAAAGTAAGCAAATAAGTAAATAAGTATTCATAAAGACTCTTAGGGGTCTTTATTTTATTTGGAGGTATTTTAAAAGTTTTAACAGAAATTTTATATTTAAAAAGAGTTTATCCTATTTACATATAGAATTCAGATGAAAAATTTGCTATAATTTTAACATATACGACAGGAAACGATAAAAAATGATACAAAATATGATTTTTTAGGGTGAAGGGGCCATATGAAAAAGAATAATAAACTACCAAAGATAAGATTATTTATTTTACTGTTAATTACCTTAGGAATATTTATGTACATAATTAATGAAAGTATAAATGTCAATGACATGAGCAAGCTTAAACCTATTGCGGAAAAGGGTGTAATAGATTTAAGAAATTGGAATTTTAGCAAAGATGGTATGATAAAACTAGATGGTGAATGGGAATTTTATAAAGATCAATTTTTAGCACATGAGGACTTTAAAAATACATCCATAAAAAGAGACTATAATTCTATACCAGGTATTTTAGGTGGACAAGGGTACGGAACCTATAGAATAAAAGTTCTTGTTAATAATGATGATTATTTATATTCAGTAAAAATTGATTATCTTCAAAATGCCTATAAACTTTATGCAAATAGTAGAGAGATAGTATCAGTAGGGAAAATAGGGAAAAGTAAAGGGGAAATACAACCTCAAAATTTACCTGAAATAGGTTCCTTCTATACAGAAAATGGTGAAGTATACTTGATACTTCAAGTTAGTAACTTTTATTCTAAATTTGGATTTATTGACAGTATAACAATGGGAGAAGCCTCTAGAATGACTGATTATAAAGAGGGAAAGTTAGCTTTTGACTTATTTCTCTTTGGGAGCAGTATAATTGCCGCACTTTATAATTTAGCAGTATTTTTTAAACGCAAAAAAGACAAGGCGCCTTTATATTTTGCATTAGTTTGTATTTTGGTTGCAATTAGGACAATATTTATAGGAGAAAGATTTTTTATCGCTCTGTTTCCTAGCTTTAATTATTTAATTGCAGTAAAAATAATGATTTGGACATTTTATTTATATGTGCCATTTATAGTATCATTTATTAATAAAAATTATGTTGGTGCTCTTCCAAAAAAAGTTATAAAAATCTCCAATTTTTCAGCAATTCTTTACTTTTTTATAGTACTTGTAAGTCCGAATGCATATTATATCGTATTTCTTGTTTATTTTGAAGTGGTGGCATTGTTAATGATATTGTATATGATGTGGAGAATATCTAAGTTATATATTTATTCAGAGACAAGTGACTATATTACTGTAGTAGGACTATTTGCATTATTTATAACAAGAATAAATGATATTTTATATGAGTACAGTATTATTATGACAAATTCCTATGCACCTTTAGGCGTATTTGTATTTATAATAGCTAGTTATTATGTTTTAGCAGAAAGACAATCAAAAGCTCTTTCTAATGCTGAGGATATGAGTGAGAAGCTTAAATCTTTAAATAACTTAAAGGATGATTTTTTAGCTGTAACATCTCATGAACTAAAAACCCCTTTAAATGGTATAATTGGATTATCTGAAAGTATTGCTAATGTGAGTTCAAGCAATATGAATGAGGATGAAAAATATAATTTATATCTAATTAAATCAAGTGCTATAAGATTATCTAACTTGGTAAATGATATTATAGTATTTTCTAGGCTGAAAAATAATGATATAACATTAAATAAAAAGTCAGTTAAAATTAATAAACTTATAGATATGGTAGTGAAATTTAGTGAGCCATTCATAAAAAATAAAAATATAGAATTGATTAATTTAATAGATTCAAATATTCCTTGTGTATATGGTGATGGGGACAGAATACAGCAGATTTTTTATAACTTAATTGGTAATTCAATTAAGTTTACACAAGAGGGTAGAATAATTATTTCCTATGACATAAAAGAGAATTTTATAGAAATTTCTATAGAAGACACTGGAATAGGCATACCAAAAGAAAAAATTAATACAATTTTTAATATATATGAACAAGCTGAAGGAATTTCAGAGAAATATGGGGGAACTGGACTTGGACTTCATATAACAAAAAAACTAGTAAATCTTCATGATGGGGATATAATAGTTGAATCTCAGGTTGATGAAGGTACTAAATTTACCATTACTTTGCCACTAAGTTCTAAAGGTAATGATGATTATAATCATGAGAGTAAATATATAGAACCAGTAGAAATTAAATCTTCTGATATTTCAACAAATGAGATTATTACTAAAGTAAATAACGACTCAGATATTATAAAGAGCAAAAGCTATAAGATACTAATAGTAGATGATGAGTATATTAATCAAAGAGTGTTAGAATATCATCTTTCAAATGTTAGTGAAAATATATTAAAGGTCTCAACTGGAAAACAAGCTTTAGAAATTATAGAAGAGAATAAAGACATAGACCTAGTTATTATGGATATGATGCTTCCAGATTTATTAGGCTATGAAATATGTAGTATGATTAGAAAAAAATATTCAATTTTTCAGTTGCCTATAATCATGATGACAGCAAGTAATAGACCAGAAAATTTAGTGTCATCTTTTAATAGTGGTGCAAATGATTATCTAAGAAAGCCCTTTAGTAAGGATGAACTTTTATCGAGAGTTAATACTTTACTGACACTGAAAAGTTCTGTTAATGATGCTTTACTTTTAGCACAAGAAATATCAAGAGCTAATGAAAAAATTGAGACACTTAATTTTAAAAATTATGAAAGCAGTAAAAAAGTCGAAAAGCTTATAGAATACGATAAGATAAAAACAGAGTTTTTTGCTAATATGTCTCATGAACTTAGAACTCCTCTGAATGTTATCAGTAGTACAATACAACTATTAAAGTCTCTAGATAAATCAAAAACTCTAGATGATGATAGAATAAACTATTACTTTAATATAATTAATCAAAATGCATGGAGACTTCTGAGATTAATTAATAACATAATAGATACTACAAAAATAGAGGGAAATTATTTAAATCTAAGTTTAGCTAACGGCAATATAATAGAAGTGGTGGAAGAATTAGTTCAATCTGTTGCAGACTTCATAGAAGCTAAAGGAGTAAATATAACTTTTGATACAGAGATAGAAGAGAAGATAATTGCTTTTGATGAAGAAAAAATGGAAAGAATTATATTAAATCTTTTATCTAATGCAGTAAAATTTACTGATGTAGGTGGAAATATATATGTTAACATTTATGACAGAGATGATTTTGTAGAAATATCCATTAAAGATACAGGAATCGGTATTCCAGAGGAAAAATTAGAGTTTATCTTTAAGAGATTTGCTCAAATCGATAAAACAACAACTAAAAAAAGCGAAGGAAGTGGAATTGGACTTGCTCTTGTTAAATCTCTTGTTGAAGCTCAGGGTGGAACTGTTTATGCTAAAAGTGAGATAGGAGAAGGTAGTGAATTAATTGTCACTCTTCCGGTGAAAGTATTAGATAATGAAGAAGTAGAAAACAAAGATACTTTGAAGCCTAAACATAACGAAAATTTAAAAATTGAATTTTCGGATATATATTAATATTTAATTGTGAAGAATTACCATAAAAATTTGTGTATGATATTTTTATAAGTGAACATAATAATAGCATAAGGAACATGACAGTTGAACGAAGAGTTATATGTGCTCTTAAGGTTTTAGGGTATATATTGATTCGATCAAAGATTTTATATAGGTCAATATGGCTTATATAAGGTCAGAGATAAGATTTTATATTGTGAGGTAAAGCTTTATTATAGTGGGTTTTGAAAAATAAATCTATTATAATAGGGTTGAAACTTATGATATAGGGTCGAGTTAAGATTATATGATGTGTAAAAATAGATTTTATAAAGTCGAAAGATTTTATAGGGTTTATGATATATGTTATATAGTCGAGGAAACCATTATTATAGGTTATGATTTGCTTTATTATAGTCGAAAGATTATAATAGGGTAATAAGTTATCTATATTAGTGCAACTTAGATTGTTATGCTCTTTAGATGTAGTATTAGCTGTGAATACTGTATAGCTTTATCAGAGACTAATATTATAAAACATGTATAATATATATACATGTAAAAACCAGAAATCCTAATACTTCAAACTATGAAGTATTAGGATTTTTTTTCGTTGAAGAAAAAAATTATTATGTTATAGTAAAGTCATGATAAAATATAGAAGTGATTTTCATTTTTATGATTTAACTAAAGTTAATTGGAAGATATAATTCAGCTTAAAACTTAGAATAATGGAGGTAAAGAGATGATAAAAGAGATTATACATAATATTTATAAGATAGATGTAACGCTACCAGAAAATCCACTAAAAAATCTTAATTGTTATGTTATTAAAGGTTCAGAAAGAAATTTGATTATTGATACTGGTTTTAATAGTGAAGAGTGTTTAAGTTCTCTTATTGAAGGAATAAAAGAATTAAATCTTGATATGGATGTAACAGATTTATTTATAACTCATCTACATGCTGATCATTCGGGACTTGTTCCAGAGATAATTTCTAAAAGCTCAAAAATATATATGAATCCTATTGATAAAAACATACTAGATAAATTAATTAATGATAGTTCTGGTTACTGGACAAAGCTTGAGTCTAGATACATGATGGAGGGATTTTCAGAAGAAGAAGTTATAAAATCACGACAATCTAATCCAGCTAGAAGACTAATACCTAGATGTAGTTTTGGTATAGTTCCTGTTCAGCAGGGAAGTAAACTATGTTATGGTGGATATGAATTTGTTGCAGTTACAACTCCTGGACATACACCAGGTCACACTTGTTTATATTGTGAAAAAGAACAATTAATGTTTACTGGAGATCATGTTCTTTTTGGTATAACTCCAAATATTACTTTATGGATGGATCTTCCCAACTCTCTAGGTAGTTATATAGAAAGCCTACATAAAATAAAAAAATATGACGTAAAATTAGCATTAGTTGGACATAGAGAGATAACAGGAGAATTTGAAAAAAGGGTAGATGAAATCTTGGTGCATCATAAAGAGAGACTTAAGGATGCACGTTTGATTATATCAGAGAGCCCAGGGATAAATGCATATAATATAGCCTCAAAAATGAAGTGGTCTATTAGAGCTAAAGATTGGAGCGATTTTCCTCTTGCTCAAAAATGGTTTGCTATTGGAGAGACAATTGCCCATTTAAAATATTTAATAGAAGATAAAAAAATATATATAATAGAGAAAGATAATATAAATACTTATTATAGTTATTAGTTGTAAATTTGGATAAAATTCAATAAATATAATTGTGCATGATATCTTTATAAATGAACATAATAATATCATAAGGAACATGACAATTGAACGAAGAGTTATATATGCTTTTATAATTTAAGGGTATATATGATTCGATTAAAGATTTTATATAGGTCAATATGGCTTATATAAGGTCAGAGATAAGATTTTATATTGTGGGGTAAAGCTTTATTATAGTGGATTTTGAAAAAAATTCATTATAATGAGGTTGAAACTTATGATATAAGGTCGAGTTAAGATTATATAGTGTGTAAAAATAGGTTTTATAAAATCGAAAGATTTTATAAAGTTTATGATATATGTTATATAGTCGAGGAAACTATTATTATAGGTTGTGAATCTGCTTTATTATAGTGGAAAGATTATAATAAGGTAATAAGCTATCTATATTAATGCAACTTAAATTGTTATGCTCTTTAGTATAATATTAGCTTTGAACAATTTATAGAATTGGTAGAAGATTAATATTATAGGTATTCAGTCAAATACCCCAAAAATAGAAATCCTAATACTTCATTATTTGAGGTATTAGGATTTCTTATTTAAAACAACTAAATAATATAAAAGCTAGTAACATATACATATCTGATTATAAAATAAATAACTTTAATAAATCTATTAAAAGTATTGACATGTTTAGAAATAGGTAATATATTACTTATATAGGTAATGTATTACCTATTTTAAGATGCAAATTATCAGGAGGGAAACCATGAAAGATATTGATAAACAAAAGTTTATATTTGGAAGTATATTTCTTTTGGCAAATAAATTCCAGGTTATAGGGGATCAGTATTTGGGCAGGGAAGGAATAACTACAAAACAATGGTTCTTAACAGCTATGATATCACAATTTGGCGATAAAGCACCTACTTTAAGTGAAGTTGGAGAGCTTATGGGCAGTTCAAGGCAAAATGTAAAGCAACTTGCACTAAAACTTGAAGAAAAAGGGTTTCTAACTATAGAAAAGGATGAACAAGACTCTAGAGCACTTAGATTAAGGTTAACAGAAAAAAGTAGAGCATTTTGGAAAAATCGTGAAGAGAAAGACAATGAATTTATTATAAATCTTTTTAATAATTTAAATCAGGAAGAGATTGATATACTGTTTAAAAGTGTTAACAAGCTAGGAGAAAATATAGATAATATAGGAAAAGAATATAAATAAGAATTTTTTATAGAAATATACTTAGTTTGGGGGGGATAAATATGAGTTTAGTAATACTTGATTCATTTCAAAGTGAAAATGATGTTAATATATCACTAAAAAAACTACTTGTAGATAGAAAAGAAGAATTCCATTGCTTTAATTTAAAGGATATGAACATTAAAAGATGCACGGGATGTGGAGCATGTGGAGATAAGACACCAGGTAAGTGCATAATAAATGATGATATGCAACAAGTATTTAGGTCTATAGCAAAATCAGATTGGATTATAATGTTGACGGCTCTAAAATTCGGAGGGTACTCTTCGCAGCTGAAAATAGCTGTAGATAGATTTATGGTACTTGCACTTCCTTTCTATTTTGTAAAAAAAGGAAGCTTATATCATCGTCCACGTTATGGTCATAAGTATATTGTAGGCATAGCATTAGCTGAAGAAAATCTAGAAGGGCAAGAAGTGAATTTTAATAATATAGTATCTCAGAATGCAGCGAATTTAGATTATACAGGAAAATCTATTGTGTTTAATAAATCAGATAAAATATCAGAAATTGAAAATGAAATAAGTAAGCTTTTACAAGGAGGTAAGGAAAATGAAGAGTAAAAAAATTCTTATTTTCAATGGAAGTCCTCGAAAGAAAGGTACTTCTTATAGTTTCGCTAGAACTATTAAGAAGTTAGCTGAAGAAGATAGAAATACAATTGAGATTATACACATTATAGAATATTTAGAGGAGGGAAAGAGTATAGAAAGTCTTAAAGAAACTATAGCTAAAAGTGATATTATAGCTCTTTCAAGTCCTCTATATGTAGATTCTCTTCCTCATCCAGTAATATGGTTTTTTGAAAGACTTATAGAGGAGTGTAAAGATGAGCTGAAAGGGAAATGTTTCTTTGCTGTAGGACAATGTGCATTTCCTTATTCAGAACTTGTAAAGACACTGATAGGTTCATGCAAGTGTTTTGCAGAAGCAGCTGAGATGAAGTGGATAGGTGGTCTTAGATATGGGGGTGGAGTACTGATAAATGGTGAACTTATAGAAAATCTAGGAAAAAAGGGAGAGAAAATAACTTCAGCTTTTAAATATGCATTGGATGATATATACGCAGGTAGAGATATATCACCTAAAGCACAGGAAATGTTAGATATGAAGTTTCCAAAAATTCTTGCAAGACCAATGGCTGCATTTTTAAATCATAAAATAAAGATAAATGCAAAGAAGATTGGACTTACTGTTGATGATATTGAGAAAAAAGCTTATCTTCAGTAGAAAATATGTTTGCAAAGTTAGTAAGAATGTGATACACTTAGAAAGTTAGTTATCTATTGGATAGAATTAGTTAAGCTATAAATAAGTAATTTTGTAAAAATCTTATGATTATTATTCTTAAAGTACTCATCAATTAATTTCTAAGTGTATAAAATCAAGATTACGTTTCTTTCTTATTTCAAGCTCTTAAAGTATTAGAATTATTTAATTAAGATAGATTTATTTTAAATTTTAAATATAAACGATCTAAGAAGTAATTAAATAATAAATTATTTGCTAACAAGTACTAATGTGTTAGTTTTTTTATTGCATTTTATTTGAAAAATTTACTATATATTGATAATTATAACTACGGATATTTAAAATTAAAGGAGGTGGCATAATGACTAGAAACGTTATGTTTGCAATTATAGGGTTATTTTTAATAACTTCGTTTACAAATATTTTAGCAACACTTAAATCAATATTAATGTCTAAAAAAATTATGAGTCCAGTTTATTTGTTAGTATTTTTAGATGCTATGATTTTTGCGATGGTAGTTTCTAAAATGAGCGGTTCAAAAGGGATTCATTTTACTATAGCATATGCTTTAGGTAAAACAACGGGAGTGTTTATAGGCAGTAAAATCGAAGAACGATTAGCATTAGGTATATTAGAAGTAGACTTATTCTTAAACAATAAAGAAAAAATGGTTAAGATAGCAGAACAGCTAAGAGAAGAAGGGTATACTGTAAATAACTTTTTAGCTCGAGGTAACAATGGCGACAAAAGATATAAAGTGGAAGTAGTAATTAAGAGAAAAGAATTTAAGGTTTTAGAAAGTATAATAGATGCCTGTGGAGTTATTAATCCAACGTTAAAGATTAAAACTCTTAGCAAGGTGTATGGTAAAATCAGTACTACTAGAGTCAGAACTAGTTAAGAATTTTAAATAGGATGAATATCTAAAATTTAAAAATTAAATTAGGATTTATTTAGTAGCTAGTTTATAGTTTTTATATAAGCTAGCTACTATTCTTTTTCAATATAAAGATGAGTTTATCCTTGGATTGTTTTTAGATAAAACAAAAAACTTTGTTTATGATATAATTAAAGGATTAAGGATGAAATTACTGAGGAGAAATTATGTTAAGAGAAGATATGTTATTGCAAGTATTTAATGAAGAAACTAGTGGAAATAACTATTCTAAGGGACAAAGAGTTCTCAATAATGATTTAGTTTCTTCCATAGATATTACTAGTGAAGAGGAACTAATCTGTATAGATGGTAATGTGATTTCAGAAAATCTTTTTAATGAATATCATACAAAAATTGAAATGGAAATAGGTAAGAAAAGTGTTTTTTCAACCTACTGTACTTGTGCAGATTATGAGAAGAATGAATTTAAAAAGAAAAATTATTGTTGTAAACATTTAGTAGCAACTTACTATAAAGCACTTGAAGAGCTTGCAAAGCATCATCTTTTAAAAGATGATGCTTTGCAAGAGGAGAGCATATTAAAAAATAAAGGTAACAATTTATTATCTATACTTTTAGGAGAAGAAAAATATAAAGATGAAACAAAAATAGATGTATATATAAATAAAAATGAGTGGAATCACAATATTTCTGCTGAGTTTAAGATAGGACTTAATTCTATGAGCTCTAGCAATCTTTATGTGCTTAAGGATGTTAATCAGTTTTTAGTGGCTTATTATAACAGGGTTCCTATAAGCTACAGTAAAAAATTTATTTTTTCTATAGAAAATCAAAAATTAAGTACAAAGGATAAAAGACTTATAGACTTTATAGAGATGCTAAGAGATATAGAAAAACAGAGTTACATAAGCAAAACTGGAAAGAAAATTATTGAAGGAAAATCTATTAATGTTCCTAAATACTTAGTAAGAGAGTTTTTTGAAGTTGTAAGAAATCATAGAGTTTACTTAAATGAGGGATTTTTTTATAGAGCAGTAGAGACAGAAGTTTTAAATGAGGCTCCAGATATAAATTTTGATTTAAAGACTATAAAGGATAATTATGTACTAAAGTCACCAGATGGAATGCCGACAGTTTTAGGATCTAAAAACAATGTTTTTTTATACGGTACAACTATATATCTTCCAGATTATGATTTTTGTTATAGTATAAATCCCTATCTTAAGGTCTTTAATGAATCAAAAGTTATAACTATTCCTAAATTAGAAGAAGAAACGGTATTAAGAAGACTGATTCCAGACCTAAATATCTTATCTAATAATGTTACTTTATCTAAATCCATAAAGGATAAGATAGTTATGGGGCACTGTGTATTTAAATTTTATTTTGATGAAGAAAATAGAGATATAACATTAATTGTGAAGGTAGAGTATGGTGGATTTCAGTTTAATATTTTTCAGGATTGTGAAGAAAAAATTATATATAGAGATGTAAAAAAAGAAGCTGAGATTATTCAGATTGTAAAAAACTTAGGCTTTGAAGGAATAAAGGAAAAGTTTCATATGACCTTAGAAGAAGACTATATATTTAGATTTTTTAAAAGTGAGATACATAAGCTACAAGCTATAGGAGAGGTGTATTACTCAGAAAATTTTAAGGGAATAAAGTCTATTGGTAAAAAAGGTATAAAGGGAGATATTAAGTCAGGCAAGTATAACTACTTTAACATGGAGTTTAAGATTGGGGATATACCACCAGAAGAGACTACAAATATACTAAGATCTTTTAGAGATAACCTTAAATACTACAAGTTAAAAAGTGGAGAATATCTTGATTTAGAGGAGCTGGAGCTTAAAAGATTTTTAAAACTTCTAGATATAGTCTCGCCTAAAGAGATAAATGATAATAATATTATAGTATCTAAAAATAAAGGTGTTTTTATAGATAGTTATATAGAAGAAAATGATATTAGATATATAAAAGGAAAATCAGAGTTAAAAGAAATAAGAGATAAGTTTAAGAATGTAGATAAGTTAAAATTTAAAGAACCAGAGGATTTAAAAGGGAGTTTAAGGGAATATCAAAAGCTAGGTTATAATTGGTTGAAGACTTTAGATTATCTTGGCTTTGGAGGGATTTTGGGAGATGAAATGGGACTTGGGAAAACCCTTCAAGCCATTACCTTTATATTATCCAATAAAGAAAATAAGACTTTAATAGTGGCACCTACTTCATTAATATACAACTGGATAAGTGAATTTGAAAAATTTGCCCCTAATATATCTGTAGTTGCAATTTATGGTTCTAGAGAAGAAAGGCAGGAAATATTTAAGAATATTAAAAAGTATGATGTGGTCATAACTACATACAATTTACTTAAGAGAGACTTAGAACATTATGAGAAATTAGAATTTGATTATTGTATATTAGATGAAGCCCAGTATATAAAAAATCCAAATTCTCAAAATGCAATATCTGCAAAAAGTATCAATGCAAAGACAAAGTTTGCTCTATCAGGTACTCCAATAGAGAATTCTCTTATGGAGCTTTGGTCTATATTTGACTTTGTAATGCCGGGATATTTATATGATGAAAAAAGATTTAGTGTTCGATATCATAAAAAGCTTAGAGAGAGTCCAGAGGTTATTGAAGATTTAAATAGACTTATAAAACCCTTCATTCTTAGAAGAAGAAAAAAGGATGTTATAAAGGAGTTACCTGATAAGATAGAAAAGAAATTAATGGTAAGTTTAGATGATGAGCAAAAGAAGATTTATAATATATATGCTGATCATGCAATGGAACTTATTGAAAAAAAGGTAAAGAATGAGGAGTTTAAAAGTAGCAAGATAGAGATACTATCATATATAACAAAATTAAGGCAACTTTGTCTAGATCCTACCGTGCTGATGAAAGAGTACAGTGGTGGTAGTGGAAAAATAGAAGCCTTAGTAGAAGTTTTAAAACAAAGTTTAGAAGAGGGGCACAGAGTACTTGTTTTTTCTCAATTTACCTCTGTTCTTAAAAATATAAGGAAGAGACTTAAAATTGAGAAAATATCTTTTAGTTATTTAGATGGTTCTATTCTTCCAGATAAGAGAATGGATACAGTAAAAGCTTTTAATGAGGGTGAGAATTCAGTATTCTTAATAAGTTTAAAGGCTGGAGGTACAGGACTCAATCTAACTTCAGCAGATATAGTAATTCATTTTGATCCATGGTGGAATCCAGCAGTAGAGGATCAGGCAACAGATAGAGCACATAGAATAGGACAGAAAAATGTAGTAGAGGTCATAAAAATTATAGCTAAGGGTACTATTGAGGAAAAGATTTTATCACTTCAGGAAGATAAAAGAAAACTTATATCACAGCTTATGGGAGACGAATTATCAGATAGCAAAGTTTTTGGGGATTTAAGTGAAGAAGAAATAGTAGAATTATTTAAAAGCTAGTTAAAGAATAATAAAATTTTTAAAAGAGATTGATTTTTCAATTATTCTAGTATAATATATAAAAATAGAAAAACTTTAATTTATTAAAAACTATGACAGGGAAGAGTACATAAAGATTTAATTTAAAGCGAGTCGATGAATGGTGAAAGCACGATATTTAGACTTTGTAGAAAGCAGCCCTTGAGTTTCTTATCGAGAAAGAAGAATTAGTATTCTAATTCTTACAATAGAGACAGACGTGCCCTCACGTTACAGAGGAATAGAACATTTAGTTCTAAATCGAGAGAGTGTTTCATGACACTAACTAGGGTGGTACCGCGAATACTCCTTCGTCCCTTTATGGGATGGGGGATTTTTTGTGTTGTAACTTAAAAAATAGGAGGTAGTATATTATGGAAGAAATTCTTGAAATCTTAGAAAAAGATAGTAGATATAGTATTGAAGACATAGCTACTATGACAGGAAAAAGTGTAGAAGAAGTAGAAGCAGCTATAAAAAAGTATGAGAAAGAGAATGTGATTTTAGGCTATACTACTTTAATAAATTGGGAAAATACAAGTAAAGATAATGTGACAGCTTTAATTGAGGTGAAAATAACTCCGCAGAGAGGAGAAGGCTTCGATAAGGTTGCAGAAAGAATTTATAAATTTTCAGAAGTAAAGGCTTGCTATTTAATGTCTGGTGGTTTTGACTTAACAGTTATTGTTGAAGGCAAAACAATGAAGGATGTAGCATTCTTTGTATCACAAAAGTTAGCAGTACAAGAAGGAGTCTTAAGTACTGGAACACACTTTATACTTAAAAAGTATAAAGATAAAGGCACTATATTTGAAAGTGAACCGAGGGATGATAGGGAGGCTATATTTATATGAAGATAGAAAATATGATTTTACCTAGGGTTAGTAATATGCCGCCCTCAGGAATAAGAAAATATTTCGATATGTTAAATGAGATGAAAGATGTTATATCTCTTGGGGTTGGAGAACCAGATTTTCTTACCCCTTGGAATATAACAGAAGCTGGCATATATTCTTTAGAGAATGGACACACTCACTACTCATCAAATGCGGGACTTATTGAGCTTCGTGAAGAAATCTCTAATTATTTAAAGAGAAAGTATAGTTTAGAATACGATCCTAATGAGCAGATTATTGTGACTGTAGGTGGAAGTGAAGGGATTGATATAGCGCTTAGAGCTTTGATTGGTGAGGGTGATGAGGTAATCATTCCAGAACCAAGCTTTGTTGCATACAAGGGCTGTACTGCTTTTACAGGAGGAACTCCAGTAACTTTAAAGCTTAGAGCAGAGGATGAGTTTAAGCTTACTCCTGAGCTTTTAGAAAGTGCAATCACTCCTAGAACAAAAGTGGTTATAGTACCTTTTCCAAATAATCCAACAGGAGCTACTATGACAAGAGATGAGCTTGCAGCTATTGTTGAGGTGCTTAAGGATAAGGATATAATAGTTTTATCAGATGAAATATACTCTGAATTAACATATGAAGGACAACATGTATCTATAGCAAGCTTTCCAGAAATGAAGGATAAGACTATAGTGATCAACGGATTTTCAAAGGCTTTTGCTATGACAGGCTGGAGGCTCGGATATGTTTGTGCACATCCAGTATTAATAGAAGCTATGAAGAAAATTCACCAATATGCTATTATGTGTTCACCTACAATAGCTCAATATGCTGCTATTGAAGCGTTAAAGAGTGGAGATGATGCTGTAGAGGAAATGGTTAGAGAATACAATAGAAGAAGAAGAGTATTAGTGAATGGATTTCAGAAAATGGGACTAGAATGTTTTGAGCCTAAAGGTGCCTTCTACGTTTTTCCATCTATAAAGTCTACAGGAATGACCTCAGATGAATTCTGTGAAAAGTTACTTATGTCAGAAAAAGTATTAGCAGTTCCAGGTAATGCCTTTGGAGAATGTGGAGAGGGCTTTATAAGAGCTTGCTATGCATCCTCAATGGAAAATATAATAGAAGCGTTAAAGAGAATAGAAAGATTTATATCCTCTAATTAAATTACGAGAATTATTAACAATTTTTTAAAGTTCATAAAAATCTATTGACTTCAATACTTTAGTGTGATAAAGTATTATGTATAAAAGTTAACTCGTAAAATAAATAATTATGTAAATAAATAGGGGGTAAAAATATGAACAAATTAGTAAAAAGTATAATAGCACTAGGAATTGTTGGGGTAACTTCATTAGGATTTGTGGGCTGCAGTAGCACTACAAAAGAGACAGCAGCAAAGAAAAAACTTGTGCTTGGTTTCGATGATACTTTTGTTCCAATGGGATTTAAAGATGAAAAGGGTGAAGTTGTAGGTTTTGATATAGAACTTGCTAAGGAAGTATCTAAGAAAATAGAAACAGAAATCATATTTCAACCTATAGATTGGTCTATGAAAGAAACAGAGCTAAATTCTGGTAAAATAGATATGATATGGAATGGTTATACAATAACCGAGGAGAGAAAAGAAAAAGTAAACTTTGCAAGACCGTACTTAGACAATAGACAAGCGATAATAACTCTTGCAGATTCAAAGATAAATAATAAAGCTGACTTAAAAGATGCAAAAGTAGGAGCGCAAAATGGATCAAGTGCAGTAGATGCAGTAAGTAAAGAAGCTGATCTTTTAAAGAGCTTTAAAGATGGTAAGGTTTATACTTTTGAAAGTAATAACGAAGCTTTAATGGACTTAGAGGCAGGAAGAATAGATGCAGTAGTAGCTGATGAAATTTTAGTAAGATATTATATAAGCAAAAAAGGTGCAGAAAAGTATAAAATATTAAAAGATGATTTTGGTAGCGAAACTTATGGTGTTGGTGTAAGAAAAGATGATAAAGAATTATTAGAAAAACTTAACAAAGCTTTAGATGATATGAAGAAAGACGGAACTGCTAAAGCTATATCTGAAAAATGGTTTGGAGAAGACATATTTAAATAAGCATTTTATAGAGGAGGATTTTCATGGATTATATAACTAGCCTGTTACCCCAGGTATTTGAGGGGCTTAAAGTAACGTTACAGGTGTTTATACTAACTTTGGTACTTTCAATACCACTTGGAATATTAGTTTCAGTAGGAAGAATATCTAAGAATGAAATATTAAGCAAAGTAACAGGATTTTATGTGTTAATTATGAGAGGAACTCCTCTTCTTTTGCAAATTTTATTTATATACTACGGATTACCTAACGCAAGAATAAATCTTGATAGATTTCCAGCTACAATATTTGCCTTTACATTGAACTATGCAGCATATTTTGCAGAAATATTTAGAGCAGGAATATCCTCAATAGATGAAGGGCAATATGAAGGAGCTAAAGTACTTGGGTTTTCACAGAGATATACTTTCTTTAGAATTATACTCCCACAAGCTACTAAAAGAATATTACCAGCAGTAGCTAATGAAGTTACTACTCTTGTAAAGGATACTGCACTAGTATATGCAGTTGGACTTGACGAACTTTTAAAGTTTGCAAAGATAGCATCAAATAGAGATGTTTCTTTGGTACCTTATTTAGTAGTTGGAATAGTATATCTAATTTTGATTGCCATATTTACAGAATTATTTAAGCTTATAGAAAAGAAATATAGCTATTATCAATAGGAGGGCAACAATGCTTAAAGTAGAGGGATTAGAAAAACACTTTAATAAAAATAAAGTTCTAAAAGGTGTAAATCTTGAAATTAAGGAAGGAGAAATTACTGTTGTAGTAGGTCCTTCTGGTGGTGGAAAGACAACTCTTCTTAGATGTATTAGTGGGCTTACCAATCCTGATAATGGCTCTATTATGATAAATGGAAAGCACTTATATAAAGAGGGAAAATTAGCATCAAAAAATGAGGAAGTAAATATAAGAAAAGATATAGGATTAGTGTTTCAAAGCTTTAATTTATTTCCACATATGAGTGTTTTAGAAAATATTGTGGAAGCACCAAGAGTTGTACTAGGTATTCAAAAGGAAGAGGCAGAAAAAAAGGCTAAAGAGATATTAAGCTTTTTAGGACTTGAAGATAAGCAAAGTAACTATCCATGTGAACTTTCAGGAGGACAAAAGCAAAGAGTTGCTATAGGGCGTGCTCTTGCTATGGAACCTAAACTGATATGTTTTGACGAACCTACCTCTGCACTAGATCCAAGTATGTCTGGTGATGTAGCAAATCTTATAAGAAAATTAAGTAAGGAAAAATCTATGACAGTTTTAATAATCACCCATGATATGACTTTTGCAACTCAGGTGGCAGATAGAATTTTATCAATGGATAAAGGTGTATTAAAAGAAGAGCATATGTATATGTAATAAAATCCAGTAGTTCTACTAATGTAGAACTACTGGATTTTTTAGTTTTAAGGATAAATTTATGAAACTGAATATAAAAGTGATTTATTGACTATAATCTAAGTTATAAGTTTATAGAGGAGAGATACGCATGCTGGATATTACAAAATTATTATCTTTAAATATAGAAGAAGACTCTATAAGGTATCATAAGGAGTGCGAGAAAAGTACAACAGGAGTTAAAAAAGGAAATGGGCCTGTTGTTGTATGGAATATAACCCATAAATGTAATTATAAATGTGAACATTGTTACTCTAATTCTGGAAGTTTTGAAGAAAAAGAAGAAATGTTATCTTTGGAAGAAGTAAAAAGAATAGTAGATGAATTAGCTTTAGAAAAGGTTCCTGTAATCCTATTATCAGGTGGAGAACCTCTTATGAGAAAAGATATATTCACTATAATAGAATATATAAGAGATAAAGGTATAAATGTGAGTATATCAACTAATGGAAGTCTAATTGATGAGATTACGGCTAAATTATTAAAGAAACTTGGAGTAGGTTATGTAGGAATAAGTATAGATGGAAGTGAAGAAATTAATGATAAATTTAGAGGAGTTAAAGGAGCTTTTTCTAGTTCAATAAAGGCAATTAATAATTGTAAAGATTCTAATCAAAAGGTTGGACTTAGATTTACTCTTCAAAAAAATAACTTTCATAGAGTTCCTTATATTTTAAGTCTTATGGATGAAATGGACATAAAAAGAATATGTTTCTATCATCTAGTTCCACAAGGTAGAGGAAAAGAAATACAAAATCAAATGCTATCCTCAGATGAAACAAGAAAAGTTATGGACTATTTATATACATATTGCAAAGATAAAGAAATAAATACAGAAAAAGAAATACTCACTGTTGATAATCATACAGATGCTCCCTATTTATATTTGAAGCTACTTAAAGAAGATAATGAAAAAGCAAATAAAGTTCTAGAACTATTGAAAATTAATGGAGGGAATAGATCAGGAATGGCTCTTGTTAATATAGACTGGATGGGCAATGTTTATCCTGATCAATTTACTAGATTTTTAAAGTTGGGTAATTTAAAGAATCAAAGCTTTCAGGAGATTTGGCATGGAGATAATAGAGTGCTGAATTCTCTTAGAGATAGAAAAGCACAATTAAAAGGTAAGTGTAATTATTGTAAGTGGCTTCAGATATGTAACGGAAATTTAAGAGCAAGGGCATACAGTGTTAACGAAGATATATGGTCAGAAGACCCGGGGTGTTATTTAATGGAGGGTGAAATATGATAATTTCATGGAATGTAACAAAAAAGTGTAATTTATATTGTAAACATTGTTATAGAGATTCTGAATTTAAGGATTATAAAGAAGAACTGACTACAGGAGAAGGAGAAAAACTGATAAAAGAGATAGCTAAATCAGGTTTTAAAATATTAATTTTAAGTGGGGGAGAACCATTAGTAAGAAAGGATTTATTTCATCTTATATCCTTTGCAAGAAAGCAGGGACTAATCCCTGTCCTTGGAACTAACGGAACCCTTATTACAGAAGAAGTAGCAAAGGATTTAAAAAAAGCAGGAATAAATGGGGTTGGAATAAGTATTGATAGTACACAAGAAGATAAGCATGATGAATTTAGACAAACAAAGGGAAGTTTTAGGAATGCATTAAAAGGAATAGAGAATTGTCTAAAGGAAAATATAAGAGTTCAAATAAATTGTACTGTTACAAAAGATAATAAAGATGAAATCCTAGATATAATAGAGTTTGCTAAAGAAAAAGGAGCAACATCTATGCACCCTTTCTTTTTAGTAGAAGTGGGAAGAGGGAAGAATATAGGAGCTAAAGCACTACAAGAACAAGAATATATGAATCTTATAGATGATATTTTAGATAAACAGTTAGACATAGATATAGAATTAAAACCAACATGTGCTCCTCAGTTTATGGTAAGAGCTAAAAAGAAGGGTATTAATATGCGTTTTACTAGGGGATGCATTGCAGGTATAGATTATTGTTGCATTCTTCCAAATGGTGATGTTAACATATGTCCTTATCTGCAAGTAAAGGTGGATAATGTTAAAGAGAAATCTTTTTATGATATATGGAACAACAATGAAATATTTAATAAACTAAGAGATTATAAATCCTATAGTGGAGAGTGTGGAAAGTGTGAGCATATTTCTATATGTGGTGGATGTAGAGCTAGAGCCTATAAAACAACAGGAGATTATTTTGCAGAAGATCCTATATGTTCAATATGTGGAGCTTAAAGCTTTAAAGGAGATAACATGAAAGAAACAGAAAAAATGATATTAAAT
This sequence comes from Clostridium sp., assembly GCA_036677665.1. Taxonomy (GTDB): domain Bacteria; phylum Bacillota; class Clostridia; order Clostridiales; family Clostridiaceae; genus Clostridium_H. Next base: position 47,144 of record JAVBVX010000003.1, on the reverse strand, counting down.
GAGATACAAAAAGGTATACCCTTAGAAGAACGCCCCTTTTTAACAATAGCTAAAAAACTGAACTTAGAAGAAGAGGAAGTTATTGATTGTATTAAAAGATTAAAGAAAGAGAAGTATGTAAGACGAATAGGTGGAATAGTAGATGTTAATAAAATAGGTGCGACTAGTACACTTGTAGCTTTGAAGGTAAAAAAAGAATATTTAGAAGAGACAGTTTCTATTATAAATGAATATAATGCTGTTACTCATAATTACGAGAGAGAAGATGAATATAATATCTGGTTTACTTTAATGGCTTCAACAGAAAAAAAACTAGATAATATATTAAAAGAAATTATTGCTAAAGTAAGTTTATACATTGAAGAATCTGTGAATTTACCTAGCAGTACAAAATATAAGACATATGTGTACTTTAATCTATAAAGAAATAAGGTGTTAAATTTTGGATAGACTAGATAAAGAAATATTAATAGAGCTATCAAAGAATATTCCTATATGCAAGAACCCTTATGGGGATATTGCTGGAAAATTAAAAATACCCATAAATACTTTATTTTCAAGAATAAAGGAACTACAGGATATGGGATATATAAAAAGGATTTCAGGTATTCTTGATCATAATAAGACTAACTACAAGTTCAATGCTATGACCGTATGGAAAGTAGATGAGGAAAGTAAAAAAGATATTACAGACGTAATGAGACAAATTTCAAATATTAGTCATATCTATGAAAGAAAGCCAGTTAAAGGTTGGGAATATAATATCTATGGAATGATTCATGCTATAAATAAAGAAGAAATTGAAAGCATAATAAAATATATATCTAATCAGATAAAAACCAGTAATTATAGGGTGCTTTATACAAAGAGACAGTGGAAAAAGACTAGCCCTGTTTTAGAAGAATTACTTTAAGTATATATACTAAAAGTTAGAGTAATCATAAAGAAAGGATGAATAACTATGGACTCTAGTTCAAATATTTCTGTATATAATGAAATAGGGAAATTAAAATCTGTATTACTTCATAGTCCAGGAGAAGAAATTGAAAATATAGTACCTGGTTATTTAAGAAGGCTTTTATTTGACGAAATTGCTTATCTAAAACAGGCCCGTAAAGAACATAATGAATTTGCTGAGATATTAAGAAAAGAAGGTGTGGAGATTCTTTATTTAACAGATCTGATGGCAGAAGTTTTAAAGAATCCGAAAGTCAGGCAGGAATTTTTAATGGAGTTTATGGAGGAGGGAAGAGCTACTACAAAGGGACTACAGGAAGCTCTTTTAGAGTTGTTTAGTTCTTGCTCTCCAAATGAACTTATAAGAAAATGTATAGCTGGAGTTCGTAAAGAAGAGCTTAAACATATTAAGGCAAGATCGTTAGGGGATATGGTGAAAAAACCTTACCCATTTTATCTAGACCCTATTCCAAACCTTTATTTTCAAAGAGATCCCTTTGCTTCAATTGGAAAAGGAATTTCTCTAAATGTTATGTCAAATGTAACTAGAAACAGAGAGACTTTGTTTGCTAAGTATATCTTTAATTATCATCCAAGATTTAAAGGTGTAAAGAGATGGTATAATAGAGATAAAGCTCATTCTATTGAAGGAGGAGATATTTTAGTTCTTTCTCCTAAAATCTTAGCTATAGGAATAAGTGATAGAACAGAGCCTGTAGCTATTGAAAAATTAGCAAAAAATATCTTTAATGCAGAAGAAGAATCATTTGAAGTTATTCTTGCTTTTGATATTCCAAAAACTAGAGCATATATGCATCTAGATACAGTATTTACTATGGTAGATTATGATAAGTTTAGTATATATCCAGGAATTGAGGAGCCTTTAGATGTCTACAGTATAACAAAGGGTAAAGATAAACAAATTAGAATCACTTATGAACACGAGGAATTATCATCAATATTAAAAAGATATTTGAATTTACCAGAAGTAAAGTTAATAAGATGTGGAGATGGAGATCCAATAGCAGCTAGCAGAGAGCAGTGGAGCGATGGAAGTAATACTCTTGCAATTTCTCCAGGAAAAGTAGTTTGCTATGATCGCAATTATATAACAAATGATGCATTGAGAAGAAATAATATAGAAGTTCTGGAATTCCAATCATATGAGCTTTCAAGAGGGCGTGGAGGACCAAGATGTATGAGCATGCCATTAATTAGAGAAGGAATATGATGAATAAAGAGTAGCATACCTAGAATTAGGTTGTTACTCTTTATTTTTTTCAAATATATAATAGATTTATTTAGAATTTATCAATTAATATATAAATATTGTTCTCATTTTTAAAAAATTAAGTTAAAATGATTATAAAAAGCAAAAACACTTGATAACATTTAGCTGTATTACTATAGATATGTATAGATAAATGTTATAGTTTCATATAAAGGGGTGTACATAATGGATGATAAAAATTTAAAGATAGTTGTATCAGGTGATATATGCATAAGCTTCTTACAATGGGTTACTGAACCTAAGATAGATAGAGGTTTAAATTGGCAAAAACATTCAAACATGCATAGTGTTTTGAAACCAGGAGAATCGTTACTTCTAGCAAAACTAGTGGCTTTAGCTACAGGAGTTCCAGTAATTTCTCCTATAATAGAAGACATAGAGTGTAATTTATCAAAAGATTTTTTAAAATCTACTGCAGAATTAGAGTTATTTTCAGTCTATGGAAATAAAAAAACTAGTGATAAAGTATATAGAGTTAAGCGCTTTCTAGGATTCACTGGCCCTTCATCAGGAGCTCCAAAATTACTTCCTATAATTAATGATGATGTTAATGCAGATATAGTTATAATAGATGATGAAGATAATGGATTTAATTCTAATAAGGAATTTTGGCCTTTAGCTATACAATCAACTGAAAAATCACCAATAGTTTTGTATAAGATGAATAATCCTATTGGAACAAATCCTTTATGGAAGCATCTAAAAAAAATTCACATTAATAAGACTGTTGTTATAATTAATGCTGCTGATTTACGATCCAAGGGGGTTAATATAAGCAAAAGCCTTTCATGGGAAAAGACAGCACAAGATTTCTTGTGGCAGATTAACAATAATCCTAATCTTCATTTTCTTTCAAAGTGCCACCATCTTATTGTAGCTTTTGGACTTGAAGGTGCTATTTATTATTCTACTAAAAAGGATAAAGCTGAAGCACAGTTATTTTTCCTTCCATCTGCCGCTGAAGGAAGAACATTTAAAAGAATAGAAGGAAAAATGTATGGATTCACATCTTCTTTTGTAGCTGGAATTGCTCGCAGTATTGCATTAGAAAGCAACAGGGATGAGGAATTATCTACAGCAATAGAAGAGGGTATACGTGACGGAATTGCTGTTGCTCAGAAATATTTTATAAATGGATTTGGTAAAAATGTTGAGGAAGATGAATTTCCGAGTAGGGAAATATTTAATGATGATGAAAATGATATTGTTCAAAACGAGTTGGTACAGGATGTAAAAATACCTGATTTATCTGATATAAATTCTTATTCGCGATGGTATATACTTAAGGATAAAAGCTCTACTAATTTAGCAGAAATAGCATATGATATTGTAAAAAATGGGGTAGAAAGTGCCCTTAAGTTTATACCAATAGCACAATTTGGAAATTTACAAACTGTAGATAGAACAGAAATAGAAAGTTATAGAAGTATTAAGAACCTAATGCTAGAATATATTTCTACTAAAAATTCAGTAAGACCACTTTGTATTGCTGTATTTGGAACTCCAGGTTCGGGAAAATCTTTTGGAGTAACGGAAGTAGCTGCTACAATTGCACCAGAACTAATTAGAAAATTAGATTTCAATTTATCTCAATTTAGAACACCATTAGATCTAATTAGTGCATTTCATAAGGTGAGAGATATTGTTCTAGATGGAAAGCTGCCTTTAGTATTTTTTGATGAATTCGATTCAGCTTTTGAAGGAAAGTTAGGATGGCTTAAATACTTTTTAGCACCTATGCAAGACGGAGTATTTAGAGAGGGAGATAGCATTCATCCTATTGGAAAAGCTATTTTTGTTTTTGCAGGAGGAACAAGTACTACTTTCAAAGATTTTCGTGGAGAAGATATAGAATATGAAGATGAAAAAAAGAAGTTCCTCTTAGAATTTAAGACGGCAAAAGGCCCAGATTTTGTAAGTCGTTTAAGAGGATATGTAGACATTTTAGGACCAAACCAAACAGATAAACAATGGGATCAATTATTTATTATTAGAAGAGCAATGCTATTACGTTCATTATTAGAGCGTAAAGTACCGCATCTTATAAATGATAAGAAGGAAGCTCAAATTGATAATGGAGTATTGAGGGCAATGCTCAAAATACCGAGATATAAACATGAATCAAGATCAATGGAAGCCATACTAGAAATGAGTAGGTTAACTAGTGCGAGAAAATGGGAACAATCTGATTTACCATCTAGAGAACAGCTAAAACTTCATGTAGATGAAGAGCAATTCCTACGACACTTAATGCATGACGCATTTTTTAGTGAAAGCATTGAAAGTCTTGCAATGGCTATTCACGAAAGGTATAGAATGATTAATGCTGATAATACAGATATAGATGCAGATTTTATAATGCCATGGGAAGATTTAAGTGAAGATCTAAAAAAATCTAATCGACATGAAGCTAAAAATATTCCTAATGCGTTGCTTAAAATAAATTATGATCTTGTATATGTTAAATGTAATCCAGAATTTATAGAATTTACACAAAAGGAATTAGATATACTAGCAGAAAATGAGCATATGCGCTGGTACCGTCACAGAAAAAAATCAGGATGGAAATATAGTAATGTTAAAGATCACAAGAGAAAGACAGATCCTGCTCTTGTACCATGGGATAGTTTGCCAGAACAAAAAAAGAATAAAGTATATGAAATAGTTAAGATTTTGCCTGAGATATTATCAAAGTCAAATTTTAAATTAGAGAGAATGAAATCAGAGGATACTTGTGATTAATAAAAAATAGATGAGTTATAAAAATAAAAGCTATGTCAAAGCTAATAGACATAGCTTTTATTTTTTTCATTATTTTAATATATAATGTAGAGTATTTTGCAAAAGGTATGGTAAAGATGGTTCAACTTAAAGTTGGAGAAGGAATGCCTATTATTTGACTAGTCTATTGCTATAACTAGGAATGAATGTAAAAATAATAGAGATAGATAAGCAGAGGTGGTTGGAACTTTCTGAGCTTCTTCCAAAGGCACTTATTATTAATGCTGATGGTACAGATGAAGAATTTTTATTATCTGAAAATATAAATAATATAGATGCTTATATAGCAGTAACAGGAATTGATGAGGAAAATGTTTTATCATCCTTGCTAACAAAACAAAATGGAGTAAAAAAAGTTATTACAAAAATAAGTAGAACAAACTATGCTAACCTAGTAAGTGAAGCAGCAGTTATGATTCCTTCACTTTTAGTAGACAGTTTTTTGAAGCAAGTTCAGGACTTACAACTACTGGATCAAGTATACTTACGAATGTTGAAAGTTTACCTAGAGGTAGTCATAATGTTTGTTGGTGGATGTGCAGGGTCAACAGCAGGAGGAATTAAAAACATTAGAATTTTATTATTATTTAAGATTATGAGAAGGATTATTGCTTATTGTTCCAACCTTTTGGAGAAGATAAAGTTATAATGTTTTGTAAGAAAGAAGTAAATTTTTCTTAAGAAACCAGAAGGAGATAATTCAATGTCAATTAAAAATTCACAAAATGAAACAGCAATAATAGATGTTCACGAAAAAGTGCCACTAGGAAAGGCTATTCCTTTGAGTTTTCAACACTTATTTGCTATGTTCGGAGCATCGGTATTAGTACCTGTATTATTTAAGATTGATCCTGCAATTGTATTATTTTTTAATGGGATAGGTACATTACTATATGCGTTTTTAACAAAGAGAAAAATTCCAGCTTTTCTAGGATCAAGTTTTGCTTTTTTATCACCTGCATTTTTTTTGATGGAACAAGGATATGATTTCTCATATGTTCAAGGGGGATTTGTAGTATCAGGATTAATTTTTGCTTTAGTAGGAATAATTGTAAAGTATACAGGAATTCAATGGATTAACAAAGTATTTCCGCCAGCATCAATGGGAGCTATAGTTACTATTATAGGTTTAGAATTAGCCCCTACAGCGGCGGATATGGCTGGATTTCCAGTAGGAGGTGCTAATACACAAGTATTTAATCCAACTTGGGTTACAGTATCAATGATAACATTATTAACAGTTGTATTTTGTTCAGTATTATGTAGAGGATTTTTAAAAGTAATACCAATATTGATAGGTGTTGTAGTTGGATATATTACATCATGGGCTATGGGATTAATTAACTTTGATGGAGTAGCAAAAGCTAGTATGATTGTAATTCCTAACATGCAACTAGCTAAGTTCGATATTAATGCAATTATTATAATACTACCAGCTACCTTCGTTGTAGTAGCAGAGCATATAGGACATCTTACTGTAACAAGTAGTATAATGGGGAGAAACCTTGCAAAAGATCCAGGATTGCATAGATCACTATTAGGTGATGGGCTATCAACTGCTTTATCAGGTATGTTTGGATCTGTTCCAACAACGACTTATGGAGAAAATATAGGAGTTATGGCTATAACTAAAGTGTATAGTACCTATGTTGTAATGGGTGCAGGAGCCTTATCTATTCTTCTTGCTTTCTCAGGAAAACTATCATCTATTATAAATAGTATTCCAATTCCTGTTATAGGCGGAATATCACTGTTGCTTTTTGGAACAATTGCTACATCAGGATTAAGAACTTTTATTCAGGAGAAAGTAGACTTTTCAAGGTCAAGAAATTTGATATTAACATCCGTAATATTAATAATTGGACTCAGTGGAATAAGAATACAAATCGGAGTAGTTGAATTAAAAGGAATGGCATTAGCTACAATGATAGGAATAGTATTAAATTTAGTATTTATAATACTTGATAAGTTTAATCTAATGAATGAAGAATAGTAAAATCATTGATTCTAAAATTTTATATAACTAAATAATTTACACAAAAGTAGATTTTTAAGAGTCTGATTTTTGTATTTCATTAATGTAGTTTTAGGACTTATATGCTGCATCATATGGATTAATCTTTTTTATGTAATTTTCAAAAGAAAAATATTTATGTCAAAATAATTCTCAGGGGAATTAAAAATAAATAGATATAAATAAATATAATACCCCTCTAAATTTTATCTCTTATACGTATAACACAGATGTGGCAATATACGACAAAATTATACAAGAGGTGAAGTATGAGTAATAGTAGATGGTATTCAGAAGAGAAGCAATGTTTAGAGGGGGAATTGTTAGAAACTTATGTGATGAATAAACACATTTTAAGTATTGACGAGATATATAGAATTATATTAAACTTATGCACAATTATAGAAGGATTTCACAAAGGAGACTTTTTTTGTATACATAGAGAACTTAATCCATCAAATATAGTTATTATGAAGAATAAAGAGGTTACTCTAACGTATAAAAAAAGTGATTTATATATGTTTCATAGCAGAAATACTAGTTTGAAAAATCATAGACTATGGAAAATGAGCAAACAAAATGATTTGCATAGTATAGGAATGATTATGTATTTTATGGCAACAGGTAAGTATGTCTATACAATTTTAGATGTTTTTATAGATGATAATTATCCAGACAATATAGATAAGAGTTTAAAGAAAATAATACATAGATGTTTTAAAGAAAATGATAAAGATAAATATTTTTCAGTAAAAGAACTTAGTGAAGAGATTACTATAGAAATGTTAAAGAATATTAAGTATAAAGAGATTATCAATTCAATTAATTTAGATTCAAAAATAATTATTACTAAACAAAGAAGAGAAAGGACAATAAAGCCTACTACAATTACATATATTAATAAAGGGATGAATTACTTTAAGCATATTATAAGAGAAAGTAGAAAAAATTTTGAAGTATCTATAAAATATCTTAAGGAGGAACTTTAAATATGAGATATAAAATTCGTCAACGAATTTTTAGCTTTGGAGATAATTTTACAATTAAAGATGAAAATGAGAGGCCCTTTTTCATTGTTAGAGGAAAGGTGTTTAGTTTTGGAGACAAGCTAGCCTTAGAAGATTTAAATGGAAATCAGCTATTTTATATTGAACAAAAATTGTTTAAACTTTTACCAGAATATATTATTCATCAAAATGATAAGCCAGTAGCTAGAGTAAAGAAAGAGTTTACTTTTTTTAAGCCAAAATTTGATATTGAAAGTAACTTTGGACAATATGAAATGGAGGGTGATATTTTTTCTCATGACTTTCAGATACTAAAAAATGGGAGAGTTGTAGCAGGGATAAATAAAAAATGGTTTTCTTTTTCAGATACTTATGGGGTGGAAATTGCAGATGGAGAAAATCAAGCATTTTTACTAGCATTAGTTATTGTAATTGATCAGGTAATCCATGATAACAATAAAAATAATAAATAGTAAAAGATTCACAAAACCACTTTGAAATCATATAGTAATATGATAGCTATTATTAAGGTGGTTTTTATGAGAGTACTAAGATTAGGTTCTAATGGTTCAGATGTCATGAAATTGCAGGCAGTTTTAAGAAAGATAGGGTATAATCCTGGTCCCATAGATGGAGTATTTGGAAATCAGACAAGGGATGCGGTGATACAGTTTCAAAGGAATAATTGGCTAACACCAGATGGAGTAGTAGGAACAAATACTTATAACGCTTTAAGAAAGTTTTTTCAAGGATATGTAACCTATACTATAAAACCAGGAGATACACTATATGCTATAGCAGCAAGACATTATACTAGTGTAGGAAGGATACTTGTTGCAAATCCAGGTATAAGACCAAATAATCTAATGATAGGTCAAAGAATTACAGTGCCCTATGGAATTGATGTCGTAGATACAAACATTAATTATACTTATGAAGTTCTTGAAAATGATATTCAAGGATTAAAAGCAAGATATCCATTTATAGAAGTAGGGGTTGCTGGTAAGAGTGTTCTGGGAAAAAATATATACTATATAAAGCTTGGTAATGGACAAAATCAAGTTTTTTATAATGGAGCTCATCATGGATTAGAGTGGATTACAGTACCACTTCTTATGAAGTATATTGAAGACTTTTCAGAAGCATATGTAGACGGAGTAAGTATAAGAGGATATGACATAAGAGAAATATGGAATACTAGTAGTATTTATATAATACCAATGGTAAATCCAGATGGAGTAGATTTAGTTCTCAATGGACTCGAAAGAGATAACCCTTACTATTCAAGACTTATACAGTGGAATAATGGAAGTACAGATTTTTCAAAGGTATGGCAAGCAAATATAAGAGGGGTAGATTTAAATCATAATTATGATGCATCATGGAACTTATCAAAAGAAGCTGAAAAGGAATACGGAATTACGGGTCCGGGCCCAACTAGGTACTCAGGGCCAGCACCAGAGTCAGAGCCGGAGAGTAAGGCAGTAGCGGATTTTACTAGAAATCACAACTTCAGACTAGCATTAGCATATCACAGTCAAGGAGAAGTAATATATTGGACTTACTCAAATATAGTGCCGCCAGATTCAAGAAGAATTGGAGAGTTATTTTCAAAGGCTAGCGGATATGTATTATCACAAACTTCTGGAATAGCTTCTTATGCTGGGTATAAGGATTGGTTCATTGAAGAATTTAGAAGACCAGGTTATACCATAGAGGTTGGTAGAGGAAGAAACCCACTTCCAATATCACAATTTAATGAAATATATAATGATAATATAGAGATTCTGCTTTTGGCAGCAATTGTATAGAAAATAAAATAAGTAATCAATTTATTTAGTAGCTAGTTTATAGTTTTTTCTGAAATCCAAAAAAAATATATATAAACTAGCTATGTTTATTTGCAAATATTTTATATAGAGATTATAATATATTTGAATTAAATTAGCTCCTCTTTATGAGGAATTTTTTAGTTTATAGGAGGTATTACAAATGAAAAGAGAAAATGGGTTTAAAGTTAGTATAGCTATAATAGCTATTTTAGTTGTGGTAGTAGGATATTTTGTTATTAATAACTTTATGAGTGGAGAAAAAGGAAATAAGACTATTGTAGTCACTATTAAAGATGGCAGCACTAACAATATCTTAGTTGATAAGAAAAAGTATAAAACGGATGCGGAAAATTTAGGTACTTTTTTAGATCAATATAAAGAAGAATTTCAAGTAGAAATGGAAACTTCTAAATATGGAAGATTTATAACAGGATTAAAAGGGATTAAGACCACTGATATGAATAAGGGACCATGGTGGATGTATGGATATAAGTCTCCAAGTCAAAATACTAATATGAAGGTTGGAGAAGCACCTGGAGCAGATACACTTGGATTGCATGATAAAGATGAAGTAGAATTTGTATTCACAAATAATATTGGTCAATAAAGATGAGTACTAGAGAACTGACGAGAATAGCAATACTTGCTGCTTTGCTTTATGTAATTCAGTTTTTTGGATCTTTTATACTATATTTTGAATGGGTAAATTTTATAATTTTATTATATGGAATATATCTTAAACGTAAAGAAGCATGGCTTGCCGTAGTGGTATTTTGCTTTATGATTATGTTGACTCGAGGAATAGCTCTTTGGAGTTTAGCATATTTATTGGTATTTCCTCAGTATGCACTTATATATTCATTTTTAAAAAACTATTTTAAAAGTGAATATACACTAGCAATCTTAGGTTTTATACTAGCATTTTTGTGTGGTACACTTATAGATATGCCTTATATTCTAAGTGCTGGATTGGATTATAGAGCATTAATTATTAGATTATTAGCTGGATTTCAGGTATCTTTAGGAAGTGGAATAATTACGTTTATATCGACTTTATTTCTTTTAAAGCCACTAGAAAGAGTTTTTGTTATTACTAAAACATGAGATTAGAGAATATGAGTATTTTCTAAGTAAAATAGAAAATAATATAAATAATAAAGTAATAAATGAATAATTTAAAAGCCTAAATAGAATTAATTCTATTTAGGCTTTTAAATTTCCAATTTACAGAATAAGTATTTTTGTTTATGGAGGAGGAAAAGTATGTTTTTAGAACTTGCAAAAGAGAATTTTAAATCAATAAGTGTTAAAGAAATAGAAAATTTATTAGATAAAATACAACTAATAGATATAAGAGAGCCTTATGAATATATGGATGGGCATCTGCCAAAAGCAAAAAATATTCCAATGGCTAATATTTTAAGTGAAACAGAAAAGTATTTAAACAAATCAGATGAATATTATATTATTTGCAGATCAGGAGTAAGAAGTTCAATGGCATGTAATGAATTAGCAGCTAAGGGTTATAAAGTGATTGATATATTAGGTGGAACAGGTTCTTATAGAGGTTCTCTAAGAAGAAATACAATTGATTAATGCATTAAGAGTTGCGGCTATGCTTCAAGAAAATCTTGAAAAAAGCAATATATCAGTTAAAGTTATATAGGAACTATTAGTTTAGTCATTAATTATTAGTCATTTATTTTAAAAAGTAGGGAGGAAATAAAAATGGAAAATATAATAAATGCAAACTTAAAACTGGGTGAAGTTGTTTCAATATTTCCTGATTCAAGTGAGATATTCAATGAATATAAAATAGATTATTGCTGTGGAGGATATAATACCTTAGGGCAAGAGTTAAAGGATAAAGGGTTAGATTCAGAGTTAATTATAGAAAAACTTAATAATGAATATAATAAATTCATAAGTTCTAATGCTTATTATAAGGATTGGAGAAAAGAAAAGCCAACCGAAGTAATTAAACATATATTAAAAGCACATCACGATTTTACAAAAAAAGAACTTAGAGAAATTGATATGCTTATGTTTAAGATATTAAAGGTTCATTTTAGCAGTCACAAGGAAGAACTATTAACAGTTCACAGACTCTTTGGAAATCTAAAAATTGAACTAGAAGAGCATTTAATAAAGGAAGAAGAAGAGTTATTTCCCTTAATCGAAGCCTTTGAAAATACAAATAATAAAGAAATGTTGGAGGAAATACACAAATTCATAAAGGAAACAGAGGCTGAACACGATGCAGCAGGAGATATATTAAAAGAATTAGAGAAGATAACAGGAGATTTTAAAGCACCAAAAGGAGCATGTACAACTTATAAACTTGTATACGATAAAATTCATAACTTACAGAAGGATTTATTTACTCATATTTACCTAGAAAATAGTGTTTTATTTAATATGTTATAAAGCTTTCTAATAAAGCTAATCTTTGGTATACTTAGATAGTTTGAATATAATTATGGATAAAAATATGTTTTATATAGAAAGGTAAATAATATGATAGAATTTAAAGATCTAGGATTAAGTGATGAGATTTTAAGTGTTCTCAAAAACCAAGGAATTACTAAACCTACTCCCATTCAACAAGAGAGTATTTCATTTATAAAGGACGGGAATGACGTTATAGCAGAGGCTCAGACTGGTACTGGAAAAACCTTAGCATTTCTACTTCCAATGTTTCATAATATGTCTACCGAAGTAAACACCATTCAGGGTTTAATAGTAACTCCTACAAGGGAGCTTGCTATACAGATAACAGAAGAGGCTATGAAGCTTAAAGAAGCTAAAGACTTAAATATTCTAGCTGCATATGGTGGTAAGGATCTAAGTGGTCAGTTAAAAAAGTTAAAGGGTAATGTTCATTTAATTATTGCTACACCAGGTAGACTTTTAGACCATTTAAAGAGAGAGACAATAAAATTAGATAAGTTAAAAACTTTGGTATTAGATGAAGCAGATCAAATGCTTTTAATGGGCTTTAAGAATGAAGTAGAAGCTATCATAAAAGAAACATCAAAAGATAGGCAGACTCTTTGTTTTTCAGCAACTATGAGTTCTGATGTTAAAAAATTAGCTTATAAATACATGAAAGATCCGAAAGTAGTAGCTATTGAAAAGGAAGAAGTTACTCTTAAAAATATAGAGCAGTTTTTAATAGAAACAACAGATAGAAGAAAACAAGAGGACTTATGTAAGGTTTTAAATGCAGATAATCCATTTATGGCTATTATCTTTTGTAGAACTAAAAGAAGAGTGGATGATTTAGAATTAGCTCTGCACCAAAAGGGATATAATTGCGAAAAGCTACATTCAGATATACTTCAATCAAAGCGGGAAAAGATAATGAAGGCCTTTAAAAAGTGCGAAGTTCAGTATTTAATAGCAACTGATGTAGCATCAAGAGGGTTAGATATAAATGGTGTTACCCATGTATATAGCTACGATATTCCAGAAAGTGCCGAAGCATATATACATCGCATAGGCAGAACAGGAAGAGTAGGAGAAAAGGGATACGCCTACATCTTTGCAGATCCAAAGGATAAATATTATTTAAATCAAATAGAAGAAGCTATTCAATTTAAGATTCCTATAAGAGTATTAGAAGAAGTATAATAGTAAACTATTTTATTATGAGAAATTTTTTATAAATATATCAATAGAGTACCTAGTAGTTTCAAGTAGAACTACTAGGTACTTTATTATCCTTTTCATCAATTGGTACTACATTATTTGTCTGAATAATTTGAAATTGATTTGTTTTTCCCATAATATAAGCAAGCTTAATAATCGATTTTTCCTCTTCAGACATTTGTCTATTGAACATTTTTTCAAATTGGTTCATTAAAGCAACTGTATCAATATTATTTTTTTCTTTTTTATATCTATTTGAATTTCGCGGTTTAGTGAAGTTATATATTTTAGGTTCTATTTTACTAGTGTAAATCTTTTTAAAAACCTCTGCCGTATAGTAAGCATCAGTAAAAGCATCATGAAATTTATCTTGGGAAGGGATATTTAACAGGTCTACAGCATTGCTTAGTCCGATATTAATTCCTTTTGGAAAATTAAGCTCTTTAGAGGTATAGTGTTGAATGTTAATATACTCCTTAGGAATAACGGAAGCATCCAATTTATGATAGTTCATATTTCTAAATAATTCTTTTATATCTGCAACTCCCCATACGCATAAGATATTTCTTTCACATTGAAAAAAGTCAATAAATTCTACATATGCATCTTTAAAGGGTTTTGCAGTTTCAAGTTTCTCTGTTGTTAAACCAGTAAGATTCTTGATAAAAGGATTAAGATCAGGATATATCTCTGGCTTTACTAGAGTATCCATAGTTTTTATTGTGCGAAAATTTTCATCAAGTTTAACAGCCCCAATTTGAATTATTTCAAAGGGACAAACATCCTTTGCCTTATTTCTATTTCGTTTTTTAGAGTTGTATTCTTGATTGAATTCTAAATCAAATATTATATAGTTCATATTTGCATCACCTATTTTTATTATATCACTGATTATTAAATGATATGTTTATAAAATGAATTAGTTCTAACTCTTTTTATTAAAAGGTACTAAATGTACATATATAGAAAGTTTTGATATATGGCAATTTAAAAGCTTTTGGTATAATAGAAATAATTTTTAAAGTGTATGCTAGCCTGAAGGGGGATTTTTATGTTTTTGATGATAGATAATTATGATTCTTTTGTGTATAATCTTGTTAGATATTTTCGTGAATTGGGACAAGAAATTATAGTACATAGAAATGATGAAATTATTATAGAGGATATTGAAAAAATGAATTTGCAGGGAATAGTAATTTCACCAGGACCTAAGGAGCCCAGGGAGGCTGGAATTTCAATAGATATAATAAAGAATTTTAAAGGTAAACTTCCTATTCTAGGAATATGTTTAGGACATCAGACTATAGGATATGCTTTTGGAGGGAAAATAGTAAAAGGAAAAAGACCTATGCATGGTAAGATATCTCAGGTCTACCATAGAGGAGAAGGGGTATTTGAAAATGTAAAGAATCCTCTAAAGGTTACAAGGTATCATTCTTTAATTCTAGAACGTGAAAGTTTGCCTGCTTGTCTTTCTGTAACTTGTGAGACAAAAAAAGGAGTTATTATGGGAATAAAACATAAGGAATATGATATTGAAGGAGTACAATTTCATCCAGAAGCAGAGTTAACAGAATATGGACATGAAATTTTAAGAAACTTTATAGAGAGGTGCAGAAGATGATGAAACCTTTAATAGAAGAAGTAAGTACAGAGCTTGATGCCTTTAGTATATATTCTATATTTAAAGAAGAAAAAGAGAGTGTGTTTTTAGACAGTGGAATGGACAGAAAAAGACTTGGTAAATATTCCTTCATAGGATTAAATTCCTTTATTACATTTAAAGCAAAAAATAATATATGTGTTATAAATGAAGAAAAATATGAAGGGAATACTTTTGAAGAATTGAAAAATATAACAAAAAAATATAAATTTAAAAATAATACGGGGCTTCCTTTTATAGGTGGGGGTATAGGTTATTTTTCTTATGACTTAGGAAGAAGTATAGAAAAATTACCTGAGGTAGCAGTTGAAGATGTGGATATACCGGATTGTTATTTCAATTTTTATGACAATGTTATTGTTATAGATCATGTTAATAATAAAGTTTATATCATAGCTTTGGGGATTTTACAGGAACATGAAAAAAGTATAAATAGTATAAAACAGAGAATATATAGAGGGAATAAAATAGAATATTCAAAACATGTAGGAGATAAAGTTGAGTTTGAATCTAATTTTACAAAGGAGGATTACATAAGAACTATAGATAAAGTTAGACAGTATATAGAGAATGGAGACATTTATATAACAAATTTAACTCAAAGGTTCACATGCATCACAGAAAAAGAGCCTTATGAGATTTATAAAGCTCTAAGAAGTATAAATCCAGCTCCTTTTGCTGCTTTTATGAAGTGTGATGGTTTTAGTATAGTATCATCATCTCCAGAAAGATTTCTACAAATTAAGGATGGAATTGTGGAAACTAGACCTATAAAGGGAACAAGACCAAGAGGAAAAGACAAACATGAAGACATAAAAAATAGGCAGGAGCTTTTGAATAGTGAGAAGGATAAATCAGAACTTTTAATGATTGTTGACTTAGAAAGAAATGATTTAAGTAGAGTATGTAAATCAAATTCTGTTAAGGTTACAGAGCTTTTTGCGTTAGAGGAGTATAGTACAGTTTATCACTTAGTTGCCACTGTGAAAGGTGAGATTAGAGATGAATATACTTCAATAGACTGTATAAAGGCATGTTTTCCAGGCGGGTCTATAACCGGTGCACCTAAAATTCGATCAATGGAGATAATTGATGAATTGGAGAAGGTAAGGAGAAATATATACACAGGATGTATAGGCTACATAGGGTTTGATGATAATGTAGACTTAAATATTGTAATTAGAACTATTCTAATAAAGAATAATAAAGCTTATATAGGAGTAGGTGGAGGAATAACTTGGGAGTCAGACCCGAAGGAAGAATATGAAGAGACATTAGATAAAGCTAGAGCATTATTTAAAAGTTTAGAGAGTGCAATTTAAAATTTAAAGTAAAGAGTAGATACCAAAGTATATTTTAATGATGGAAAAGTGAAATGTTTTATAAGAGGTGATGATATGATAGTAGTTAATGGAGAACTTGGCGAAGATAGTAAAATTGAACTTGATAGTGGTTTCTTTTTTGGAAGAGGGCTTTTTGAAACTATACTAGTTAATGATAAGCCAGTTTTTTTAAAGGAGCACTTGCAGCGATTAAATGGAGGTCTTTTAAAAATAGGGATAAAAATACAAATTTCAGAAGAATATTTCCTAGAGAATATTAAAAAGCTAAATTGCAAAAACTGTGGGATCAAGCTAGCGGTTAGTGAAAAAAATATAGTTTTTACTAAAAGAGAAATAGCATATAAGGAAGATGATTATATTAAGGGTTTCAAATTAAAAGTAAGTAAAATTAAAAGAAATCCTAACTCATATGTAACATATTTAAAGTCATTGAATTATGTAGATAATGCAATAGAAAGAGAAAATGCTTTAAAAGAAGGACACGATGAGGTTTTATTTTTAAATAATTATGGATATTTAAGTGAAGGAAGCATTTCAAATATATTTTTTATTAAAGGAGATAAAATATATACTCCCTCAATACAGTCAGGTTTACTCCCAGGTGTGGTTAGGAGATGGGTTATTGATAACTGTCATGTTTTAGAGGGGAAATTTATTTTAAAGGATTTATTAAATTCAGATGGAGCTTTTTTGACAAATAGTTTAATGGGAATTATGAAAATAGGCAGAATAGAGAAAAAGATTTTAAAAAAGAATGATATAATAGATAATATTCGTTTAAATTATAGAGATTACATATATAGGTAAAGAGCAAAAAGAGGGGTATTTTAATGGAACTTGAAAGAGTTAATAAAATATTATATAACCAAACATATAAAGAATATATAAAGAAAATAGTGAAATATGAGATAAAAAGAGAATTTTGTAAGCATGATATACAACATTTTTTAGATACTGCAAGAATTGCTTATATTCTTAATTTAGAGAAGAATTTAGGTATAGATAAAGAAATAATTTATGCTGTAGGGCTGCTTCATGATATAGGAAGGTGGAGACAGTATGAAGATGGGACACCTCACAACATTGCAAGTTTTGATTTAAGTGAAAAAATTTTGATAGACAGTGGTTTTAATGAAGAGGAAAGAAAAGAAATAAGGAAAGCTATTTTAACTCATAGAAAAAAGGATGAAGATTCAAATATAATAGAAGAATATTCTTTGAGCAGCATATTCTATATAGCAGATAAGTTATCGAGAAGCTGTTTTAACTGTAGAAGTACAAAAGAATGCAATTGGTCAGATGAAAAGAAAAATTTAGATATACACCTATGAGAATAAGTTCATGTCACTACTAAAGATGTCTTAACATTAGGAGGAAAAGTTAATGAAGATAGGTAATAAGGAATTTAGTATAGGAGAAAAAACTTATGTTATGGGAATTTTAAATCTAACTCCTGATTCCTTTTCAGATGGAGGAAAGTTTAATAATGTAGAAGCAGCAATAATTCGTGCGAAGGAAATGATAGAAGAGGGAGTTGACATTATAGATATAGGAGGAGAGTCAACAAGACCAGGACATATAGAAATTTCAGAAGAAGAAGAGATAAGAAGAGTAGTGCCTATAATAGAACATTTATCTAAAGAAATAAATATTCCTATATCTATAGATACATATAAAGCCAAGGTAGCTAGAATGGCAGTAAAAGCAGGAGCAAGTCTTATAAATGATGTTTGGGGTTTTAAAAGAGAAAGAGAAATAGCAAAAGTAGCTGGGGAATTTGGAATACCATGCTGTCTTATGCATAATAGAGATAATAAAGATTATAATAATATAATTGAAGATATGATAGAAGATTTAAAGGAAAGTATAGAAATAGCGGTAAAGGCTGGAGTTAAAAAAGAAAATATAATACTTGATCCAGGTATAGGTTTTGCAAAGACTTATGAGGATAATCTAAAGGTTATGAAGGAACTTGAAAATTTGAGGGCATTAGGTTATCCTATCCTTTTAGGAACCTCTAGAAAGTCAATGATAGGACTTGCTTTGGAGTTACCTACAGAAGAAAGGGTAGAAGGTACTATTGCAACTACAGTAATAGGAATAATGAAGGGTTGCGATTTTGTAAGAGTTCATGATATTAAAGAAAATAAGAGAGCATGTGTTATGACAGACGCTATTTTAAGAAGGAAATAGATGGAGGATTATTTTTTGGATAAGATATATATAAGAGATCTTGAAATTTATGGTTTTCATGGAGTTAATAAAGAAGAAAAAAGTATGGGTCAAAAATTCTTAGTTTCTGCTGAATTATTTTTGGATTTAAGTGTTGCGGCAAAAAGTGATGATTTAACAAAGACAGTTAATTATGCGGAACTCTGCTGGGAGCTTGAAGAGGAATTTAAGAAGAATAAATATGACTTAATTGAAAAAGCATCAGAGGAGCTAGCTAAGTATATTCTCTTAAATTATGAAAGAGTACAAAGAGTTAAACTTATGCTCAAAAAGCCTTGGGCACCTATAGGAAAACCTATAAAATATGTAGCTATTGAAGTTGATAGAAGTTGGCATAAAGCGTATATAGGAGTGGGCTCTAATTTAGGAGATAAGGAAGACAATATAAAAGGAGCTATTGAGAAAATAAATTTATCGGAAGTAACTAAGGTAACAAAGGTAGCGAATATGTATGAAACAAAACCTGTTGGATATGTAGAACAGGATGATTTTCTTAATACAGTATTAGAAATTAAAACGCTTTTAGAACCTAGCCAACTTATAAAGCTTTTGCTTAAAATTGAGCAAGAACTAAAGAGGGAAAGAGTAATAAAGTGGGGACCTAGAACTATAGATTTAGACATTCTTTTATATGATAATTTAGTAACGGACTTTGAAGAAGCTATTATACCGCATCCAAGAATGCATGAAAGAATGTTTGTATTAAAGCCTCTTTCAGATTTAGCTCCTTATTTAATGCATCCTGTATTAAATAAAAGAATTTATCAATTAGTGGAAGAATTATAAAATTACTTAATATAAAAAGCTTTAGCGATTTTTATAAAGATTGCTAAAGCTTTTTATATTTTTAGATTTAGTTATATATATTAGGGGGATTTTTTTAATAATAAGAATTAAATTTGTATAATAAGGCAAAATAACTAAATGAAATAATATAATTGTAAAGATAAAGGGGATGATTTAATGTTAAATAAGGATAGTGTAAAAATCATTCCACTAGGAGGACTAGGGGAAATTGGAAAGAATATAACAGCTATTGAATACCAGGATGAAATCATAGTTATAGATTGTGGTATAGCCTTTCCTGATGAAGATATGTATGGTGTAGATTTAGTTATTCCTGATATAGCATATCTACTAAATAATGCAAAAAAGGTAAAAGGATTTTTTATAACGCATGGACATGAGGATCATATAGGATCATTACCTTATATTTTAAAGCAGTTAAATGCTCCTGTTTATGGAACACGATTAACCTTAGGGATAATCAAAAATAAGCTAGAAGAACATAATCTGCTCTCAGAAACTACACTTAATGGAGTAGAAGCTGGAGATGTTATTAAATTAGAAAATCTAAAGGTTGAATTTATAAGAAATACTCACAGTATAGCAGATTCTTGTGCACTTGCTATTCATACTCCAATTGGAACTATACTACATACTGGAGATTTTAAGATAGACTATACCCCTATTGATGGATTAGTTATGGACTTACAACGCATTTCAACACTAGGAAGAGAAGGTGTAATGCTTCTTATGGCTGATAGCACTAATGTAAAAAGGGAAGGACACACAATATCAGAAAAAGTTATAGGAGAAACTTTAGCTAAAGTTATATCTAAAGCTGAAGGAAGAGTTATTGTGGCTACCTTTGCTTCAAATATACATAGAATGCAGCAAATAATTAATGCTTCTATTAAATATGGAAGAAAAGTAGCTTTTAGTGGAAGAAGTATGGAGAATATATCAAAAGTGGCTATGGAATTGGGGTATTTACACATACCTGAGGGCTCACTTATCAGTGTAGATGATATGATTAATTATTCTAATGATAGACTTAGTATAATCACTACTGGAAGTCAAGGAGAACCTATGGCAGCCCTTGCTAGAATAGCCTTTGCTACTCATAGAAAGATTAAAATTGAGCCAAAAGATTTATTTATAATTTCTTCATCACCAATTCCAGGAAATGAAAAGCTTGTATCTAAGATGATTAATCAATTATTTAAACAAGGTGCAGATGTAATTTATGATGATTTAGAAGAGGTGCATGTATCAGGGCATGCTTATCAAGAGGAACTAAAATTAATTCATACCTTAGTTAAGCCGAAGTATTTTATGCCAGTTCATGGCGAGCATATGCATTTAAAGCATCACACTGACTTAGCCAAAAAGTTAGGTATGGAAGGAGAAAATATATTCTCCTTAGATCTTGGTAAATGCTTAGAGATATCAAAAGAAGGAGCTAAAGTACTCGGAGGAATTCCAACAGGTTCTGTATATGTAGACGGTCTTGGAGTAGGAGATGTAGGCAATATAGTGCTTAGAGATAGAAAGCATTTAGCAGAGGATGGAATGCTTACTATAGTTGCTACTTTAGAAAGAGAGACTTATAGTATAATTGCAGGACCAGATATAATCACTAGAGGATTTGTATATGCAAAAGAATCAGAAGCTTTAATTAGAGAAGTAAAAGAGATTGTTAAAAATGAGCTTAATAAATCTTTACAAAATCAAGTTATTGAATGGTATGTACTAAAATCTAATATGAAGAAGGCTGTAGAAAGATTCTTATTTGAAAAAACTAAGAGAAGACCAATTATTCTTCCTATTATAATGGAGATTTAAGTTTAACTATTGACGTATTAAAGATTAGGATGTATAGTAATACGTAAAAATCCGATAGGATTAGACTAACTTATTTATTTGGGGGGGCTTACATTGAGTATAGAGTACATTAAGAAAATTCCAAGTCCGGAAGAGATTTTAGAATCACTACCGTTAAGCTTGGAAGCTGGGGAAAGAAAAAAGAAGAGAGATCAGGAAACAGCTGACGTATTTATGGGGAAAAGTGATAAGTTTATTTTAATAATAGGACCATGCTCTGCCGACAGCGAAGAACCTGTTTGTGAATACTTAGAAAGATTATCTAAAATTCAAGAAAAAGTTCAAGATAAACTTATATTAATTCCAAGAATATATACAAATAAACCAAGAACTACAGGAGAAGGTTATAAAGGCATGATGCTTCAACCAGACCCTAATAAGAAACCAGATATAGTAGAAGGAATTAAATCTATTAGAAGATTACATTTAAAGGCTATAACAGATTTTAATATGCCTGCTGCTGATGAGATGTTATATCCAGAAAATTATATTTACTTATCAGATCTTCTTGGATATGTAGCTGTTGGTGCTCGTTCAGTAGAGAATCAACAACATAGACTTACAGTAAGTGGTCTTGATATTCCTGTTGGTATGAAAAATCCAACAAGTGGGGATATCTCTGTAATGTTCAATTCTATAAAAGCAGCACAATTAGAACATACATTTATTTATAATGGATATGAAGTAAAAACTAGTGGAAATCCATTAGCACATGGAATACTAAGAGGAGCAGTAGATTCTTATGGAAGAAACATTCCAAACTATCACTATGAAGATTTGGTTAACGTAATAAATGAATATAAGGAATTAAACTTATTTAATCCAAGTTTAATTATTGATTGTAACCATGCTAATTCCTTAAAGAAACATAAAGAACAACCAAGGATAGCAAGAGAAGTTCTTTTAAATAGAAAATACAATAATGAATTAAAGGATTCAATTAAGGGATTAATGATTGAAAGCTATCTTATAGATGGAAAGCAAGATGCGTGTGATAATGTGTATGGTAAATCAATAACAGATGCATGTATAGGTTGGGAAGATACAGAAAAATTAATATATTTCTGCGCTGAGAATTGTTAGTATATATATGGATAATGTTTTATGATTCATAATATAGAAAAATTATTAAGAATATGATTATAAAAGTAAAGCTATGGGGTGAATTATATTTAATTCGTTCCATAGCTTTAAATTATTTACAATATAATCAATTTATATCTTTAATAAAATGAGTATTATTTTATTACTTTAATTCAAACTAATACTAATGAGTATTTAAAGATGGAGGTGTAAAATGAAAAATAATTTTAAAGAAAAAGGCCTAATAACTACAATTATTATTTTATTCATAATGTGTTTTATAGTAACAACAACATACGCCTCAGAAATATTAATAAAAAGAGAGAAAAAGCTGCATGACAATGTTTATTTAAATAATATAGATATAGGAGGAAAGAGCTTTAAGGAAGTTGAAAAACTAATTGATGACAAAGTAAATCAACAAGAAAATAGAATAATAAAAATTACATTCATATATGAAGGAAAAACTCAAGTCCATAACTTTAAGTTAAAGGATTTAGGGTATAAAACTGATAAAGATGAAGTAATAAAACAAATATCATCATTGATATACAACGACTTAAATCCTATAGAAAAAGTAAAGCAGTATGTAGATATAAGAAAAAAGGGAAGACGATATAAAATTAGTGAAGAAGTGGAGTATGATAAATTTTCTAAAGCTATAAATAGATTTAATTTTTCAAAGCTTCCTAAGCCAATTAATGCAAAGCATATATATGAAAATGGACAAATGAAAATTATTGATGAAAAATCAGGAGCTGAGGTAGATAGAAAAAAATTATATAAAGAATTACTAGTAAGCTTAAAGGATAATAGAAAAGAATTTTCTTTAGAAATTAAAGAATTTAAGGCTGAAATAACAAAAGAAATTCTAAAAACTCAAGGTATCAAACAGAGGATATCTTCTTTTACAACTTCATTTAATAGTTCAAATGGACCAAGAAGTGGAAACATTCGACTAGCTACCAATATAATAAATGGTACCATAATATCTCCAGGAGAAACTTTTTCTTTTAATAAAGTAGTAGGAGTAAGAACTAGAGCTAGAGGATTTCAAGAGGCTGGTATCTATATTAATGGTAATTTAGATCAAGGTTTAGGCGGAGGTATATGTCAAGTATCAACAACTTTATATAACGCAGTGCTATTAGCAGATTTAGAAATAGTAGAGAGAGATAATCATAGTCTAACAGTGCACTATGTCCCTTTAAGTAGAGATGCTGTAGTAAACTACGGGTCTAAGGATTTAAAGTTTAAAAATAATACAGATCACTATATATATATTCATGCTAGATCTAAGGAGAATACTGTTACATTTGATTTGTTTAGTACAAAAAGAAATAGAAGAATAGAGCTTATATCTAAAACTATAGGTAAAATAGATAGTCCTATAAAATATTTAGAGGATTCAAGTCTTATGTGGGGAAGAGAGTATATAGAAGAAAAAGGGCGTGTAGGATATGAATCAAAGCTTATAAGAAGAATTTATGAAAATGGAAAGATGATAAAAGAAGAAGTTGTATCTCATGATAAATATAAAGCAGTACCTACTGTTATAAGAAGAGGAACCATGAGGCTTAATAGAGAATATTACTAGTAATATTTAAGTAGTAGGTAATAGAGAAGATTGAAGGGATGGGGATCCATGATTATAGCACTTATAGTGGGAGTATTAATTGCTGGGGTAGGAATATTATTATCAATACTCTCAAATAATTGGCAAGTGTCATTTGTAATATCTGGAACAGTGGCTATTATTAGTTTAGCTATTACTAGTTTATTTAAAAATCTCTCTGTGATCTCAGGAAAAAAGTCAGAAATTAAAATGGGAGAAAAGCTAAAAGCAATAGATGATATAGATGTTTGGGGGAACGTCATTGTTATAGTAGGTATACCTAATATCATAGTTGCTGTGTGGCTATTTTTAAAGCTATATAAAAATGTTTAAGTAGAAGGAGAAAAAAAGTTGAAGAATTTTGTATTTGTATCAGATTTTGATGGAACCCTTACAGATAAAGATTTTTATAAAATAATAACAGATGAATATTTAAAAGATGAGTGCAAAGAAATGTATCAAGATTGGAGAGCTAAAAAAATAAAAGATATAGATTATTTAGGATATATATTTAAAAATATAAAAAGAAATGAAGAAGAAATATATGAAGATATAATGAAAATTACTATTGATCCTTATACAAAAAATTTTATCAATAATATAAAATCAGTAGGTGGAGATTTTATAGTAGTTAGTGCAGGCAGTAGCTATTATATAGATAAGATTTTTGAAAAACATGGAATAGATAGTGTAGAAGTCTATTCAAATAAAGGTATGTTTAAGGATAAGGGAATACATTTTGTGTTAGATGAAACTAGTGAGGTGTACTCTCCAATCTATGGTATTGATAAAGCTAAGGTTATAGCAAAACTAAGAGAAAAATATAATAAAGTTTTCTATGCTGGTGATAGTGAGCCAGATTTCAAGGCAGCAATTTTATCAGATGTGATATTTGCAAGAGGGAGTTTAGTAGAACTTTTACAGAAGGATAGTAGAAATTTTATTGAATTTAAAAATTTCACTGAGATTTGGGATTGGGTAAAAAAGTATCTAGAGGAGTGGAGTGAATGAAGGCTATAAATAATAGAATATCTATTCCATCTATATTGGAAGTAGGAAAAGGGAATTTAAGTAATATAGGAAATTTAATAAGAAAAGGCAACTTTAATAAGGCTGGAGTATATTTTGGTGAAGGAATATATGAGTTATTTGGAGAAACTATTATAGCATCTTTAAAGGAAACAAAAATTCAAATTTCTAATATTGGAACAGTTAGTGATATAGATTTTCAACATATTTCTATAAAGGCTTTCGATATTGAAAATGATGTAGATGTACTCATTGGAGTTGGTGGAGGAAAAGCTATAGATGCAGTAAAATATATGAGTTTTTTAAGAGAAATCCCATTTATAAGTGTTCCTACATCCACATCAAATGATGGCTTTGCAAGTTCCAATGCTTCATTAATGATAAATAAAAAAAGAATTACTCTTCACTCAAAAACACCCTATGGAGTTATAGTTGATATTGATGTAATTAAGGGTGCTCCAGAAAAATTTATATATTCAGGAATTGGAGATTTGGTATCAAATATAACTGCTCTTTATGATTGGAAATTTGAAGAGGATAATAAAAAAACAGTTATGGATGATTTTGCTGTCCTAATATCCAAAAAGGCAGTAAATAGTTTTGTAAGAACTGAATTTAAAACTATAAAGGATGATTTATTTTTAAAAGAGTTAGTAGATTCCCTTACTCTAAATGGAATAGCTATGGAGATTGCTGGAAATAGTTCTCCAGCTAGTGGATCAGAACATCTCATTTCCCATGCTTTAGATAAGGTATTAGAAGAACCACAGCTTCACGGAATACAGGTTGGAATTGCTACTTATATAATGTCAAAAATACAAAAACATAGAGAAGAGAGAATTAAAAAAGTCTTAGAGGATACAGGATTTTTTAAATATGCGGAAAGTATAAAAATGAAAAAAGAAGACTTCAAAATGGCAATAGAACTTGCGCCATCAATGAAGCCTAGTAGATTCACATATATACATGTTGAAGAAAATATGGAAATTGCTAAAGGGATTATTGATGAAGATCCGATACTTACTAAAATATTAGTTTAGTAAATAGATTAAACTAATATTTAAAATGTAAATACCAAGATGAATCTAGAGGGTATCTTATAAAAAGACCTCTAGAAGTTTTTTTGTCAGCAAGTCTTTGATTAGACATAAATTCATTATATATTCTATATAAACGTTTAAAATTAGGGCGAGAAACAGAAGGTAATAAGTAGGATGATACAGTAGAGTCTTTTTTTCTATTTTTATTTAATTCCTGAATTACTTCTTTAACAGTTTTAATACCCATACCATGACCATAGTAAGTTCCATTACTTAAGTCCATAATATTTTCACCCTGCCATTCTGGAGTTTCAGGGTTAACATCAGGATTTTTAACATATCTACGATCTCCAGGTATATAATCTGAAACATCTTCCATATAACCAAGTTCTTTAAGGTTATGATCTAGTGCACGCCAATTCATTAAATAAATCCTTTTAAATATTATATTAAAAAGCTTTTCTGGAAATACATCTAGAAGTGCCTTGTAATGGAGTATAACTATTGCTGTAGAACATTCGGTGCCATACTCAGAACTATTTTTATAGATATCTCTTATAGCATCAGAAGGTTTTACATCTGCTTTTAATAAAAAACCACCTTCGCTTGTTCTTCTCCAATAATTAGGGTTACATATAGCTTCTTCAAAGACTTTAAAATCAAAACTAGTATAATGTAAATCTATAGATGCTTCGATAATGGCCTTTCTAAACTTTAACTCGAAAATTAATTCGTCTAAGGAATTATATTTGTACACAGTGCTACTAGATTCAAGTATGTTTAAAATTTTTTTCTCTATACTATTATCATAATAATCATCTAAAATTTCATCAATATTAAATGTACTTGTTGAAATTTTAATCATTTCGCTCCTCCTCATAAATATACTATGCTGATTTTATAGTATGCAATAGTAAAAGGGGGGGTGAAATAGAATAGTAAAGTCATTTTAAATATTACCTAGTTTTACTCTACTTAGATACTTTTCAGCTATTTCTTTGGCTTTAAACATAAAGTTTACATCTGTAGCTGGATTATCTAACTTATACCTTGGAAAGTATCTTGAAAGATGAAGTGGAATATCGCTACTTATAACGCTTAAAAATTTTGCGATTTCTTCTACCTCATTTAAGTTATCATTTTCTCCACTTACAAGTAGGGTGGTTATTTCTACGTGACATTCTTTTGCGGCTATTTCAATAGTTTTAAGTACGGGTTTAAGGCTACCGCCGCAGATTGCATCATAGTATCTATTGGTAAAGGCTTTTAAATCTATATTCATTGCATCTACATAAGGTAATAGCTGCTTTAAAGGTTCTTCACTTATATATCCATTAGTAACGACGACTACTGAAGTATTTTTATTTTTTTCTTTGAGAAGCTTTGCACAGTCATACACATATTCATACCAGATACTAGGCTCATTATAAGTAAAAGCTACACCTACACTATCTTTATTTGATAATATTGTATCTACCAAATTTTCTTTAGATACAAATTCACTATTAGGCTTAAATTGAGAAATATTATAGTTTTGGCAAAATCCGCATACAAAATTACAACCATAGCTTCCTACAGACAAAATATTAGTACCAGACTTATAGTAGTGAATAGGTTTTTTCTCAATAGGGTCTAGGGCTATGGAAGTTATCTCTCCATAATTCAAGGTATATAGCTTGCCATTTTCATGACTTCGTACATTACATTTGCCAATATGTCCATTTTCAATAACACAGTTATGAGGACAAAGATAGCAATGTATTTTATCATCTAATTTTTCATAGAACATTGCCTCATGTTTCATAGATAAAGACTTCCTTTCATAAAATCTATTTTTCTATATGTCTTATAACTTTAAATCTTTCAACAGTATAAGCTTCATTTTCTGAGATGCCTGCTTTTCTCAAGGCAATTGAAACTTGATTATCTACAGTATCTACTCCTTCAAGATTAGGAAGAAGAAGTCCAGTATGTCCAAGACTCTTTAAAATAACTCCATATATTTTTGGATCTAATTGATTTTTAGTAGTTATTTCAGGTTCTGTAAGTATATCAACTGAAAAATCTATATCTAGAAGTTCATCTTTTCTCACTTCATAGAATCGTGGATCATAAATACCGGCTTCAATAGCATTATTTATAATTTCTTCAGCTAGAGAGGAGGTTGTAGGTAAAATAGTTCCAATACATCCTCGAAGTTCACCTTTCTTTTTTAAAGATACAAAAACTCCTCTTTTATTATTTTTCATATCTTCAGTTATATAGTCGGGTAGATGTTGAAGCTTATCTCCAGTAGTTAAATAAGTAGTGAGACTTTCACGAGCAAGTTTTACATAAGGGTCATCTTGCTGAGATTTTATTAGACTTTTCAAATCTTCAAGCTTTGAGGTATCTTTAGAAATAATATTAAATTTCATAACTCCATATCCAATTCCAAAGATTCCTTCGTAGCTTAAAAGTTCCCCACTGAACTTCTTGCCTTCAAGAGCTCCGAGCATTATAACTACAGAATTTCTTCCACATTCACCTGCATTAGAGATAGTTGTATTATCCATATTTATAGCATTTACAGTGTCTCCGTTTTTAAGATGATTAAGAAATTCTCTATCAAATTTTTCACCATAGGGACTATATTTATAGGGACTTTCTTCTTTAAGTTTATGAGATAGGTCACCACTAGCTATAAAAACAGTATCTTCACTTAATTCATCTACTGCCTTTGCTATGGTCATTCCAAATTTATAAAGCTCTATATCACTAAGAGGAGCATAAGTTATGTGAATAAGTTTAAAGTTGCTATAGTGTTTGTTAATAAAATATAAAGGTACTAAAGCTCCATGGTCTAGATTAACCTTGTCACAATATTTTTGAAGGAAATTATTTGTAATAAGAGTTGATGAAATACCTTGATCTAGAGTTATTTCATAAATTCTATCTGTAAGCGCTTTATTTATAGATAAGTCCATATTAATTTCAGGCACTCCAAAATCTTTTAGGCTTCCAGAAATACTATCTTCATAAATCATAGTAATAGAATCTTCAAGCATTGTGCCATGCGGCGTCACTAGTATTATAGTGCTTGGTGCTTTTTCTTTAATTTCTTTACTGATTTTATATAAGCTTTCACTTGTAGTTTTGATTTTGTTTTCTTCACCTTTGCCTACTTTGGGAATAACTATAGGAGGGTGTGGCATTAGATAAAATCCTTGTATTGACATAAATTCACCTCTGAATAATTTTATGTTAGTTATAATTTTTACTGAAGATGAGAGTCATCAGTAGTTGGTTACAGTTTAGTTTTACCTAGTTAATATATAACATACTTTGAGTCATGTGTAGGAGGGAAATGTATAAATATTATAAATATTATAAATATTATAAATCTTCATGATGCGAAATTTAAATAATTAATGTATAATAGAATTAATTATCAAGGACTTTACATTAATTGGATTAACTAACATATAAAAACTAGTCGCAAAACTTCGATAAATCATATATGTAAAGTGTATAAACATATGATAGATAGGATGGTGGAAGTATGGAAAAGATTAGAGTTGCAATCGTTGATGATTCACCCTTCTCAATAAGCATTCTTAGAGATATATTAACTGAAAAGGGATATGATGTAGTTGGGGATGCTGGATCACTAGAGGAAACTAAACAAGTTATTAGAGATACAAAACCAGATCTAGTGACAATGGATATGACCATGCCAGGGACAGATGGTTTAGAATGTACAAGAGCCATTCATAAAATCAATCCTAATATAAAAGTAATTATTGTAAGCTCAATGATGGATGATGAGATTGTTAAACAAGCAAAAGAAAGTAGGGTTTCAGGATACATACAGAAACCAGTTGATCCAGAGGAACTTGTGACATTGCTAAAGAGAATAATGTCTGGAGAAGAATTATTTCATGAATTGCAAGAAATATATTTTGATACATTTAAAGAGGTTTTTTTGGATAATATCAATAGATTGGCAAAAACTATTCCAGAATGTTCTAGTGTTACAAATTCAATAGAAACACAACCATCAAGAGGTGTTTCTATTGTAGTGGGGATTATAGGGAAATACTCTGGAAGTATGATTTTAGATGCATCTTATGAAACAGTAGACAATATGGCAAAACATGTTTTAAAGAGAGAGATTAAGAGTAGAGAAGAATCTCTAGCTATGATGGGTGAATTTGCTAACATAGTTTCTGGAAATGGTTGTTCAGTAATGAATCGTAAAAATAAGGTTTTGGGGTTCCGTGTAGCACCTCCTACTATTTTTCATGGAAATTCTTTAAATATATCCAGAACTATCTCAGATTCAAAATCTATAATATTTAAAACTATATTTGGGGATATTTATTTAAATGTAGGGTTTAAAAGAGGTGATGCTGAATGGATGTAAAATACATAAATCCTTTTATCGATTCATTCTTATATGTAATGCCGCAACTTGGCTTTCGAGAAGTTATTAAGCAGGGTATTAACCTTAAAGGTAAGAGTATAAAAAGTTTGGGTGTTATGATGAACTTAGGAATTGTTGGAGATATTAAAGGCAATATTATTTACTCATTAGATAATGGAAGTGCAAAGCAGATTGCTTCTACTATGATGATGGGAATGCCTGTTAATGAGTTAGATGATATGGCTCAAAGTGCCTTGTCAGAGCTATCTAATATGCTTACTGCCAATGCAAGTACTAATCTTTCAGAAGAAGGTATAAATATAAATATTTCAACTCCTACCTTAATATATGGAAGTGATTTCGAAGCTAAAATGAATACGGACAAAGTTTTATGTATAAATCTTCTAGTTGATAATATTCCTGTGGAAATAAACGTTGCATTAGAAAAATTCAATTAAATATATTAAAAATAAGTGAGAGCTTTTAAAAAAAAGCTCTCACTTATTTTTTAATATAAATCTTCTAAATCCTTTTCTCCACGAGAGTCAAAAACTGCTCTTGCACTTTCACCTTGACCATGTTTTATATTTATCTTTTTAAAATGACCATCTTGTTTTTTATTGTTTTTAGTTTTTTTCATATTATTATTTGACATGATAATCTCCTTTCAGAAAATTTATATATTATACAGTACCATCTGTGTCTTTTATAACACCTTTTGAACTTTGTTTTCTCATTTCATCTTCATGGATAATATTAGCTTTTGAAGTTCTTTTGTCTATATTTTTAGTATCTTTTGATTTTTTATGACTCATTTTAATCACTCCCTTTTAAAGAAAATTTAAAATAAATTTTCTATTAGTCTCTAGTCACTAATCTCTAATTACTAAAGATAAAATATAATGCTACCTAATAGCAATTAGAGACTAAAGATTAGGCAGTTATAAATAGTATAGGTAATCTAAAAATTATTATGTATTATAAAAAAGATTGATTTTAAGAAATATTTTCACAAAAATGTATTGTAAAACATATATTTATAGTGTAATATTACACTATAAATATAAAGCTACAAGGATGTATTTATATTTAGTAAAATTCTTCAGCAAGTTAATTTACTATTATGAAATTGAGAAAAAATTATAATATAAATGAAGTAATATCAATCATAATGAAGCTGAGTAAGCTATCTTTTATTACATAGAAAGGAGGAATGACAATTTGGAGAATTTTACACAAGAAGAGTTAATTAGTATAGTTTCAAAAAAGATGCGTCTTATAAGGAGTGAATATAACTTTTCACAGGATAGAATGTCAGAAGTATTAGGAATTTCTAAAAAAACTTTAATTCAAATAGAAAAAGAAAGAAATGGAGCTTCATGGACCTTAGTTATAGCAGTATGTGGCATTTTTAGAGAAAGTGAAATATTAAAGATGGTTCTTGGAGAAGATCCTCTAGAAATTCTAGAAGCTATAACATTTACAAATATAGATTCCCCGAAAAATTTAACTGGTGGAGGTAGAGTATTCTGGAAAGACATTTTGGTTGAAGGAGGATTTAAGGTTCAAAAGAATATGATAAGTTATCATTATAGAATAATAGATGGAAGTAATAAAAGGTGGTACAGTTCCTTTGACAAGGATTATATATTAGAAAAGTTTAAAATTCTTTTAGAGGAGGGTAAAGATTATGAAGAAGAAGTTGAGTAAATCGAATTACAAGTTTCTTGAAACAGAGTTAAAAGAGCATAAAGATAGAGGGATAATTACCTCTTATCAGTTAGAAGACATAATGACTTTTTATGAAGAAGAGTCTCAATTAAACTTTATTAAAATATTAGTAATGATAGGTTCAATTTTAATAGGGCTTGGAATTTTAAGTTTTGTAGCAAGTAACTGGCCATATATGGGGAAGGTTTTAAAAATTTCAGTTATTGTAGCTGCATTAGGTTGCTCTACACTTATATCCTTTAAACTTGAAAAATATTATCCTAGAACATCTAAATCATTAATGTATTTAAGTGCTCTAATTTATGGGGCAGGTATATTTTTAATAGAGCAGATATTTAATATAGGAGGAAATCATACTTCAGCTTTCTTACTATGGAGTATCGGAGTTGTAGTTATGGGAGTTTTATTAAAAGAAATGCCTCTGCTTATATTCTCTCATGTACTTCTAATTATATATATAGGACAAAATTTTAATGAAAATATAATTATATATCCTATAATTTTGATAGTAGTCTTTTACATGGCAAATAAATATTTTAACCATCTAAAAATAATAACCTTTTTCAATAATTTTGTAGCACTACAATACTTGTTGTATCTTCTAAATTATAATGATGTAAAGGGGTTATATGTAGCTATAATATTCTTTATCATAGGGCTTGTAATGTATTATTTTAAGCATAATTTAAATCATGATATATTCAAGTTAGAAGGTATTATAGTATTTGGAATAAGTGGACTATTTCTAACAGGAAAGCATATTTGGGAGGAGTTGAACTTTGTAACAAACGGTAATTTTGTGGCAATTTGCTTTGGTATTCTTCTATTATTGTATTTATTAAGTTTAGTTAAAAATGGTTTACTTACACCATTGTTATTTATTTGTGCATTAATACTAAGATACTATTTTGATACTTTATATGATTTTATGCCTAAGTCCTTGTTCTTTATTATTGGAGGAGTAATTCTTTTAGGATTTGGATATTATTTTGAAAGACTTAGAAAACAGCAAGGAGGTGTCATAGGTGAGAAAAATAGTTAAAAATAAAGGTTCTAAGTATATAATTGTATTTCTAGTACAGATTCTAATATTATTATCTATGACAATACAACCAATAATGACAAATATTTTAGGAACAGAAATTCTAATTAAGACACAACCATTTGATCCTAGAGATGTTTTTAGAGGGGATTATGTTCAACTTAACTATGAAATAAATGATATACCTTTAATCTTACTTGATGAAGAAATTTTAAAGTTGGAGAAACATACAGAGCAATATAGTGAATTTGAGAAGTTAGGGACAAAAACTATATATGTGAGTTTGAAGAAAGATAAGGATTTTTATAGTGTAGATAAAGCTACTTTAGTAGAACCAAAAGAGGGAGTATTTTTAAAAGGAAAATATGAATATTCTATTTGGGATGAAACAAAACAAGGTAAGATAAAAGGGATTAGAGTAGGATATACATTAGATAAATACTTTATACCTGAAAATACTGGTAAAGAGTTAGAAGAAGCTGCGAGAAAGGGTAA
Source organism: Clostridium sp. (assembly GCA_036677665.1). Lineage (GTDB taxonomy): Bacteria > Bacillota > Clostridia > Clostridiales > Clostridiaceae > Clostridium_H. The sequence goes on along the minus strand of JAVBVX010000003.1, from coordinate 13,266 downwards.
TGTTATTGCAAGGGTAAAAGTATATAAGGGATATTCATTATTACAAGAAATATTACCACAATAGATTAGAAAAGACATCTTCAATAATAATTGAGGTGTCTTTAATTTTTTATAATAAAAAATTAATAGCATATAAAGTAATATTACTATATAATAAAACGTGCTTATATTTTAAAGAGAAAAATTATGCTTTAACTATATATTTAAATAGATAATAGATGGGTGATTTAATGGACAATAAATTAACAGAAGGGAAAATATTAACATCCCTCATAAAACTTACAATTCCAATAATGGGGACATCCTTTGTACAGATGGCTTATAATATGACCGATATGATATACATTGGAAGAATAGGGAGTAGCGCTGTAGCGGCTGTAGGAACTGCTGGATTTTTTACTTGGTTTGCTATGGCATTTATTCTTATATCAAGAGTTGGTGCAGAGATCGGTGTGTCTCAAGCAATAGGTAGAGATGATATAAAATCAGCAAAAAAGTATGCTAAAAACACCCTTATTCTTAATGTTATTTTAGGAGTAATCTATGCTGTGTTTTTAATTTTATTTAGAAATCAGCTAATAGGATTTTTTAAACTTGAAAGTAAGACTGTTGTAGATATGGCAGTTGAGTATTTAGTTATAATAGCCCTTGGAATAAACTTTTACTTTATAAATCCTGTATTTACTGGAATTTATAATGGAAGAGGAGATAGCAAAACTCCATTTAGATTTAATGTAATAGGACTTATAATTAATATAATACTTGATCCAGTTTTAATATTTGGACTAGGACCTATACCAGCTATGGGGGTTAAAGGAGCAGCTATAGCTACAGTATTTGCGCAAGTAGTTGTAACTATTTTATTTATTTTATCTGCAAAGAAATTAGATTTGACTCGAGGTATTTCTTTTAAAGATTTTGATAGGGACTACATAAGAGGAATATTTAAATATGGATTACCAGTAGCTTTGCAAAATGGATTGTTTTGTATTTTTGCTATGATTATTGCTAGAATAATTGCAGGGTGGGGAGAGGTGCCAGTTGCAGTTCAAAAAGTAGGTTCTCAGATTGAATCAATATCTTGGATGACAGCGGGAGGTTTTCAGACAGCTATAAGTACATTTATTGGACAAAATTATGGAGCAAAAAAATGGGATAGAATCACTAAAGGTTATAAGCTTGGTATGATTAGTGTAGGTGTTTTAGGAGTATTTGCAACGTTACTTTTAATTTTTGGAGCAGCTCCTATATTTTCTTTTTTTATACCAGAAGAGGGAACATTGTCCTATGGAGTTGATTACCTCAGAATTCTTGGAGTATCACAGTTGTTTATGTGTATAGAAATTGCCACAGCGGGTGCCTTTAATGGAATGGGTAAAACTATGCCCCCTTCACTTGTAAGTACAGTATTTACAGGACTTAGAATACCTATGGCTTTAATTTTATCCTCACCTAATATTTTAGGTCTTAATGGAATCTGGTGGAGTATAAGTATTACAAGTATTATAAAAGGTATGGTATTATTTATATGGTTTGAGATACACTTAAAAATAAGTAACTCTAAAAGAATTAACACAAAAGATATAATTTTAGTGGAAGAAACTTTGTAAATAAAATCTTTCCTTAAATTTCTTGTTGAAATTAATTAACTATTTGATATAATAATATTCCAGAACAAAACTATATAGCATATATTAAAATTATAATATTTAATATTAATTTCTGAAGTATTTGTGAAGCTCTTATTTTGAACCTACATTATGCAATAGGGAGTTCAATATTTAGATATGAGTTGAGTTATAAGACCAATTATAAAGTGGCAAATTCTAAAAAATATCTGTGAGAACACCCACCTATCGAGAGATAGGTGTCAAAATCAGAGTAACGGTATTTTGGATTACAAATTTAAAAATATTAATTTTATCTATTTAAAAGAGGTAATCATTTACCTCTTTTTTGTTTGCAAAAAATTTAATATTAAAATTTTTTTTTGTACATACTAGAAAAGTATCACTTTAAGAATAAAGGAGGATGTTATGTGTAGAGAGGCTAAACTTTTACTCACAATAAGCATTCTATTCACTTTTGGAATGGGCTTATCTGGAATATTCGTAAATATATTTTTCTGGAAGCAAACTAGTAGCTTTGTAGTAATAGTAATATACCATCTTATTCAACATATCACTGTACCAATAACATTTGTAATAGCGGGGATATTAGCTAAAAAGAAAAATGGAATATGGTCATTGAGAATAGGGTTACTTATATACGCATTATTTTATACATTAATGCTCCTGGTAGGAAGTAAAGGTATAATATACATATATCTTTTAGGATTTGTTTTTGGAATATCAGGAGGATTCTATTGGTTAGCTTTTAATACATTAAGTTTTGATTTCACATGTACCAATAATAGAGATACATTTAACGGTTTTAATGGAGCATGTTCAGGAATTGCAGCAGCAGTGGCACCTATCACTTCAGCATTTATAATAAGTAGATTTTCAGGAGTTAGAGGGTATAATATTGTCTTTAGTATGACACTTTTAATGTTTGTGGTACTTATTTTAGTAAGTCTAACTTTAAAGTGTAAAAATTATGGTAGTAAGCTTGATTTTAAAAAAGCTATATCTGACAATTGTGCAGAATGGAGTATTATTAGAAAAAGTACTTTTTTCTGGGGTTTTAGAGATGTAATCATAACTGTTTTAGTAAATATATTAATTATAGAAATAACTAAAAGTGAACTTTCTCTTGGGAAATTAACTTTTATTGCTTCTCTTATAACATCTTTATCTTTTGTACTTGTACAAAAGATTATAAAACCACCTAAAAGAAGACTTTCAATTTATATTGGTAATATAGGTGGCTTTTTAGCCATACTAGGACTGGCTACAAGAATAAATTATACTACACTTTTGATGTATGTTGTAGTAAATGCATTTTTTCTCCCTTTTTTTATGATACAGTGGTCTTCTTCAACTTTTAATGTAGTAAATAGAGTTCATGAAGAAAATATGAGAATAGAATATATGATAAATAGAGATATAGTTTTAAATAGTGGGAGAGCAGTTAGCTCAATACTGTTATTAATTTTGCTTACAAAATTTAATGATATCTCAATTCTAAAATTTTATTTAGTAGTTATTAGTTTAGCTCCTTTAGTATCGGGATATTTTTTAAGAAAACTTAAAAAAGTATTAGAGGGAGCTTATGAGGCAGATTCAACAACATAAATAGCTTAAATAAGTATATATAAGTTTTAACATTTATTTAAATTACTCATAGTATATAATACAAACTATAAGATTATAAGGGATACGTAGTAATCTCATAGTAAAGATATCTATGTTAAGAAAGATGTTAATATCTAATGAGTAATATTGTATGGGGGGATAATATTGAAACTATACCCAATTACCCAGGAGGATTATGAACTTGTTGAACAAGCAAGAGAGATTATAAAAAAACACTATAAACACTCTAGACATCAAGTTGGAGCAGCTATAAGAACAAAATCAGGAAAAATAATTACAGCAGTTAATATAGAAGCATATTTAAGAAAAATGGATATTTGTGCAGAGGCTATTGCTATCGGAAAAGCGATACTAGAAGATGAAGATAGATTTGAAACTATTGTAGCAGTTCGTCATCCACATCCTTATGAAGAAAGTAAAGAAGTTAAAGTAGTATCCCCTTGTGGTATGTGCAGGGAGTTAATTTATGATTATGGCTCACATATAAAGGTTATTATCTCTAATAATGATACATTAGAAAAATATAGTATTTCAGAGTTACTTCCTTTTAAATATAAAAGAAAATAATAAGCGGAATCTTCGTTAGGAGCCTAGGGCTCTTATTTAATTTTAAAATTATAATTTAAATTCATTAGTAAATAGTTTAAAATAGTCTTAATTACATTATTTTGATTTGGTAAAAGTTGAAAGTGAGGTTAAGTACTAAACATGGATGAGAGAACAGTTAACATAGGTCATAAATATAGACATTTCAAAGGTAATGAATACAAAGTTTTACATCTTGCAAAACACTCAGAGACACTAGAAGATATAGTTGTCTATCAGCAGCTATATGGAGAGATGGGAGTATGGGTTAGACCTCTTGAAATGTTCTTAGAGAAGGTAGAATTTGAAGGAATACTAGTTAATAGATTTGAGCAAGTGAGGGAATAAAAAATGGTAGATGGCAATGGAGAGTTATAAAGTTTTGCATAAGCAAAATAACTTTCATTGTCATTTTTTAAATTTATAAGAAATTATAAATATTTTATACTAGATTATATAAAAACTAAATTTATTAAAATATAATGCTATATTTTAATAAATTTAGTTTTTGTAACGTTAAAATTAACAAAAAAACATAAAGTATAGTTTATATTCATAAAAATTACTATATCAATAAAAATATACAATATTTTATCAGATCAAAAATATTATTTTATATTTATCCTGAAAAGGAGGAGATTATATGAGTCAATTTTTAGATTTAATTAAAAAAGACGCAGATCAAAAAAGAAAACTGAAATTTGAAGGGACATTTTTAGAATATCTAGATAAGGTAAAATTAGACCCATCAGTAACAATGTTAGCCCACAGAAGAATGTATGATATAGTTACAAGCAAAGGAGTAGGGGAGATTAAAACAGGAGAAAACCCAAGATTAAGAAGAATATACGGTAGTAATGATATTATAAAAAAATATAATTTTTTTAAAGAGGAGTTTTATGGAATAGACAAAACCTTAGGTAAAATTGTTCAATATTTTAAAGCAGCAGCTTTGCAAGGAGAAGAGGCGCGTCAAGTACTTTATCTTGTTGGTCCAGTAGGGTCAGGAAAATCTTCTATAATGGAATCACTTAAAAAGGCTTTGGAGATGAGTACACCAATATATGCACTAAAAGGATGTCCTATGAGAGAAGAACCACTTCATCTAGTTCCTAAGCATCTAAGAAAACAATTTGAAGATATGTTGAATGTACAGATTGAGGGAGATTTATGTCCTGTTTGTAGGCACAGATTAAAGACTGAGTATAATGGAGAGTATCAGAACTTCCTAGTAGAGTCAGTAGACTTTAGTATTAGATCAAGAAAAGGAATAGGGGTCGTACCACCAGTTGATCCAAATAACCAGGACGCATCTGTGCTTATAGGATCTATAGATATATCTAAGCTGGATTTATATTCAGAAGATGATGCTAGGGTGTTATCTTTAAATGGAGCTTTTAATGTAGGAAATAGAGGACTCGTAGAATTTATAGAAGTATTTAAAAATGAGGTAGAATATCTTCATACTATGATTACAGCTACACAAGAGAAAAGTATTCCTGCTCCAGGTAAGGCTTCAATGATATATTTTGATGGAATTATATTAGCTCATTCTAATGAATCAGAATGGAATAAATTTAAAGCAGACCATACTAATGAGGCCATTTTAGACAGGATTGTAAAGGTGGATGTACCATATTGTCTTGAGTTAGAAGAAGAAGTAAAAATATATAACAAGATGTTAGGAAAGAGTAAGTTTGATGTGCATATTGCTCCTCATACAGTGGAAATTGGTGCTATGTTTGCTATACTAAGCAGGTTAGGTGAATCTGCTAAAATTGATCCTATTACAAAACTTAAAATATATAATGGAGAAGAAATTGTAGAAAAAGGAACTACTAAAAAAGTAGATATAGTAGAACTTAGAGAAGAGGTTCAAAGAGAGGGTATGACAGGAATATCTACAAGATTTATTATGAAAGCTATTGATACAGCAATTACAGATTCAGAGCATAATTGTATTAATCCTATTGCTTTTATTGATACACTAGTAAAGGCAGTAAAAGAATTAGAGTTAAGTGAAGAAATAAAGAAAAAGTATCTAGGTTTCTTGCAAAATACTATTAAAAAAGAATATCATAAGATGCTAGAAAATGAAGTAACAAAGGCATTTATACATGGATATAGAGAACAGGCTGAAGATTTATTTAATAATTATCTAGATCATGCCGAAGCATTTGTGAATAGAAAAAAAATTAGAGATAGCCGTACAGGAGAGGAATTAGATCCAGATGAAGCTTTCTTAAAATCTATAGAAGAGCATATTAATATAACTGGAACAGCAGCAAAGGGATTCCGTCAAGATGTTACTGCATACATGCTGTATATTATGAGAAATGGTGGTAAACTTGATTATACATGCTATGAACCACTAAAAGAAGCTATAGAAAAGAAGCTAACCTCTTCAGTAAGAGAATTAAGTAGAGTTATTACTCGTACAAAAGTTAGAGATAAAGAACAAAGTGAAAAATATAATGCTATGGTGGAAGAAATGAATAAAAATGGATATTGTGACCATTGCTGTGATGTAATTCTCAAATATGCTGCTAATAATTTGTGGAAAGACTGAACAGTAATTAAGAACTTGGGGTTGTAGGATTATTTCTACAACTCAAAATTTAGCTAAGAGAAGTCTAACTTTATAATATAAAGTAGAATGAGGTGGTAAGGTGGCTATATTTAGGGAGTTTGATAATAGGGGAAGAGATCGGTCCGTTGAGGATAGGAGAAGACATAGAAAGCTCATAGAAGAGTCTATTAAGAAAAATATAATGGATATAATTGCAGAGGAAAGTATTATTGGACAGGATAAAAGCAAAAAGATTAAAATTCCTATTAAGGGAATAAAAGAATATAGATTTATTTATGGGAAAAATGATCAAGGGGCAGGTTCAGGAAATGGAAATGAAAAAAGAGGAGATGTAGTTGGAACAGATAGTGATGGAAAGGCACAAGGAAAGGGAAGTGGTCAGGCAGGAGATCAATCAGGAGAAGATATTTATGAAACTGAAATTACAATAGAAGAACTAATTAACTATCTATTTGATGATTTAAATTTGCCTGATTTGGATAGAAAGAAATTTAATGAAATTGAATCAGAAAGAAATTTTAAAAGATTAGGGTATAAACGAAAAGGTATACCAGCTCATTTAGCAAAAAAGAAATCAGTAATAGAAAAGTTAAAAAGAAAAAAATCCTATTATAGAGATGGAGAGGAAGAGAGGACAATTGATGAAGAGGAAGAGAGAAGATTTCCTTTTATAGAAGACGATATAAGATATATTCGTATGCGAGAAGATATAAAAAGGGAAAGTAATGCCGTAATTATATGTATAATGGACACTTCGGGTTCTATGGGGACTACTAAAAAATATTTAGCTAGAAGTTTTTACTTTCTTTTATATCAGTTTGTAATATTAAAGTATATTAATGTAGAAGTCGTATTTGTATCACATAGTGTAGAAGCTAAGGAAGTTAATGAGGATGATTTCTTCCATAAGGGTGAGTCTGGAGGGACTCTTATCAGTAGTGGATATAATAAAGCTCTAGAGATTATTGAAAAAAGATATAATCCTTCTGTTTGGAATGTATATGCATTTCACTGTAGCGATGGGGATAATTGGACTGAAGATAATGATAGAGCTATTGATGCTGCAAAAAAACTATGTGAGAAATGCAATTTATTTGGATATGCGGAGATTACATCAGGAAACTATAGACCAACGAGCACAATTAAGTCCCAATTAGATTCAAAGGTTAATTTTAAAAACTTCTCGATAATAACCATGTCAAGAAAGGAGGATATTATTCCAGCCCTTAAAAAAGTATTGACAGTAGAAAATGGGCTTGGGGAATAATGATTCTGACTATGATGGAATATACTATTGAACAACTAGAAAGTTGGAATGATAGAATTCAGGAAATTGTACATGAAGTAGGTTTAGATTGTTATTCACAAGAATTTGAAATCTGTAACTACGAAGATATGCTTTGTTATGAAACATATGTAGGTATGCCTTCTCATTATTCCCATTGGAGTTATGGAAAGGACTATGAAAAGAAGAAATTACTCTATTCCTACAATCTAGAGGGATTACCTTATGAGATGGTTATTAACTCTAATCCATGTATTGCCTATCTTATGAGGGATAATACATTACTTTTGCAAATTCTCACTATTGCTCATGTATATGGACATAATGACTTTTTTAAAAATAATAGACTATTTGTAGAAGGTACAAATGCTAGTGATACAGTTGATACGTTTAAAAGACATGCAGATAGAATTAGAAGATATATAGAAGATCCTAGCATTGGATATGATAGAGTAGAACGTATACTGGATGCAGCTCATGCTCTAAAGTTTCATACAACAAATATTAAAATTAAAGAGCTTTCAGAGGAAGAAAAGAAAAAAAGAGTCTTAGAAGAATACTATAGGAAAGCAAAAGCTGTGGATAAATTAGAGGGAAATGAGAAAATACCTTTTCCTAATGTGAACAAGATTCCTTTAGAACCAACAGAAGATATAATAGGATTTTTAGCGCAGTATGGTAGATTAGAAGAGTGGGAAAAAGATATAATTAGAATCGTTATAGAAGAGGCAAAATATTTTATTCCACAGATAGAGACAAAAATAATGAATGAAGGCTGGGCAAGTTATTTTCATTTTAAGATTCTAAACAAGTTGAACCTACCACAAGGTCTTCATATTGAGTTTTTAAATCGCCATAATCAAGTTATTAGACCTTTTCTTGGAAGTATAAATCCTTATTATATGGGATTTAAGATATTTGAAGATATAGAAAAGAGATATGGAATAAAGAAAATATTTGAAGTTCGTGAAATTGAAAGAGATGAATCATTTATTAGAAGATATTTAACAAATGAGCTTTCTAGAGAGATGAATTTATTCTCTTACAATAAGAGTGGAAAAGATTATAAAGTAGAAGAAGTATCTGATGAAGATGGATGGAGAAAAATAAGAGATATAATAGCAAGTAGTGTAGGAATGTCAAGTATTCCCATTATAAAAGTATTAGAAATATTAGGAGATGGAACGCTGCTGCTAGAACATGAATATAATGGCAGAGAGTTAGAACTAACATATACTAATGAAACACTAAAATATATTTCTACTCTTTGGGGCAGAAAAGTAGAATTAAGAACTATTATAAATAAGAATAAAAAAGTCATAATATGTACTGAGGACAAAAAAATAAATATGGATGATTTAAAAAAATTATAACTGAAATAAAAGTTATAAAATAATTTTCATTAATAAACACGCTCTAGAGAATATATTATCTCCAGAGCGTGTTTATTAATTTTGTTTTTTAGGATACTGTATACCATCCTCTAGACTGCATAGCATTAAATAGTGTCTCTGCGTGACCTTGTTCTTCTTGCTGAATATGTTGAAGTTGTTTTCTTATGTTAGGGTCTACTGATTCTAATACTGCATTATTGTAAGAACCTGATACGTGCTTTTCAGTGCTTAATGCATCATTTAGTAGTTGTGCGTCTGTAAGACCTATACTAGTTTGTAGATTTGATAAGTCTCCTTGTGGCTTAGTGTAGCTTTCAAACATATTTTGATTGTTTACTCCGTTTTGAGATAATATGTTTTTAAGGGTAGTAGCATGTTGCGTTTCCTTACTTGCGAGATCTGTAAATACCTGTTTTATATTTTGATCAGATGCCATAGCTGCATATTGTTCATATTTTCTTATACACAAGTATTCAGCATTTAAATTGTCTTCAATTAAAGTTTTTTCCTTATTTGTTAGTGGCATGTTAAAAACCCCTTTCAATGTATTTTATGTTCATATATAGTATTACCAGTTATAATAATTATATTTATAGAAATTATGATCCTAATGTAGTAAAAGCTTTTGAAAGAATACAATCAGCTTTTGATTCAATTAATAATAGACATAAGGAAGTATTTACTATATATTTTAAAGTTTAAGATTAAGTATAGTTACGTTAAGTTTTGAAAATAATAACTTTACATAAGAATTTAGGGAGTTGATATTAATGACAGTAGGTTCAAATGTAAAGCAAACTTTAGCTAGCTTGAAAGGAATAGAAAGTACTTTAAGGATTTATTCAATTCAAAGTAGTAAGGAAGAGGAAAAAATAGTTTATAAAGAAGAACTACAAACAATAAAATCAGTTATTAAGGATATAGAGGATAGGATGAAAATACTTGAATTTGAAGAACCCCAGTATAAAGGAAATTAGGAGATGAGAAAATATGGATATTTGGCTTTTGGTGTTGTTAAGAACTATAATTATGTTTTTTATAACATTAGCAGTAGTTAGAAGTATTGGTAAGGGTAGCTTATCAAAAACAACACCCTTTAAATTTGTAAGCTATATAGTAATTGCTATTATTACTTCTTTAATAGCAATAGGAGTAATAACAAGTGTTGCTTTTGGATTTGTTTCTTTAGTCACGTGGGTTTTGCTAGCTATAGCACTAGATTATTTATCTATAAAAAGCAAGTGGATTCATGATTTTATAAATGGAAGAGAAACAGTGCTAATAAAAGATGGTAAAGTCATGGAAGATAATTTAATGGATGCAAAGTATACAGCTGAAGAATTACTAAGAGAATTGCGAACAAAAAATGCTTTTAATTTAGCTGATGTAGAATTTGCGGTGATGGAAGCAACGGGAGAAGTAAATGTTTTATTAAAATCAGATAAACAACCTATTACTCCACATGATCTTGAAAGAAAGACTAAACCTTCCTCAGAACCTCAGACTGTAATATTAGATGGTAATATAATTGATGAATCACTATCAAATAGAGGATTAAATAGAGGATGGTTAGAAGTTCAATTATCAAATTTAGGAGTATCTTTAGATAATGTATTTATTGCACAGGTGGACTCGTCAGGAGATTTATTTGTAGATTTATTTGATGACTCAATAGAAGTTGCAGCATCTCAAGTTAAAGAAATGTTATATGCTAGTATTTCTAAAGTACATGCAGATTTACTTAGCTTTGCATTAGAAACGGATAATTTAGAAGCAAAAAAGATGTATTCAGAGAACACTGATAAAATAAAGAAATCAATGGATAAATTGGAACCATACTTATTACGTTAGAAGGTGATTAATATGTCTAGTAAGAAAAAGAAAAAGTTAACTCCTGTTCAACAGGAGTATCAAGATTTTGCAAAAGATAGAGAGCCAAAGCGTCCAGTTGTAAAAAACTGCTTAAGAGCATTTTTAGTTGGGGGGATTATATGTACTATAGGTCAAATATTGCAGTGGACTTTCATAAAATATTTTAACTTTACTGAAAAAACTGCAAGTAATCCTACAGCTGCTGTTTTAATAATAATAGCTATTTTACTAACAGGACTTGGAGTATACGACCACATTGCACAATGGGCGGGAGCAGGTACCGCAGTTCCAATTACAGGTTTTGCAAATAGTATGTCTTCTGCAGCAATAGAACATAGAACTGAAGGATATGTTCTTGGTGTTGGAGGAAATATGTTTAAACTTGCAGGTTCAGTAATTGTTTATGGAGTTTTTTCGGCTTTTGTCGTGGCAACTATAAAAATAACTATTAATTGGTTAGGTGGGATGTAAATGCTGAAAGGTCATCAAACATGGGTTTTTGAGTCAAAACCAGTAATAATAGCATCAGCTGCTATTGGAGGTCCTTTTGAAGCAAAGGGAGCAGTAGCAGAGGATTTTGATTTTCTTCATCAAGATGTATGGCTAGGACAAGATAGCTTTGAAAAAGCAGAAAGAAAGTTATTAGAGCAAGCCTGTGAAACTGCAATAAATAAAGGAAAGATGAAAAAGGAAGATGTTCAATTTTTTATAAGTGGAGACTTAATGAATCAGATTATATCAAGTAGTTTTACAGCGCGCACACTAGGAATACCTTTTTTGGGAGTTTTTGGTGCTTGCTCAAGTGCAATGGAAGGTCTTGCAATGGCCTCTTTACTAGTTGATAGTAAAGCTGCCAAATATGTAATAACAGGTGCATCAAGCCATAATATATCAGTAGAAAAACAATTTAGATACCCTACAGAGTATGGAGGTCAAAAACCTCCTACAGCCCAGTGGACAGTAACAGGAGCTGGAGCAGGTCTTGTAGCTCATGAAGGTGAGGGTCCGAGAGTAATTGCTGCAACAATTGGTAAAGTAATTGATATGGGACTTTCAGATCCGTTTAATATGGGGGCAGCTATGGCTCCGGCAGCGGTAGATACTATTGAAGCACACTTTAGAGATTTGAACATAGATCCTTCTTATTATGATTTAATTGCAACAGGAGATTTAGGAAGAGTTGGTCATAGAATTGCTGGTGACTTACTAGATAAGCACGGACTTAAAATTCCAAGAGAGATATTTACTGATTGTGGATTATTGATTTATAAGGAAGATCAGCCAGTTATAGCTGGTGGTAGTGGATGTGGATGTACTGCAACTGTTGCATATGGACATCTGCTTAATCGAATGAAAAAAGGTGAATTAAAAAGAATATTAGTTATAGCAACAGGAGCATTACTATCTCCATTATCTTATCAACAAAAAGAAAGTATACCTTCTATTGCACATGCTGTATCTATAGAGATGTAAAGCGAGGTGTTTTAAAATTGTCAATTTTTATTTGGGCATTTATAATTGGTGGTCTTATATGCGTTATTGGACAGATAATGATGGATGTATTTAGACTTACACCTGCGCACACAATGAGTACATTAGTTGTAACAGGAGCTATATTAGGAGGACTTGGACTATATGACCCATTGGTAAAGTTCGCAGGTGCAGGTGCGTCAGTACCAATAAGTAGTTTTGGCAATGCCTTAGTTAAAGGAGCATTAATGGAAGCTGAAACAACAGGTGCAATTGGAGTACTGACAGGTATATTTGAGGTTACAAGCTCAGGAATATCTGCTGCGATAATATTTGCATTTTTAGCATCATTAATATTTAAACCTAAAGGCTAGTGTATATTTATAAACAGAGTTCTTGATTTCAAGTAATCGGATAAAGAGTGAAGGGAGGTGAGATGATGACAGTAGGAACACAAATGCAACAAGCTATAGCGGGAGTTCAATCAGCAGCAGCAACAATGAAGACATTTGCATTACAAACAGAGGATAAAGCAGCTAAGAAAGACTTTCAACAATTAGCGCAAACCTTTGAAGATTCATTAAAAGTTTTAGAAGGCAGACAAAAATATATTGAAGAGCAAGAACCACAATATAAGAATCAATAGAAGATTTTAGAAATAATAAATTACATTATTAAATTTTGTTTTAGTTTATTAATTGAGCAAATTGCACAATTAGATTTTAAATACTCATAAAAATAAATTACTAAAAACACTAAAAAAGATAATAGCAAAGCTAAGCACTACCGTGCCTGTGGATAACCTATTAATTT
>JAVBVX010000002.1:0-50623 GCA_036677665.1 Clostridium sp. | reverse complement strand
GTATATTCTACTGTTTTTTCGCGTTAAATGGGAGTTTAGCGAAGCTAAGATTATATTGAAATATAATATCGGAAGTGTTAAAATTAATTAAGAGTTCTGAAATGGGTGGTGAAACAATGGATAAAGAAGCAAAGCAAATGTTTGAATTAATATTATCAAAGTTAGATAATATAGAAAAAAAACAGGAAAGCATGGAAAAAAGGCAAGATGAAATATTTGATGTAGTAAAGGCTATTGAACATAGCAATAATATAAAAACAGCTGAAATAGATAATCTAAAATACAAAGTTGCCCATGTAGAAGGAACTATTAATGGGATTGGAAATTTCATTGAAAAGCGAAGAGCAATAAAATAGCAAAGATCCTATTAATCTAGGTTCTCTTTTCTTTCTCAAGCACCCCATCAAGCTCAGTTCGACGAAGTCACCCATCGCAAAGGGGTCAGACCCCTGGGAAAGACTGTAAGTAAGCAAATGGAATTTGCCACACTGGATGAGAAAGAATTGAGTATAAAAAGATGTAGTTGAGGGTTTAAGATAAAACCAAGTAAGAAATAGACGCGTTAAGATCATGATAGAGGATAGATAGCGTACATAAAGTGGCGTAGCTGGAGATGGAATATTTAAAAAAATCAGAACAGTAGAGTGTATATATTCTACTGTTTTTTCGCGTTAAATGGGAGTTAGCGAAGTTAATATTTTAAAAAGCTACAATAATAGATTGATTTATAATATAATAAAACTAAAGGATAATATATAAAAAGAGGGTTTTAAATATGCCAACTATATGTATGTTTAGAGGGATTAAAATTTATATTAATTATAAAGATCATTTACCACCACATTTTCATGCTGAATATGGGGAGTATAGTTGTTCAATAACTATTGAAGATATAGAGTTACTAAGTGGAGATATGCCAAACAAACAATTAAAAATGCTATTTGGATGGGCTGCATTACATCAGGAAGAACTAAGGGAAGAATGGTATCTTGCTCGACTTCAGAAAGAACTTTTTCCAATAGAGCCTTTAAAATAGAATCTTGGAGGTGATAATTTGAGAAATAGTGAAATACCACAAAAGGTAAAAGATTATTTTGATAGTGGACCTAAAAAAATTACTAAGGTAACTGCTACTGATGATTATAAATTAGTAGTTGTATTTGATAGTAAAGAAGTAAGACTATATGATATGTCGAATGATTTATTTGGAGTATTTGAGGTATTAAAAGATAAGAATAAATTTAAAGAAGTTTTTATTGATGAATCAGGAAATATAGCCTGGGATCGAGATAAGAATATAGACTCAAGTATAGTTTGGAATAATAGAATTGATATATGTAAAGATTCAATATATATAGACTCTAGCAAGCTCAGTTCGACGGAGCCGACCATCGCAAAGGGGATTAGACCCCAGTGAGAGACTGTAAGTGAGTGAGCAAAAGGAAATGCCATGTCGGAAAGCGAAAGCTTGTGAACAAATGATAATTTGGAACGTTGTAGAGAGTGAAATGGTGGCAGAAGAAAAGTATACTGATTCTTGATCCTGTAAGTGGCCAAACCCTTGTTAAAGTATGTAAAATTATTTTATCATGAAATATAAGATATTTAATAGAAATAAAAAGATAAAGTTGTCAGTTCAGAGAATTGATAACTTTATCTTTTTTCAATTTTTATGCTAAATTTAAGTAAAATAAGCAGGAAATAATGATTAAAATGTAGTTTAAAGTTAAGAATTATAATAATAAAAGAGAAAAAGGATGAATAGTATGCCAAGAAAAAAACATAAGTGGTATCCAGGAGCAAAACTACATGTAATAGCAAGAGGAAATCGTAGAAATGATATATTTCGGGATAGAACAGATTATGAACTATATTTAAATTATTTGCAAGAAGCTATTGAGTATTATGATAATAGATATCATATAATAGCGTATACGTTGATGACAAATCATGTGCATCTTGAAGTTGAAACAGAAGATAGGGATATATCAGATTTTATTAAAAGGGTACATAGTAGATATGCGTGGAATTTCAATAAAAAATATAATTATATAGGACATTTATTTCAGGATAGATATAGATCAGAGCTAATAGAAAATGATAATTATGTATTAGAGTCTAGTAGATATATACATCTTAATCCTGTAAGAGCTAGAATGGTAGAACATCCAGCAGAATATGAATGGAGTAGTTACAGTATGTATATAGGAAAAGAAAAAGAGAAAATTATTGAAAGTGAAAAATTATTATTTTATTTTAACAAAGAAAATTGTAGAGAGTTATATAAATCTTATGTAGAAAGTGCAATGAAATAATAGATAGAAAGAAGAGTGAATATATTTGGCTTCAGTAATTAATAGTTTTGCAATATCTGGAATAGATGCTTATGTAGTTAATATAGAAACAGATACTATATTTGGTCAGCCTTCGGTTTCAATAGTAGGGCTTGGAGATGCAGCCATTAAAGAAGCGAGAGAAAGACTAGAAGCTGCCATAAATCATGAAAAGTATGAATTTCCGAAGATGAAAGTTGTAATTAATTTAGCTCCAGGAGATATAAAGAAGAGCGGATCGCATTTTGACTTAGGAATGGCTATAGGGATACTAGTGCAAACAAAACAAATAACTGTAAATGAAATTGATAGATTTGCATTTATAGGAGAGCTATCATTAAATGGAGAGTTAAGACCATGTTCAGGAATACTCCCTATGGCAATAGAGGCCAAGCGGAAAGGTATTAGTAATTTAATTGTACCTAAGGATAATCTAGAAGAAGCTTCCTTAGTTAGTAATATAAATATTTTTGCCTTTCAAACATTATGTGAAGTAGTAAAGTTTTTAGATGATACAAGCACATATAATAAGCCTTTAGATGAATACAAAAGTAAACATAAAATATACAAGGATTACTTATTAGATTTTGAAGATGTTCAAGGACAAGATTCTGTTATAGAGTATATAGTTATAGCTGCAGCAGGTGGACACAATATTATAATGTCAGGATCTCCGGGTTGTGGAAAGTCTATGATAGCAAAGAGAATTCCTACCATCTTACCTTCTATGGCAGAAAGTGAGGCTTTGGAAGTAACTAAAATTTATAGTGTTGCAGGACTTTTAAAGAATAAAGGAAGTTTAATAACACAAAGACCTTTTAGATCACCTCACCACAATGCGTCTATGAACTCACTTATAGGAGGAGGAAATAATGCAATGCCAGGAGAAATATCTCTTGCTCATAATGGTGTTCTATTCTTAGATGAGATAGCAGAGTTCAATAAAAGGACCTTAGAAGCTTTAAGACAACCTATGGAGGATAATATAGTTACAGTTTCTAGAGTTAAATACACTCATACATATCCAGCTAATTTTATGATGGTAGCAGCTATGAATCCTTGTCCTTGTGGATATTATGGAGATACTAGATGTAGATGCACAGATTATGAAATTTTAAAATACAGACAGAAGATATCAGGGCCAATTTTAGATAGAATAGATATTCAAAAGTATGCACAATCAGTAGAATTTATGGAACTATCTAATTACAATAAGGGAATAAGTTCTAAAGAATTAAGAGAAAAGGTAGAGCGAGCAAGAGAAATTCAAACGGAAAGATACATAGATATAGAGAACGTGAATTGTAATGCTGAAATAACTCCAGGATTAATTAAAAAGTTTTGTGCTTTAGATGGTGAGAGTAAAAACTTGATACAAGTAGCATATGAAAGATTTAAGTTTAGTGCAAGGTCATATCATAAGTATTTAAAAGTAGCTAGAACATTTGCAGACATGGATGAATCAACAGATATTAGAAAACAGGATATTGCAAAAGCTCTTATGTGTAGAGATTTAGAGAAAGAACAATCAAATATGATGGTAGTTTAAAGAGGAGTTTATGGAAAAGAATTATTTATACTGGATTTGGGTCAATGAATTAAAAGGAGTTGGACCAGTCACGGCTAAAAGACTACTTAAAAAATTTATAACTCCAGAAGAAATTTATAACGCAACAAAAGCAGAATTAAAAGAACTGGGAGAAATAGGAGAAAAACTTTCAGAAAGTATAGTTGAATCAAAAGATATAGATAAGTCTAAAAAAATCTTGGATGAATGTGAAAAGCAAGGTATAAGTATTACTACATATGAAGAAAAAAAGTTTCCTTCAATTATGGATAAATATTCGGGTATGCCAATTTTACTTTATTACAAAGGAAATCTATATGATAATATATCTGGTGTTGCAATTGTAGGGTCAAGACGTTGTTCTGATTATGGGAAACATGTGACAGTTGAAGCAGCAACCTTCTTAGCTAAGAATAAAATTCCCGTAATAAGCGGTATGGCTAAAGGAATAGATAGTTATGCACATACAGCTTGTATAAAATCTCAGGGTTATACTGTAGCTTTTGTAGGATGTGGGGTAGATATATGCTATCCGAAAGAACACACTGAACTTATGAAAAAAATAATTAATAACGGAGTAGTAATTTCTGAATATCCTCCTGGAACTATGCCGAGTAGACAAAGCTTTCCTAAAAGAAATAGACTTATAAGTGCCTGTTCTGAGAAGATTTTAGTAGTTGAAGCAGGAGAAAACAGTGGTGCTCTAATTACAGCCAAATATGCTAAAGAACAAGACAAAGAAATCTTGGCTGTTCCTAATAATATATATTCTAAAGAGAGTAAGGGTACGAATAATCTTATATCTGATGGATGTAGTATTTATTTAAATCCAAATCAATTAAGTATAAATAATACTGTCAATTCTACTAAAATAGACGAAGTGAAAATGAAAAATGAGATTATTAATATAAGAGATGAAGAAAAATTTATATTAGATTTGATTAAAAGCAAGTCATATACAATAGATGAAATAGTTTTAGCTTTGAATGTAGATAAGTCAACTATTATAGAAGTTATATTTTCGATGGAATTAAAAGGAATAATACGATGTGCTGCTGGAAGATATTTCACTTTGTAAAGGGTCAGACCCTTGTAATAATGTTATTCTCTAAAAGTTTTCCTTTTAAAAAGCTTCCACCTACAAAGGTATTCATATATTTATCTACTGCACTGTCTGATGTAAGGAAACAATCTACTCCATCTATCTTATGAAATCCTGTAGCTCGTACACTTTTTATATAATCATAGGGTTTGTTTGCTATAATAGATTTTATATTAGGAACTATATTATCTTTTATAAGTCTTAAGTATGCATTTTTATACTCAAATATATTACCAAAGTTACTTAAAGTTTTGTTATTCATTTATTTTCTCTCCTTTGTTGTGGTTTTATATAGTAAATATGCAACTCAAGAGAAAAAAGGAAAGTCGTAAGTGTTTTTTACATACACGTAGTACTTTTATAAAAATGTAATATATAAAAAAAATTACTGTAATCTCTTAGTTATTAAGAGATTACAGTATTACAAATTCTGGATTTTTTTGTTAAATAGAGATTGAGCAAAGTTAAAATATAAGTGTAAAACAATAATTAATTTGGTATAATTATAATAATAGTTTTAGTAAATGAAGGCGTGATTAAATGAGTCCTTTAGCTAAAGAAGTAATTGACAAATTGACTAAAGAGCATGATGCACAAGTTTTAGCAGAAGTAAAGATTTATAATAACATTGATTTACATGAGGTTAGTAAACTATAACATGCCATGAAATAAAAATGGCTGCTAAATAACGGCCATTTTTATTTTATTTTACAAAGAAATTTAGCGAATTACTTAAATACTTAATAAAACCCACCAGAGAGCATATTTTTGATTTGCTCTTTTTCGGTTTTTACACCTATTAGTGAATATTCAACTTCTTTAATTGCATCCTGAGATAGAGAATTTGAATTTTTTAGTAGGCTTTTTTGTAAATTAGATTCTTCTTCATTAAGTTCTTGTAAGCGATTATTTAATTTAGTGTTATCATACATTTCCATAAGTATCACCTCAATTTATTCTTGTACATATACTACCCATTTTTAAATAAATCTATTATATTTTTAAATCCTCATAGAAGAGTTACAGTGATTTGTCGAAATAGAAGGAAACCCATGAGAATTTGATATAAAAATAAAATTACATTATTTGTAATTGATTTATAGAAAGTGGTATAATATGGATATAGTATGTGTAAGGGAGGAACTTTATGAGATATTATAAAATGAGATATTATACAAGGAAGATATTTTCTAGTTGGTGGTTTATTATCTTTTTAGGGATTGCTACAGTAGGGGTTATCGGATTTGGTACTATAAAGGACAATAAAGAACGAAAAAGAATAGCTAGTAGAATGGAAAGTATAAAAATGGAAGAAGCTAAAGCTAATGAAGAGAAATTTGTAAATGCAATTTCGAGTAAATCATTTCCTTCATCTTTAAAAGTAATAAAGGATGTTGTTGCATTTAAGATTGAAGATAATACTCCTGTAGAGGTAAAAAAATTTAAAAAAAATGATGTAATTACTATTGTGGATGAAGTTAATGGGCTATACATATTAAGTATTAATGGAACAAATGTTTATATTCCAGTTGGTTATTTAACTGATATATAGGGATAACTTAGGTTAGGAAAAATAAATATAAAAATTAATTTCAGAATTGTTTTGAAAGAAATAAGGAGACTTAAGCTTAAGTCTCCTTTAAAGATTAAGTAAACTATTATTTAACTTCAGGAACTTGGCGAGGATCATCCTCTTTTCGTTTCTTTTTCTTTGGTGTTTGCATATTCTCATCTTCGTCAATACGTCTCATACCTTTTTTAGCCATTTCTAATCCACTCCTTTAGTTTAAGTTTTACGGTTCTATTTTTTGCATAAAGTAATAATTAATTCGTGATAAAAAATTAATATTTTGGATAAAAATAAAATACTACTTTCACAACCCAAATTGTAAAAATCAGTATTTATATAAGGAAAAATATGGTATAATATTTCATGTGTAAACAATATATTACATAGAAGTATAAATAAACTTAAATTTAAATGGAATAGTCAGGTATGATAATTTTGTAAAGACAGTATAAGTTTTCAAGAATAATGTGTTTATTATGTATTATATTATTATTCTACTCAAAAGAAGCGCTAGGGAGGACAAATGACTTAAAATTTAAAATATGGGGACAACCTGTGATTGTCAGTGATTTAAATAAGTCATGGTCTATAAAATTAAATCATAAGTTAAAGAGAAACACTGTTAATAATTATACTATATTTATTGAAGATGAGTTAGGAAATAAGATAGATACAAGTGCAGTTATCTTAAGCGACAAAAAACAATTAAGATATCGCCAAATAAACCTTATGAAAATCTAAAGAGCTATAAGATATATATAGGATCAATTAAAAATATACGTAGCTCTATAAACTCCTTATTTACCTTTGTTAGTGTAAATACATCATCTAATATATATAAGATAATGTAGAGGCTAAGTATAAAGGAAATAATGAATATGATGCTAATATTATTGGTAAAAAAATTGTGTTAGAGAAAAGGGTGCGGTTAATAATTTTAGATTAATAGAAATAGCTAAAGAACTAGTTGCTCCCAAATTTACAATAGATTATATAAATGAAAAGACTTCAGAATTTAAAGTAGAGGTTGTAACTGGAACAGGAAAAAAACTCACTTAGAAGAAAGGCAACAACTACTTCTTTTGCAGGAGAGATTCAAACATTAAATATACCAGCATTAGCTAGTGCACCAACATATACTATAAACTTTATTGATGAAATCATATATGAAGTTATAGATGACTATATACCTTAGAGTTAAAAAATCAAATAGCAATTTTGAAAGTGATTTAAGGAGTGTTACAGTAAAACTTAGTAGAGCATATTAGATGGATACTAGGTTTTGGTGTATATAAAAAAGACAAAAAAGAATAAAATATGGTATAATTAGTTAGTAGTAGAATTAATAGGAGTATATATATTGTAATAAATGGATACTACTTATGAAGAAGGCAGGAGGAAAAAATATGGCAGTTTTAGTTTGTGGTGGAGCGGGATATATAGGAAGCCATACAGTGGCGGAGCTTTTAGAAAAAGGGGAAGACGTTGTTGTTTTAGATAATCTTGAAAAGGGTCATAAAAAGGCTATACTTGGTGGAAGGTTTTATGAGGGAGATTTAAGAGACAGTGCACTTTTAGATAGAATATTCACTGAAAATAAAATAGACTCTGTAATAGATTTTGCAGCATATTCTTTAGTTGGAGAGAGTGTAGAGGAGCCTTTAAAGTATTTTGAAAACAATGTTTCTTCTACTATTAATTTATTAGATAGTATGAAAAGACATAATATTAAATATATAGTGTTTTCATCGACAGCAGCTACCTATGGTGAGCCTGAGAATATACCAATTTTAGAAGAGGACAATACATACCCGACTAATCCTTACGGGGAATCAAAACTTGCAGTAGAGAAAATATTAAAATGGTGTGATAGAGCATATGGAATAAAGTATACAATTTTAAGATATTTTAATGCTGCAGGTGCTCATATAAGTGGGAAAATAGGGGAGGATCATACACCAGAGACTCATTTAATTCCACTAATACTTCAGGTAGCACTTGGGAAAAGAGAAAAGATAATGATTTTTGGAGATGACTATAAAACAGAGGATGGTACATGTATAAGAGATTATATTCATGTAACTGATTTATCAAGTGCTCATGTTCTTGCTCTTCACAGGTTAAGAAAAGGTGAGGAGAGTAGAACTTATAATTTAGGGAATGGAAAAGGTTTTTCAGTTAAGGAAGTAGTAGAAACAGTAAGAGATGTAACTGGATGTGATATTAAGGCTGAAGTTGCAGAACGAAGGGCTGGAGATCCAGCTATCCTAATAGCC
Source organism: Clostridium sp. (assembly GCA_036677665.1). Lineage (GTDB taxonomy): Bacteria > Bacillota > Clostridia > Clostridiales > Clostridiaceae > Clostridium_H. The sequence continues at coordinate 41,775 of JAVBVX010000002.1, read as the reverse complement.
TCTAGTGAGAAAGCTAGGATGGAATTAGGATGGGTTCCTAAATATGATTCACTTGAAACTATAATAAAAACAGCTTGGGAGTGGCATAGAACCCATCCAGATGGGTACTAAAGAATTAAATAAGCTAGTAGAGTAGTACCTCTCTACTAGCCTTTATATCTTTTAGTATCTTTTGAAGCAGCTTTGCATAAAGCGAGAGTTATAATGATAACAAGAGGTATAAATATAAGTAAAGTCAGAAACACAAAGTCTTTCATAGTAATCCTCCATAGCTCTATTATTGATTATCGTTGAAAATTCTAAAACTTTAACTTATTCATAATATAAAAGCTAGTAACTAATATTAGTGATTATGGATAAAAATCATATATATTATACATAAATTATTAGAAGGAAGTTGTTTATATGAAAAAACTATCGATATTTTTATGCATATTATGGATGGGAGTTATCTTTTATAATTCTAACAATAGCGGAGAGGTGTCTAACAAAACAAGTTATGCATTCTTAAGTACCATAGAAAAGACAGAGGAACAAATAAAAAAGGTTACAACTCATGTAAAAAGCGAAAAGCAGAAACTGAATGTTATTATAAGAAAAAATGGACATTTTATTGAATACTTTATATTAGCACTGCTCATTGGCATAGCCTTCTTTACTAATGATTTTAAAGGAAAGAATGCTATAGTATACATACTTTTTATATGTTTATTTTATGCTGTAACAGATGAATTTCACCAAAAGTTTGTTCAAGGTAGGACTTCAGATGTAGGAGATGTGTTGATTGATTTTGGAGGAGCTGTAGCTGGAACAATTATATATTATTTTACTTATTATAAAATATATATTAGAAGAAAAAATGTTTCTCGAAAACTTAGTGATTAATTATTAGAGATGTATACATAAAAAATAGAACTGCTACAAATCATAAAATTTGTAGCAGTTTTGTTTTAATATCATATAAAAGATTTTTCTTTAGAAAAGTTTTTTATAGCATCATTATCTTTTAATGAGAAAAGATAATTTATAAAGTCTTCCTTTAAGTCTTCTTTCTTTAGAGCATATTCTATAGTAGCCTGTAGAAATCCAAGTTTATCACCAACGTCATATCTTCTTCCTTGGAAATTATAAGCATACATAGCTTCTCTTTCAATGAGAGTATTTAATGCATCAGTGAGCTGTATTTCTCCACCTTTTCCAGGAGGGGTGTTTTCAAGTATATTAAATATTTCAGGAGTTATTATATATCTACCTAGGATTGCAATGTTTGATGGGGCTTCCTCTGCTGAAGGTTTTTCAACTAAATTTCGTACTTTATGGACCCTATCTTCTATGTGGAATCCCTCTACTATGCCATATTTAGATACATCTTCATGTGGAATTTCTTGAACGCCTAAAATACTTGTTTTGTACTCGTTAAAGCAGTTTATTAGTTGTCTTAGACAAGGAGTCTCACTATCGACTACATCATCACCTAGCATAACTGCAAAAGGTTCATTGCCTACAAAAGCTTTAGCACAGCTTATAGCATGACCTAGGCCCTTAGGTTCCTTTTGTCTTATATAGTGAATATCAGCCATATTAGAAATATTCCTGACTATTTCGAGAAGATCCGTTTTGTTTCCTTGTTCTAGCTGAAGGTCAAGTTCTACTGATTTGTCAAAATGATCTTCGATTGCTCTTTTATTTCTACCAGTTATAATAAGAATTTCTTCTATACCTGAGGCTACGGCTTCTTCAATAATGAACTGTATGGTAGGTTTATCGAGGATTGGAAGCATTTCCTTTGGTTGAGCTTTGGTTGCAGGAAGAAATCTAGTCCCTAAACCTGCTGCGGGTATAATTGCTTTTTTTACTGTCATGTACATTTCACCTTCTCACGTAATATATAAATACTAGTATTCTACAAGAAAGTATAGTATCCTTTAAATTTCAAGTAAGAATGGGAAAAATAATTCATTTACCAGAAATATATATACATGGTAAAATGTTTTTATATAGCTTTAGAAAAGAGGGGGAGGGATAAGGATGAACTTTAAAAACAAAACATTTAAAATAACTACTATAGCAATTTTCATATTAATTCTTAGTGGATATCTTGTTTTTTCACATGGGGGATATAAGGAATATAGTAGTGACGAATCTTTTAATGTGCTTATGAGTGTACTATTAGATACAGTTAAAAACAAAGGAGAGTTAGCCCTTAGTGAAAATGAAATAAATGCATTAGGATCATCTTATTTTAAGGAAGGATTAACAAAAGGAAGTTTGACTATAAGAGGATTAAATATGAACGTAAAAGAGGATGAAGTCACAACTTTAATTCCAGTTAAGTTTAAGTCATTTCCAATTCTTTTATCTACGAAAGGTACTTTTAGTATAGATAATAAAGATGTAGTTTACACTCCAGAATTTTTCAAGGTAGGTAAAATTACTATACCTAGAGGCACTATATTAAATTATATAAGTAAAAACTTTAATAATAAGATTAATGTAGAAGGGGAGTACATAGTTATAGATCGTAGTATTTTGCCAGAGGATATAGACTCTTTTAAATTTGATAGTGGAAAATTATTCATTGTAGCTAAAGAGGAAACAAAGCAAATGCTGGCAAAGACTAACGAATCAATTAAAAAGATTCAGGAACAGGCAAAAGTAAGTTCAAAAGATAACTCTAATACCAATAAAGGAACTAACAGCGGGATTGATTACAAGAACTCCGGGAACAAGGTAGGAAATGAGACTAAAAACAGTAATCCTAAAGATAATAATTCTAAGCAAGATACAAGGCAATCCCTTGCACAAATAGCAGGTGAACTAGGCTCATTACAAGGCAGTGCATCCACTTCCAAAGAGAAACAGATGATAAGTATAATGAGTTCCACTGCAAATACGCTACAAAGTAATCCATCATATAATTTTTGGGGAGATGTAAAGAGAGTTATGTCCATTTACGATACACTTACTCCAAAAGAAAAAGAGAAGTTTAAATCTAAAGTATTTAGTGGTGTTGATTTAAATAATGCTATGGAAATTAAAGATGATTATGGAATGTAATAGAAGAGTACTAATTAAGAGTTTATGACAAATAAAACAACTTGTACTAAGTTATAAAGCCTCCTCATATATTTTTATAGAACAGATAAAGTTCTGCATCTTAAAAATATATGAGGGGATTTTTTTATGGGAATATTTTATATTGGGATTTTTTCGCTATTTTTAATTTCCTTGGCACTTGCTTTAGATGCTTTTGGCGTAGCTTTGAGCATAGGATTAAATCCAAAAGTTAAAAGGCGAAGTAAAATTTGGTTTTCTATATCCTTTGGTTTTTTTCAGTTTATTCTTTCTTTTGCTGGAGCTTATTTAGGATATTTATTTAATACGTACATATTATGTATACCTAAGATAATTGGAGGTATAATAATCATTCTTGTAGGACTGCTTATGCTAAAAGAGGGCTCTGAGAAGCACGATAAAAACATACTTGTAAGTAGAAAGATGTATCTAATTCTTGGGGTATCAGTAAGTATAGATGCTGCGGTTGTTGGGTTTACAGTTTTGAACAGCATTGAAAAAGGATTTGTTCTCTTTGAAGCAAGTGTATTTATAGGAATTATTACTCTTATAATGTGTATAATTGCATTTTTAATTGCCAAATATTTAAGGAAAATTTATATTATTTCCCAGTATGCAGATTATGTAGGTGGAATTATTTTAATTTTATTTGGATTAAAAATGATACTTTTATAATTAATTATAAATAGAGTGTTTAACAACTATTTTAATGGATATAATCTTAAAAAAATATATTGGTACTGGAGGATTTCTCATGAATAAGGTTATGTTTATTGGTAGAATCACAAAGGATATTGAATTAAAGGAGCTTAAAGAAAATAATAAGTATTTAGCATCTTTTAAGTTAGCTGTAAACAGAGATTTTGTTAATGAAAATGGAGAGAGAGGAGCGGATTTTATTCCCGTAGTGGCTTGGGAAAAAAACGCTCAGAATTTAGCTAAGTATACTAAAAAGGGTAGTTTAATAAGCATAATAGGAAGACTTCAAACGAGAGATTACGAGACAAAAGATGGCACAAAAAAATATATTAGTGAAGTTATTGCCCAGGAAATACAATTTTTAGACAGCAGAAAACAAAAGGAAACAGCAGTATAGCTAAAAAAGGAAGTTGCGAAGGCAGCTTCTTTTTTACTCTCTATTCCTAGTTAGTAGTGAGCAAAATTCTTGTATTACCAGAAAAATGGTTGTATAGTTACAATTTACCTAGTAAATAATATATGGTAATATAATTCATATAAAATAGAATGAAATGAAAAAGGAGATAATTATGGATTTTGCAGCATTAGTATTAATGGAAGTGGATAAGGATAATAAGTTTGTTGACGAATTAGGAAGTTATGAAGTTAGAGAAGGAGCAGAATATGTAACAAAGTTCTTCTTTAGCAAAGAAGATGAGAGAGTACATTTGTACTTTGACACTAAAAAGGATGTAGAAGAGTGGGAATACACTGCTGTATATGAATTATTTAATGAAGAAGTATTTGAAAGTAAGGGTTATGAGATTGAAGAAAAAGACGATGAATACAATCCTACCTGGTTAGTTAAATTTGATTATATTGAAGAACATATGGATATGGCAGAAAAATTAAATGAAGTTTGTGGCATAATAAATGAGGAATTAAATAGAGTGTTTAAAGAAGCAGAGATAAAAAAGTCAGAGTACATGTAATAGGAAACAGGTATTGTTATCTAATAAAAAGTGAGGTGTATGTTTGTGAGTGAAGTAAAAAAGGTTAAGAGAAGAGAAGAGATTTCAAAAGAAGATAAATGGGATGTAGAGAAAATATATCCTAGTTCAGAGGAATGGGAAAAGGATTTTTCAAGGCTAAAAGAAATGGCACCAAAGCTAAGTGCATTTCAAGGTAAATTAAGCGATCCAAAAGAACTTTTAGCTTTTTTAAAATTAGATGAAGAAGTATCCAGACTTACTGATAGGCTTTTAATCTATGCATTCTTAAAGGCTGATGAGGATACTACAAACAATACTAACCAAGCGCTAAAGAACAAAATAGAAACATATTCTGCTGAGCTATCAGCAATGTCTGCATTTTTCACACCAGAGATTTTATCTTATGACGAGAAGGTCATAGAGGAGGCTATAAAATCTCTTAAAGAACTTCAAGTATATGATTTCATGTTTAAAAGACTTTTAAAGGCAAAGCCTCATACCCTAAGTAAGGAAGTTGAAGAACTTTTAGCATCTGTATCTGATGCTTTAAATGCTCCTTCAAGTATATTTGGAATGCTTACAAATGCAGATATGACTTTTCCTAATATAAAAGATGAAGAAGGACATGAGGTAGAATTAACTGAAGGTAATTATGGTATCTATCTAAAATCAAAGGATGTAAAAGTAAGAGAAGCTGCTTTTAAAGCTTTATTTGGAGTTTACGAGCAGTTTAGAAATACAATAGCTTCTTCTTTAACATCTTCAATTAAAAACTTTTCTCTTATGGCAAAAACTCGTAAATATAAAGGTTCTCTTGAAAGCTCCTTAGAACCTAATGATATAACTGTTGAAGTGTATGATAATGCAATTAAAACTATAAATGATAATCTTGATACACTTCACAGATATGTAAGAGTAAAGAAAAAATTGCTTGGACTTGATGAAATGCATATGTATGATTTATATGTTCCAGTAATAGATACTCCAAAGATGCATATAGAGCTAAATGAAGGAATAAAGCTTGTAAAGGAAGCTTTAAAACCCCTCGGAGAAGAATATTCAAAAATATTTGATGAGGGAATTGAAAATAGATGGATAGATATATATGAAAATAAGGGAAAGAGAAAAGGAGCCTATTCATGGGGATCCTATGATACAATGCCTTATGTACTTTTAAACTATAACTATGAATTAAATGATGTATCAACTTTTGCTCATGAAATGGGGCATTCAATACATTCTTATTATTCAAGAAAAGAACAGCCTTATGTGTATGCTAATTATACTCTTTTCTGTGCAGAGGTAGCTTCCACTGTAAATGAGAACTTTTTAATAAACTATCTTATAGAAAATGAAAAGGATGAAAAGAAAAGATTATATCTTATAAATACACAACTTGAACAGATAAGAACGACTGTATTTAGACAAATAATGTTTGCTGAATTTGAAAAAATAACTCATGAGAAGACAGATAAGGGTATACCTCTTACAAGTGAAGAGTTATGCAAAATATATCACGACTTAAATGTTAAGTATTTTGGAGAAGACATAGTAATTGATAAAGAAATAGATATGGAATGGGCTAGAATACCACATTTTTATAATGACTTTTATGTTTATCAATATGCTACAGGATATTCAGCAGCAAACTCTTTTGTTAAACAGATAATGGAAAAAGGCGATGAAGCTGTAGGAAAATATATAGGTTTCTTAAAGAGTGGTGGCTCAGATTATCCTATTAATATTTTGAAAAAAGCTGGAGTAGATATGACTACACCAAAACCAATTGAGGATACTATAGCAAGATTTAATGAACTTTTAGATATGCTGGATAAATAAAGAGAGTTATTGGCTTTAGGTGAGTATTTATTTCACCTAAAGTTTTTTTGTTACAGGATTCACAGAAAGTGATTTTGATAAAGAAAACTGCACTATTTTGAAGAATTTTGAAGTCAAGTATTTATAAAATTTAGAAATTGCACCAAAAATAATGAAATATTTTCAAAATTATATTATAATAGGTATAATTGAAGCTTATTTAATTAATATTGGAGTCATATTAAAATAGATATTAAAAAGATTATAGCTATTATAAATATAGATTTGGACAGCAAATGAAACCAATTTTACGAGGTGTAATATGAGACTAGAGTTTATAAACAGAGTTAAGGATAAAGATATTCTAGGAAAAAATATTTTAACCAGTGATGGGGGAGTACTCTTAAGAGCTGGAGTTCAGTTGACAAATCAATATATAGACAAGTTAAGGGAATTAGGGGTAATTTATGTATATATTGAAGATGATAGACTTGATGATGTCATGGTTGATGATGAGGAGCTTGGAAAGCTAAAGCAAGTAACTATGAAAAGCATGGATAAAATAATTAAAAACTTAAACAATTCTAATAAAAGTCAGGCAAAAGACTCTCTAAAGGTAGTTGAAAACCTTATAGAATATATAATAGGTTCCGCTGATGTAAATAAAAGCTTATACGATATTCATACTTATGATAATTATACATATGTACATTCTATTGATACAGGAATAATGGCAGCTTTCTTAGGTCAATCCTTAGGATTTAAAGAAGGGGATTTAAAGGAACTAGGAAAAGGTGGTATACTTCATGATATAGGAAAGACTAAAATATCTGATAGTATTATATGTAAACAAGGACAATTAACAGATAGTGAATATCTTGAAGTTAAAAATCACCCTATATATGGAAGAGAAATTTTAAATAAGCATATGCATATATCAGATATAGTGTTAAAGTCTGTAGAACAGCATCATGAAAAAGTTGACGGAACTGGATATCCTTATGGACTATCTGGTAATGAAATATCACGATACGGTAAAATTGTTGGAATTTGTGATGTATATGATGCTATAAGTAATGACAGAAGTTATAGAAAGAAATTTAGTCCTAATGATGCTTATGAACTTATATTAGCTGGGGCAGGTTCAAGCTTTGATAATCAAATAGTTTTGAAGTTTAAGGAAACCTTCGCAATATATCCACTTGGGTGCTGTGTTAGACTTTCTAATGATGTTGAAGGATATGTTATACGTCAAAATAAAGGATTCCCAGATAGACCAGTTATAAGAATATTATATAATTATATCAATAAAGAACCTATAGCTTTCTATGAGATAGACTTATTGGAACACCTAAATATAGTAATTACAGAAACAGTGTAAAAATATAATATTAAATTCAGAAGCATTTATTTATAGAAACACCTATTAATAGGTGCTTTTATTTTTTGGTATAATTAAAATAGATTTCTTTATGGAATATTTTTTCGCTTTAGGTTAAAATTATAATTAAGTTATTTATAAGGGAGAATAGGAATGAGCAGTGATGAATTAATAAAGTTTATAATAAATATATTTTGTCAATACTATAAGTATAATATTGAGGAATTTAAGATAAAAGATAGTGAAAAAAACCTTTGGGGATTAAGTAAGGTAATAGATAACAAAACAGAGTATGTTGTATTTTTAGATGAAAATAATTTTGAAAATTTAGATACAAGCTTTTTATATAATAAAAATATGATAAGAGATGTAGAAATTATAAAGGTTTTAGTTATAGATAGAAATAAAGAGAAAGGAATTAATTGGAATATTTTAGTTGAAAGATCTAATAATGAAATTGTAGTTGTGGATAAATTCAGTGATAAGGTTTTATATTATACTCCAAATATAAATTTATTTTCAAATCGAATGGAAGGAATTTTAGAATATAGAAGAAAACTAAAAGAAGAGAAAGTAAATAGAAAAATCAATAAAATGGATATGGGCACAATAACAACAATATTAATTATTACTAATGTAATAATGTATATTTTTACTGCTTTTCTTTCAGGAAATCCATTTGATGCTAATGTTTATGTGTTAATTAAATTAGGTGCTAAAGAGAATTCGTTGATTTCGCAGGGGGAATACTACAGGTTTATTACAGCTATGTTTTTACATGGTGGACTAGTACACTTGGGATCTAATATGTACGCACTTAGGGCTTTAGGTCCCACTGTAGAGAAGGTTTTTGGTAAAGTAAGATATATTGCTATCTATTTTCTAGGGGGAATTATTTCAGTTATTTCAAGTTATATATTTTCACAGGAAATTTCAATTGGAGCATCAGGAGCAATATTCGCTCTTCTAGGAGCAATACTAGTTCTTGCAATAAAAAGTAAGGATAGAGTAGGAAATGGAATGGTCAAAAACATACTTTCTGTTATAGCCATGAACATATTTATAGGATTTTCACTATCAAATATAGATAACTATGCACATTTAGGAGGACTTATTGGAGGTATTCTGATAGCTGCTGTGTTGAAAAGTAAGGATAGTCTATAAGAATTTTAAGAAATTTGGAGGGGAATTATGAAAAGAAGTGTACCAGAGATAAATGGAATTTTAAGAAGTCATATGATTACTGTTCCAGCAATTATTAGAGAGGTAAGTGGTATTATTGTTTTGGGCAAGAGAATAAAGTCCTTAATTTTCAGTACTGATGTTGCTGTAATTAGAAACAATAATGCAGATGCCATTATGGCGGTATATCCATTCACTCCACAGCCTGCTATAACTCAATCAATTGTAGTAGGTACAGATAAACCTGTGTTTTGTGGAGTTGGAGGGGGACTTACTACTGGTAAAAGAGTTGTAAATTTAGCATTAGATGCTGAGTTTAAAGGAGCTATGGGAGTAATTTTAAATTCTCCTACCCCAAATCAGGTAGTTAGTAGAGTTAGAAAAACTATAGATATACCTGTAGTAGTTACAGTGGTGTCAGAAAAAGAAGATATTCAAGGAAGAATAAACGCAGGAGCCAGTATTTTAAATGTTTCTGGAGGTAAAAAGACTGCAGAGATTGTAAAATATATAAGAAGTAATTTTCCAGATGTTCCAATAATAGCTACAAGTGGACCCACTGATGAGAGTATAAGAGAGACTATAGAGGCAGGGGCAAATGCAATTACATATACACCACAATCTTCAGCTGATATTTTTTCACAAGTTATGCTTAGATATAGAAATGTACACGAAAATCAGGAACCCCCTAAAGAAGAAACTAAAGAACCTATAAGTTCTAATGTTGAGATTAGTACAGAGGACACAGATTATCAAATATAGTAAGGAAAAGCCAGTAACTAGTTAATAGTTACTGGCTTTTTTAGAGTTTCCATAATTTCATCATAGTGAATAGTTTCTTTTTGGAGTAAAAGATTAGTTAAGTCTTCCAGGGCTTGTCTGTCATTTAATAAAAGTTCTTTTGTATCCTTGTATAGCTTATCTATAATATTTTTGCACTCTAAAACCACAGCTTCTTTAGTAGAGTTCGACAAGTGTCCCATTTCATTTAGAGTAAGAAGTCCTAGAGAGTCACCCATTCCATAAGCTGTAACCATGTTATTTATTAAGCCTGTTGAGTGTTTTAAATCGCTATAGGCACCAGTTGTTATCTTAGTACTTCCAAAGATAATTTCTTCAGCAGCTCGTCCTCCTAAGAGAACCATTATTCTTCTTAAAAGATAGTCTTTGTTTTGGTACATTTTATCTTCAGGTATACTTAAAGTATATCCTCCAGCTCCATTTGTTGTTGGAATTATTGTAACCTTAGATAACTTTTCTTCAGGAAGAATTTTAGCAGATACAAGAGTGTGTCCAGCTTCATGATAAGCTGTGATTTTTCTATCTAGCTCTTTTATATGGTCTCTATTTTGTTTTTCATATCCAGCTAAAACTATAGAGAAAGCTTTATCAAAATGACTATTTTCTATAAAGTTACTTTCCTCTTTGCAAGCAAGTATAGCAGCTTCATTAACTAAGTGCTCAAGTTTTGCACCGGAGAACATAGAAGTCTTTTGAGCCCATTCTTTAATATCTATATTTTCTGCAGGTTTATCTTTAATGTGCAGTGATAGAATCTTTTCTCTAGCAGCAATATCGGGAAGAGATACCTCAATGTGTCTATCAAATCTACCAGGTCTTAACAAAGCAGGGTCTAACATATCAAGTCTATTAGTAGCTGCCATAACTATTATTCCTTCTTTTTCATTAAATCCGGACATTTCTGTAAGTAGTGCATTTAGTGTTTGATCTCGCTCATCAGAACCACCAGTAGCAGAGCCTTCTCTCTTTTTACCAATAGCATCTATTTCATCTATAAAGATAACTGCTTTTCCATGACCTTTAGCTTTTTTAAATAGTTGCCTTATTCTACTAGCACCAACTCCTACATATACCTGAACAAAATCTGAACCGGACATAGCATAAAAAGGAACACCAGCTTCACCAGCAACTGATTTAGCAAGAAGAGTTTTTCCAGTACCAGGATCTCCATATAGAATTATGCCTTTTGGCATTCTAGCACCATAAGCACTATATTTGTCAGGATTTTTAAGAAAGTCTACAATGTCTTTAACACTTTCTTTAGCTTCTTCATTACCAGCAACACTTTCAAAGTTAAAGCCTATATTTTCAGTTTCATTAAGTTCTAAGGAATCCACAGATCGAAGTCCTTTAGATGCAACTCTAGAGGATTTTATTGATACAACAATAAGACCTGTAACGGAAGCTGCAAGTAGAATAAATGGGATAATTTCAAATAAAGAAATATATCCTTGTTCAGAAACCTGAACACCATTTTTTAGCATATCCTCTTTGAAGCTATCACTTCTAGGATTATCCGTTTCGTAAACTTTTCCAGTAGTTAGTTTTACCTTTAGTTTAGGAGAACTTGTATAATAAACTTTAGAAATTTTTTTGCTAGATAAATCTTTAATAAAGTCTGTATATGGTTTTGAAATTCCTGGTGTATAAACAAAGTTTGTAACAATCATTAGAATTATAGAAAGTAACATTGTAATAATAGGTATTATTATAAATTTATTTTTTAATTTATTTTTCACTATATCACCCTTTCTAGATGGTATAATCTAATATTTTCTCGGACATTATGTCAACTAGAACTAATTATATTAAAGTTATTACAACATGTCCAATGAAGTTCATAAAAATTGCTAATGTAATTTATGTAAGAAAGATAGATAGAATGGATTATTGTGCAAAATTAATATTTTGTGTATACTTTAGGGTAGATGTAAAAATATGCTATAAAAAGGGGGGAAGCTCTTATAAGATAACTTCATAAGAGCACGTATATATGAATATCTCTAATGTCACTGTTAGGCTTACTGAAAATGATATTTTTAGCATTATTAAAGACTATATAAAAATAGATGAGATTAAAATAGAAAATATATGTATAGGAGAAGAAATAGAAATAGAGGGAAAGCTTATAAAGGGTTTAAGTTTTAACTTCAAAGTTAATGTAATAGTTCATAGTATAGAAAACAATGTTTTAAAACTTAAAATTTCAAGTGTAAAATTAGGAAGAATATCTATTGCTGTAGGTTTAGTAAGTTTTATTATAAAGAGAGTACTTAAAAGCCTAGAGATTATGGGAATAACAGTAGATAAAAAGTTTTTACATATTGATTTTACAAAACTCTGTAATTATATACCTTCTGTGAGTTTTACTCTTCAGCACATAACTAGTTTTAAAGGGAGTTTAGATGTTGAACTTAAAAATTTAGTTTATAGTGAAGGTAAACAAGCTCTTTCTTTAAAAGAACTTCAAGAACACATAGATGAAGTAGCAGGAAGTAAGGAAATTTGTTGTAATACATTAACAAAGACTAGAGATAAGTATACAGAGGTTAGAGAAGATATAAAAGAAAGTATTCCAGAGAAGAGTAGATATATATCAGAATACTTTTTAATTCTGCCTGATATAATAGCTCTATTATACAGACTTATGAAAGATAATAGAGTATCTACTAAAACAAAGATTTTAATTGGAGGGGTGGTAGGGTATTTGATTACACCTACAGATATCATACCAGACTTTATTCCAATAGTAGGAAAAGGAGAAGATTTTGGCATAGCATTTCTAGTTTTGGATAAAATCATAGAAGAAGTGCCAAAGGATATTATACTAGAGCATTGGCAGGGAGATAATGAGGTTATATGTAAAATTATGAATATAAACAATGATCTGATGGAAGTTGTAGGAAGAAATAACGCAGTAAGAATTTTTAGTGGAGCTATTATATTTTTAAAGAAAAGAAAAAGAAGACAAAGATTTTAGTTTGAAAGGAATAAGGTTTATGGCTAAAAAAATATATGCAATAAAAGAAGGCTTTGATTTTGAAAATAATATAAGAGTAGAAAATAAATTATTAAACTCTTGGGATGAATGTTTAAAGTATGTAAAAGGAGTAAAGGGAGCAAAATATAAGAGCTTTACATCAAGAGAAGAAGCTGAGGAATACTTAAATAGTGAAGGCATTATTAAAAAAGGTATGAATAATTATCCACAGGATATTCCTCATTTTTATGTTGACGGTAGCTATAATGACTCTTCGGAAAGATATTCTTATGCTGTAGTTGTAGTAAAGGATGGCGTAGTTATCCATGTGGAAAGTGATGCTGCAAGGGATAATAAAAGTAAATCTATAAGACAGATAGCAGGTGAACTTGAGGCATCTATAAAATCAGTAGAGTATGCTGCACGTAATGGTTTTAAAGATATTGTGATTATTCATGATTATGTAGGTGTATGTTATCATGCTACTGGAGCATGGGAGAGAAAGGAAGAGTCATCAAAACAATATTATGAGAAATTTAATAAATTAACTAAAAATAATAATATAAATGTTATATTCGTTAAAGTAGATAGTCATACTGGGGATTTATTTAATGAAGTAGTAGATGAATTTGCTAAAGTAGCAGCAGATATAAACATTAAAGGGGAAACCGAAAAATGTCTAAAATCTGAGGGAATTAAGGTTAAGAGTGAGGATATAAGAGCGGAATTTAAAAAAATTCTTAAAGAAGAACCTTTAAAAAAGGTTAATATAGTTTTAAACTAGTAGCAATACTAAGATATTTTTGATAATAAAAAGATTAAATTATGTTTAAGATTTATGAATTTGCACAACCTAATACTGAACTCAAGTTAAAGCTTTAACTTAAACATATAAGTTTGTTATATTTAAAAACAAATTAACAAATTAATGGAAAGAGGTGTGCAATTTATGACTGGAAGATTTATAAAAGGACTTACAACTGGGGCTATAATAGGTGCAGCTGCTGGTATGATGATGGTCCCAGAAATGAGTAGGAAAACAAGAAAAATGATAAAAAGAAGTAATAGGACTATGATGAATACAGCAGAAAATATCGTAGATGCTATGAGAAATATGATGTAATCAAATATTAACAAAATAATATTAAGTTCTATAAAATGATTCCAATTTCAACATAATAGGAATCATTTTTTTGTAATTTTAAAACACATTAAAATTTTTTTTGCAGAATATAGCAATAATATGGTATAATATAAACATATTTATTAAATTTTTTTGAATGTTATTAAATACGTTAATTATAATATAGTAAAGGAAGATGTATTCATGGAAATATTGTCTTTAGGAGAAAAAATTAAACGAAGAAGAAAAGAATTAGATATGACCTTAAAAGATTTAGCAGGTGATAGAATTACTCCGGGACAAATAAGCCTAGTAGAATCAGGAAAGTCCAATCCTAGTATGGATTTACTAGAGTATTTAGCAAATTCTCTTGATATTTCCATAGAGTACTTAATGGAATCTGAGGAAACTCAAGCTGAAAAGATATGTGTTTATTTTCAAAATATTGCTGAATCTCATATACTTAATAGTGATCTAGATTTAGGAGAACAATACATAGAAAATGCACTGTTTTATGCTGAAAAATATGGACTAGAGCATAGAAAGGCAAAAAATATATACCTAAGAGGAGAAATATATATAGCAAGAGGGGAACTAGGGCTTGCTCAACAATTCTTTTTATCAGCAAATGTAATATTTATTAAGGAAAATAAGTTTGAAGATATAATAAATACATTTTTAAAGCTAGGTATAATAACATATGATATGCACGCATATCACTCAGCTTGTAGTTACTTTCATCAGGCTGAAAAGGTTTATGAGGATAGTGTTACAGGTAGTGATTTTTTAATAGGTCAAATATACTATTATATAGCATATACATACTTTAAGCTGGAAGAAATGGACAAGGCTATCAATTATTCATATTTAGCCAATAGCAAGTTTAAAAAAATTAATAACATAGGAGAATACGCAAAATCCCTTCTATTACTTTCTCAGGAGTACAGCAAAAAGGGAGATATGGATAATGCTATAAAATATTCAAATAAAACACTAAAATTATTTAAAGAAATTGATGATGTAAAATATATTTCAGAGATAGAAAATAACTTAGGAAAACTTTTTTCAGATTTTGATAATATTGAGGAGTCTTTTATTCATCTCAATACTGCAAGAAAGCTAAGAAAGAATGATAAAGATGAAAGGTATATTGAAACTTTAGTTAATATATGTGAAAACTATATTAAGCTAAAAGATATTAAAAATGCAGTATACGTGTTAGAGGAGATATTTGATAATAAAGATAATGGAGATGACCTAACATTATATAAGTATTATTTACTACAGTATAGGATAGATATGCTAGAAGAAAATAAAAATCAAGCTGAAAATACTTTAAGAATGGCATTGGATTATACAAAGGGCGCTCAGTTAAAAGATGAAATTGCAGAAATATCAATATTAATCGGAAAATTTTATATAGATAGTGGTAAAGAAAAGGAAGCTGCTAAATACTTAAATGAAGGTGTTGAGGCATTTAAAAGGTTAGGAGTTTTGAAATAGCTAAGTATTGGATAGGTGATTTGTATGGAAGTTCTATCTATTGGAGAAAAAATAAAAAGAGCAAGAGTATATAAAGGACTAACCCTTAAAGATGTATGCGGTAGTGAGGTTTCAGTATCGAAGCTTAGCTGCATAGAAAATGGAAAAATTGTGCCTGAGCAAAGGATTTTAGAAAGCATATCCAAGAAGCTTGATTTAGATTTAAACTACTTAAATCAAGGTATAGATAGTCAAATTAATATGAATATAAAGTCTTTACTAAAGGATTCTATATCAAATGAACTGATAAAGGAATTAAGATATAATTTAGAAGCAGCTGTAAAATATGGTTATAACGACTTAGCTTTTTCTATTATGCATGAAATTGTTGAATTTTTATTAAAAAATAATGATTTGAAAAGTGTACAAGAACTAATTGGAGAATATTATGATTTGCGTAATAAGTCCAGTGAAAAAGCACAGAAGCTATTATATTATATGGATGTCGGAAAATTTTTCTATAAAAACAAAGAATATTCTCAAGCTATGAATTACTTCAGCAATATTAAAAGAATAGTAGTAGAATCCAATACTATAGATTACGCGGTACTTGCTGATAGTATATATGGAGAAGCGCTTTGTAATTTTAAACTTAAGGATTATACTAAAGCATATCAGATTTCAAATGGATTAAATGATTTGTTTGATTATGTTGAAGATAATTTAAAGAAAGCTAGAATGTATCATATGATGGCCAATATTTCTTTAAGAACTAATGATGATAAATTTGAGTATTATGAAACCATGGCTTATGATATGTATGGAACTAAAATTGATTATAAAGCAAAGTCTATATTTAATTATGCATCTACAATGTTTGACATAGGCTTAAAGGACAAGGCAATAGTTTATATTAAGAAAGCTTTAGATATTTATCCAAATGAAAATATAGATAATTTAGTGAATTTTATGCTTCTATGTATTGAGGAGCTTGTGAATAATGAAATAATACATGAGGCAGAAATAATAAATGAAAATGCATTAAATTATTCTATAAAATTGGACAACATTAAGTTTATCGAAAAGGCTTATTATTTAAAAGCTAAGATATTAAAGAAAATGAATTCCTTAGTATCAGCAGAGATGTATATGAACTTATCTCTAGATGCACTAAGTAAATTTGGAAATAAAAGAGAAATTCATGAAAGATACATGGAGATGGGAAAGATGTACTATGATATAGGATTAACTAGAGATGCATTAAAGTATTTTACTTTAGCTATATCACTAAATAAAAAGTTATAAAAATTATGAGAACTGTTTTTAAACTTAAGAGAAGTTTAAAAGCAGTTCTTTTATTTATAAAGTTTTTGTTAATTTATTTATAGGATATTTATTATTAACTAAGAATGAATTATAATATTGTAAATAAATTATATTTATTAACTATATAAGAAAAAAGTAGTATTAATAAACAATATTTTAGGGAGGGTTAAAGTTATGGATTACGAAAAGATGACCACTAAGGTGCAGCAGGCATTAAATGAATCAAAACTTGTAGCAGTAAAGTATAATCACCAACAGATTGATGTTATACATTTATTTATGTCTTTAATTTCGCAGGAGGATGGTCTCATACCTAACCTTGTTAGTAGAATGGGAGTTAATGTAACTAGTTTAAGGGAGTATTCCCATAGCGAACTTGATAAAATGCCTAAAGTTTTAGGTGACGGTGCTAATACTTCAGGAATATACCTGGTAAGAAGAGTAGAAGACTTGTTTATAAAGGCCCAAGAATATGCTGACAAATTTAAGGATATGTATATAAGTGTGGAGCATGTTATGCTTGCAATTATGGATATAGATAATAAGGGTGTTGTAGGTAATATTTTGAGAAAGTTTAATATAAGTAAAGAAAACTTTTTAAATATACTATCTTCTGTAAGAGGAAGTCAAAGAGTTGAAAATCAAGATCCAGAAGGTACCTATGATGCTCTAAAGAAATATGGAAGAGATTTAGTTGAGGCAGCAAAAAAACATAAACTAGATCCGGTAATTGGAAGAGATGAAGAGATTAGAAGAGTTATAAGAATTCTAACTAGAAGAACAAAAAACAATCCTGTTTTGATTGGAGAACCTGGAGTTGGAAAAACAGCTATAGTTGAAGGACTTGCAGAGAGAATAGTCAGGGGAGATGTACCAGAGGGACTTAAAAATAAAACTATTTTTTCTCTAGATATGGGGTCTCTTATAGCTGGTGCTAAATACAGGGGAGAATTTGAAGAAAGACTAAAGGCAGTTCTAAAAGAAGTTGAGGGCAGTGAAGGAAGAGTTATATTATTTATAGATGAGATACACACTATTGTGGGAGCAGGTAAGACAGAAGGAGCTATGGATGCTGGAAATTTAATTAAGCCAATGCTTGCAAGGGGAGAACTACATTGTATTGGAGCTACTACTTTTGATGAGTATAGAAAGTATATAGAGAAAGACAAAGCCCTTGAGAGAAGATTCCAGCCAGTTGTTGTAAATGAGCCTACTGTTGAGGATAGTATCTCTATACTTAGGGGCTTAAAAGAGAGATTTGAGATTCATCATGGGGTAAGAATACATGACTCAGCTATAGTTGCAGCAGCGAAGTTATCTCATAGATATATTACAGATAGATTTCTTCCAGATAAGGCAATTGATTTGATGGATGAGGCAGGAGCTATGATAAGAACTGAAATAGATAGCTTGCCAACAGAGCTCGATGAGACAAGACGCAGGATTTTTCAGATGGAAATAGAAAAAGAAGCATTGTCAAAAGAGAAAGATAAAGCTTCCATAGAGAGATTAAAGTTTATTGAGAAGGAACTTAGCGAATTAAAAGAAAAAGATAAAGAAATGACATCTAAGTATAATAACGAGAAGGAAAACTTAACAGAGGTTCGTAAGTATAAAGAGCAATTAGATGACACTAGAGGAAGACTTGAAAAGGCTGAAAGAGAATATGATTTAAACCAAGTTGCAGAACTAAAATACGGTGTTATACCAGATTTAGAGAAAAAAATAAAAGAAAAAGAAAGTGTAATATACGAAAGTGGAGATAGTGCTTTCTTAAAAGAAGAGGTTACAGAGTTTGAAATATCTGAAATTGTAGCTAAGTGGACAGGGATTCCTGTATCAAGATTAGTTGAAGGGGAAAGGGAGAAGCTTTTAAGATTAGAGGATGAACTTCATAAAAGAGTCATAGGGCAAGATGAGGCTGTAACCTCTGCAGTTGATGCGGTCCTTAGAGCTAGAGCAGGACTAAAAGCAGAAAATAGACCAATAGGTTCTTTCATTTTCCTAGGGCCTACAGGTGTTGGTAAAACAGAACTTGCAAAAACTTTAGCTAGAACTTTATTTGACAGTGAAGATAATATTATAAGAATAGACATGTCTGAATATATGGAGAAACATTCTGTATCAAGATTAATTGGAGCACCTCCGGGATATGTAGGGTATGAAGAAGGAGGACAATTAACCGAAGCTGTCAGAAGAAAGCCTTATAGCGTGGTTTTATTTGATGAAATTGAGAAAGCTCATGATGATGTATTCAATATTTTTCTTCAAATATTAGATGAGGGAAGGCTTACTGATAATAAAGGAAAAAATATTGATTTTAAAAACTGTATAATTATTATGACTTCAAACATAGGAAGTGATTATCTTTTAGAAAACACTGACCTTCAAGGTATAGATGAAACCATAAGAAAAAAAGTTATGAATGAAATGAAACTTAGATTTAAACCGGAGTTTCTAAATAGATTAGATGATATCATAATGTTTAAACCACTTATGGAAAGTGAAATAGAAAATATAATTGATATATTTATAGAGGAAATAAAAAATAGATTAAAGGAAAGAAATATATCTCTTGAAATTACACAAGAAGCGAAACGGTTAATGGTTAGAGAAGGGTATGATCCTATATATGGAGCTAGACCTTTAAAAAGATATATTTCTAAAGTCTTTGAAACAAGTATTGCTAAGATGATAATTAAGGGAGAAGCATATGATGGTGTTACAATAACAGCCATAGAAGATGATGGGACTCTTAAGCTTCAACTAAAGGAATAAAATGGAATCATAAAGGGAGCATATGAAAAGTGGATGCTCCCTTTGTGATTTTTATTTTGAGAAGAATCCTCTTATTTTCCTATAATATTGGTAAGATTCATAAAATTACATTGAGTTAATTAAATAGATATGTGCATCCTAATACTGTAATATAAATAGGGAAAAGAAGGTGCTTTTATGAGAGCGCATAATAAAAAAGCAGTAACTGTTTATGTAATATTAACTTGTTTAGTGGGAATTTTACTTGTTAGCTGCAGAGCTACAGGACCTAAGCCACCAAAGTCACCACAAATAGAGCAAAATAAGCTTACGGAAGTTAAAGAAAATAAGCCCTCTAAGAATAATAAAAATGAAATAGCTGTAAAGGGTGAAGATAAAGAAGTTAAGAAGAAATCAAATAAGGAAGTGTATTTAACTTTCGATGATGGTCCAACAAATAATACTACGAGAGAAATTTTAAATATACTGCAGGAGAATGACATTAAAGCAACTTTTTTTGTAATTGGAAATATTGCAGAGAATAATCCAAAGCTTCTTAGGGAATTATCAGATAATAATATGTGTGTAGTTCCCCATACTTACTCTCATAGATATAATGAAATTTTTTCAAGTCCTAAAAATTATATTGAAGACTTAGATCGATGTACTGATTTAATACGAAATATAACAGGAAAAGAAGTGGTCCCATACATGAGAATTCCTGGAGGAATGGAAAATAGATACGTTTCAAGAGAAACCATGAGTAAAATAACCACTATACTAAGAAGTAAGAATATTAATTATGTAGGATGGAATATTTGTACTAATGATGCAGTAGGAAGAAGTATATCAGCAGAACAGATTAAAGATAATCTAATAAATCAAAGTAAAAAGCTACAAAATAACAAAGCATTAGTTGTACTTATGCATGACTCTTATCATAAAAAGTCTACCGTAGAAGCTTTACCTTTTATAATAAATTACTATAAGAGTCAAGGTTATGAGTTTGAAACTTTTAATAATATAAGTAAAGAGACTTATGATAAATTAGTAAGTAATAATGTAATGAATAAGGATATAAATAAAGCTAATATCAAATAGTATGCTTTAGGGGGAGCAACACTAATGGTATTAGCTTTATTTCTATATTAATGTATAACTTCTCTTTTAATTATAAATTCCTTTGCTTTTAATTCATAAGTATCGTCTAAAGGAGGGAGAATAACTTTCCCATATTTTCTTTGTAGCGCTAAAAATATAAGTCTATCGGCTAGCTCGGGATTTTTGGAAAGTAATGAACCATGAAAATAGGTGCAAAATGTATTTTTGTATATACATCCTTCGTATCCATCTTCGCCATTGTTTCCATAACCAGCTAAGACCTTTCCGAGTGGTTTAAGTGAGCCTATATAGGTTTTTCCGGAGTGATTTTCAAATCCTACATAAGTCTCGTTGAAATCTTGATTATATATTACTGTATTACCAATAAATCTTTTATTACCAGCGGTAGTATATATATCAAGAGCATGTAGTCCTTCAATCTCTTCTCCTTTTGGTGTTACGTAATATTTACCAAGGAGTTGATATCCACCACAAATAGAAAGAAATACTTTGCTATCTTCTATATATCTAATAACATCTTTTCTTTTTTTAGTCTTTAAGTCATCAGATACGATACTTTGTTCATAATCTTGACCTCCACCAAAAAATACTATGTCATATTTTTCAGCATCAAAATTATCATTTACTGATATGTGAGATATAACTGTTTTAATTCCTCGATTTTCAGATCTATATTTTAAAATTAAAATATTACCTACATCGCCATACACATTTAAAAGATCTGGGTACATGTGGCATATATTAAGTTCCAAAATACCACCTTCCTCTATATTCTTTATTTTTTCATAAGCAATTTAAGTGAGATCTACCATAGTTTTTTTATGTAGCCTCTATTGTTTAGGAATTTCCTAAAACTAGTCATTGCAGTATAGGTTGCTAACATATAAACAGTAGGTGAATTAGATTTCTCAATCTTTTTTAAAAGAGCTTCATGATCATCACAAAGATAAAAAGAATCCTCATTAAATCCTGCAACTTTAAGGCGAATACTCATATCATAAAGTCTTATACCTGATAAAATTATGTCGTGTATTTGACTAATTTTTAAGTTTTCAAAATCTACATCCCATATCCAAGAGACATCTTTTCCATCAGCATAGTTATCATTAAGAAGTAATGCTATACTTTTATTATGACTATCTAAGTTAATGGAATTAAGAGCCTCATCAAAACCAGCAGGGTTCTTAACTAAAATTATTTTTAGATTCTTATCATTTATCTTGATTAGTTCTTGACGACCAAAGCTACAATCAAGTGTTTTTAAAGAATCTGCAATTATAGACTCAGTAATACCAAGACTGCTACATGCTGAAAAAGCACATAAAGCATTGTAAATATTATATGTACCAGACTGATTTATATAATATTCTTTGTCTTTTATACATACAGTAGAGCCTTCTGGTGTTAAAGATAATATTTTACTCACCGAATAGGTTAATTCAGGTCGCTTATAACCACAATGAGTACAATAAAAATCTCCTAAATGACTATATGTTATATAGTTATAGCTATAGGGATGCTTACATGCCTTACAAAACTTAGCGTCAGCGTTGAGAGAAGGTTTGTTATTTGATAAAATAGGGGATGTAAATCCATAGTATAAAATCTTATTTGGAAGGTTTAGTTCTCCTAGAAGAGACTCATCTCCATTGAGTATTAAAGTTGAATCAGGAGACTTTTTTATTCCTTCTAATATTTTTTCGAGAGTTGTATATACTTCACCATATCTATCTAATTGATCTCTAAATAGATTTGTTATGGCAATTATCTTTGGTTTGATATGTTCTGTAATATATTTAACATTGGCTTCATCAACTTCTATAACAGCGTATCCAGGATTTTTTCTCCATAGAATTTTATGATTCTCTATAAAACAAGAGATTATACCTGTATACAAATTTGCTCCAGTACTATTAGTGATTACATTATTTCCATTATTTCTTAATATACTGTAGATCATGTTAGTTGTAGTAGTTTTGCCATTCGTTCCAGTTATCAAAATAACTTCATAGTTTTTAGAAATTTTATTCAAAATATTCTTATCAAACTTTAAGGCTATTTTACCTGGGAAATTTGTACCTCCCTTAAAGATAACTTTTGAAAGATACATAACGAATTTAGAAATAGTTATAGCTATAAATGTTTTAATATAAATATTTCAACACCTCCGTCTTATTAAACAATTATGCCCACATTTATTAAATCTATACTATATTAGTAATAATAAGATTTTAACATGTAAAAAGGTAAATGGAAATATTTTACTAAAGGTAAGTTTTTGTGTAATAGTATGTTTTTCATCATTTTTAAATATCAGAAAACAAGAAACAGGAATATTTTCACAAGAAATTACAAGAAATTTAGAATTTAATATTGAGATATGACGTTAAATTTTTGAATAAAACTCTTAATTAGAGCATATCATGTACGCAACAAAAATGAGAGTCTTGTTAAAGTTAGTCATGA
This sequence comes from Clostridium sp., assembly GCA_036677665.1. Lineage (GTDB taxonomy): Bacteria > Bacillota > Clostridia > Clostridiales > Clostridiaceae > Clostridium_H. The sequence goes on along the minus strand of JAVBVX010000002.1, from coordinate 18,592 downwards.
GATAAAGAATTAATTAAAAAACCACAGAACTTTTGATATAAACAAAGGTTCTGTGGTTTTTAATATTATTTTAAATCTTCATCGGTAATAGATATGTTTTGAAAATTACCATCTATTTTCATTCCTATATTAGGGGAAAGTTTATTTAATTTATCAAGTATAGCTGTTTTTGAATTTTCTTGTGCAACTATTGGAGAGTAGTCGTTTGTATAGTTTACAGAAGAAATTTTAGCTGGAATAACCTTGAAATCATAAGATGAAAGAGTACCATTTTCAAAATTAAATTTAACTTGAGGTATAATAGTATCTTTATCACTTGGATTTTTATTACCACCAAAAGCGAAATTTCCTAAACTATAAAATATTAATTTATTTTTATATTTTTCTATCCCTTGAATAACATGAGGGTGATGACCTAATATTAAATCAGCTCCATTATCAATGGCAAAATGTGCTATTGATTTTTGTGTTGAATTTGGAGTATATTTGCTTTCTTCACCCCAATGAAAATTAATAATTACAGTACAGTCTTGCTTTTTTAAATTTGAAATATCACTTTTTAATTTATCTTGAAGCTCTTTACTATTATAGAATCCTTTGTATCCTAAAAAGGCAAATTTTATATTCTTAACTTCTGTTACCCAAATATTTCCTTCTCCGAAATACTCTATATTTTCTGATATTAAAGCTTTTTTAGTATCTTGAAAACCTCCATTTAAATAATCAAATGTATGGTTATTAGATAAATTTACACCTTCCACACTACCTAAGGTCAATATCTTAGCATATTCAGGTGGTGCCTTGAATGTAAATTGTTTATCTGCTCTAGTATTTGAATTAGTGAAAGTTCCTTCTAAGTTCGCTATTGTGATATCATCGCTTTTAAATATAGGATGTACATTTTTAAATATGTAGGAAAAGTTATTGTTATTCTTTTTAATAACCTGAGGCAATGACCCATCAAAAGAATACTTATCATCACGTCCAAGGGTACAGTCTCCAACTGCTGTTAGTAGAACTTCAGCAGAATTATTCACAGGGGAAGTAGAAATTTCCTTTGTTTTATCAGGATTTTTTAGATTAGTATTATCGGTAGTGTTATTTGATATAACATCTTTTGTAATATTAGCTTCTTTAGAATTCTCTGAAGAAGTTAGTAACATATTTTTAAGGAATAAATTATAAAAAATAAAACAACTAACAGAAAGTAATATAATAATGAAAAAAGATAATATATGTTTAGCCTTGTTTTTCTTTTTAGAACGATATTTTTTTCTACTAGACATAGATTAGACCTCCTAAGTATTTACAATTATACTTTATCTGAAGACTACCAGCTGTAACACTCCCACTTTTAAATTGGGAGGTAACAGCTGCTAAGTCCCTAGATAAGTTCAACTAGCATTCAGATGTGGGTTTAAACCACATCTGAATTAAGTTTCACTTGATACTATACTATAACTTATACGCATTGAAATCAATATAGATGTGAAAAAAGTAAATTTATAGCTTTATAATATTAATTCTGATAAAATAGCAGTATAAAGGTTAAATTAGAAAACTATTGATATGAGGTGAAAGTTCTATGAAATCAGAAGGTTTTAACAAGAATTTGATAAAAACTACGATTAAAGATAGAATAGAGTCTGGTGGGAAAGCAGGTATATTAATTTATATGGCAGCTATTATAATGATTGTTTTTGTTGCTACGTTGATAATATATACTGCTACAGGGGATAGCAGAGTAAAGAAACATAATATTTCTTTGGAGAAAAAAGGTAATGAATATTTGTATTCAGGAGAGATGGACAAGGCTATTGAGCAATATAATGAAATTAAAGTTACAAAAGAGAAGGATAGTACACTATTTGCTTTAAAAAACTTACATATTGCAGATGCATACTCGCTTAAAGGAGATTTAGTTAATTATAATAAGTATATAAAGTTAGCTAAGGAAACTAACGCTAAGGATGATGAAGTCTTAAACAGATTAGTATTTAGCCAATACATAAATGGGGATATAGATGTTGCTTTAAAAGAGGGAGAAGTAGCTATAGGAATTAACCCTAATAATAAGCAATTAGTAAAAACTATGATAGCAGTTTATATAGCAAATGATAAAAAAGATCAGGCTGAGAAATTAGTTAGTAGCTATAATGTAGATAAATCCTCAGCTTATGAAATGGCAGAATATTCAGGGATTATTATGGTTTTAGGTGATTATAAGAAGGGTCTAGATAAGTTAAGAGAGGCATGGAAAATTAATAAAGACGAATATAAAATTTATGATGTTCTCGCTCAAAATGCTGTATACAATAAAGAGAAGATTATAAATGAAATAAAAGAATTGCAAGAGGATAAACCAGAAGATGAAGTATATAAAATGTGGCTTGCAAAGATATATTCTTTAGAAACAGCAACATCAAAAGAAGCTGAAAAATTAGTGCTTGAGTTGAAGAAGAAAAATGTTAATGGTATTGAAATAAAGCTAATAGAAGCAGCAGTTCTTCAAAATCTTAATAAAGAGGAAGAAGGGGACAAGTTAATTGGTGAGATTTTAGAAAAAAATAGTGATAATTACAGTGTTCTTCATACTGCAGGATGGCTATATTTAAAAAAACATATGCTCAAAGAAGCAATAGATTATTGTAGAAAATCTATTGAACAGAATGAGGATTATCCAGACAATTATGCTTTTTTAATGCCAGAAATATTAAAGGATATGGAAGATGGAACTACTGCGGCAGCTTATTACCAAACAGGTGTTCTGAAAGAACCCTATAATTATAAGATTATATTAGCAGCAGCAAATTATTATTGGAATTCTGAGCAAAATACTGATAAAGCTCTGCAATATTTTAAGTTAGCTAGCAAAATAAAGCCAGAGGAGCCTGAAATAAAGTACAATATAGCATTATTATATTTTAATGAAAATAGAGATGACGAAGCTGTACAAGCTTTAAAGGAAAGTATAAAGCTAAAACCAACCTCTGTTAAATATCATAGAACTCTTGGGACAGTATATCTAACTATAGGAAAAGCAAAGGAAGGTATAGAAGAAACAAGAGCAGCCTATAAGTACGATAAAAATGATATATTAACATTAAATAATGCTGGTTGTTACTATATAATGTATACAGATGATTTTAATAAAGCTAATACTAATTTAAAGAAGGCCTTTGAGGGCATAGATAAAAATACTAATGAATACACTAAAAAAATAATTAAAGAGAATTATTATAACGTTAAAGCAATTGTTGATAAAATACAAAAGAGCAAGGGAAATGAGGATATAACAATTCCTGACTTTAGACTACTATATTAGTGAGGAGGATGGCGAAGTGTTTCTTGGATTAGGGATATTAAGCATTGTATATTACATAGGACTTACTATCTTTGGAGGAGGAATTAGTTTCTCAGTGTTTTGGTTACTGGCAGGTATATTTTTAATTGCAATTTCTCTAGGAAAGCCATTTTTAGAAGGAAGTGGAATAATAGTTAATAAGAAAGTTAAGATTATATTTTTTACACTGTCTTCTATTATAATAGCATCTTTTATAATAATTGAAGGTTTAATAATATATTATGGAAGCCAAAACGATTTTCATAAAAGTGACTACCTAATAATCTTAGGAGCAGGTCTGCGTGGAGAAAGACTTTCTTTAACATTAAGTCAAAGAATGTATAAGAGTCTTGAGTACTTGAAGGAACATCCAAATACAAAAATCATAGTTTCAGGAGGGCAAGGACTTGGAGAAGATATAACAGAAGCTGAGGCTATGAAAAGATTTTTAATAAGTAATGGAATAGATGAAAAACAAATAATTAAAGAAGATAAATCCACAAGTACATCAGAAAACCTTATTTATTCTAAGGCAATTATAGACAAAATAGATAGTAAGGAGGAACTAAAAATTTCTCTTGTAACAACGAACTTTCATATGTTTAGAGCTAAGTTTCTAGCAGGTAGGGTTGGACTAAAAGTAGATAGTGTACCCTCTGAACTTCATCCACTTCTAATTCCTAACTACTATGTAAGAGAGTATTTAGCGGTAATTAATTCTTATATGTTTGATAAGTAAATAAAATATTAAAGGACGATTCTTAAAACTTTTAAGAATCGTCCTTTAGCTTACATATCATATCTAAATTGATAAAGATTTCTGTTTGAAATTTCCGCAAATATCGTTAACGGAAGATATTGTTAAGAAAGCTTTAGCATCAATTTTATTTACAATTAATTTTAAAGAAGTAAGCTGTACCTTTTGTACTACTACATATATAAATTTTTTGTCGGTATGAGAATAACAACCTTGAGCATTTAAAAGTGTAACACCTCTACCAAGTTCTTTTGTTATAGCTTCAATTATTTCTTCAGGATGTTCACAAATAATAATACATTGTCTAGAAGAAGCCATGCCCTCTTGTATTGCGTCTATAGTTTTGGAACGTATAAAGCTCATTATAATTGCATACATAACAGAGCGAGGCCCAAGGGTGAAGGCTATAAAAATATATATAACTATATCTTGTACTAGCAAAATTTTTGTAAGTTGTAGTGAAGGAAACTTATTTCTAATTATCTTTCCAGATATATCAAGTCCTCCAGTTGATGATCCTGCCATAAATAATAGCGCCATGCCAAATCCAGACATAACACCAGCAAATATGGTTGCCGTTAGCATATCACCAATAGGTTTGAATTTAATATTAGCATTTATGAAGTCAATTAAAAGGGATGACCCTATAACAACAATCCCACTTTTAATAGCGAAGTTTTTTCCGAGAAGATTATATCCAAATATGAAGAGAGGGATATTTAATATTAAGGTCGTAATACCTATTGGAAAATTAAACAAGCGATTTAAACCAAGGGATATTCCTGTTATTCCACCTGTACCTATTTGGTTTGGTACTAAGAATACTGAAACGTAGAGTGAAAACAATACACCACCTAGAATTAGTAATACTATTTCCTTATACAACTTTTTCATAATGATTCTCCTTATATAATGCATTTATATGCAATTTTCTATTCGTTATAAGATGAAAAATGAAATTTAACTTGAATTTATCTTAATAGTAGCATAATCAAATAGCATGCTCAAAACTTGTATTTATCAATTTATAGAGAGATTAGCCCTATAGCCTTTAAATATACTGATTAAAATGCAATTCAATAGGTATTAGTTAGTAATGCTTTGAAATACATCAATGTTGAAACTTATTGATACATAAGCTTCAAAAACATAAAAAGTACAGAAATTTACTTGTTAATTAATGCAAATATTTACTAAGCCTATAAAAAATATTAAAATAAAAGGAATCTAATCCTTCAAAAATACTTTTAATTTAATCTAAATAAACTAAATTTCCTAAATTAGGCACCTTATTTAATTATTTATTATAAAAATTCTACAAAAAATCAGATAAGTACCTGATTTTTTCATATTAAAACTTGAGAACTTAAGGTTAAATATATTATAATAGTAACTATGTGCTGATTTTGATGAAAAACTAAAGAACTGAAAATGAAGCAAGTAGAAATGGATTTGGAGGAAAAATAATTATATGATAAGTACTAGTAGAGTAAGTTTAAGATACGGTGACCGTAAATTATTTGAAGATGTTAATATAAAATTTACACCAGGAAACTGTTATGGATTAATAGGAGCAAATGGAGCGGGAAAATCTACATTCTTAAAAGTTCTTTCAGGTGAAGTAGAACCTAATACTGGAGAAGTTAGTATTGAACCAGGTAAGAGAATGGCAGTTTTAAGACAGGACCACTATCAGTTTGATGAGTTTCAAGTAATGGAAACTGTAATTATGGGTCATGCAAGACTTTATGAAATCATGAAGGAAAAAGATGAATTATATGCTAAAGCAGATTTTACAGATGAAGATGGAGTAAAGGCAGCGGAACTTGAAGGGGAATTTGCAGAACTAAATGGATGGGATGCAGAAACTGAGGCTGCAATGCTATTAAATGGACTTGGAATAGGGGATGATTTTCATTCAAAGCTTATGAAAGATATCACACCAATGGAGAAGGTAAGAGTACTTTTAGCTCAGGCATTATTTGGTCGCCCAGATGTACTATTACTAGATGAGCCTACTAACCATTTGGATATCAAATCAATTAACTGGCTTGAAAATTTCCTTTTAGATTTTGAGAGTACAGTTATTGTTGTATCACATGATAGACATTTCTTAAATAAAGTATGTACTCACATTGCAGATGTGGACTATGGAAAAATAAAGATCTATGTTGGTAACTATGATTTCTGGTATCAATCAAGTCAATTAGCCCTTGAAATGGCTAAAAATCAAAATAAGAAAAAAGAAGAGAAGATGAAGGAATTACAAGCCTTTATTGCTAGATTTAGTTCTAATGCATCTAAAGCAAAACAAGCTACCTCTCGTAAGAAACAACTTGAAAAGCTTACTTTAGATGATATTAGTCCTTCAACAAGAAGATATCCTTTTGTTGGCTTTAAACCAGATAGAGAAGCTGGAAAGGACTTATTATATGTTAAAGATTTATGTAAAACAATTGATGGAGAATTGGTTTTAAATAATATAAACTTTATGTTAAATAAGGGAGATAAGATAGCCGTTATAGGGGATAATGAAGCTGCTAAAACAGCGTTATTTAAAATTATAATGGGAGAGATGGAAGCTGATAATGGAGAGTATAAGTGGGGTGTTACTACATCTCAGGCTTACTTCCCTAAAGATAATTCTGAGTACTTTAATGATGTAGACCTAAATCTAGTGGAATGGCTTCGTCAATATTCAGAAGAAAAATCAGAAAGTTTCTTAAGAGGTTTCCTTGGAAGAATGCTTTTCTCAGGGGATGAACCAATGAAAAAAGTAAGTGTTTTATCAGGGGGAGAGAAGGTTAGATGTATGTTATCTAAAATGATGCTTAGTGGTGCTAATGTATTAGTTTTAGATGAACCAACTAACCATTTAGACTTAGAATCAATAACAGCATTAAATAATGGACTAATAAATTTCCCAGGAACACTTTTATTTACATCTCATGACCATGAATTTATTCAAACTATAGCAAATAGAGTTATAGAAGTAACAGCTGAAGGAATAATCGACAAGCAAACAACTTATGACGAATATTTACAAAACAAAGGGATAGTTCTTTAATGTAAATTAAAAAAAACTATCTATACAGAGATAAATTGATTTAAAATGATATAGGAAGGGCGGTTTTAATCTTTTAGAGTTTAGCCGCCTTTGTACTATATTGATTTTTATTAAATAAACTGTATAATTGTCCTTGTGAGATAAAGTCTGATTTATTTTAATATTTTGTCAATTCACTAAAAATCAATATTATGTGGTATTATTAAATTAAATAGTTTAGTTTAATAACAATCTCAAATAAATATTTTCATTAACATCATAAACATAAGGTCTAATAAAATAAATTTATAAAGATAATCAAAAAAAGTTAAAAAAATGATAAATTTTGATTAAATTTTCACAAATTTATGTTATTATATACTTATGTAGAGTATAATCTAACTGACATTATGTAGACATTTACATGTATTATGTATTTTTCTGCAATTTTGCAATGTAAGGGTTTATGTTTTACAGAGGGGCTTAGGATTGGCTATAAGGATAATTAAAGTAAAATATTTTACTAAAAGTTAGTATATTATGCAACAAAGTATAATATACAAGTTATAGCGGATTATGATATCCTTTTTAATTAATTATGTGCACTATTAAAAATATTTTTGTATATTTAGATTTTAGAATGGGAGGATTAACATGGAACTTTTAACTTTTAAAAGAGGCGTTCACCCACCGCATGGTAAACATCTTACAGAGAATAAGCCGATTGAAGATTTACAACCAAACCAAATTTTAGTGTATCCTATGTCTCAACATATAGGAGCGCCAGCAGAATGTTTGGTGAAAAAAGGTGACAGAGTTTTAGTTGGCCAAAAAATTGGTCAAGCGGCTGGATTTATATCTGCTAACGTGCATTGTAGTGTATCAGGTACTGTTAAAGATGTAAAAGAAATGCCTACTGCAGGGGGAACTAAATCACTTTCAGTAATAGTTGAAAATGATGGGCAATACGAAGAAATGGATATGCCAAAACCAAAAGCTTACACAGAAATGACAAAAGAAGAAATTGTTGCAATTGTTAAAGAGGCAGGAGTAGTTGGTATGGGAGGAGCTACATTCCCAACAAGTGTAAAACTTGCTCCACCACCAGACAAGAAAATTGACGCAATTATACTAAATGGTGCAGAGTGTGAACCTTATTTAACATGTGACCACAGATTAATGCTTGAAGAAACAAACATGATTATCGAAGGACTAAAGATAATACTTCATATGTTCCCAGGTGCTAAAGGATACATTGGAGTAGAGGATAACAAGAAAAATGCAATTGAAGCATTAAAAGAAGCAACTAAAAATATTCCGAATATAGAAGTTTCAGCATTACACACTAAGTACCCTCAAGGTGCTGAGAAACAATTAATATATGCTGTAACTAAGAGAGAAGTTCCTTCAGGAAAACTTCCAGCTGATGTAGGATGTATAGTTCAAAACGTTAATACAGTAAGAGAAGTATATAACGCTGTTGTAAACGGAAGACCTACTATATCAAGAGTTGTTACTGTTACAGGAGAAGCTGTTAAGGAGCCTAAAAACTTAAGAATAAGATTAGGTATGTCTTACAAAGAATTAGTAGAAGCTTGTGGTGGATTTAAAGAAAATCCAGTTAAGATAATTTCAGGTGGACCAATGATGGGTATGGCTATATCTAGTGTAGATGTACCAACTACAAAAGGATCATCAGGAATACTTTGTTTAACAGAAAAACAAGCAGTTTTACCAGAAGAATCAAGCTGTATAAGATGTGGAAAGTGTCTTCAAGTCTGTCCTATGTTCTTAAATCCAACAGCATTAGATTCTTTAGGAAGAAGAAATGAGTACGATGAATTTGAAGAAGGTAATGGTTTAGACTGTATCGAATGCGGATCTTGTACATTTATATGTCCAGCAAAACGTCATTTGCTTCAATCTATAAGAACTTCAAAAAGAACAGTACTTGCAAATAAAAGAAAGAAGTAAAAAAGCTAAATAAGGAGTGAATAATAATGGCTGAAACAATGTATACGGTGTCTTCTTCTCCTCATATTCGTGAAGACCACTCGGTTCAATCAGTTATGAGAGATGTAATTATTGCATTAATTCCAGCTACAGCAGCAGGAATATATTTCTTTGGAATACAAGCAGCTTTAGTAATACTTACAGCAATTATAGCTTGTGTAGGTTCAGAATGGGCATGGTGTAAAATAACAAATAGCCCAAATACAACAAGAGATTTAAGTGCAGTTGTAACTGCAATATTACTTGCATTTAACGTTCCACCAACAATTCCATTATGGATGGTTGCAGTTGGATCAATATTTACAATTATAATTGTAAAACTTTTATTTGGTGGAATTGGCCAAAATATAGTTAACCCAGCTTTAGCAGGAAGAGCATTTATGCTTGCATCTTATCCTGTTGCTATGACAACGTGGACAACTCCAGGAGTAGATGGAACATCAACAGCTACACCTCTTGCAATATTAAAAGCAGGAGAAGCAATAGGAGCAGATCTTCCAAGTCTTGGCCAAGCATTTATAGGACAAGTAGGAGGATGTATTGGAGAAACTTCAGCTCTAGCTTTATTAATAGGTTTTGCTTATCTTGTTTATAGAAGAGTTATTACTTGGCATATACCTGTAGTTTATATTGGAACAGTTTTAGCACTAGGAACACTTATGGGAAGAAACCCAATGGGTGGATTATATGAAATAATGGTTGGTGGATTAATGCTTGGAGCTATATTCATGGCAACTGACTATACAACTACCCCTATGACTACAAAAGGACAAGTTATTTTTGCTCTAGGATGTGGTGTTTTAACATCAGTTATACGTCAATTTGGCGGATATCCAGAAGGAGTATCTTACTCAATATTAATAATGAACTTAATGGTACCACTAATAGATAAGTACGTAAAAGTAAGAGTATTTGGAACTGGGGAGGTGAAGTAGATGGAAAACCAAACTAGCAACAAGGAGATTATAAGTTTAGGTTTAAGACTATTAATTATCACAGCTATAGCAGGATTAATTTTAGGATGGGCTTATAAAATCACTTTAGAGCCAATAAAGCAACAAAATATAAAGGCTAATAATGAAGCTATGAAAGAAGTTTTACCATCAGCAGAAGGCTTCCAAAAGGTAGGAGATGTAACTCCTGAAGCAGGAGAAACATTAGAACTTCAATTAGCAGCAGAAGGAAAAGTAACAGAAGTTTATGCAGCACAAAAAGGTAGTGAGGCTGTAGGGTATGCTGTAAAAGTAGCACCTAAAGGTTATGCTGGATTAATCGAGATGATGGTTGGAATTTCAAATGAAGGTAAAGTAGAAGGAATTAAAATACTTAACCATTCAGAAACTCCAGGTCTTGGAGCAAATGCGCCAAACCCAGAATTCTCAGGACAATATACAGGAAAATCAATTGACAAGCCTATTACAGTAGTAAAAGCTCCACCAACAGGAGATAATGAGGTTCAAGCGTTAACAGGAGCAACAATTACATCAAAGGCAGTAACTGCTGGTGTAAATGATGCAGTAGACTTCTTTAATAGTGAATTAAAAGGAGGTCAAAAATAATGAGTGTTTTAATGGAAAGATTAAAAAATGGTATAGTTAATGAAAATGTTATATTTGTACAAGTTCTTGCTATGTGTCCTACACTTGCAGTAACTTCAAGTGCTATAAATGGTATAGGAATGGGACTAGCTTCAACTGTTGTTCTTATAGGTGCAAACCTAGTTATATCATTGCTAAGAAATATTATACCAGACAAGGTTCGTATACCAGCGTTTATAGTTGTTATTGCGGGCTTCGTTACACTGTTACAATTCTTGCTTGCAGGATTCGTACCAGCGTTAAATGCTTCACTTGGTATATTCATACCACTTATAGTTGTTAACTGTGTTATCTTAGGACGTGCAGAATCATACGCTTCAAAAAATACACCTGTACCTTCTATTTTTGACGGATTAGGACAAGGACTTGGATTTACTTTATCTTTAGCAGTTATCGGTATGGTAAGAGAATTATTAGGAACAGGCAAAATGTTTGGTGCACAAATCATGCCTGCAGTAGTTGAACCAGCACTAATATTCGTCCTTGCACCTGGAGCATTCATTACTCTTGGAGTAATGATGGCTATATTAAATCAAAGTAAACTTAAAAAGGCTTCAAAATAGAAGAAGGAAAGAAGGGTGAATAGATAATGAGAATATTTACATTGATAATCTCTGCTTTGTTTGTAAGTAATATGGTATTGTCTAGATTCCTTGGTATATGTGCTTTCCTTGGAGTTTCTAAAAAAATAGAAACTGCTAAAGGAATGGGTGCAGCAGTTACATTCGTTATGGGACTTGCATCACTTATATCATTTATAGTATATAAATTTATACTTGTACCATTAGATATCACTTACATGTATACAATAGCATTTATTTTAGTTATTGCAGCACTAGTTCAATTTGTTGAGATGGTTCTTAAGAAAACAATGCCTGAACTGTATAAGGCGCTAGGAATTTTCTTACCTCTTATCACAACAAACTGTGCTATATTAGGTGCGGTTATCATCAACATGAATGAAAAGTTAAATTTAATTGAATCATTAGTATTTGGTATTGCTTCAGGACTTGGTTGGATGCTTGCAATTGTTATACTTGCAGGTTTAAGAGAAAGAATGGAAGCAAATGATAAAATGCCAGAGGCTGTAAAGGGATTACCTGCGTCATTGATCACTTCTGGATTAATGGCTATAGCGTTCCTTGGCTTCTCAGGCCTAGTATAAGGAGGGAATTAAAATGACTCAAATATTATATCCTGTACTTAGTTTAGGCGGACTTGGACTTCTATTTGGTCTAGTTTTAGGTTATGCATCAAAAAAATTCGCAGTACCAGTGGATCCAAAAGTACCTCTAGTTAAAGAGTGTCTTCCAGGAGCAAACTGTGGTGGTTGTGGATTTGCAGGATGCGATGCTTATGCTGAAGCAGTAGTAAGTGGAGTTGCAGCTCCAAACTGTTGTCCTATAGGGGGAGCAGCTTGTGCAGAGAAAATAGGTGAAATTTTAGGAGTAACTGTAGATACTGCAGAGCCTAAGGTTGCTTATGTAAAATGTCAAGGTAGTTGTAATGTAGCTAAAGATAAGTATGAATATTATGGATTAGTAGATTGTCAACAAGCTATGAACGTTCCAGGTGCTGGATCTAAAGCTTGTGGATATGGATGTTTAGGATATGGAAGCTGTGTTAAGGCTTGTAAATTTGATGCTATTGATATAGTAGACGGAATTGCAAAAGTAAATCCAGACAAGTGTGTAGCTTGTGGAGCTTGCGTAACGTCATGTCCAAAAACTATTATAGAAATGGCTCCTAAGAAGCAAAAAGTATTTGTAGCATGTAATTCAAAAGCTAAAGGTGTTGAAGTTAAGGGTGATTGCTCAGTTGGATGTATTGCATGTACACTATGTGTTAAAGCATGTCCAAAAGAAGCTATTACAATGGTTAATAACCTTTCAGTAATAGATTACAGCAAGTGTGTACAGTGTGGACTTTGTGAGAAGAAGTGTCCAACAAAAGCTATACTAAACTTCCGTCAACCAGTAGCTCCAAAGGTTGCTGTTGAACAATAATTAGTAAAGTAAAATTTATTATAAAAAAGATAGTGTAATTCATTTTGAATTACACTATCTTTTTTTATAATAAGTTAATTATATTAAGTATATAATTACAAAAAAACATATATTTTTACAACATATAAATTGTAGTTTTCAATTGAATTTGATATAATTTTAGCATAATGCGTTTATTTAGCTAAATGTGGACGTTAAGGTATTTAAATTTAATTTGGGGGATAAATTCATGATTAATTTACTTAATATGGAATACCGTAGTCTGCCTAGGAAAATTACCATAATTATAATGCTAATTATATTATCAATTGGAGGAAATTTATTTGATATTCCATTATTTTTGGGACTTGGTTTTCAATTGGGAAGTATACCTATACTTATAATCTTATATACATATGGTTTAAAGTATGGAGTTATAGCAGCTATCATATCTAATATATATAAAGTTATTCTACTAGGTCATCCTTTTAGATTAGCAGTTTATGTATTAGAAACAATATTTATTGGATTATTTCTTAAAAGAAAAAAAAGAAATATTATTTTAATTGATTGCTTATACTGGGTAGGGCTTGGAATACCATTTATATATATTTCTCATACTAGTATATTAAATATGACAATAACTGAAGCTGTATTTAATATGTTAAGATACTCTGTTAACGGCATATTTAATGCCTTTTGCGCTAGCTTAATAATATTCTATATATCTACAAGACGATGGTACGCAGGACTTAATAAAGAAAAAACAATTTTAGCAAATGAAATATTTTTTAATCTTGTAGTAGGAGCTGTTTTAGCTTCAAATTTATTTATTAGCATATCACATAGTAAAAAAGAATTAATATGGTATAGTGAAAATATTCAACTATACTATATAAGAAGTCTTAGTATAACATTAGTCTCTATTATATTAGCCTCATTTATTTCAATGCTATTAAGAAAGTTCTTAATTGTACCTATAGAGCATTTAGCTGAGGTAACTAACCAGTTACCCTCAAAAATATTTGACAAAGAGACTATAAAATGGCCTAGGAGCTTTATTAGAGAGGTAGATTCTGTAATAAATAATTTTAAAAATACTTCAAATATCCTAAATGATAACTTTATCAAAGTTCAGAAAGCAAATAGGGAACTAGAGTATCTTGCTAATCATGACCCACTAACAAAGCTGACAAATAGATTTGTCTTTAATAAAAAACTGGACAAGTCTATAGAATATGCAAATAAAAACGATAAAAAGTTAGCTGTCATGTTTTTGGACTTAGATAGATTTAAACTTATAAATGATACTTTTGGACATAAAGCAGGAGATCAACTTTTAATTGAAATATCTAGACGATTAATTACGATTATCGGAGATGAAGATGTAGTATGTCGTATGAGTGGAGATGAGTTCACCTTTTTAATATCAAATATAGAGAGTGAAAAAGACGCTGCTAAAATAGCAGATGATATATTGAATATACTTCAGGAAAGATATGTATTAGAGGAACAAGAAATTAATATAAGTGCAAGCATGGGAATTTCATTTTATCCTCAAGACGGAAACAAAACAGAGATTCTTCTTAAAAAAGCAGATATTGCAATGTATCGTGCTAAAGATAATGGCAAATGTAATTATAAATTCTATAATGATGATATGGATAGTCAGGGAATACAAAGATTTAAAATGGAAAACCATCTTCGTAAAGCATTAGAAAAGGAAGAATTGACATTATACTATCAACCGAGAGTAGACTCAAAGAGTGAGGGTATAAAGGCTGTTGAGGCACTAATTAGATGGAATAGTCCAGAGTTTGGGATGGTATCACCAGTTCAGTTCATTCCTATAGCTGAGGAAACTGGATTAATAATACCAATAGGGGAATGGGTCTTAAGAACTGCATGTAAACAGAATAAGTTGTGGCAAGAAGCAGGATATAAACCTCTCAGAGTTTCTGTTAATTTATCGGCACTTCAGTTTGCTCAATCAAACTTATTAGATAAAATAGGAGAAATTTTGGAGGAAGCAAAGTTAGATCCATATTGGTTAGAACTTGAAATTACTGAGAGTATCGTAATAAAAGATATTCAGTTTACAATTGATACTCTTGAAAGATTGAAAGAAATGGGAGTAAAAGTATCTTTAGATGATTTTGGGACAGGTTTTTCTTCTCTTAATTATTTGAAAAACTTTAAGATTGATACTTTGAAAATTGACTCTTCCTTTGTTAGAGATATTAACGGTGATAACAAAAACACTGCTATTGTTAATGCTATAATCAGTCTTGGAACAAATTTAGATTTAAATGTAACAGCTGAAGGAGTAGAAACGATAACTCAGCTTGATTTCTTAAAACTTAATGGATGTCATGAAATACAAGGTTACTTATATAGTAAGCCTGTTCCGCCAAAGGAATTTGAGAGATTAATAGAAGAAAGAAAGTTATTTATCGGAGAAAATTAAAGAATAGGATTAAATCCATTGTGGATTTAATCCTATTCTTTAATTATTTATTTGCGGAATGAATTGCTGTCTGATGTTCAGGATCCTTTTTTCCGTCTTTGTGTCTTGTGCTATTTAAAAAGTGAATATCAAAATGGCCATCCATACCATTATCTTTAATAACATCAAGGTTCTCGCCTCTACCATAACCAACCGAACGGTTACTTATAACCTTAAAAGCAGGCGCAGAATCAATTCCTGCATGGGGCATTGCACTCATAGAAGCGGCAAGTTTTCTTCCATCAATCTCAACAATTACTGGACGTCTTTCCCAAGAAAAACCTCCCCAGATATTTTTAATTATCTGAGTATCTTCTAAAGTTAATGCTTCTGCATCAGCGTGATTGCTGCCCATTGTCCTTTTTACTTTAAAGCTTTTCTGTGTAGATACATCAGTAACTTCTGCTATCGAATTTCTCTTAAATACGTATCTAGCCTCTTTCCACCAATCTAAGGTTTCAATCTCAGATGAATATGTATTTTCTTCTGATGGAGAGTCATCCTCAGAAGATTTATCAATAGCAATTGTACTGTAAGCTACATTCACAGCTTTAATATCTTCTTTACGTTCATGTTTCCACAAAAGCATTCCCATAAAAAAGAATACTAAAAAAAGTATAGAGTAATTAATATTATGTTTTTTCATTAAAATACCTCTCTAAATGCCTACGAAGTTAGTTGACGGGTTCGGAAAGAGAGATTCCCTACCTTTATTGGATTCACCCCATTTTTATAAAGAAGTCCTCCGTTGTTCCCAAGCATTAGGCAAATTTTAAGGGGTTTTCACAATTTTATATTATATAAGAACAATTTTAAAAATAATAGTGGTAATATTTATGATAAAATACTTAATTTAAGTATTTTATTCTTATTTCTTCTAAGTTAACAGTATTTAAATCATCAACTACCTCAATTATACCTAAAATTCGTTCATTTTTAATTACTCCATAGACATTATTTGACGTAGTATCTATATTAACTTTAACTATGCCTTTTTTACCCTCGAAGGTATCAAGGGTTTTGCCAGTATTTCCATCAATTACTTCATAGGTTCCTTCAGGGATATCAAAAGAAGTTAAATCTAAATTAATAGTAGCTTTTATTCCTTTATTAACCACCATTATAAGAGGGTCAAACTCAAAGCCAATTCCTGTTATTATAGCTTCTTGAGATGATGAAGTAATAGTAGCTTTTTTTACTAATCTTTCTGTAGGAGCAGTACTTATATCATCACCATATATACTTTCAGTTTCTTCAAGAGGAACACTACAACAAGAAGGTTGACTTGGAGCTGGCAGAGATGAATCAGATTTTGAAGCATCTACTACACTAATATCATCTACTACTCGTATAACTCCACGAATCATCCCCATCCAGCAACTAAAGTTAATATCTCCACTCTCAGTTGGAGTAAATTCCTCTATTATATTTTCACCTTTGCCTATTTTAGCTTCAATTCCTAAGGAAGGAACTACGATGGCATTGTTACAAGAAGTAATTTCTTCACCATTAATAATCCAGTTCACTGGAATTCCCTTTTGCACATATAGTACATTAGATACGTATCCTCTATAATTAGCAGACATAGTTAGGGTTTGTTTACCATCTTTAATAATAGCTTTAGTACTATCAACTGTTCCACCTGAGGGAGAGCTAGAAGTTCCAAGTGAGTTTAGGCTAGGTACATTTATACCAGCAAGGGCCAGACCTCTATTTCCCATAATTATACCTAAAACAATTACTAAAATACCGCTGAATTTTAAAAGTTTTTTTGTATATCCTTTACTTAGTAAGCCAGAGATAGCCCCAAAAGTTAGCATTAGAGGAACTGTTCCTAAAGCGAATATAAACATAGATAAAGCACCTTTTGTAGCACTACCAGTACTAAGAGCATATAGTTGCATAGTTTGTAGAGGTCCACAAGGCATGAATCCATTTAAGATACCAACTAAAAAAGGTGAAGCTGTTTTTCTTTTAAGTGAGCAACTTGACCAAGGTAGTCTGATGTTTATTTTTCTGAATAAAGAAAAACCAGCCATATTAGCTCCCATAATTATCATGAATACAGCAGCAAATATTTGAAGTCCAGCTTTAAGACTTAAAGAGAGTGAAAATACAGAACCTATAGCACCTACTATGCCACCTAAAATAGTATAGGATACTATTCTTCCACCGTTATATAAGATAGATGGTAGTATAGATTGAAACTTACTCTTCAAAGCATCTTCTTTAGATATGCTTTGTGAGAGCATAATTCCACCACACATGCCAATGCAGTGTATAGAAGTAAGCATACCTACTAGAAATAATACAACATATGAAGCGTTGGTTAATTTGTCACTCATATCAAATCCAACTGAGTATTTTCCTAAAAGTAAGATTGCAAGTCCTATAATTACTATCCCTAAAACTTTACCATCTTTACTAGGTTTTTCTGTAGTATAACCAGAGTTATTAACTACATTTTTAATTTTTTCAATAGAACAAACTTCTTCATTATATTCAATCTCTACAGTCTCATCCGCATATTCAGCTTTTGAAGAAAGTACTCCGTCAAGTTTTAATAAAGCTTTTTCAATTGTTTTTTCACATGAGGTACATGTCATTCCATAAACTTTAATTTTTTCAGTTTTTTTACTCATAAATTACCTCCAGATAATACATAAAATAATAGATTTTATTCTAATATTATATAAAAAAGATGTGTAGAGATTATGAAGAGAGAAAAATATATAGATGTATAAGTCTAGTTAAGTAGAGAAAACTAAACAATAATATTAAATGAATAACTAATAGGAGGGATACTTATGAATAGAGTCTTAACAGGAGTTTTAGCGAAGTTTTTTTTATATTTTGTAGTAGGTTGGGTTACATTAGGAAATATTGATGGAAATACAGTAGGCTGGATTTCTATTTTTGCAATAGCTGCAACAGTTATAAATTATTTATTTGGAGATAAATATATTCTTCCGCGATATGGAAATGTAAGTGCTTGTATTATAGATGGTTTTATGACAGCCTTAACAGCTTATGGTATAAGCTTACTATATATGGAGTTTTATACTGAAGTACTTAGTTTAATTATACTTGCTTTATTAGTAGCTATTGGAGAGTACTTTTTTCATGTATATATATTTAAAAGCGAAAATCTAAAGAGTTAGTGTTATTAGAAAGTTTAAACTTTGATTTAATATATAGCTAGTAAGAAATAAATAAAGCCCAACAAATATTGAACTGCACCCTGTCAAGTAGACAGTGGAAATAATAAAAATCAATTTAAGCGGCTAAAGCCCTAAACTCCATTGGGCTAAGGCCGTTTAATTTTTCTTGTAATCTTTTGGTAT
>JAVBVX010000001.1:0-10287 GCA_036677665.1 Clostridium sp. | reverse complement strand
TTAAATTGGTAGATTATTTAATCTTGTAGATTTAAATGTAACATTTCAGCCAAAGTGGTGGTAGCATTTTATTATTCTAGTTTGGTTTGCTAGCCCTTTTGAAGTATTATTACATTATAATATTAATAGCAGTAATTCTTAACACTTATATATTTACTGTAATAGTTTTTAAAGTTTTAAATGTAGAGCTTCCTTTTACTAAATCCTTTAAAGCTGCCCAGGAAAGTAGTGGGTGGGCTGCCTTTACTAGTAGGCTAATACTGGCTGCTCTAGGGGGAATTCATTTTCTAAGCACACTTATAAACTATGGTACCTACGTTTATATAGTTGTAGCAATAATTGCAAATATAATATTGTGGAAAAGAAGTTTTAATGTATCTTGGGATAGGATATAACAGAAGTAAGGGTTATAGCTACAGGGAGTTCTCAAGGGATGTTTTCTAAGTATGAATGGGGTGCAGCAAATAATTTTGCTAAAAGTGTTGAGGAGATTCTGAAGGATTATAAGATTTAATGAATTTTAAGTCTTATCAAAGTTGTAAGAGTTAAATATATAGAAATAAATATAGTGACACATAAACACAAAAACACTGTGGATATGTGTTATTTTATTACCCAAAAATGTGGAAGAAAAAAGAATTTGTGGTAAAATAGATGTGATTAAGTAAATATATAGAAATAGATAATATAATAAAAGAAGTATTATTATGCTGGGGATATTATATGAATTTATGAAACACTATTGCGTTTAAGTAATTATCATAGATGTTAATATAGATAGCTGAGATTATGTAATGGTAAAGGCACGAAATATTACAGATATAGTAGCTGTAGCAACACTTAAGAGAGAGTAGGTGAAAATAGTTATATGAATAACATTATTGATACTTCAATTAATATTTTATATCCAAAGGAAATAGAAACTAGTTTTTTACCTAATAGTAGCAAAGTTGAATCAAGAACTTTCTCAAGACTTCTTGATGATGATAGAGTAGTGGCAAGTTATAAAATGTATTGGCTCCTTGGAATATTAGAAGAGGTTACTATAGGTAAAACTGAAATTGAGTTTCATAGAATCATAGCAAGAATGATAGTGGGAGCTTGGTATCCTACCATGCAATATAAATTAAGCTTTGGAATGTTTGATAATTTAAAAAAGCCTATAAATTATATTGCTACAAAATATGGATTTACAGCCAATTGCAAAGAAAATGAACTTTTAGAATTTTTATATGAAAGTGAAGATAAGGAACTTAAAAGGATGATGAAAGAATTAACTGTTAATGTTCCATATAGATTACTTTCGCCCTTCTTTTCAGAAAAACTTAGAGGAAAGAAAGATAGTTTAAAAGAAAAGTTAATTACTAAGCTATCCCTAGAGAGTGATAACTGTCTTTACAAAATTATTAAAGGAGATAGAGATAAAATTATCTTAAATGAAGGTTGGGCGGATTATCTTAAAGAAAACTATAGAGTTATAAAGTCTTGGATTTATTACAAGCTTGTATGTTTCCTTCAAAAGAGAAATCCTAATGTTCCAGCTATAGCATTTAAATTGGAAGCACCTAAAGTTAGAAAGCTAACTACAGCTACAAAGCTTTGGAGTGAAATTATTATATCAAAAGCTGTACAGGATATTTACACAGGTAAGGCATTTGAAGAAGAAAACTATGAGAATCATGGAACTCTTAGCATTGACCACTTTATTCCTTGGAGCTTTGTGCTTCATGATGAGATGTGGAATCTTGTACCTACCTTCAAAAATATAAACAGCTCTAAGAGTGATAAGCTGCTTAATTACAATAGTTACATTGATAGCTTCTGCGATATACAGTATAAAGCAGTTACACATCTTTCAGAAAGAGGAAAAGAGAGGTATTTAGAAGGTTATATTGATGTATTAAAGATAGAGAATTTTACGGAGTATTTAAGGTATAAGCCTGAAGAGGAGTTTAATGAGAAGTTGAAGGGATGTATCTCACCACTTTATCAGATTGCTGTGAATCAGGGGTTTGAGGTGGTGGAGGGGATAGTAAGTAGTAAAATGTAATAAAGATTACTTTAAGTTGCTAAGAGTTTTATAAAAGAACGAAAATATAAATTAATATGAAGATTGTTATTAATAAAATAGACTAATGTTTTTAGAGAGGAGGAAATAATGGCAGGATATATATTCAATTTAGATAGTACAAGTTCTTTAGGTGTGAGCATAGAAAATGGGGTTTATGGAACGATTATGTCCAAGCCTAGGAACAAGTTATGGGGATCTCATCATGAAGCTACCTTTGCGGATTATTGTACAATGAAGTCAGGAGATAATGTGTACTTTTTTATAGAGAGAAATATTTATGGAGTAGGGACACTGATTAATATTAGAGAAAATTGTAGATTTAATAATTATCTATATGCTAGCTGTCCGGAAAATTTAGAGTATAAGGATATTAAGGATAATATACTTTATGATATAGGAGAAGGTAGCCAAAATATTCGTTGGATTTGTACATTTAAGCCTGAACCATATTTTTTTAAAATGGGAATAGATATGGATGATGCATTAGCATCAAATCCACATAAGTTTAAAATGTTGAGGGCTTTTTGGAAAAGGTCATTTATCAAGATTGATGATGAAGAAAATGATGCGTTAAAAGATATTATACTAAAAAGAAATGAAGATTTTATATTTAGTAATGATGAGAATTCTGTTTTTAAATTTAATAATAAGCTTCATATAGATATTAAAAACAAACTTAATTTAGAAGGTTATTTTTTAAATGCAACTCCATTATTAAACTCTTGTAATGATAATAAGAAATTAAAACATGAAATGGCGTTAGAGGCAGCAGTATTAGCACAGATTAGCAGTCAAGAAAATGATACTATAGGGATTTTTGGAAGCTGGGACTATCTTTCACACCAAGTACCAGCATCACCTTTTAAACCGATAGATTACATGGATAGAATGGATTTATTTGGATATAGGTATATAAAAGGGTATAGGACTGTTTCTAAATATTTAGTTGTAGAGTTGAAGAAGGATAGAGCAACTATAGAAGATATTGAGCAAGTATTAAAGTATGTTGACTGGGTAAGAGAAGAGTATGCACATGGAGATTACTCAATGATAGAAGCGGCATTGGTAGCAAGTAATATTAGTAAAGATGTTATTGAATACGCAGAGACTGTAGCAGAGAGAAATTATACAATAGGTAGAAGACCAGCACGGTCGAAAAGATGGACAAATTTAAAGTTAATACAGTATGAATATGATGGTAGATTGGGTATGGTGAAGTTTGATTTAGCAAATTGATTAATGTAGAAGTAAGTACTTTTAGGAAAATTGATGATCTATTATAGTTTATAACTATATATAGATAACTTAGTTTAGATTTTTATTTTAATAAAATGGAAAAATATTACCAAATAAAATGTGAATTGGAGGGAGAAGATGCTATATAATGAAAATGATAAGAACTCAATTGAAAATTTCGCAAGACAACTTCTAAACAAAAGTTTGTATGCGGTATTAGGTGAGGATTTAAATCATAGATTTGAAAATAAAAGATCAAAAGGAAGATTAGGGCAAGTTGTTGAAGAAAGCTACTTTGGATATAAAGTAAACTCAAAACAAGAGGCTGATTTTGGAAAGGCTGATATAGAGTTGAAAGTAGCTCCATTAAAGAAGATAAAGCCAAAGATAGATTCAAAATCATTAAGAGAAAAGGAAGGAATTTCTGCAAAAGAACGAATTGTATTAACGATAATCGATTTTATGAGAATATATATAGAGGAGTGGGACAACAATTCACTACTTAAAAAGTGTAGAAATCTTCTTTTAATGTTTTATATTCATGATAATGATAAACATATAGAAGAACTAGTATTTAAAATTATTAATGTATGGAGTCCTTCAAAAAATGATTTACTAGTAATTAAAAGAGATTGGGAATTAATAATTAATAAGATAAGACAAGGAAGAGCACATGAGATATCAGAAGGAGATACACTTTATTTAGGTGCATGTACAAAGGGAAGTACTGCTGAAAAAAGTAAAAGAGAACAGCCATTTTCAGATGTTATGGCACCACAAAGAGCGTTTTGTTTAAAGAGAGCATATGTAGACTATATTATTGAAGAACTTCTCCAAAGGGAAACATACGAAAAAATAGATGAAGAAAAGTCAGTTGCTAATAATTTTAAGGACAAGCCATTTGATAAAGTTATATTAAATACATTTAAGGCTATAGAAGGATTTACTCTCGAACAAATGATTAATAAATATAATATTACTAGAGAAAGAAAAGCAAAAAATTTTATTAGACTTATAATTGATGATATTTGCAAGCAATTATTTGGAGAAAAATTAGACAAACTTTCTGAATTTAAGAAGTCTGATATTGAAATTAAAACTATATTGTTAAAGCCTAATGGAATGCCAAAAGAATCTATGTCATTTGAACAAATAGATTTTCAAGAAATTGTTAATGAAAATTGGGAAGAATCTATTATAAGGGATAAGTTCGAAAATAAAAAGCATTTGTGGATTATTTTTAAATCAAAGAGGAATTTTGAAAAACAATCTGAATTATCATTAGATGACATTTTATTACATAAGGTTATGTTTTGGAATATGCCTATAATTGATTTAGAAGGAAGTATGAAATTAGTATGGCAGGATACAGTTAATAAAATCTCCCTAGGCGATTATAATAATTTTATTAAAATTAGTCAAGGAGAAATCGCACACATAAGACCAAAAGGAATAGATAATAATGATGTAATGCTAACACCACAAGGCACTTATGAAAGAAAAAAGTCATTTTGGTTAAATGCAAAATATATAAAAGAACAAATAGAAAAAGAAGACTAAATAAAATTATTAGTCTTCTTTTTCTATAATATCATATAATTTTTTTGCCATTAGTGTAATTAAATTTACAACTAGAGCGTTTCCCATACAGAAGTATCTAAAAGAATGAGTCATACCTGTATTGGTCCAGTCGTCTGGAAAACCATTTATTCTTTCACACTCTACAGGAGTCAGGACTCTTAACTTTTTAGTCGCTAAATCTTCTACAATATGAGTACTGCGGTTCTTGCTTCCCTCGCTAGTTAACATAGTTCTAGCTGGCTTATCTAAATAATCGGGAAAGGCAATAGCCCCTTCTCTGAAGGTATATTCATGACCAGTTTTTGAGGTTCTTTCTATAGCTTTAGCACCTTTCATATAACTCCATTTTTCTGAGTCTTTTGCTGATAAAAAATACTTTTCATCAACAGAGTTTTCTAAAATATCAGCTAATGTTAAAGGTGGATTATGTATCAAATTTTCAGGTGTAGTTTGAGCAGTATAAATTTTCCCATTAAAACATATTCCAGAATTACTAAAGTTAAATTGAAAGTTATTAGATATATTTAAAATATCTATAATATCACAGTTATCTAAAGTTATAGCAGATTCAGCTAATGTTAAAATGTTATCTATATCTTTAGTATTTTGTGTTAATAAAGTAGTAAAGATTAAAGATTCATTTATATTTTGAACATTAAATATTGACGCAAAGAAACTAAATTTATTTAATAAATCCATATGACTATACTTTAAAATACTTTTATAGTAATTTGTATCTTTATGTACAGCGAATATAAATGTTCTTCGCCTTCTTTGCTGAAATCCATATTCTGCAGCATTTATAACTCTCCACTCAACATAGTATCCTAGATTATTAAGACAAGTTAAAATAATTCCAAAATCACGCCCACGTTGTGAAGAGGGGGATTTTAGTAACCTATCTACATTTTCTAATAAAATAAATGGAGGAGTTTTATCTTTAATTATTCTCTCTATTTCCCACCAAAGAACACCTTTCTTTCCTTGGATACCTTTAGCACCAGTGCTCGCCACAGAGTAGTCTTGACAGGGAAAGCCTCCCACTAGAATAGAATGTTCTGGTATTTTGTTGGTTGGTACTTCAGATATATCAGTATTACTAAATTCATTAATTCCACCTTTATCATAAAAATGCGTTTTATAACATTCAAAAGCATGTTGAGTTTTCTTACTAGGCTCCCATTGATTTGCCCAAACAGTTTCCCAGTCATTAGATTGCTTCTCAAAGCCTACTCTAAAACCACCAACTCCAGCAAAAAGTTCGCATATAGTTTTTTTCATTCGATTGCACCTCCTCTGTTGGACTTAATAATTATACTATATTTATTTGATTTTGGGAAGATCCAATTTTAGTGTTTTGTAGAATATGTAAACAATATAATTTTCAATTCTAAGTAATAAAAATAATTATTAATAAAGTCAGTTATTTAATTATAATAACCTGTTGAATCTTTATATTATAATTAAATAATTGATTTATAGAGTATTAAAATTAACACATAGAAATATCTTCTATAATTATCTAAAAGCTCTTACCTCAAAGCATAGGTAAGAGCTTTTACTACTTACAAATAGTGATAAAAATCAGGACTATTGTCAATTTGGTATAAGAGTGGTCTAATCCCGTTATGATTATTACATCTCATTTGTACATCTTCAATATTGAAATTACACAATGGTTGAGTACAATAAATTGCTTCGAAAAATCTGCAAAATGCCAGATTAATTCCGGCATAACCTTTTATTCTAGGATAATTAATATCTTCTTGAAGCGTTGTCCAATAAATAAGATGTTTCATATTCTCACAATGCTACCTGCTATCTGGTGGTTTATGTCGAAAAGTAAAAACAAATATTTTCACTATTTGAAAGTCCAAGCAAGCTCAGTTCCACCAAGTGGCCCTTCGCAAAAGGGCCGGACCTTTGAAAAAAACTGTAAGTGAGTGAGCAAATGAAATTTGCCACGCTGGAGAGCGAAAGCTTGTGAACAAATGATAATTTGAAACAGGTTAGAGAGTGAAATGGTGGGAGAAGAAAAGTAGACTGATTCTTAACATAAAACTAAAGAAAAAATTAATGGATTTAGTTTAAATTAAAGAATAGAGAAAGTAAATGAAGTGGCGTAGGCGGAGCGGTTTATTAATATATAGATAATATTTAACTTAGTAGTTCAATAGTAGAGCTACTAAGTTTTTTTGCGTTGAATAGAGATTTAGCGAAGTTAAAAAGAATCAAGTGAGTCTAGTAAATCGTGGCCTCACTAGGAACCCGTAGTGGAGAAATTTACTATCCTGGGTTTCTAGTGAGCGAGCCTGTGGCTAAGCCTACTTGCTATTGAAAAAACACTGTAACACTTTAAAAACCTGTGCATATTCTGCTAGTAAGAAGCATTTAAGCAGGAGAATTATATGAGTAAAAATTCTACTAAAAGGCTAACTATAACTTTAGATGACTACATTATAAAGATTGCAGAGGCTAAGGCAAAGATTATGTTTAAAGGAAATATGGATAACTATATTAACTGGCTTATTTGTAGTAATAATAAGCAAGATGTTAGGAAGGCTGTAAAGATTATAGAAGCTGATAAGGAGAAAAAGAAGCCAATTGCAGTACCAGAAACATTGAAGACTGCAATGTTCAACAATGTATGTGATTATTGTAATCAGCCTATATATCAAGGAGATGAAATATGCAAAGCTGAAGATTATGAAAATTATATTCATAAGAGATGTTGTAGAAGGATAGAAGAGATAAGTATCTAGAAGGGATTTACTTTAATAATATTTTAAATTTCAACTAATAATATTAGATTGTAGGTGTATAATGAGACTGGTTGCTTGGATAATATCAAAACTATCATTAAGAATAAGTAATCCTAATGAAGCTGACAATCAAATTTTAATAAAAGAAATGAAAAAATTACAAGAAGAAATTAAGGTTCTAAAAGAAAATAAAGCTCAAAAGGAAAAAGTTATAATCTTACCTGAAAAAAATAATGAAAAGATACTTATAAAGTTTTTTGATGAAAATATAGAAGATATAATAATAAAAAATATCCGAGAAACTAAAAAAGAACTTTGTATAGCAGTAGCATGGTTTACTTCAGAAAACTTAATGAATGAATTGAGTAACCTTAAGCGACGTGGTATAGATATTAGAGTTATTATAAGTGGTGATAAAAAGAATACCGGAAGGATTAACAAATTAATAAGTGTATGCAGTAGATTAAAGACAGCAATAATACCTCGAACAGGGTCTAA
The DNA here is from genome assembly GCA_036677665.1 of Clostridium sp. Lineage (GTDB taxonomy): Bacteria > Bacillota > Clostridia > Clostridiales > Clostridiaceae > Clostridium_H. The sequence continues at coordinate 2,139 of JAVBVX010000001.1, read as the reverse complement.
GAAGTATAATAATTTAATGCATAATAAATATTGCATCATAGATAACAAAAAAGTTATAGATGGATCATATAATTGGAGCTATGCTGCTAGATATAATTTAGAACATATAATTGTAATTGAAAGTACAAGTGTAGCCAAAATGTATAAAGATAACTTTAATAAAATTTATAACAATTTACAGTATTATAGAGATTGTGAGGTATATGATGCATTAGGATAAAGTGACAAGGACTTTGGAGTAATAAAACACTCCAAATGAATTTATAGATAAAGCTGAGAAAATGTATACTGCCAAGATATCTATATAATTTTTAATATCATGAGATATTGAGGGATTTTGAATAGGAGTTAGATACTTTAAAGTGAAAATAAAAGTAAAATTAAGATAAGAAGACCAATAGTAAAGTATATCAAAAATCTACAATGGTCTTCTTTAATTTCTGTTTGTAATACATAAGAATATAAACTTAAAAAGATTAATATATTTTTATGTATTAATTATTTTTAAGGAGATTAGAATGGCAAAAGTAATAAGTTTTATAAATCTCAAGGGCGGTGTAGGAAAGACAACTTTATTAGTAGCAACTGCAGAGACATTAGCTTGTGAATATAAGAAAAAAGTCTTAGTTATAGATTTAGACCCACAGACAAATGCAACAGTGTTACTTATTAGTCAAGAAAAATGGAAAGAAGCAAATGAAAACAATAGAACCATACATCAATTGTTTCTAGATAAAGTAGAGGGAACTACAGCTTTTGATATTAATAAATCAATAATTAAAGGGGTAAGTAATATAGGAGATGGAATTAGTAACTTAGATTTACTTCCTTCAAGTATTGATTTAATAGATATATATGATGATGTTTCAGGATTAAACACAAGTAATAATCTGATTAATGTTTTAAAAGAGAAGTTAGAAACATTAGAAAAAAAATATGACTATATATTAGTTGATTGTCCACCAAATTTAGGAGCTATAACAATGTGTGGCATATATATGAGTCAGTATTATATTATTCCTGTGATTGCTGACACCTTATCAACTTATGGTCTAAATCAAGTTATAAGAAAAATTAATGATAAGGCAAGAGAGATAAAGAGAATTAACGATAGTTATTCAATTGAACCATTGGGCATAGTAATAAATAGGTATAGGGATAACAAACCATATACAACTATAAAAGCAGGATTAGAATTAAAAAGCAATAATGGAGAGATTCCTAAGTTATTTAAAACTATTATTTATAATAGGTCAGCAATTTCAAAAGTTTCCCATTATGACTATTCAGAAAAGAAGAACACTATAAGAGGGAAATATGAAGGGGAATTTTCCGAAATAAATAAATTAGCAAAAGAAATAATTGGAAGGTGCTAATGTTATGGGATCAAAAGGAATATTAAAAGAAATAGAAAAAGCATTAATCAACGGTGAAAGTAAGGACAATCTAAACAAGAGATACAATAAAGCAGCAGTAACAAGAGTTTATAATAGACTCCACAAAGATTATAGTATTAATAATGATGAATTGAGTCAGGTTGATGAAAAAGAAATTGAAAAATTGTTGAAGAAAATTTTATATTTAATTAACAATAAAGGTGAATATGAAATAACAATTGCAGTAAACAAAAAAGTAGATAATATTAGTAATAATAGTGGTGATAATAATGGTGATATATTAAATCCATTTAAGTTATATGATGAGTTAAGTAGAGATATAATGGTAAATGAGTTGAAGGAAAAAGAAAGAAATTATCTTATTAAAATAATAAAGAAGTATTTCAATTACAATAGTAAATTACTTAAGGGACATACAAATGAAGAATTAGCAGTGCATATATGCTCAGAAGTAGAAAAAATTCTAAACATAGGTAATTGCTTTAAATAATGGTCTATGTTAAATTACTTGCAAAAGCATTAGAATATAGGCAAGCCTTACCGCACAAATGGGTTAAGCCCTTGTAAAGAGATGTAAAATTAGTTTGTCATGAAACATAATAAAGAGACGTATTTATACGAGAATATGGAATATCGATAGTAAATAAAGTAGGGGAACAGAAGAGGGATTTAATATATAAATAGAAGTAAGAACAGTAGAGTGTGTATATTCTACTGTTTTTTGCGTTAAGTAGGAGTTTAG